>CAZTXG010000021.1:0-29171 GCA_964617335.1 uncultured Oscillospiraceae bacterium
ATTAAATCCGATATAAACCTCTTTTTCAAGAAATTGCATCTTTTTTTCCCGTATAAGCAAAATGAGGCTGGAGAAGATATAGTCGGGCGATAAAAAGCTCGAATAGTCAAAATCAATATAAAGAGAAGGAGTAAGAAATCATGGCTAACAGCAACAAATTAGTTAACCCCAATGCCCGTGAAGCAATGAATCGTTTTAAGATGGAAGCCGCTTCCGAGGTAGGCGTAAACCTAACTCAGGGCTACAATGGCGACCTTACCTCCCGTCAGGCAGGCAGTGTTGGCGGACAGATGGTCAAAAAGATGATTGAAGCATACGAAAACGGCATAAAATAATTGGCATTTTGCCAGGAGGGGGAAGTTTCTTCCCCCTTTTTCTTTGTTTGTTTTCTGTGAACTTATTCTGCAAAAGCTTTAGGATTGGTATTCAAACTCCAAATTATACATACAAAGCAAATCCCCGTCTTGTATGCCCATATTCTCCAGCCTATCGAAAATTCCGGCATCTCGGAGCATTTTGTCAAAATACATTCGTGACTCATAATCACTGAAGTTCACGCGGCTTATAAGCTTTTCAAGCCAAGGCCCTTCAACAATCCAGCAGTCGTCATACTGTTCGATAATAAGGTCCTCGGAGGTTTCTATAACAGGCTCCGGTTCAACATAATCCGGCTCATAGTATATAACCGGCGGAAGCCCCGAAAGCTTTTCCGCCGCCCTTAGCATAAGCTCGTGAGTGCCTGAGTGGGTGGCAGCCGACATCTCAAAAAATTCATAGCCTGCCGCTTCCGCATAGCTCCGCAGCTCATCTAAAAGAGTGCTGTCCTCCGGCAGAAGGTCGCATTTATTGGCGGCAACTATTTGGGGTCTTTCCGCAAGCTCTGGGCTGTATTCTTTAAGCTCCCGATTTATAGTTTCAAAGTCCTCTATGGGGTCACGGCCCTCACTTCCGGAAACGTCAACAAGGTGTATAAGCAGCCTGCATCTATCTACATGACGCAAAAAATCATGACCCAGCCCTGCCCCCTCGCTGGCCCCTTCTATAATTCCCGGAATATCCGCCATAATAAAGGATACCCCGTCTTTAACGTAAACAACGCCGAGATTTGGATAAAGAGTGGTGAAATGGTAGTTTGCAATTTTCGGATGGGCCTTTGATACAACAGATAAAAGAGTAGATTTACCCACATTCGGAAAGCCCACAAGACCCACATCCGCCAAAAGCTTAAGCTCCAAAACAATCTCACGCTTTTCCCCTTGAAGACCGGGCCTTGCAAAGCGGGGCGCCTGCCTTGTGGGCGTTGCAAAATGCTTGTTGCCCCAGCCGCCTCGTCCGCCTTTGGCAAGAACAAAAGGCTCGTTATCCGACATATCCCGTATGATGGCGCCGGAGGCCCTGTCTCTTATGAGAGTTCCCCTGGGAACCCGAATTGTAATTGTTTCGCCGTCCTTGCCGCTGCGCCGCCTGCCGCTGCCATTGGCGCCGTTTTCGGCGGCGTATTTTCTCTTATATCGAAAATCCATCAGTGTTGACATATTTTCGTCAGCTATAACTATAACGTCCCCGCCGCGGCCGCCGTCACCGCCGGAGGGCCCGCCTGCCGGAACATATTTTTCCCTGTGGAAGGCTATTGCCCCGTCGCCTCCCCTTCCGGCCTGAACGCTGATGGTTGCTTTATCTATAAACATTGTTCCCCGTCATTCCTTTCCCTGCACCGGCTGCAAGTAAACAGCCTCCGGTAAAACCCTTACTCTTTTTCCGAACCGCCGCTTAATAACTGAATTTGCCCTCAATGAGGGATACTTCAGTCCGAAAAAAGCTCTTAGTTATAAGTATGGGATAAAAAATGGGCGGGCATACCCGCCCACCCATTTAAAAAGCTTACTGTGCCAATTCTTCGTAGACAGAGACCTTCTTGCGATCCTTGCCCATGCGCTCAAACCTAACCCTGCCGTCCTTAAGGGCGAAGAGTGTGTCATCACCGCCGCGGCCGACATTGGTGCCCGGGTGAATCTTGGTTCCGCGCTGTCTGACAAGGATGTTGCCGGCAAGAACAAACTGACCGTCAGCTCTCTTGGGACCCAAGCGCTTCGACTCGCTGTCGCGGCCGTTCCTGGTGGAGCCCATTCCCTTCTTATGTGCCATGCTTTACACCTCCAAGTGTCAAATAAATTGCGGAACTTACGCCTTTATGGCGTCTATTTTTACCTGAGTATAGGGCTGTCTGTGGCCCTTTGACAGGCGGTAGCCTTTTTTAGGCTTCATCTTGTAAACATGAATCTTACGGGCTCTGCCGTTTTTAAGAACACTGGCGGAAACTTCGGCTCCGTCAATGACGGGGGCGCCAAACTTACTGCCTGCTTCATCTATAACTGCAAGAACACGGTTGAAGGTAACGCTGTCGCCATCCTCAACGCCGAGCTTTTCAATAAAGATGACATCGCCTTCGGCAACACGATACTGCTTACCGCCGGTTTCAATTATTGCATACTTCATTAGCTTTCCTTCCTCTCTCGAAGTCTCGCTTTTAGGGCGAAAGCCAAGGCTTTTCTTAAGTTGCCCCTTCAATGCGGCCTTGTTAGTTTATCACGGGGCTTTTCCCTTGTCAAGCAATACATACAGTTTTTTTACAAGATTTTATACCTTTTGCAAGGCTTCGCCGCCCTATGAAAAATCACAGAGCGGCGGCAATTATTTCAAAATACTGTAAAGTCTAGTCCTGAGACTTTCCGTGGAGAGAATATATTTCGTTCATATCTCTTTTTCCCGCTGCGTTTTTGGGAACAGAGTCTACAAATGTGACATATTTTGGAACCTTTATGCTGGAAAGTTCGGTTTTAATCTTTTTAATGATATCATTTTTAGTGACTTCCGCACCGGGAGCCAAAACAATGAGAACTTTTCCAACCTCGCCCCATTTTTGGTCCGGTACGCCAATTATACAAGCTTCCATAATGCCGGGGATAGTCATTATAGTATCTTCAATTTCCTGCGGGAAGATATTTTCCCCGCCGGATATGAACATATTCTTTTTCCGGCCGCTTATATAGCAGAAACCGTCCTCGTCAAGATAGCCCATGTCGCCGGAGTGAACCCAGCCGTCCTTCATTATCTCGTCTGTTGCCGCCTGATTATTCCAATATCCGGAGAAAAGCAGCTTGCCGTTAAAGCAAAGCTCCCCTCGCTCTCCACGAGGCACTTCCTTTCCGTCATCGCCCAAAATGCGAAGCTGATTGAAGGGGGCGGGTATGCCGCAGGAGTTCCACTTCTGCCGAACCATGTCTATGTTCATCATTCCTATGGGATGACACATATTATTAGGGCCGATTTCGGTCATGCCATAGGCGTTTACCATTTTTACGCCCCGGTTCCAATATATTTCCAAAAGCTCCTTACCGGTAGGTGCGGCACCGGAAACCAGAAAACGGTAACAGGTTAAATCTGTTTTTCCAAAATCGGGGTGCATGGCCATGGCTTTATACATAGTTTCGACAGAAATGCCAACTGTTGGCTTTTCTTCCCGTGTAGCCTTTAAAACCATTTCCGGATTAAAGCCGCGCATGACGATAACACGACCGCCCGTCTGTAAAATCGGCAGGGTAAGCACATTCCATCCGGCTGTGTGGAAAAGAGGAAGGGTAAGTATTGTTGTGTCGTCCTCTGTCAGCTGAAAGCCCAAAATACTGACTATGCTGTTATAGAAAAGTGAGCGGAAAGACATTTTTGCTGCCTTTGGCTGACCCGTTGTGCCCCCTGTGTGGATGAGCATTTGTATATCCTCATAGTCAAGCTCCGGCGGTGTAACAGGCTTATAGTCCTCCATGGCCATAATGTCGGGGTAGCAGTAAGTTTCGTTCTCTCCGATAATATCGTCAAGACAGATAAATTCCTGAGTAAAGCCGGCTTCACGCAGACCGACAACTGTGAAGGTAAACTCCAATGAATAGAATATTACCTTTGGGCTCTCGCCTTCGATAAGGGAAAAAAGCTCCTTCTCCCGCAGGAGACAATTATATGTGGATATAATTATGCCGGTTTTGTAGGTCGCGAAAAATGCATCAAAAAATGCAACGGAGTTTGTGGCGCAAAAGCCAATCCTATCACCTTTTTTAAGTCCCATCTTTTCGGTTAGAAACCACGCAAGCTTATCAGAGCGCTTGTCCATGTCGGAGTATGTATAACGTTTCCCGGCATCATAGTCATAGATTGCTTCGTGTCCGCCAGAAAAACGCACCCGATATTTACCCATATTTGCCAATGATTCTGAATCGTACATTCCATTTCCTCCTTACAACCCTTCACATCATGAAAACAGCTTTATTTGTTGTTATTTTATTAATTTGCTGTTTTCAATATCACCACTTTTTTAAAGGGTGAATACAGGGCATATATTACAACTGCTTGACGTCATTCTATATTAAATCCACAATAAAATCAACGAAAAACTTAAATTTTGATTGTAAAACACATCATTTGCTATGTTTTTTCTCATACTCATAATATAGCCGCTTTCAATTTGTACAATATAACAGCGACTTAAAGAAAAATTTAATCATATTTTAACAGCTTAGGAAAATATAGCATATAAAAACCAAAGAAGCTACGGCTATTTAGTTTACATAATCCACATTGCCAGCACTGCCGCAGCCTCACGAATAAAGTAATTTACCTTAAGCACCGGCTTTGTCGTTTTCGCTGCAACGCCCAAAGGCTCGGCTCCCAGTTCCTTCGCCATATACTTTGCCCTATAAAGGTGGTATTCACTGGACACAAGGGCTATAGCTCCCGAAGATCCGCCGCCTTCGTCCTGAATCTTTTTGAGAGAAAATTTTAAATTTTCATAGGTTTTAGAAGATTTCTCCTCTAATATCAGCCTGTCTTTTTCTATCCCCTTTTCGCTTAGCCAGTCATACATACATCTTGCCTCGCTTATATCCTCTCCCGGCCCCTGCCCCCCGGACAAAACAGCCCTTGCCTCCGGATATGTTTCAAGGTAATCCAAGGCGGCGTTTAGCCTGTTTAAAAGAGAAAGGGAAGGCTCTGTGCCGTTCACCCCCGCCCCAAGAACAATGAGATAGGACGCTTCCGGTTCCCTGTCGGTTTTCGCTGCGGCGATTATAGGAATTTCGATTGCGAGAAACAGTGCAAGGGCAAGGTAAACAGCCGTAGTAAATGCATTTTTTAAGCTTTGGGCCTGTTTGGGTTTTTTGCGGGAAAAAAGCTCTATCAATTTATAAACTCCCGCAAGCAAGGCGGCAGCCAGAAAAACAAGAGCCATAGTTATATAGCCTATTAGCCCAAAAGCAAAAAATCCTGCCAGCAAAAGCAGTGCCCCTTCCAGAATCAAAAACACCTTGTTACTCATAGTTTTTTTCTTTTTCATCTTTTGCCCTCTATAAATTATGCCCCTTCGGAAAGCTCCTGCCATTTGTCATACATATCCTCAAGCTTATCCTCTAAGACTGCCTTTGTTTCATCAAGCTCCATAAGCTTTTGGTAGTCGGAACCGAACTTTTCATATTCACTGTCAAGGCCCGCAATCTCACCCTCCAAAGCTTCTATTTCCTTTTCCAGCCTTTGGATTTGTTTTTCCACATTGCCGCTTTTTTTGCCGGTGTTTTCTTTTTTTACCCCTGACTTTTTTGTCTGCTTCTGCTTATTTGCAGTCTGGATTTCCTCCTGCCGTTTCTGGAACTCAAGAAAATCCTCATAGCCTCCGTGAAAATCCGTAATTGTGCCGTTTTCCAAAAACCAGATGCGGCTGGCAAATTTCTCAATAAAATAGCGGTCGTGGGAAACAAAAAGCATAGCCTGCTCAAAGCTGTCCACAGCCTCCTCAATCCACTCCCTGCTGCTTATATCCAGATGGTTTGTAGGCTCGTCCAGTATAAGAAAGTTAATTTCGTCTCGCATGAGCATACAAAGGCGAAGCCTGCTCTGCTCGCCTCCGGAAAGGGCGGATACGGGCTTAAACACATCTTCACCGGAAAATCTAAAGCTGCCCAGCCTGTCTCTTGCCGATTGGGGCGTGCAATTTTCAGAATACAGCATGGTGTCGTAGAGGCTGCGCTCCGGAGCGTCAAATTTAATTATCTGGGGCAGGTAGGCAGTTTTCACCGATGGCCCTCTGCGCAGCATTCCGGAATCCGGCTGCATCTCACCCATAATAAGCTTAATAAGAGTTGACTTGCCGCTGCCGTTTTCACCAATGAGGGCTATGCGCTCGCCTCCTTCAATGATAAGCTCCAAGTCTTTAAAAAGGGTTTTCTCCCCAAAGGATTTTGAAACCCCGTCTATAAGCAAAACCTCATCTCCGGAAAAATCCCGCTGGGAAAACTTCATACGCATTTCCCGCTCGGCCCGGGGCCTGTCGGTTTTTTCAATCCTCGCCATACGGGAGCGGATGGCAAAGGATTTTTTCATAAGGGCTTCGTTGCCCGTGCCCCACTGATAAAGCCTTGTGGCCGCCTCGTCAAGCCTTTTAAGCTCCTTTTGCTCTTTCTCGTATTTTTTTAGCTGTTCTTCGAATCTCCGGTTTTTTTCCTCAACATAAAAGCTGTAATTTCCGCTGTAAAACTCCGCCTTGCCATCTGTTATTTCGATTATGCGGTTCACCGTTCTGTCCAGAAAATAGCGGTCGTGGGAGATTGCAAGGACCGTTCCATGAAACCTCACAAGATACTGCTCAAGCCAAAGGGTGGCTTTCAGGTCAAGGTGGTTTGTAGGCTCGTCCAGCAGCAAAATGTCCGTGTCCTCAAGGATGAGCCTCGCAAGGTTAACTCTAGTTTTTTCTCCGCCGGAAAGCTTTGAAAAAAGCTGGCCTCGCATAAGCTCGGAAATCTCCAAGCCATTGGCAACACGGCTTCTTTCCGCGTCTGCCGTATAGCCGCCAAGGCCCTCGTATTCCGCGGCTGCCCTGTCATATTCCCGTAAAATTGCCTCAGAACTGTTTCCCGCCATCTGGGAAGAAAGCTCTTTCATCTTCGCTTCAAGGTCAAAAATCCTTCTGTGAGCTGTTTTTAAAACGTCCTCCACGGTATATTCCTTCGGATACACAGGTATCTGGGAAATAAGTCCAAGCCGCTTTCCCGGAGCAATTACAAGCTGACCTTCATCTTTGTGTATCTGCCCTGTCATGATGCGGAAAAGTGTTGTTTTCCCCGCACCGTTTTTGCCGAGGATGCCCACCCTCTCGCCTTTTTCCACGTCGAAGCTCAAGCCGTTAAGTATATTTTTATCCTGTTCAAAGGCTTTAACAAGGCCTTGAATCGATATATCTGTCATTTTATTCTCCGTTTTATTTTTATCTTATAAACTAAAATTTTGCCCTTTCTATCCTATTGCCTCTTGCAAAAGCTTTGAAGCCACGGGAGCCGCCGCCGAAAGTCCTCCCCCGCCGTTTTCAACCAGCACCACAAAGGCATAGGGATTTTTGCTGTCATCCAAAAAGCCCGCAAACCAGGCGTGGGAATTTTCTCCCCCCACCTCTGCCGTTCCGGTTTTGGCACAAATTTTCATATCGGGGAAAAGGGAGCTTCCATAGGCATAGGAGACATTATAGTTCATCATCTGGGAGATTTTTTCCGCAGTTTCGCTGCTCATAAGGCTGCTTTTTCCGGTTTTGCCGTTTTTCAAAAGGGTCAGCTCTTTCGCCGTCCCCTTGTTTGCAATAGCCGAAACATACCTTAGCATGGAGACAGGCGAAACAAGGTCATTATATTGGCCTATCCCAGACCAGCTTAAGTCCGAAGTCCCGCCCTCGGCCTTATCGAAGCGCCCTTTGGCAGTTTCTATTCCATCTATGGAAAGGCTTTCTAAAAAGCCGTATTTTTCAGCGTATTCCGCTAAAACTTCACTTCCCAATTCTTGAGAAAGCTCGGAAAAAGCCACGTTGCAGGAGTTGGCAAGGGCCTGCTCAATGGTCTGCTCACCATGATGCCCTGTGCAGCTAACAGTATCTCCCCCAAGGTTTACACTGCCTTCACAATAAAACCGGCGCTCATATAAATCGGGAATATTTTCCATGGCGGCGGCTAAGGTGATAAGTTTAAACACGGAGCCGGGGGTAAAGCTTGCCCCTAAGGCGCGGTTTAAGTAAGCTCCCTCGTACTGGGGAAGGGATACATCAGGAGGATTATTGGGGTCATAGCTGGGGGAGGAAACCATGCACAGTATCTCTCCTGTTTTATAGTTTGATAAAAGCACAGCCCCCCGCCTGCCTGCCAAGGCATCGTATGCCGCGGTGTTAAAATCCGCGTCTATTGAAAGACGCAGGCTTGCGCCCTCACCTTTAAAGCTTGATACACCGTTTATAAAATCATAGCCGGCAAGCTTATAGTCAAAGGCTGTCAAGGCACCGGAACCAAAATTTCCGGCATAATCCCCAACTGCGTGAAGACAGGCCCTTCTCACGCTTTCGTCCTCGGCATAGGAAAAAACACCGTCCCCTGCCTTTGCCAGCACAAGGCCGTTTCTGTCCTTTAAGGTTCCAACATCTAAAACGCCATTGTAAAAAACGCTTTGATTTGCCCTTAGCATAACCCAGTCAGAGCCGTTTTCCCAAAGTCTTATAAGCCAGACTGCCATTCCAATAAGCAGGCAAAACGCAATTATCAGGGCAAAAAAGGCCCGCCTTTTTATCTTTTTCACTTTAAAGGCCTCCTTTTTTCGCCTCGTCTGTCAAAGAGGTTTCGCTTTGGATGTTCCGTGTCGCCTTGCTCGTTTTGCCCATAGGGCAAAATGTCTGAGGAAAACTGCTCATCATCCCCAAAAGCATCCTGCTGCGCTTGCTCATGTAAGCGTGAAAACTCGTTGTAATCAGGCATTTTATCGGGGTCACGATTTGTAAAGCTTGCTTTTTTTCGGGTGTCTGTGGCCTTTATAAAGGCGAGTAAGGCCCAGCAGGAAATAAGACTTGAGCCGCCAGTTGAAACAAAGGGAAAAGTAACCCCTGTAAAGGGCAAAATATCTAAGGAGCCAAAAACGTTTAGCCCCAGCTGAACCATCATCATGGAAACCGAAGCACAGCCGGCAATTACGAAAAAAGCAGAGCGGGACTGAGAGGCGTTGCGCACTGTAAAAAGTGCCAGCACAATTATTGCCGCAACAGCGCAAACAGCCACAATAAGCCCCAGTTCCTCACTTAAAACTCCAAAAACAAGGTCTGTGTCAGCGGCGATTATGTTATGCAGCCAGCCCTTGCCTGCCCCAAGGCCGAAAAGCCCTCCCGAGGCGGCGGCAGATATTGCACGAACCTGCTGATAACCCTTGTCGTAAATATCCTCCCAAACATGACCCCAGGCGGAAAACCTCTGGGCTATATGGGGCTTAACACTTAAGGCAAGAAAACCTGCCAGCCCCGCTCCGGTGACGGCAAGCAGCACAGTACCTATGCTGCCGCTCCTCATAAAAGAAATAACCAGAAAGGCGGCAAAGAAAACCAGTGCCGTTCCAAAGTCTCCCATTAAGGCCAGAGCACCGACGCAGACGGCGGAAAAGGCGATGTAAACTATAAGGTTTCGCTTTCTAAACAGCTTGTCCATGGTGGCGGCTCCGGCATAGATGTAAATTATCTTCACAAATTCCGAGGGCTGAAAGGAAAAGCCGCCTATGGAAAGCCAGTTTTTCGCACCGAAATATTCCTGACCGAAAACAAGGTTTATGAGTAAAAGGGCAATGGCGGCAATTGCAGCGGGGTTTCGTGTGCGCTTAACTCTTTTAAGGTCACGCAGCCAAAGGCCCAGTATTACAAACAAAACAATGGCGGCCAAAAGCAGAAAAACCTGCTTTAAAAGATTTTCCGGCACAGAGCTTGCCGTTACGGATAGCCCCAGTGAGCTTAGAAAAAACGCAATGGCTTCCACCTCAAGGCCCAGCCTTCCCATGGCCCGCATGGCAATATAATACAGCCACATGGCGGCAAAAAGCGCTGTGAAAGACAGGGCAATCACGCTTTTATACTCCGGCTGGGCGTTATATACCTGAGATAAGGCAAGGAGAAACTGGCAAATGCTGACGTAAAAAAACATATTGAAGGGTGAAATCTCCCTGCCGGGAGCTGTGCGGCGCTCTGCTATAATCCCCCGCTCCTCCTCTGTCAGATTGAAAAAGCGAAGGTCGCAATCCCCAAGATTTAAGCTGTCCCCATCTTCCAAGGCAGCACCCTCGTCTCCTATAACAAGGCCGTTTACTCCGGAACCGTCGTTTAAGCCGATATCGTGAACTCCCCAGTTTCCAAACTCATCACGAATTAGCACCACATGGTTTTTTGAAACGCTTATGTCCCGCACAACCACATCACAGGACTTAGCGCTTCCAACTGTGCATTCCCAGTGGCGCAAAGGAACCCTTGAACCATCGGGCAGGTCGAGATAGCCCCAGACCTCAGGCTCATAGTGTTCCCTTAGCATAGACCGCACACAGCGGCTTAAAACGGCAATTGCCGCAATAGGCAGCATAAATCGGGAAAAGTATATAAAATACGTTAAAAAAGCGCCGATTGCACCCGTAAGCTCCGGTATGGTAAAAAAAGAGGATAGGCTGTCAAAAAAACCTTCCAAATCACGGCACCTCCCGCCATGCAGCTTATGATAATGACCGTAGGGCAAACAAGTCCCAACGGTCATTATAGCACATAGTTAAAAGTTTTTAAAACGAATCCCTTATTTGAGTATAAGACGATTATAGCTTTTCTTTCCCCTTTTCAGCACAAGGCCTTCCCCTTCCAAATCCTCCTTGGTAAAGGTCTTAGAAATATCTGAAACTTTCTCTCCCGCAGCCTCAACTCCCCCCTGCTGCACGGCCCGTCTTGCCTCAGACTTAGAGGGGGTCAGGCCGCTTTTAACAAGAAGACTTAAAATATCTATGCTCCCGTTTGCAAGCTCGCTTTCAGAAAGCTCTGTCGTGGGCATATTCGCAAGGTCGCCCCCTGTGGAAAAGAGAGCTTTAGAGGTTTCTCTGGCTTTTTTCGCCTCGTCCTCATCATGGACAAGACTAGTTAACTCATAGGCCAAAATTTCCTTGGCTTCATTGAGCTTTTCGCCCTCCCATTTGTCCATTTCATCAATCTGCTCAACAGGCAGGAAGGTGAGCATACGCAGACATTTGAGCACATCCCCATCTCCAACATTTCGCCAGTACTGGTAGAAATCGTAGGGGGAGGTTTTGTTGGGGTCAAGCCAAACGGCGCCGGAAACGGTTTTACCCATTTTTTTGCCCTCGGAGTTGAGCAGCAGGGTTATTGTCATGGCGTGAGCATCCTTGCCAAGCTTTTTACGTATAAGCTCCGTGCCGCCGAGCATATTGCTCCACTGGTCGTCACCGCCGAACTGAAGGTTGCAGCCGTAACGCTGAAAAAGGGCATAAAAATCATAGCTTTGCATTATCATATAGTTAAATTCAAGGAAGGACAGGCCCTTTTCCATCCGCTGCTTATAGCATTCGGCTCTAAGCATATTGTTAACGGAAAAGCAGGAGCCAACCTCACGGAGCAGCTCCACATATTTAAGCTCCATAAGCCAGTCGGCATTATTTACCATGAGGGCCTTCCCTTCAGAAAAATCAATAAACTTTTCCATCTGGCGCTTAAAGCACTCGCCGTTTTGCCTTATGGTTTCCTCTGTCATCATACTGCGCATATCTGTGCGCCCCGAGGGGTCACCAATCATGGTGGTTCCAACGCCAAGAAGGACAATGGGCTTATTTCCTGCCATTTGAAGACGCTTCATAAGGCACAAAGCCATAAAGTGGCCAACGTGCAAAGAGTCCGCCGTGGGATCAAAGCCAATGTAAAAGGTTGCCTTTCCTTCGTTTAAAAGCTTGCTTATCTCCTCCTCATTTGTAACCTGAGCTATAAGGCCGCGGGCCTTGAGTTCCTCATAAATTTTCATTTTCTTTTATCCTTTCCTCCGGTTTATATAGGGCTTTAAGTTTCCCTGCCCTTACCGGTCATTCTCAAGTTTTAAATCCCTTTTTTAAAATCCTCCGCAGCTTTAAGCTGCTCGCCTGCGGATATAAGGGTGTTTTCCGTAATGTTGTCTCCCCCGTGAAGCCTAGCCAGCTCCCTTTTTCTGCCCTCAAAGTCAAGGGGGGTAACACTCGTATAGGTGCGCCCTTCCCGCTCTGACTTTTCGATATGAAAATGGGTGTCTGCCATGGCCGCTATCTGGGGCAGGTGTGTAACACATAAAACCTGCTTGCGCCGAGACAGCTCGCACAGCTTTTCACCGACTCTTTGGGCGGCAACACCGGAAACTCCCGTGTCAATTTCGTCAAAAACCAAGGTTTCAACTAAATCGTTTTCCGAAAAAACGTTTTTCATAGCCAGCATAATACGGGATAGCTCACCGCCGGAGGCAATCTTGCTTATAGGTCCGGGCTTTTCCCCCTTGTTGGCCGACATTAGAAAGCGCACAGTGTCGCCCCCTGTTTTGTCAAAGCCGTTTTCGCTGTCTATTGGACTTATGTCAACCAAAAAGCTAACCGAGGGCATGGCAAGTTCCTTTAATTCATCCTCAATGCGTTTCTGAAGCTCCTTTGCGGCACGGCTTCTTGCCTTTGTAAGCTCCCCTGCCGCCTTTTTTGTTTCCTGCCGCTGCTGCTCAAGCCGGCTTGTAAGCTTTGCTATCCTGTCGTCGGAATACTCAAGATCGGAAAGCTTTTCTTTTGCATCCCCAAGCTTTTCCAAAAGCTCTGCTTCCTCGGCTCCGTATCTTTTAAAAAGCCGCCGCAGCTTTGAAAGTCTTAATTCCAGCCTGTCATGTTCCTCCGGCGAAAAGTCTATTCCCCCAAGAAAATCCCTAAGGGTTTCGGCGGCATCCTTCAAGGTGAAGCTGGCATCTTTTAAGGCCGATTCCACTTCTGCAAGCTCGGCGCAGTATCTCGCCGCCCGGGAAACTTCATCTGCCGCAAAGTCTGTCAGCACGGCGGCGCTTTCATCCGCACCATAAAGGGAGTCATAGGCAGAGTTTAAAGCTTCTCTTAGCTTTTCGGAGTTTCTCATAAGCTCACTTCGTGAAGATAGCTCCGCTTCCTCACCGGGACGAAGGTCTGCCTCCTCAACTTCCTCCACAAGCTCTTTTAGCTTTTCCGCAAGGCGGTTTTTCTCGTCCTCGTCCATGGAAAGTCTTTTTATTTCTTTTTTTATGGAGCGAAACTTTTCATACTCCTGTATATAAGACTCCAAAAGCTTACCATAAGAGCCGAAGCCGTCAAGATATGACAGATGCCTTGTTTCGTCCATAAGCTGCCGTCCGTCATTTTGCCCGTGTATGTCCAAAAGCAAGGAGGAAAGCTCACGAAGCTGGGATGCGCTTACGGGAGAGCCGCAAACTCTGCATGAGGATTTTCCGTCTTCTGTGATTCTGCGCTGTAAAATAAGCTCGTCCTCACTTAAAAGGTCGTTATCCTCAAGCCATTTGTCTGCCCGAGACGAGGAAAACACGGCGCTTGCCAAGGCCTTTTCTGCCCCTGTGCGCACAAGCTCACGGCTTGTTCTAGCGCCCAAAACAGCCTGCAAAGCATCTATAACAATGGATTTGCCCGCTCCCGTCTCACCTGTTAAAACATTTAGTCCGGGGGCAAAGCTTATATCCGCCCGCTCTATTACGGCAATATTTTCAATATGAAGGTCTAAAAGCACAAGCTCATCTCCCTTGTCCGGCACAGAAAAGCCGCCGATTTTTAGCTTACTTCTGTGCGGTTTATCTGTGATTACAGCAGCGATTCGATTTCCTTTTCAAATTCCACCGCGTAATGTATATCCTTCATGGCGAGAAAGGCGGTGTCGTCCCCTGCCAGGGTTCCCACAAGTCCGTCTATCTCCATACTGTCTAAGGCGGCACAGGCAGCGGGAGCAAGTCCGGGCATGGTTTTTATAACAATGATGTTCTGGGCGCAGGCATAGGAGGTAACGCTTTCACGGAAGATTTTTTTAAGCCGCAGGTCAAAATCTGTAAACTCGTCCCGTCCGGCGGCCACATAGCGGTATTTTCCCGTGGTGCTTAGCTCTTTTACAAGTCGAAGCTCCTTTATGTCGCGGGAAAGTGTTGCCTGGGTGCTTTTTAATCCCTGCTCTGCCAAAAGCTCTATAAGCTGGTTCTGAGTCTCCACATCTCTTAACGCGATTATTTCAAGAATCTTACTTTGTCTTGAAGTTTTCATGCCCTCTCTCCTAACTTTTCAAAAGCAATGTCATAAAAGCTTTTATCTGAAACTTTCGCCATAACAGTGGTGTAATCAGAGCGTTTTATTCTAAGCTCGTCCCCGTCGTAAAAGGGAATAATTTCGCCGCCGTCCACCGAAAGCCAAATTTTCTTCCCGCTGTTTCCATAGCTTATCACCTTAACATTCCTATCCGGAGCCAAAACAAAAGGTCTTGCCGTTATAAGGTGGGCGCAAATCGGAGTAAGCAGTATGTTTGCCGCCGTTGGCTCCACCATAGAGCCGCCTGCGGAAAGAGAATAGGCTGTGGAGCCTGTGGGTGTGGCTATTATTATCCCGTCTCCTGCATACTCGGTTATTTTTGAGCCGTCGCCATAGGCCCTCATTTTTAAAGTTGTAGCGGTTCCGCAGAGTATGGCCTCGTTTAAGGCGGTGTCGCTGTAGATAAGCTTTCCGTCTCTTATAAGCTCAACATCAATCATCATACGCTCTATGCATGAATACTCGCCCATAGCCGCTTTTAAAAGCAAATCCTCCTGCTCCGGTTCAAGCTCTGCCATAAACCCCTTGTGTCCAAGGTTTATCCCAAGCATTGGAACAGGACGCTTCATAATGGTACGGGCGGCCTTTAAAATGGTTCCGTCACCGCCGAGGCAGATAAGAAGCCCCGCCCCGCATACAGCCTTTTCAAGAGAAATTCTTTCAAACTTGCTAAAAAGTTCCTCATGGTCTTTGTTTGTATACACAGGACTTATAATAACCTTCAGTCCGGCATTTTCGAGAAGGCAGGCAGTCTTCATTGTAACAAGGAGTCCCTCGTCTCGCTCCGGATTCGGGCATAAAACTATATGCGGTTTTTCATTAGACACAAAACCCCTCCTATTAAAAAAGCTTACAGATTTTTTAGTCTCCCAACTCATTTTTGGAAGCTTCAACTACCTGCTCTATGTCAATTTCAGGCCCTGTGAAACTGCCCTTTCCCAAGTGGGCCAGATACTCAATGTTTCCTTCGGGGCCTTTTATAGGAGAGAAGGAAAGCCCCAAAACCGTATATCCAAACCCAGGCGCATAGTCCATAAATTCTGACAGCACTTCTATATGCACGGCAAAATCCCGCACAACTCCCTTTTTGCCAACCTTTTCTTTTCCTGCTTCAAACTGAGGCTTTATAAGGCAGATAAGCTTACCCTCATCTGTTAAAAGCTCCCTCACCACAGGTAAAACAAGCTTTAAGGAGATAAATGACAAGTCCATAACCGCAAGCTGGGGCGCTTCGTCAAGCATATCAGCTTTTACATGGCGGATATTTGTTCTTTCCATGGAAACAACCCGGCTGTCGGTTCTAAGGCTCCAGGCAAGCTGACCATAGCCCACATCAACAGCATAAACCTTTGCCGCACCGTTTTTTAAAAGCACATCTGTAAAGCCGCCGGTGGAGGCGCCGCAGTCTATGCAGACAAGGCCTTCGGGCTTAAAGTCAAACACCTTAAGAGCTTTTTCAAGCTTAAGACCCCCGCGGCTTACATAGGGCAGGGCCTTTCCCCGCAGCTCTATTAAAGCGTCCTCGGAAACCGCTGCCCCGGGCTTGTCAGCTTTTTGCCCGTTAACATACACAAGTCCTGCCATAACAGAGGTTTTCGCCCGCTCACGGCTTTCCGTCAGCCCTCTGTCAAAAACAAGCTGGTCAAGCCTCGTCTTCTTCATTTTCGTCCTCCGCTGTTTCCCCGGCTTCCTCCATTGTTTCCGCAATAAGCTCTATTGCCGAAAAAGCAATTGCCTCACCGTCTAAGCCATAGAGGCTTAAAAGCTCCTCCGGCTCCCCTTGACGGACTATGCCGTTTCCAAGATTTAAGGTTTTTGAGCCTTTAAGGCAAAGCCCCTGCCTTGCGCAAATTTCCAAAAGTCTTGAACCTATGCTGCCATGGGCGCAGACATCCTCGGCACAAAGCAGCCGCCCCGTTTTGGCAAGGGACTCTAAAATCTTTTCTTTATCAATGGGATTTATCATGTTAAGCTTTATTATTTCCGCCGAAACTTCCCCCTGGGCCAAGATTTCCCCCGCCTCTATGATCTTATTTATCATAGTGCCATAGGCAACTAAGGTAATGTCCTCACCCTCTTGTAAAATGACAGTGGCAGCGTCGCAGTTTTCCGAGGAATACTCCCCCTCACAGCCGCGGGGATAGCGCAGGGCCACAGGACCATCAATTTTATACAAGGCAAGGTTTAGCATTTCAGAAAGCTCTTTATAGCTGGCGGGACACATAACAGCCATTCGGGGAATGCAGGCAAGATATGAAACGTCAAAAACTCCCTGATGAGTTTCCCCGTCTCTGCCGACTATTCCCGCCCTGTCTACAGCTAAAACCACATGGAGACCGGAAAGGGCAATATCGTGAATAAGCATATCAAAGCTTCTTTGTAAAAAAGTTGAATAAACCGCAAAAACCGGCTTTAGCCCCTGCTTTGCAAGACCTGCCGCCATGGCGGCGGCATGACCCTCGGCTATGCCCACATCAAAAAACCGGTCTGGATATTTTTCGGCAAAGGCTGAAAGCCCCGTTCCGGCGCACATGGCAGCGCTTATGGAAACGATGCCCTCGTCTTTTTCCGCAAGCTCTGTTAGGCTGTCCCCAAAGGCGGCGGAAAAGTCTTTATGGCAGCCTTCGTCAACACCTTTTTCCTTGTCGAAGCTGCCAACTCCATGATAGGCCTCGGGATTTTTTTCCGCAAGCTCATAGCCCTTTCCCTTTTGGGTGACCACATGAACCAAAACCGGCTCTTTTAGCTCCTTTGCCCAGCGCAATACTGCCTCAAGCTGAACAAGGTCGTGGCCGTCCACAGGGCCTAAATAATGAAAGCCCAAGTCGCTGAACATTGTGCCGGGGATTAAAATACGTTTAAACCACTCTTTTATACGGTGGTTAAAGCGGTAAAGAGCGGGAAAATGAGAAAATAGCCGTCGGTAGCGCCGCTTAAATTTAAAATAAGCGGGCTTTACCCTTTGCTTTGACAAAAGTCTTGATATGCCCCCTACATTGGAGTCTATGGACATACCGTTGTCATTTAAAATTACAATAATAGGCTCTCCGGAGCTGCCGGCATTGCAAAGCCCCTCATAGGCAAGGCCGCCGGTTAAGGCCCCGTCGCCTATAAGGGCCAAAACATTGTAGTCCTCGTCTTTTAAACTGCGGGCCCTTGCCATGCCGAGAGCCACAGAAACAGAGCTTGAAGCATGGCCTGCAATGGCAGCGTCATGAATACTTTCCTCAGGCTTTGGAAAGCCCGAAAGTCCATCAAGACATCGCAAAGTGGAAAAGCGCTCTTTCCTTCCCGTGAGAATTTTGTGGACATAGCACTGGTGACCCACGTCAAAAACCAAGCGGTCAACAGCCGTGTCAAAAACCCTGTGAATAGCTAGAGTGGTTTCAACAAGACCAAGGTTTGAGGCAAGATGCCCGCCGGTTTTTGCGACATTTTCAAGCAAAAACTCTCGTATTTCAAGGGAAAGCTCCTTAAGTTGGGGAACTTCCAGCTTTTTTATATCTTCAGTTGAATCAATTGTATCAAGAATGTTCAAAGTGTTTTCCTCTTATAAAAAGGCCTGCCTTTCCGAATTTTCCCTAAACCGGCAAGGCTTTAAGCGCCTCTGACCTAATAAAATCCCGCGCTGCCTTATATTTTACAACATGGGATTATGATACCAAAAACCGTCCGCTTTTACAAGGGGAAGCAGACGGTTTTTGGTGGTTTATTCATTATTATATGAATATTTTATCTATTATTTTCATCAGTTTCTTCTCTTGCATAAGCTGTCGGCAAGGTCGCAAAGCTCAGAGCTTTCTAAAAAGGCTGCTCTCACAGCATTTTTTGCGTTTTGGCTAAGCTTTTCCATCATCTGCTCACATTTTTCCTCGCCGTAGAGGGTCATAAATGTTTTTTTGCCCACACGCCTATCTTTGCCTATGGTTTTTCCCAGTTCTGCCTCACTTGAAATTTCGTCAAGCATATCGTCTCTTATCTGAAAAGCCGCTCCCAAAGAAGCTCCGTAAAGGCAGGCAGCCTCAAGCTTTTTTTCATTTGCCCCTGCGGCAATTGCTCCAATTTTACAGGCGGCTACAAAAAGGCTGCCGGTTTTGGCACTTTGCAAAAAGCTTATTTCATCTTCGGAAAGCTCTCTTTCTTCCCCTTCCAAATCAAGCTGCTGACCGCCGCAGATACCGTCAACCCCTGCTGCTGCCGCCAGAGCCTCGGCGCAGGCAACACGGGCTTCAAAGGGTATTTCACTTCGCAGGATTATCCCAAAGGCCTCCGCTTGAAGGGCGTCTCCGGCTAAAATTGCCCCCGCCTCACCAAAAACCTTGTGGTTGGATGGCTTTCCCCGCCGCAGATCATCATTATCCATACAGGGTAAATCGTCGTGGATCAAAGAATAGGTGTGGAGCATTTCAAGAGCGCAGGCAAGGGGCAAAGCCTTTTCAACTTCTCCCCCAGCTGCCTTACAAAACAGCAAAACCAAAATCGGACGAAGGCGCTTCCCCCCTGCCGTTAGGCTGTAATTCATGGCTTCAAGAAGGCGCTTTTGGGGAAAAGCCTCATCTGGAGTAAAAAGCTTTTCCAGCTGATTTTCTATCATTTCCTTGTATTTTTCCAAGACAGTCACGACTGCTGACCCTCATCAAAGGGCAGCTCCTCCGGCTCGCCGTCTATGCCTTTTTTAAGCTTCATAACCTTTTGCTCGGCCTCGTCTAATAATTTACCGCATTTTGAAATAAGGGCTGTACCCTCCTCAAAAAGCGCCAGAGACTCGGAAAGGGGAGCCTCGCCTTTTTCCAAAAGTTTTACTATTTCGTCGAGCCGCCCCATAGACTGCTCAAAGCTTTGCTTACTTGTCGCCACAGGTATTACCTCCCGCTTTATTTTCCTTAGTTGAAGCTTTTGCCTTTTTTTCAATAGGCAGCTTTTTCTTATCCGTAACCGTGCATAAAAGCCTTCCGTCGGAAAGGCTTACATTAAGTTTGTCACCCTTATTAATAGTTGAAACAGAGCTTACAGCCCTGCCATTTTCGTCTGTTGTCATGGCATATCCTCTTGAAAGAACCTTCAAAGGACTTAGGGCATCCAAAGAGGCGGCAAGACGTATGTAGTCTTGCTTTCTTTTGTGAAGCCCCCTTTCATAACGGGATAAAAGAGCCTCGGAAAGACTGTCTAACTCCTGACGCTTTTGGTCTATATATGCCGTTGGCCTTAAAAGAACGCGGCGGGATGAAAGGTCAGTCAGCCTTGCCCTATTAGCCTCAAGCTGCTTTCCCATGGAATGGGCAAGGCGCTGTTCATAGCTATAAATAGCCTCTTGCATTTCGCTTTGGTCAGGGACTGCAAGCTCGGCGGCATTTGAGGGAGTTGCCGCACGAAGGTCCGCCACATAGTCTGCTATGGTAACATCAGGCTCATGCCCCACAGCGGAAATAATGGGTGTTTCACAGGCAAAAATTGCCCTTGCCACCCCCTCGTCGTTAAAGGCCCAAAGGTCCTCAATAGAGCCGCCGCCCCGTCCTGTAATTATAAGGTCTGCAACCTTGTGTTTATCGGCATAGCGTATGGCACCGGCAATTTCCGCCGGAGCTTCGGCTCCTTGGACACGAACAGGCAAAATGACAAGCTTTGTCATGGGCCAGCGCTTTCCCAAAACCCTTATAATGTCCCGTACCGCAGCTCCTGCCGAGGAGGTTATAACAGCGATGGTCTTTGGAAATCGAGGCAAAGGCTTTTTATATTCAGCATCAAAAAGCCCCTCTTTAGCCAGCTTTTCCTTAAGCTTTTCAAATGCTGCGTGCAAGTCCCCCTGCCCTTCCTGCAAAAGCCCTGTGCAGTAAAGCTGATAGGCCCCGTCTCTGGGATATACGGAAATCCGCCCCATAGCCGTAACCCCCATGCCGGCCTCCGGCACAAAGGAAAGCTTTGAGGCGTTTGATTTGAACATTACGCAGCGAATAGAGCTTTCAGCGTCTTTTAGGGTGAAATAGTGATGTCCCGAGGGGTATATTTTGTAATTGGAAAGCTCGCCTTTTATGGAAAGCCCCGAAAGCAGCAAATCAGAATCCAAAAGATTCTTTATATAATTATTAACCTCCGTTACGGATAAGCTTGCCATTTCCATTAGCCTTCCTCCGGCATTGTAACAGCCGAATCACCCTCTTGCTCTGCAGATTCTTTTTTCTCGGCTGCTTCGTTTTCTTCGGCTGCTTCGGCATTTCTCTCAATAGGCTCCTCCGACAGAGGGGAAAAGCCCCTCTCCCCACGCATGAAGCTGCCTAAAATGCCGTTAATAAAGGACGCTGTCTCCTGCTCAACATAGCCTTTTGAAAGCTCCACCGCCTCGTTTATTGCAACGCTGTCGGGCACCTCGTCCATATACAGCACCTCGAAGATGGCTGTGCGCAAAATTGAAAGAGCAATGCGGGAAATGCGGGAAATCTTCCAGCCCTTGGCGTATTTTTCGATATAAGCGTCAATTTCGTCCGAATGCTCCGAAACGCCGTTTACAACGGCATATATATATGCTATCTGCTTTTTTGAGGGGTAGTCTGCAAAAAGTTCGCTTTCATCTGTAAGGCTTTCGTAATACTCCTTGTTGAAAAAGCCCTCCAGCAGCTCCCCTGTGTCCTGCTGCCTGCCGGCAAGGCTGAAAACAAGCTGCACGGCAATTTCCCTTGCCACGGTTCTCGTCATATATTTCTCCTCCGAAATAAAAAGGAATTTTGCACCTGTGTGTTTTGGTGTGTTATCAAGATAAATGAACAAAAAGCGGAGAGAAAAAGTCTCCGCTTTGCTGCTTTTTTATTACTTTGTTTTTGGAAAGGACACTCCGCTGACATGAACGTTTACCATAGGGCTAAGTCCTGTCATAGCCTCTAAAGCGTTTGTCACCGCCTGTTGGACATTTTCCGCAATTTCCTTAATAACTCCGCCGAAGTTAATCATGATAAGAACATCCACTGTGATGCTGTCATCCTCCAGCGTGACTTTAATGCCTTTTGAAAGAGTTCTTTTGCCGATGAGGTCTAAAATTTCGTTTCCAACGGTGTTTGAAAGGCCGCCGACCCCGTCAACCTCCGCAACTGCGGCGCCGACCATTACAGCGATAACGTCCTCGGATATTTTGATGCTTCCTTTTTCGGTTACTGTGGTAATATAGCTGTCAGCCATTTTCGCTACCTCCTTGTGGTCTGAAGGCCAAGTCCCTTCGGCCTAAAAGTTATTTTACCACAGTTATCCGAAAAAATAAAGCAAAATTACACATTACTCAAGTATGCTGCCGCTTTGGTATATTTCATCCTCATTATAGGTGCTGCCTGTAAGGGTTTCGTCAATGTTTCCCGCAGCTGATGCATCCTGAAGAGCCACCTGTCCGCTTTTAACTTCAATGATTTTAATTTGCGTTGCGTTAAAGTCTGTTTCGGCTATTACAGCGTCGGTAATCCTTGCCACTTCCTCGGCCAAAAGCCCGTCGGCAGGAGCGGGCACTGCAAGAGTTACTCCCTCAGCGCTTATGAAGGCCACGCACTCGGCAAAGTTTTTGGCAATAAGCAGGTTTTCGATTTGAGTTTCCAGCATGGAGTAGTTTGCCATAACGGCAATTGTGCTTATGGCACTGTCGATGGTTTCCTGAGATGCCGCCTCTGAGGTGGCCGCCGCCTCTAGAAGGCTTATTGCCTCGTCTCGAGACTGCTGACGGGTAAGCCTTGCCTGGGCAAAATAGTCAGAGACTAAGGCATCCGCCTCGGTTTCAAGGCTCATTTCCTCTTGGGACTTTGCGCTTGCAAGCTCTGCGTCGGCCATAACCTCATCTGCCGTCCTATTGTTATAGGACCAGTTTAAATACACTGCCGCGCAAAGGCACAGCAGCACCGCCGCTATTGTGATGTTCCTTTTGGTTTTGCTCATTTTCTTTTCCTCCTGAATAGAATAAATATTTCGCCCTCCGGCGGTATTTCAAAAGTTTTTTACTTTCCCTTGCTAAAAGCCTTATCCTAAGCCATCTGGATCACCATAACCTGCACCGAAGTAAGCCCCGTAAAAGCACAGACTGCCCGAGTTATTTCAAGCCTTACCTGAGCCGACTGGGCACCGTCACAAACTATAACAGCTCCCGTGTACCCTGGGTTTACATAATATATATCCACCACCTGCTCCCCGCCGGAGGCAGAGATAACAAGGGTTTCCTCACCGCTTTCTGCAAGCTGCCTTTGCACGCTTCCGGAAACTGACAAAAGCACAGACACCCTGCCTGCCCCCTTTATTTTGGAAAGCTGCTTCTGAAGCCTTTCTTCCTCCCGTGACAGGGTAAAAGAGGGAATTTCAATCTCCCTGTCAGTGCTTTCTTTTTTCTTTTCTCCCCCTGAATTAGGGATAAGAATGAGAAGCAGACCCACAGCAAGGATGATAAGGGCATATTTATTTTTTAAAAGGTCTTTAAGCTTAAAGCCTTTTGCCTTGTTTTTGTCCTTAGCTTCCATATTCACTCCAATGCTGATTTTCACCGGCCAGTCCTATTTCCCCTTCGATTAATGATTCCAGCCGCTTTTTCCCCGTTTCGCTCACGTCGCCTTCAATTATGATAAAGGCAGGATACCAAAAGCCCTCATTGCTCCAGTTCATGGAAACCGAGACACTTTGGACGCTCTCTCCCATATCCAGAGCTTTGTCTGATATATATGCAGATATTTCTTCTTCTATGAGACTTCTGTTTAAACTGTTTGTTTCGTCTTCCCCCTGTCCTGCTATCTCCTTTGCCTTCTGCCTGTATTCCGATACACTCATGGACAGCAGCTCCCCAGAGGGGTTTATTAAAGGCCCCGCCATAGAGCAGACAAGAACCAGTCCGCAGATAAGCTTTAAAACATTTTTCACACTCCCCTTAGGGGTTATGGAAATAGCCGCTCCGCAGATAATTGCCGCCCCTGCTATGGCTTTCACCCAGTCTCCCAAAAACGCACTCATGCCATGCCCACCGCCTTCATACTGGAAATTACGGAGAAAAACAGCATAAGCCCGCTTGCCCCCACAAGAGCCAAAACCATTCCGAAGGCAGCCCCAACTCCGGAAATAAGCCTTCCCATACGCTTATCCGCTATGGCTTCTGAAATCGCCGCCGCAGCCTTGTAAACCAGATAATGGGTGCCAAGGTTTATAAATGGCGTTATGCAAAGGGCGGCAACGGCAAGAAAACCGAAAACTCCGATAAGATTCCTTATAAGCCCCGCTCCGGCCACAACCGTTTCCGCGGCATCAGATAAAATGCCCCCCACCACCGGCAGCATACTGCTCATAGCAGACTTTGTAAGCTTCACTGTAAGCTCATCAGCCTTGGTGGAAACAAGGCCGGAGATGCCGAGATAGGCTGTAAAGCCTGTCATCAAAAGAGTCAGTGCTGTGGTGCAGCCCCATTTAAGAAAGTTTGAAACCCTTTCCAATGTGTCTTTCCCCAAGGCGGCAGAGGCAATCACCGTGCCTAGGTAAAGACTTACAAGGGGCATTATAATATTTGTGCCTATGGTCATGATAATATCCATAAAAAGGGCCGTGGCGGCGTATTTTGCGGCGGCGGAGGTGATGGCTCCGGCGCTTGCCGCCGCTGTGCACATCATAGGCAGCAGCACCTTTGAAAAATCCGACAGCCTGTGCAAGGTGTCTGTACCCAGAGTGAAAAAAGCGTTTACCTCGCTTATGGCAATGGCAGAAACTGCAATTGCAGAGCAAAAAGACACTGTATCTCTGGCGGTTCCCTCCTCTAAAGCCGAAGTGCAGGCAGCACCCAGTATTACAATGGTCAGCATCTTTAAGCCAGAGGCAAGGGCCCTTTTGAAGATTGAAAAAAACTTTTCCTTCATCACCGCAAAAATACGGCTTAAGCCCTCCTCGCCCATTTGTGGGTCTGTGGGGTCAAGGCCGGAGAAAATGCTTTTCGTCTCTTCGTCAAGGGCAGAGTCAAGCTTTTCTGTATATTGACTTGCAGTCTCCACTTCCGGCGGCTCAACCTTATATTCCTCCGCCTTTGCTATGCCGGAAAAAATAAGCAGGCAAAAAAGGCAAAGAGAGATTTTAAAAGCTTTTTTCATGTCAGTTCACCTATCATTCGCAAAAGGGTTTTTACAAGGGGCAGGGCAACATAAAGAGCGCAGCAGGCCCCGCAAATTTCAATGCTTGTGCCAAGGGCCGCCTGTCCCGAATCTTTACAGACCTCGGCTCCAAGCTTTGCCGCTATCCCGATTCCCGTGCATTTTATAATGGGCGTTGTATAGGCCGAGGAAATTCCCGTGTCTGCCTCCACAAGCTTTAAAACTTCATAGACCGACGAAAAAACCTTGACAGCAAGTCCCCCTATAAATGCACAGGCGCAAAGAGCTAAAACTGTGCTGATTTCAGGGTTTGTTTTCTTAATCAGCAGTGTCAAAATAGAGGCGCAGATACCCACAACAAGGGCTTTTATGATAATGTCCATAGCTATAGTCCAAAGAGAGTTTTTATAAGCTCGAACAGGTCGCTGATTTCCTGAACCACCAAAGCAAGCACCACAACCAGCGCAGCCAAAGTTACCATCAAAGCCTGGTCATCCCTGCCGGAGCGAGACAGCAGTATGTTTAAAACAGCAACCAAAATGCCCACGGCAGCAATTTTAAATATCAGCCCAACGTCCATATAAGCCTCCCTTTTCTCAGGTTAATAAGCATGGTTTTTCCCTTAAAACAGATTTTTAGATTATCACCGCCGCCAGCATAAGCCCTGCTGTAAGCCCCAGCCCCGTATATAGTCTAAGGCCGCTTTTTGCTTCCTCCGTAGCTTTTAAAAGCTCCGGCTCAAGGCGGCTTATGGTGCTTTCAATTGCCTTTGCCTGCTCCTGTCCCATAAATTTTCCAAGAACCATGGCAGGTCTTAAAAGCTCCTGCCTTTGTATGCCGGAAAGGGAAAGCTGCCTGTCGGAGTTTAACCTGTCGCACCAAAGCTGACTTAGACTCTCCTCCCCCAGACGGGGCATATTTTCAGATAAATATGTAAAAAACCCCCTGACCTCTTTGCCGGCCTGCCTCGAAAGCTCATAAAAAATTTCCGGCAGCGGGCGGGCATTATTTAAAAGCTCCGCCTCCAAAAAGCGAAGGGCATCCAAAAATTCCGCCAGGGTGCGGCGGCGCTTATATAGCCCCGCTGCTTTTTCAAGGCCGTATGCTGTGCAGGCAATAACAACTAACAAAGCGCCAGTTAGCTTCACATCAGCTCCTCCACCTTATAGTTTCTTATGCCTTCATTGTTTTCGATTATCACAGCCCTTCGGAAAATGCCCCCTTCAAGAAGCCTCCTGTAAAGAGTCCTGCCCTTTAAATCCTCTATGCCGTTTCCGTGGGCAGTAACCAAAAGCTTAACCCCGCAGTTTGCGGAAAGCTGCACCGCTTCTATGTCGGCAGGTGAACTTATTTCGTCAAAGGCAATAATCTGGGGGGCCATGGAGCGCAGCAGCATAAATACTCCCTCGGCCTTGGGCGCTCCCGTTAAAATATCGGTTTTTTCCCCAAGGTCAAAGCAGCTTTCCCCCTCAAAGGTTCCAGCAACCTCGTTTCTCTCGTCAACAAGGCAAACTCTTTTTCCAAACTCCGAAAGCTTGCGCACAAGCTCCCGCAAAAGCGTTGTTTTTCCCCCTCCCGGCGGAGAAACGATTATGGTAGACTCAAAGCCTTCGCCAACAAGCCTTTCAAAAACAGTGTCGGCGCAGCCCTTTTTTTCATGGGGTATCCGTATGCAAACAGAGGAAAGCCGCCGCAGGGCTGTAACTCTGCCGTTTTCCGTTGCGGCAATTCCGCAAAGCCCTAGGCGGCAGCCGCCCTCGGCGCTTACAAAGCCCATTCTTATATTATCCGCATAGGAATGTACAGAGGCCCTCGTGGCAATTTCTAAAACGAGCTGGAGGTCCGAGGGCTTAACCCTGTATTCCGGCAGTATGTTAATTTCAACATCCCCAACTACGGCGCTTGGTTTTTGTCCGGCACGCAGCCGTATTTCCTCCACCTTTGCCGCAACTGCTGTGGGCAGCTGGAGAACCGCCGCCCTTAGGCTTGAAGGCAAAAGTCTTGCGGCTCTGTTAAATTCCTGTGTGGCTGTTTCCTTCATATGCTCACCCCCGTTTTCAGTCTATTTGACTTGTCCCCAAAATATGACGGCATTAATTTATGACCCCCTGTGATAGGGAAAAGTATCAGTCCCTTCCTGGATGATTTTCCTTGAAAAAGGTATTAATTTAGCCCCCTACCCGAAAAAGGTGGGGGCTTTTTTATATGGACTACCCGAATGGGTGGTTTTTTATGGTTACGTTTTTGCTATGCTGTTACTAACAGATATGCTCTTGCCGGAAAAGGAGGGAATTTGGTTTGAAGGAGATTCAAAGGAAAAACTTCGTTTTGGCCGCTCTAACCTGCTTTGGCATACTGACGGTTTTTTTGTTTCTTGCACTTGGAGAAGACCTGTCTGAAATCCGAGGGCAGATATTTCTGGCAGTTCTTGTAATTTTAAGCGCGGTTTCGGCGGGGTTCTGGATAAGAGAGTTCAGCAAACTGAAAATTGCACGGCTTATTGAGGAAAATCCAATTCTGCACATACGCACCGCTGTTATCAGCGAGCTGTCTGCTGAAACCAGACAAAGGTCAAACGCTGAAAGCACCCAGGTGGTCATCTCATATTTTGGCATTTTGCTAAACGGAAAGGTCATTAAGTTCAACCAAGACGGCATCAGGATTAGGGCTGCGGAAATTGGAGACGATTTTATTTCCTTCACCTATGGAACGGAAAAGCGGACACATAATATTCGTCTGCTGCGCCCAGCAATCGATTCGGTACAGCTGGAGGAAATTGCGGAGAAATTCCGCTATGAAACAGGAATTACACCGACCTTACAATACAAGGGGAAGAAAGGAAAATGAAAAACAGTCTTTATCAAAAATCAAAGGGCACAAAAACTATCGGGCGTTTTTTGCCCTTATTTTTGGCAGCAGCTATGCCCCTTGACCTTTCGTTCTGCGCTAAACCCAAATCCGAGGAAATATAGGAAATGATGCCCGTCATAATAGAGTGGTAAGCGGAATCAGAAGTCTCGCAAATAGCGAATGAAGCCACTGCCCTGGCATTAAAATATTATATTTATGTCCGCCTGAAACCGAAGAGCTTATTGCCATAGATTTTGTGTTAGTAGCAAGCGCAAACTTTTCAGGAATGGTTACGGAGGAAGGAGTTATGGCAGGCACAATGACCTGCACCATATCAGGGCAAGATGGCCCTGCCAACTACTAATACGAATGGTCAGCCTATAGATGACTGACTTCATATGAAAACTTATGTGATATAATGTAAAAAACCTGCCGCCATTGCAAATACCCGCTGCTTATATTGACGAGGAACGAAAAAAGGAGATTTTTCTATGAAAAAAACAACTGTTTTGCTAGCTGTGCTTCTGCTTTTCGGCACATTTGTCGGGTGTGCGCCGAAAAACCCCACCGCATTCTCACCCCTTTCTCATGAATTTTCTCCGGATAAAACAGAAGAAAGGGCCTTGCCGGATTATGAAATAGCTGAGCAAAAGAGTCCAACACCGGAACTTGCGCCCATGGAGGGCATGGGTAATTCCGATATTAATATCTGCAATGAGGGATACGCTGTTTTCAGCGACGGGGTTTTGTATTTTGCCGACCGGCAGAACGGCGGCAACATCTGGCGTGCCGACCCTGACGGAGGCAATGCCCAAATGCTTACAGAGGGCAGCTTTAAATCCCTCAACGTCAGCGGCGATCGCCTGTTTTTCTCCGACTGGGACGGCATCTACGTTATGCCCATAGACGGCGGTCAGCCAAAGCTTATTAAAGAGTGCTGGCTACCTTTGCTTTGTGTGGCGGACGAATGGCTTTACTATTCCGATGACAGCTGCATCTATCGGATGCAGGCCGACGGAACAGAGACAAAGCTCCTTGCGAAGGATGTCAGCGGAGATTTTTATACAAGCTTCATTATTGACGGCGACTGGCTTTATTATCTGCGTTACGCCCAGGACAATAGCTGCAAATATCTCTGGAAAACCGCACTGGATGGGAGCGAAACTGCACAGGTATCAGATGCGAAGGTGTCGGACTTCTTAATCTATGAGGGTTATATCTATTTTCTGGATTGGGATAAGCTGCCCTACGGGCTTGATAAAATGGCCTTGGACGGAACAGGGCGTCAGGAGATATATAGCAGAGACGTGCAGCTTTGCAGCGCGGCAGATGGCTGGATTTACCTGCTGTCAAAGCCGCGAATGGACTCTGTAAACGGTATGTATAGACTAAGAACCGACGGAAGCGGCCTGGAAAATGTAACGGAAGGTCATTGTTTTGATGTAAGTGCTGCCGGCGAGTGGCTGTTCTTTTGTAATAATGACGAGAACTTCCGTATATCGAAAATGAAATTGGACGGCAGTGAGCGTGGCTTTTGTGAACGAGGGCCTGACAATTAAGCAAAACTTGCATAAACTGCCTCAGGCAGCAAAAACGCAGAGCGCTTGATTGGCTTAGTCTGTCAGGCGCTCTGCATTCATTATAAATTAAAAAGTAATTGTAGAAAGTACATAGTGCGTCTATCACGCCTACGCAGGCTGGTAGACGCGCTTTTTTTCCCTCAGCAAATGAATACTGGTGGTGTCCGAATGAAAGGCTATAAACGCCGTCGAACAAACTGACTCTGCCACAGCCGACAGTTACCGTTTCCGAGTGTGCTAGCTGTTCTTATAATCGCGGTTCTCCCTGCATCGGATGGTGTGCAAAAGATGCTATACGCTCAGTGGACCTGCCTAAGGAGTGCGAGATATAGGATGCCGGGTTGCTTTTATGGAGGTCTGGCAGAACAGTTTTCATTCTACCGAATACCGAAGGTCTTGTTCGCCGATGACCGATTTCGAAGCATCTCCGCCGAGGCGAAGGTGCTTTACGGAATGTTGC
>CAZTXG010000022.1:0-28811 GCA_964617335.1 uncultured Oscillospiraceae bacterium
ATCAGCAATTGCAGTCATAAGCCGATAGTTTTAACTGCTTCGGCAGGTTAAGATGGGGCAAGTTTTCTCCGCTATATAAGGCCGGAATGCCTGATATCGGCTTTTTAGCGGCGAATACAATAAAAAGGAGTGCTGTCAATGAAAAAATACTTATTTTACGCAATGAACGGTAAAAAAATGTGCTTTGTTCATGTGCTTCTCAATGCTTTAGACTTAAAAGAAGCCGGAAACGAAGTGAAGATTATCTTTGAAGGGGAGGCCGTGAAGCTGCCGCCTGAACTTGCCGGAGAGGAAAATCCTCTTTATAAAAAAGCTTTAGATAAAGGTCTTGTTGCCGGTGTCTGCCTTGCCTGCTCTCACACTCTTGGTGTGAAGGAAGATATTGAAAAGCTTAAGCTGCCCCTGTTAAATGATATGAACGGCCACGCCGGAATGCGGCCATATATGGAAGACGGATACGAGGTTCTTGTTTTTTAGACCAAGGTTTTCTGTTTTAAAAAAAAGAGGAATCAGACTAAAAAATCTGATTCCTCTTTTTCACCGCACAGCTTACAGCGGACGGCTCATATAATGATTCTGATATGAAGTTTTAACAAGAGCCGGAAACGACTCTTTTCAGCTTATCGTCTCATAGGGCCAATCTATAATCCCACCCATGTCATAAACATTTGTGTAGCCCATTGCGGCAAGGTTTTCCGCTGCTGCCGCGCTGCGCACTCCGCTGCGGCAATAGACCAAAATCAAAGCGTCTTTGTCTGTAAGCTCGTCCTGGGCCCGAGAATCCAACTCATAATCGGGGATTAAAAGCGCATTTTCCAAATGCCCATACGCAAACTCATCCGGTGTGCGCACATCTAAAATCAGCGCTTCCTCATTTTCGTCTATGATGGTCTTTGCCTCGGCGGCAGAAATTGTTGTATAGCCGGTTTTAACCATTTGTGAACCTCCTGTGCATCCTGCTAATAAAAATATTAACAGAGTCATAAGAATCAGGGTTTTTTTCATCTTGCCCCTCCTCATCCGCAAAAAGGCCTTAACCTTGCCTTCCCGCAGTTTTATTTTTCTTATTTTATCACTTTTCCTAAAAGATAAAAGAGATTAGGTCTCATTTCGGCAAATACTTTCAAAGAAAACTTGAAATATTTTTAAAAACCTGATTAGCTATTGACAAGGGCTTTTATTTTATAGCATCCTATTAATAACGTTTCCTGTTAGTTTAGTTTTATGCCTTTTGGAAGGAGCTGCCTATATGCGCCTTAAAATCATTCTGCTGACGGGGCTTGGCTTTTTATCTCTGGCAATGGGCGCCATTGGGCTTTTTCTCCCCATTTGGCCTACAACGCCCTTTGTTTTAGCCTCTGCCGCCTGTTTTTCTTCCAGCCCCCGTCTGCGTGTCTGGCTTTTGCGGCTGCCCTTTTTTAAAGACCATATCGAAAACTACACTAGCCGTAGGGGGCTTTCCCGAAAAATTGTAATCCAAAGCCTTAGTTTCCTTTGGGGTATGCTTCTGCTATCTATGATTCTGCTAAAATCGCCTTGGCTCTGCCTTTTGCTTGCGGCAGTCGGCACCGCTGTGACAATCCATATTCTCTGGATGGCCAGGCCGAGAGAAAAAGAAAAGGAAGAATAACAAATGAAACGGGTTTTTGGTATATTCGAAGGAGTTTTTGACGGGCTGTATTTAATGGCTGCTCTGGGCCTTGGCCTCTATCTGCTGCTCACAGGCGGCGGAACTGCCCGCTGTCTTGGGGGAGCTATGGCCTTGGTGCTTGTGGGGGGCGACGCCTTTCACCTTATTCCCCGAATGGCTGTCATAGCAGGCAAAGATGAGGAAAAGCTCAGGCCTGCTCTTGGCAGGGGTAAGCAGATTACCTCAATTTCCATGACGGTCTTTTACCTTTTGCTCTGGCAGCTGGGGCTTTCCCTTTTTTCCGAAAGACCTGCCAAGGGCTTAACTTATCTAGTCTACGGTCTTGCCGCTCTACGGATTTTTCTCTGTCTTTTACCCCAAAACGGCTGGCAAAAGCGCTATCCGCCCCTGTCTTGGGGGATTTTGCGGAACATTCCCTTTTTCCTTTTGGGCCTTTTTGTTTCCGCCCTGTTTTATATGAATAGAACCGCCCTTTCGGGGCTTTCCCTTATGTGGCTTAGTATACTTTTAAGCTTTGCTTTTTATCTGCCCGTGGTACTCTGGGCAAACAAAAACCCAAAGGTCGGTATGTTTATGCTTCCAAAAACCTGTGTGTATCTTTGGATGCTGGCAAGCTTTATATCTTTATAGAGGACTGCCTTATCCTTTACGATAAAAATAATACAAAACAGAAAGGAGCTACCTATGAGCGAGTATAAGAAATTAACCAATGAGGTCGGCGCACCGGTTGCCGACAACGAAAACGCCATCACAGCAGGCCCCAGAGGTCCTGTGGTCATGCAAGACGTTTGGATGATGGAAAAAATGGCCCATTTCAACCGTGAGGTTATCCCCGAGCGCCGGATGCACGCCAAAGGCTGGGGTGCTTACGGCACCTTCACCGTCACCCACGACATCAGCCAATACACCAAGGCAAAGGTTCTTTTGCCCGGTGCCGTTACAGAGACCTTCACCCGTTTTTCCACCGTTGCGGGAGAGCGGGGCGCGGCAGACTGCGAGCGTGACATTAGAGGCGTTGCCACAAAGTTTTACACCGAAGAGGGCAACTGGGACTTAGTGGGCAACAACACGCCTACCTTCTTCATAAGGGACGTACATAATTTCTCCGATCTTAACCGTGCTGTTAAGCGTGACCCCCGCACAGGCAGGCGCAGCGCCCAGAACAACTGGGACTATTGGACCCTTCTGCCCGAAAGCTTCCACCAGCGCACCATAGTTATGAGCGATAGGGGCATCCCCGCCTCCTTCCGCAATATGCACTTTTTCGGAGAGCACACCTACTCCTTCTATAACGAAAAGAACGAGCGTTTCTGGTGCAAGTTCCACTTTAAAACCCAGCAGGGCATCAAGAACCTAAGTAATGAGGAAGCTTGTAAAATCAACGGAATGGACAGGGAATATCACGGCAAGGACCTCTATGACGCCATTGAAAAGGGCGACTTCCCCAAATGGACTCTCTATGTTCAAATTATGACCGAGGAACAGGCCAAAAATCACTATGAGAACCCCTTTGACATCACCAAAATCTGGCGCCACGGCGAGTATCCCCTGATTGAAGTGGGCGTTCTCGAACTAAACCGCAATCCGGAAAACTTCTTTGCGGAAGTTGAGCAGGCTGCCTTTACCCCCGCCCATGTGGTGCCTGGCATAGGCTTTAGCCCGGACCGTTTCCTTCAGGGCAGGCTCTTTTCCTATGGTGACGCCCAGCGTTACCGCTTGGGTGTGAACCACAACCACATCCCCGTAAACCGCGCCAAGGTTGAGGTCAATGAATACCACAGAGACGGTGCCATGCGCACAGACGGAAACTACGGCGGCGCTCCCGCTTATACCCCCAACAGCTATGGCTATTGGACGGCCCAGCCCGAAGTTTCCGAGCCCCCCATGGATATAACAGGTGCCATTTGGCGCTATGACCCCAAGGATGATCCCTCAGATGATAACTTCCGTGCCGGCGGCAACCTCTGGCGGATTTTAGCCGAGGATAAAAAAGAAATACTCATCGCAAACACAGCGGCAGATATTGCCCCTTGCACTATAAACATCAAATACCGCCACGCTGTCCACTGCTATCTGGCAGACCCCGAATACGGCGAGCGTTTTGCCAAGGCGGCAGAGCTTGACATGGAAAAGGTCAAGGAGCTTTCAAAGCTTGATAATAATGGCCTTATTCAGGCCACCCTTTCCGAAACCATGTAAGAAAAGCTAAAAGACCCCGGCATTTTTAGAAACATTCTAAGCCGCAAAAACCTATAGACCTTTTATATAAGCTCCTCAAACTCCATGGCTCTTAAAAAGCCATGAGCGAGAGGAGCTTATATTTTTATTAAGCGGAAAAAGAAAGGACCGCATCATTAATGATTCAGTCCTTTTTCTGATTACAGCTTAGCTTCGAAAGTGCATACTTCCTGCCTAATGGGGATTGATTTTGCAGCACCCCTGCGTGAAACCGTTATTGAAGAGGCAATTACCGCCTGCTTCAGCGCCCTTTCAACCTTGCCTGTAAGAACCATTTCAGCCAGAAAGTATCCCGTAAAGGTGTCTCCTGCCGCTGTTGTGTCAAGGGCCTTCACAGGTACTGCCTTTTCATAAATTTCCCTGTCTGCGTCTTTATAAAGCACGCCCTTTTCCCCAAGGGTCAGCACTATTTTCAGCCTGCCGTATCTCTCCAGCAGGGCAGCGCATATTTTTTTTGGCTCTGTTTCCCCCGATAGGGCCTCGCCTTCAATTTCGTTTAAAAATAAATATGTGATTTTCTCCAGATTTATTTTCTTAATGTTTTCGTCTATAGGGGAAGGATTTAGCGCAACTTCCATACCTTTTTTTATGGCGGCATCAATGGCGGCTTCCGGCTCGTTTGTTTCATTTTGGACAAGGAAAATGTCCCCTTTCCCAAAGCCGGAAAGGGCAAAGTCTAATTCCTGCACCGTGTTTTCCCCGTTGGCCCCGTGATTGATTATGATGCAATTATCCCCTTGTTGGGAAACCTGTATCATTGCTGTGCCTGTAAGGGAACCGCCTGTGCTTACAAAGTCTGTGTTTACCCCGTTTTCCTTTAAAAGCTCGGAAAGCCAAACACCGTCTGCTCCCACTTTTCCCAGATGCCAGACCTTTGCTCCGGCACGGCTTATTGCAATGGATTGGTTTAAGCCCTTTCCCCCGGAGAAAATATTCACTTCCTTTGCTGATACAGTCTCTCCCGCTCTTACAAAATCCTCCACGGAAAAAACCATGTCAATATTTAAAGAACCGTAATTTAATATCTTTTTCATAGCTATTTTACGGCAGGATATTCCGTGCAAAGCAGCCTATATGGCGGCTCGTCCTCCTCAATTGTGGGGAAGCGGCCTAGAAAATCCAGAAAACGGTTGTCTGTGTTGTCGTCGTTGCACATGGAAACCTCCCCAATCAGGGCAGGCCCCCTGCCGTTTTTGGGAATCACAAACTCATGATAGCAATAGGGGTATAAGGTGAGGCTCTCCCCGGGGCGAAGGACAACCTCATGACCTGCAGGCACCGTATAACGGCGGCCGTCCTGAAAAATCTCCACATCCGTATCGGCAAGACCTTCCGTTTCACGGTCTGCGTTATAGAGCTTATAGATAATATCGTTTCCGCCCCTGTTAATGATATCCTCCATCTTTGTCCAATGAAAATGCATGGGGGAAACCTGACCCTCGTCACACATCATAATCTTTTCCGCATAGGTCTTTGTGTACTTCGGGTTTTTCACATTGCCGTTTCGAAGGGTGATAAGAGCAAGGCCCAAAGTGTCAAAGTTGCCTAGGCCGTAGTCTGTTACGTCCCAGCCCAGCATATTATCACGGATTTCGTCGTATTCATGTCCCTTTGTCTGCCAGTCCTCAGGAGTAAAGGAGAGAAAAGGCGGCAGAGCAAAGCTGTATTTTTCCATAAGAGCTTCAAATTTTTTTATAACAGCATTAATTTCTGAGCGTTTCATATGATTTTATCTCCTAACTTTATACTTGCACAGCCTTAAGCTCTAAGGCTGTTTTTTATGGCGCTTTTTTGCTGCGGTTTATACAATACTCAATCATGTCAAACTTTTTTATCAGACCCTATTCCAAATTGGCATGGTGCTGCCAAAGCTCTTTCATATCGAGATTGCGCCGCTCTATAATCATCTTTGCAACAATGTCGCCCAAGAGCAAAAGGCTCTGTTCAAAAAGGCTGGTCATAGGCTGCTTGGAGTCAATTTCGTCCTCCAGATAATATTTTGTGCGCACGGGAATGCGTACCATAAGGCAGGCAATATCTTTAAGTCCGCTGTTGGGGTTTGAGCCTATATGGACAATTTTTGCCCCATGCTTATGGGCAATTTGTGCAATTCCCGCCGGAAAAAAGGTGGTTCCCGAGCCGGAGCCAACAATTAAAACATCATCCTTTGTAATGGCAGGCTCTGTGATTTCCCCTACAAGGTGGGTGCCTATGCCAAGATGGGCCCAGCGCTTTGCAATGGCCTGCAAAGACAGCATAACCCTTCCAACACCTACGAAAAACACCTTTCGGGCGCTTAAAACAATGTCGATTAATTCCTCAATTTCTTCCTCCCCAACGGCAGCTAAAGACAAGCCCAGCTCCCCCAGCACCAAATCACGGATTTCATCGTAACTAGGCTCTTTCATGCTCATCGCCTCCAATAAGCCCCTTGCGCAGCTCAAATAGTTTTTTAACACTTTCCGCAATATTATCCCGCTGTATGCAGGTGCTTCCGGCAACAAAAATGTCCACAAGGCCGCCGCCGTAATCCATAATGTTTTGCGGAGAAACACGGCCGTCAATTTCGATTTTTGTTTCAAGGCCACGCTCTGTTATCAGGCTTCTAAGCTCTCGTATTTTTCGGTCGGCATATTCCACCTGCTTTTCTGCCTTGCTGCCGGCATAGCCCGGATTAATCAGCATAAGCAGTATGGTATCGCACTTTTCCAAAACATAATCAAGGCTTTCTAAAGATGTGGCAGGTCGCATTGCAAGGCCTGTTCGAACTTTGCGTGCTCGAATCATATTAAGCCTATTGTCAATATGAGGCTCGCACTCTCCATGAAACACAAGCTGCTGTACTCCTATATCCAGAAGCTCATCCACAAAAAAATCGTGGGAATTTGCCATTAAATGCACATCAAACTCCAAGGAGGTTTTTTTTCGCAGCTGGCGGATTACATCAAGGCCAATAGGCATACTGGGACTGAAATAGCCGTCCAGCAAATCCACGTGCAGCATTTCAATGCCCGAATCTTCCAGCTCACGAATCTGGCTTTCCAGATTACACAAATCCAGAGTTATAAGGGAGGGTGAAATGATACAGGGCTTATCCCAAATTTCTTTATTCATGCAAAACCTCCAAAATGGCTTCAATTTCCTCTATGGTAGGCAGAGACTCCATGGCTCCTTTTTTCTGAACACAAAGCCAGCCTGCCACATTGCCGTATTCCAGCGCCTTTTGCAAAAGCGGCTCTGTTAGATCATCTGTTGTTTTCACCTTGGCCCGCAGCAGACAGGAAAGAAAGCCTCCCCAAAAAGCGTCGCCCGCCCCTGTGCTGTCAACACAGTCTGCCTTTCTGCCGGCAACGGCTAGGCGCTTTCCCTTCCAATAACAGCAGGCCCCATCAGCACCCAAAGACTCCACAACAACAGCGATGCCATAGGTTTCCCCAGCCTTGGAAGGCTGCGTGCCCAGCATATCCCTTTCTTCTTCAGACAGCTTTAAAAAGTCCACCAAAGGCAATATGTCCTGCACTGCCTTGCAGCAGGATTGCCTGTCATCATCCCACATGAGATTGCGGTAGTTTATATCAAAGCTTACAAGCTTTCCATTTTTCTTGGCGCACTCCATGGCATAGACTGTGGCATCCGAGGCCGGCGGCTTAGACAGGGAGCAGGAGCCTGCATGAATTATATCCCCTTGGGATACTTTGCCCCTGTCAATATCCTCTTTGTTTAAAAACTGGTCTGCTCCCGGCTTTCTTGCAAAGGTGAAGCTGCGCTCGTTATTTTGGTCTAAGCTTACAAAGGCCATGGTGGTAATGGCCTCGTCCAAAAGCCGGGGCCTTAAAACCGCCACCTTGTTATCCTCAAGAGTTTTTAATAAAAACCTGCCAAAGTCGTCATTTCCAAGGCAGCCGCAAAAACCGGCTTTAAGGCCGTTTCTTGCCACGGCAACCGCCACATTGGCAGGGGCGCCCCCCGGCTTGCGGATATATACGCCCTCCCCATCACCGGGTAAAAAGTCTATCACCATTTCCCCGACACAGGCTATATTCATAATTTATTATACCTCCGGTTTAGAAAATGCCGAACCAACTGAGCAGTCAGTCCGGCATTCACAATTTACATTTTTGAAAGCTGCATTTTCTGATGGAGGTAGGCCATCAGTGCCTCCTGCACAGGAATTGCCATATCCAAAATAATGTGCTTGGAGTCGTGCTTGTTTGCCTCGGCATATTCCACCACCGTCTTGAAATAAAGCCCTAAAAACTCCGTTCCTACGTTAAATTTGTTAATCCCCATTGTAAAGGCCTTTTCCAGCTGGTCATCGGGAATTCCGGAGCCGCCGTGGAGGACAAGAGGAGTGTCGGTTGCGGCATTTATCTGCTGCAGCCGGTCTAAGTCCAGCTTCGGAGTTTTGTTATAATAGCCGTGGGCGCTGCCTATGGCAACTGCCACGCTGTCACAGCGGGTTTCATCGCAAAACCTTTTTGCAGTTTCTGGGCTTGTGTACATATCAGTATTGCTTTGGTCCTTTTCATTGTCGGCAAAACCAACCCAGCCAAGCTCCGCTTCAACTTCAACACCTCTGGCGTGGGCATAGTCCACAACCATCTTTGTGTTTTTCAGGTTTTCCTCAACAGGCAGCATAGAGCCGTCATACATAACTGAGGTAAAGCCGCTGTCAATGGCAGCTTTAATATATTCAAAGTCGCTGCAGTGGTCCATGTGCAGGGCAATGGGAACCTTGACCTTATTTGCCTCGGAAATAACCATTGGCGCAAAGGCCGCCGGTGTTGTCCAGCGGGAATCTATGCAGTGGCCGGGATAGAGCATAACAATTACCGGCTTTTGCAGCTTCTCTGCAGCCGCTATTACCGAATGAGCCGTATTGAAATCGACACAGTTAAAGGCCATGGCGGAAGTGTGGGCCCTGTCTGCCATCTTTAATATATCGCTTACTTTTACAAATGCCATTTTAATAACCTTCTTCACTTATTGATTGGTTTGGATAGATGATACTCCTTCATACAAGCCTTTGAAAATAATAGCTGTGGATACAGCACCGGGGTCGGGATAGCCAAGAGCCTTGTCACGAAAATTTTTAGCCCTGCCTATTTGAGGGCGCATTTGCTTTGTGGCCTCTGCTCCAAGGCAGGCCCCTTCCCAAGCACTTTTAAGAAGCTCTTTAACGTCTGTGGTCTTCGTTTTTTCCATAGCATCCACAGCGTATAAAAGTGCGTCAAGCATGGTGCGGTCATTGGGCTTTGTGCGGCCCCGTCTTGCAATGCTCTGGGCGCTAAGTTTAAAATAGCTGCGTATTGTATCGGCATCCATAGACGAAAGATGGTGCCCTTCCGGCGAAACCAAGGCCTCATGTCCGCCTATGAAAAGTGTGCCGAAAATAACACCGGAGGCGCCGCCCATAGCCTTAACCAAGGTTATTCCGCTTGTAATGGCCAATTCGTATGGAGACGCAAAGCTTTGGGTTTCAAGCACCTGCCGAAGCTCGGTAAATCCATCACGCATACCAAACCCGTGGTCACCATCTCCGATTGTCGAGTCAAGCTCTGTTAACATAGGTTCACTTTTAATGATAAGCTCACATACGTGCAGCAGGGCAGCTTGAAGATTTTGGCTGCTGATTTCTTTCATATCACTTCTGATTTCGGCTCTTGCGCCGGCAGACGCTCTTTTGCAAAAATCACGTCTACACCATCACCAAGCATTTCATAAGAAAAGTCCATTTCCCGACTGTCAGTAATAAGGCAGTCCGGATTGGTGATTTTCGCAAGATAGGTTTTTCCGACTTTCGTATGGTCTGCCAGCAAAATGCTGCAATTGGATGATTCAATCATATGGCTTTTAATGTCTGCATCCGCATATCGGGGAGTTGAAAAACCATGGGCTTCATCAATGCCATTAATGCCGATAAAGCACTTATCCACACGGATATCCCGAATAAAACGGCAGGCAACAGAGCCTTCGCAGGTTTGGTGCTCATAATTCACATCGCCGCCTACAAGCTGCACATTGCAATTTCTGCTTTTGGATAAGGCCTGAATTGCCATGAGGGAGGTTGTAATAACACGCAGATTGCTTTTTGTGCCGCCGGCAATAAGCTTAATAAGCTCGTGTACGGTGCTTGAAGTATCCATAAGCAAAGTGTCGTGGTCATCTATCATGTCATAGGCGGCCTTGGCAATTTGCTGCTTTAGCTCGGAGTCTTTATACAAAAGCTCTGAAGATGTGACTGCCTTACCCACAAAATAGGCAGACATTGCCCCTCCGTGGGTTCGGATAATGCGCTTTTGTTTTTGCAGCTCCTCTAGGTCACGGCGAATTGTTGCCTCTGAGATTTCCAGTTCATTGCTCAAATCGCTTACTTTAACGGAGCGCCGCTGGGTCACAATTTTGTAAATTTTTTGTTGTCTTTCTTCTGGAAACAATGTTTACCACTCCTATATTGTGAAGCAATCTGATTGCAAAACACAATCCATGTATTTGGCAGTATCTCGATTCATACACAGAAGACTAAAGTCAAACCCGTAAACATCCATAATGTTGGAAAAAGGCGCCACTCTAAGCTGCTCAACTGTCCTAACAAGAGAAAGTTCTTTACTTAAAAGGTTTGCCATAATATATCCGTCGGCATAGCTTGTCAGGCGAAGCCTGTTGACAAGAAGGAAAAGGGTTTCATCCTCTTTTGGTGCCAAGTCCTCTAAAAGCATTTCAGAAACCTCTCTGGCAGAGCGTTCCATATCCATATGGGTTTCAAGCCTTATGGGAGGTTCGCCGGAAAAGCCAGCTCCGTAGGCAATTTGCGTTTGGTCCCCATTTAAATGCAGGCTTAGGGTTCCAAGGCGTGTGTTGGCATAGCGCAAAAGCTCCGCCGCCTTAGACAGCTCCAGTCCGGCCTTTGCATAGGCTCCCGCAAGCTTTATGAGAAGGGCAATTCCGGAGCGCCCGCTGCGATGTTCTCTGGGCTCTTGTAAGGCAGAGGCAATGTCGTCGTTTGAAACCACGGATTCGACATAAATGCCCTCCATTTCAAGCAATTCCTTTGCCATATCGTTGTTCAGATAATCGCCGGCAAAGTTATTATACAGCAGCAAAACGCCTTTTTCCCTGCCAAGCAGCTTTCCCGCCTCATAAATTGCATAGGCATTGGGGGCCGAATATGGCCCGCCGATTGCGGCAGCATCTGCAAGACCCTCCCCCACATAGCCGGGAAACAGGGGGCCGTTGCCCGCGCCTCCGCTTACTATCACGGCGAAACGCTCCGGCGTAGGTGTTTTTTTGATTAAGACACCTGCGTTTTTTTGGGTGTAGCCTCCCTGCCATAAATCAGGCCGTGAGCGAACCATACCCTCAAAGCAGTCTTTTGCGAAGATATCCAGACGGTCAGTTTTCCAAATCATAGTTATCAGTTGCTCTTTTGCTTCTGCATCATGTCCATCACAACAGCAAGAAGAATGATAACGCCGAGAACAACCTTCTGCCAGTAGGAGTCAATATGCATAAGGTTCATGCCGTTGTTAATAATGGCAACAACAGCACAGCCTAAAATTGCCCTTGCGACAGAGCCGCTGCCCCCTAAAAGGGAAGTCCCTCCCATAACCGTTGAGGCAATGGCGAACATCTCATAGCTTTCGGCAGCTCCCGGTTGGCCGTTTTGCAGCTTTGAGGAGTTTAAAACACCGCCGACAGCCGCCATAGCACCGCAAATCATATAGCAGAGAAAGATGACCTTTTGGGTGTTTATGCCGCTCAGGTGGGCGACGCTTCTGTTAGAGCCTGTGGCGTATACATGGCGGCCAAATACAGTTTTACTAAGTAATATGTGCATTATTATAATAAATATAATGACCACAATGGTGATAATTGGAAGCCATCCCGTGGGCTTTGCCTCAGTTTTAAAAAGACGAGCCGAACCAAGCCATGAGTAAACTGAGGTAAGACCCGACACAGAGGTGCCGCCGGAGAATATGTAGCTTAGACCGCGGGCTATTGTCAGAGATGCCAGGGTGGCAATCATTGGGACAACCTTAAATTTTGTAACCATCAAACCGTTAAAGGCGCCGAAGCCCGCGCCTACGGAGATGCCCACGCCAAGCTGCACAATAATCATTGTAACCAAAGACACACCTGCCGGAAGGGCCCGACAGGCCAAGGCTGTCACAACACCTGCCAAAGCCGCAACGGAGCCGATGGAAATATCAATTCCGCCGAGGATAATAACATAGGTGATGCCTATGGTTAACATGGCGTTAATTGCCATCTGTGTGGTCAGGTTTATTAGGTTTGAGGGCTTTAAAAAAGCACTGTTGCCAATGGAAAACCCTACGCAAAGCAGGACAAGGACAATAACAATTGCATTTTTCTTTGAGAAGGCGCCAATCCTTTTTCCAATGCCGACCTTCATTGTACCTTCGATCTTTTCCATGAATCCGAACTCCTTTTCATAGCGCCCGCCGCTTAGGCATTTGCTAGTTTAATGATGCTTTGTTCGTTTATGTCCGCACCGGTCAATTCTCCTTTTAAGCCGCCCTCGTGCATTACGAGAATACGGTCGCTGATGCCTATAACTTCAGTCATTTCAGAAGAAATCATGATTATGCAGCCGCCTTTTGCCACAAAATCATTCATAAGTACGTAAAATTCGGATTTCGCATTTACGTCTATTCCACGTGTAGGCTCGTCCAGAATTAAAATATCAGAGTCGGCAATCAGCCATTTGCCCAAGATTACCTTTTGCTGGTTGCCGCCGGATAAATTGCCGATTATAGTCTCGATGGATGGGGTTTTAATCGAGAGCTTTTCTTTCATTTCCTCTGCCACCTGCCCCTCCCAGGGCTTATTGGCAAAGCCGAACCTTTTCTTATGCATGGGAATGCTGGGCAGCACAATATTATCTTTTACACTTTTGCCCAGCATAAGCCCTGTAAGCCTTCTATCCTCGGTAACCATTCCTATACCCTGCTCGATGGCATCTTTGGGGCTTTTGAAATGAACCTGCCTGCCGTGAACAAAGACCTTTCCGGAGTATTGGCCGCGAGCGCCAAAAATCGTTTCCACCGTTTCTGTGCGCCCTGCTCCGATAAGTCCGTAAATTCCAAGGATTTCTCCGGCATAAGCGGTGAAGCTGATATCCTTAAATTCCTTTTTCCGTGTTAAGCCCTCAACACGAACCATTTCTTCTCCCCTTGTGTGCTGCTGCCGGTTGTAGTAGTCTCCGATTTCTCTTCCAACCATACTGGCCACAAGTTCAGACTCGCTGCTGTCTTTCACCATTTGTGTTTTTATCAAACGGCCGTCCATAAGCACTGTGGCTCTGTCACAAATTTCAAAAATTTCGGCCATTCGGTGGGAGATGTAAATGATGGTCACCTTATCGTCACGCAGTTTTTTAATCTGTGCGAACAGCGCCGCAATTTCAAATTCGGATAGAGATGAAGTTGGCTCGTCCATGATGACGACTCGGGCCTTTCTGTTAATAACCTTGGCAATTTCGGCCATCTGCTGCTGGGCGGCGGTTAAATTGCGGGCGACATCGGTGGCTTTGATATTTTTGCCCACACCCATGCCATCAAGAATTCCCTGGGAGACCTCGTTCATCAAGGATCTATCTAAGAATTTTCCCTTTTTTGGCTCCGAACCTAAAAAGATATTTTCCGCAACAGTTAAATCCGGAGCAATACTTAGTTCCTGATGAATAACGGCAATTTTGTGGGAAATCGCGTCATAGGGGGATGAAAATTTAACTTCCCGCCCGTCAAGAAGCACCTGTCCTTCCGACGGCGTGTAGACTCCTGACAAAATTTTAATCAGAGTAGATTTTCCCGCTCCGTTTTCTCCCAGCAGCGCATGAACCTCACCGGGGTAAAAGTCTACGGTGACATCTGTCAGCGCTTTGACACCCGGGAAGGTTTTGGAGATATTTATAGCCTGTAATGTCGGTTTCATTGCAAACTCCTCGGTTCTTGTCAGTTCAATTTGTTTCAGGAAGTGCCCGGACGAAGGCCCAGACACTTCCTGAGTGCTTTTTGTGCTTATGTATAGATTTTATTTAACTTCTGCGTTGGAAGCATCCACCAGATAGGGAGAAATCAGTATGGTGGTTGCATCAACAGTGTTCTTCAAGCAATACTGAACCATTTGCTCGGCAATGCTGTAGCCGATCTGGTAGGGGTCCTGAGCAACGTCAGCAATCCAAATCTTGCCGTTTTCGGGGTCAAGGATTGCCTCATGTGCTTCGGGGTTTGCGTCAAAGCCAATCATAACTGTTTTGGCACCGGCAGCCTTGATTGCGGCAAGGGCGCCAACACAGGCGGGGTCACCAACGGTGAAGATGGCAGCCATGTCGGGATACTGAATGAGAGCGTCATTCATAAGGGATTCAGCTGTGGAAGCGTCGCCCTTGTAGTTGCCGAGGTTAACAATTGTAAGGTTGTACTCGTCTTTGTACTCGTTTACAACGCTGTACCAGCCGTCTTCACGATCGATGCAGGACTGGGGCTCGGGATAACCGATTATTCCGATTATTGCCCCGTCGGTCAGGTCGTTGTCCTCAAGATACTTAATGATGGCTTCGCCGCCGACAACGCCGCCCTCATAGTTATCTGTGCCAACAAAGCTCTTAATAACGTCTGTCTCTGAAGAAGTGCAGTCAAAGGCGAACATGGGAACGCCTTCAGTGTCGGCAGCTTCTATGGCAGGGGTACTGCCGGTGGGGTCGTTAACGGAAAGGGAAATTGCGTCGCAGCCGTCAACAACAAGGGTTTCGATGCGCTCTGAAGCAACAGCTCCGTCCAGATTGGATTCCAAAACAACAGCTTCGAATCCAAGGTCTGCGGCGGCGGCTTTAATTCCATCCTCAATGGCAACGTAGAAGGCGTGCTCACGTGAGCCAAGGATAAAGCCCAGCTTCAGTCCGGAGGCGTCCATTTCATCTGTTTCGGGGGGAGTGATGACTTCGTTATCAGGGTCGGTATCGGGTGCAGGGTCTGTTTTACCGGAGTTGGAACAGCCGGCAAGCGCGCCGAAAACCATGATAACAGCAAGAAGCAGTGCAAGATACTTTTTCATTTTTTGACCTCCTAAAATATATTGATTATCAGCCTTGGCTGTAAATCACAAATAACTTGTAAGGTCTCCTTTGCTCCGGGCCTATATTCGTTTTATCTGACATATCCGCCCATCTATTCTGCTAATTTGTTCCGTTCATCTGTTTTCGTTTGTATTTTATTTGTTTGAAATATTATGCTTGATTGCTTTCGTTTATAATGCTAAAATAGCATTATACTCTCAATGTGTCAAGATTTCTGTAAATACTCTTTTATAATTTGGTAGTATTGATTAGTTTAGACTTCTGTTTTTGACCAATCCATGTAACAACTTATTCAAATTCGAAAAGGAGCGCGGCAGCCATGTATGATATTATAACAGTCGGTGAAATTTTAGTTGAAATTTTGGCTAAGGAAGTCGGACAAAAATTAAGTGAGCCAGGTGTGTTTCTTGGGCCCTATCCCAGCGGCGCCCCTGCCATCTGCATTGATCAGGCAGGAAAAATGGGCGCCCGCGCTGCCATAATCGCAAAAGTCGGAAAAGATGATTTTGGCCTGCTAAATCTGCGGAGACTGCAAAATAGCGGTGTTGACACCTCCGGGGTTGTGGAAACCTCTGACAACTCAACAGGGGTTGCCTTCAACACCTACTTCTCTGACGGAAGCAGAAAGTTTTTGTTTCATTTTGCCCATGCCGCCTGCGGACAGCTTGGCCCTTCAGACATTGACGAGGAGGCAATCAAAGGCTCCCGTTACCTGCATATTATGGGCTGCTCTATAACGGGAAGCCCGTCTTTGGGCGAGGCGGTTATGCAGGCTGTGAGGATTGCCGTGGCAAACGGCGTTAAAATCAGCTTTGACCCAAACATCCGCCCAGAGCTTTTGCAGGGGAAGATTATGGATTACTATCGGGAGATTATTGAGGTCACCGATGTTCTGCTCACTGGAAAAAATGAAATGAAATTTTTGTTCGGCGAGAACATTGAAAAGTCCATAAGTGAGCTTTTGGCTAAGAAAGACAGAATAATCGTCATAAAGGACGGCTCCCGAGGCACAAAACTATACAGCAGGAGCGAGGCCTTTTCCGTCGGCACATATCCTGCAACAGAGCTTGACCCCACAGGTGCGGGAGACTGCTTTGACGCAACTTTTCTTTCCATGGTTTGCATGGGGGCTTCTCTTGTAAAGGCAGTTCACTACGCAAACGCCGCAGGGGCTTTTGCCGTAGGCAAGGTTGGCCCCATGGAAGGCAATACAAGCAAGGCGGAGCTTGACGAATATCTTAGCTCTGTCCCTCCGGCAGAGGAAAAAACCCTTCCCCTTTTATAGCTTTCTTAACTACTTTACTTTAGAAAGTGAGAGTGTAATTATGCATCCATTGAAGTCAATTTTCAGCGGTCAGGTTTCAAATCAGTCGGGGATATTTTCCGTTTGTACAGCAAATCCTCTGGCTCTGCACGCTGCCATGCTCCACGCAAAACGCCGCAACTATTATATAGCCATTGAAGCCACGGCAAATCAGGTCAACCAGTTCGGCGGATACACAGGCATGAAGCCCAAAGACTATGCAGTCATGATTGAAGCTCTTCGAGAGAAGGTTGGTCTTTCTAAGGAGCAGCTTATTTTAGGCGGTGACCATTTAGGCCCTCTCACCTGGCAGGACCTGCCGGAAAAAGAAGCCATGGAAAACTCCAAGGACCTTGTCCGGGCCTTTACCTTGGCGGGCTTTACAAAAATTCATTTGGATACTAGTATGCGTGTGGCAGATGACGACCAAAACGCCCCCTTGGATGTCCGTGTCTGTGCAAAACGGGGGGCAATTTTGGCAAACTGCGTAAAAGAAGCCTACGAAACTCTGAAAAAAGAAAATCCTAAGGCTGTGCGCCCTGTCCTTGTCATAGGCAGCGAGGTGCCGATCCCCGGAGGAAGTCAGGAGCATGAGGATTCCATTACGCCCACAGCTCCGGAGGAATTTCTAAGACAGCACTGTATTTTTAAGGAAGAATTTGAAAAGGCTCAGGCACCATTTGAAGATGTGGTGGCCTTTGTTGTTCAGCCCGGAGTTGAATTTGGAGACGATTTTGTTTTTCAATACAAGCCTGAAAATGCAGCAAGCCTTTGCGCCGCTTTAAAAGAAGTTTCCCCCTTGGTTTTTGAGGGGCACTCCACTGATTATCAGCAGGGGCAAAGTTTAAAAAATATGGTTCAAGACGGCATAGGCATTTTGAAGGTTGGCCCTGCTTTAACTTTTGCCCTGCGTGAGGCCCTGTTTCTTTTGGAGGAATGCGAGGGAGTTATTGTAAAAGACCCTGCACAACGCTCCGGTGTTAAGGCAGCAATTTTAAAGGAGATGGATGCCGACGATAAGTACTGGAAGAAGTATTATCAGGGCACGAAAGACGAAATCGAGTTTAAAAAACTGTACAGCTATTCTGACCGCTGCCGTTACTATTTGCCCGCTTCTTCGGTGGTTTCCTCCATTGACCGCCTGCTGGAAAACACCGAAAATGTTCCCGTGGCCCTTATAAGCCAGTATTTCCCCCGTCAGTACGATAAAGTTGTTCGGGGAGATTTGAGACAAGACGGCCTGTCCCTTATTCTTGACCGCATCGGTAACTGGTATGACAATTATGCCGCCGCCTGCGGAATTTTGATGTAAACCGGAAGGAGCATCTGGATAATGGCTATTATTTTTGGTAAGGAATACACAAAAAAGCAGCTTTTAGACCGTATGGGCAATTTAGGTGTTGCGGCTGGTATACGCACAATCGAATATCAAGACGGCTATGCAAGGGGACTTAGAGCTTATGAAATTATAAACGGTCCCCTTCGCTTTACCGTATACATTGACAAATGTCTGGATATTGGTGAGCTATATTATAATGGTATGCCCATGCATTATCATGCCCGCCCCGGCATTATGAACGGCAACTGGTTCTACGAGGGGGAAAACTCTGCCAAAAGCATTATGTGCGGCATGATGTTCACCTGCGGCCTGTCCAATGTCGGCCCCGCTCAGAATATGGAAAACGGTCGGAGCCAGCCCCAGCACGGACTTATCCGCAGCACTCCGGCGGAGCTTTTCGGTGCCCGCGGCTATTGGCAGGGTGACGACTATTATATGGAGGTTTCCGGTACCATGCGTGAGTCGGGGCTGTTTGACACAAATTTAGTTTTGCGCCGAACCATAACCACAAAGCTTGGAGATACAGCCATTTATATCCACGACGAAATTGAAAACGAAAGCTCTCAAAACGACGTTCCATTTATGATTATGTACCATTGCAATCTGGGTTTTCCCTTCCTTGATTCTTGCAGCCGGCTGATTATAGACCCTCTTGAAAGCAGCGAACGGGACGAGGTTTCCCGTCTCGGCAGCCAAAGTGAATCTCCTTTTGTCTTCGGCCCTCCTGAGGCACAGTATGCGGAGCAGGTGTTTTATCACAGGCTTTCCCCCGACGAAAACCATATGTGTCAGGCAACTATGGTAAATCCGGAGCGGCGTTTGGCCTTTAGCATTTTCTACAGCGACAGGGAGCTTCCGAATTTAATCCATTGGAAGTGTAAAGACAGCGGAAACTATGTTACAGGTATTGAGCCTTCAAACTGCTACCCCGAGGGGCTTAAAAAACAGGAAGAAAGGGGCAGCCTTCGCAGGCTTTCTGCACATGAGCTTATATCCAATGAGCTTTGCCTTCGTCTGTGCAGCGGTGATGAGGCTGATTTGTTTTTGAAATAGAATAAGAAAATTCGGCATAGCCGGTGATATACACCGTACTATGCCGAATTATTTTGATTAATACTTTACAAGGCAAGCCTTAAGAAAGAATTTTAAATCTTTTAAAGGCCTTTTATCCCGCTGTGAAGCCTAACTAAATAAGTCCTTGCTTCATGCTCTTATGCCTTTTGGGCGGCCTTGCGTATTGCAATTTTTTCCTTGCGCTCATCTTCGTACTCTTTGAAGACTTCGTCTCTGCTGAAAAACTCAATGCTTTCAACAAAGTACTTTTTCTTTATATGTATGGCGTCAAACTTGCACTTGGTGGTGCAGACACCGCAGCCAATGCACTTATTCGGGTCAACAACTACCGCACCGCAGCCTAGGCAGCGAGCTGTTTCTTTTTGCATCTGCTCCTCGGTAAAGGTGAGGCGGTCATCTAAGAAGCTCTTTGCCTTCTGGCTGTCACGGAGAGGACGCTGGCGGGGAGTGTCATCAAAGCCTCCGTCGGTGATGGCCTTTTTGTCAAGGCAGTCCTTATCCAAAGAGGAGAACACACGGCGGTTGCGCCCTATGGTAAGGCTCTGTCCCGGCTGGACAAAGCGGTGGATGGAAATGGCGCCTTCCTTGCCGGCCGCAATAGCGTCAATGGCAAATTTAGGCCCTGTGTAAACGTCGCCGCCGACGAAAACATCGGGCTGAGCTGTCTGATAAGTAAGGCTGTCTGCCACGGCGGTGTTTCCACGGCCAAGTTCAACCTTACTGCCGTCTATAAGGCCGCCCCATTCGATGGACTGACCGACAGAAAGGAGAACATAGTCGGCAGGAACGGTGATGGTGGTGTTCTCGTCATATTCCGGAGCAAATTTGCCCTCAGCGTCAAAGACGGAAACGCACTTTTTAAACTCGACTCCTGTGACCTTGCCGTCTTCTGTAATAATTCTCTTGGGACCCCAGCCGTTGTTAATTTCGATGCCGTCGGCTTTTGCCTCCTCCTGCTCCTCGGGCAGGGCGGGCATTTCTGTTTCGCTTTCCAAGCAGTACATCTTTGTGGATTCTGTTCTGTCCATACGCACAGCAGCACGAGCCACGTCTACTGCCACGTTGCCGCCGCCGATGACCACAACATTGCCGGAAACACGAATCTTCTGGCAGAGGTTAACCTTGCGCAGGAAGTCAACACCGGAAATAACACCTTCGGCATCCTCGCCCTCGATGCCAAGCTTACGTCCGCCCTGGGCACCGATGGCAACATAAAAGGCTTCAAAGCCCTCCTTGCGAAGCTCATCCAGTGTTATATCTTTACCAACTTCAACGCCGCACTTAAACTCAACACCCAGTCTGCGGAGGACTTCGATTTCAGCGTTGACAACCTTCTTGTCCAGACGGAAGGAGGGAATTCCGGTGATCATCATGCCGCCGGGCTTTTCTTCCTTTTCAAAAACTGTGACCTTATAGCCGTCTTTTGCAAGATAATAGGCACAGGAAAGACCGGCAGGGCCGGAGCCTATAACTGCAATGGATTTGCCGTAATTGTGAAGCTTTTCGGGGATAAACATTCCGTCCATCTTAAGCTCTTGGTCGGCAATAAATTTCTTAATTTCATCAATGGCAATAGGCTCATCAAAGCTGCCGCGTGTGCAAACGTCCTCGCAGTTATGGGGGCAGATGCGTCCGCAAATTGCCGGGAAGGGGTTTTCCTTTTTGATAAGCTCAAGAGCTTCAATATATCTTCCCTGAGATGCCAGCTTTATGTAGCCCTGAACGGCAATATGTGCCGGACAGGCGGTTTTACAGGGGGCTGTTCCGGTGGGGACAACATTTTCACGGTTGTCACGGTAGTCGGGGTTCCACTTTTCAGGACCCCACTCGGTGTCTCTGGGAAGATCAGCAAGCTTGTGCTCAATAGGTGTTTCGGTGCAAAGCTTCTGACCAAGTTTCAAGGCGTTGGTGGGGCAGTATTCAACACACTGTCCGCAGGCTACACAGGCATCTTTGTCCACCTCGGCCTCATAGTTGCTTCTAGAGGCGTCGGGAGTGTTGAAGTATTGGGTGGCGCCCAAGGCAAGGCAGGTGCCGGGCATACAGTTGCATATGGCAACAGATTTGCCGGGCTGCAAAGTGGTTATCTGGTGGACACAGCCTAGTTTTTCAAAATATTCAAGCTTTTCGTAGGCTTCATCTTTGGTAATCTGCATACCTTTGCCGTTTTGGATAAACATATCGGCGGCAAAGCCCAGGAACATACACATACCGGTTTCAAGGTCGGCACCGCCTTCAAGGTCGCCGGCGCCCTCGTTCATGTAGCGGCGAACACGGCGGCACTGACAGGGAAGAATGGCAATATGGTTTTTGTTTTTTTCTATGTATGTGCTAAGCAGATCACTTGTTACCTGCTCTGTGCCGACAGGTATGGCTTTTTCCACGGGGATAGCCCGCATAACGCCGGCACCCATGGGAATGTTGGCTATGGTGTCTGCATAGCTTTTTGTTGCGTGGGCCTCAAAAGCTAAGGGTACTTCAGGGTGCTCCACACAGAACTTGTCGTTTATGAGCATAAACTCGAAGGCGCCGGGAGCATAAACCAGAAGAACAAAAAGCTCCATGCCGCCCTTTTCAATCCTTTGTACAACGCCGATATCCGCAAGCTCTCGAAGTACCTCAAGGACTCTTTCCTCGGGCTCGCCGATGTCATAGGCAACAGATGCCGCCAAAGCCGGAGTTAAAAGTTCCATCGCCATAAGAATTTTGATTTGCTCGTCGGTCATCCATTTTTCAAAGGTTTTGTACTCCGCGCAATCTTCGTTGATTGCATAGTGACCGTGGGCCATCTTTTCGCAGAGTTCGATTAGGTTTTGTCTTACTGCCATTTTTGCTCCTCCATTTTCTATAAACTATATTTTTTTAAATTCTAAACTACAGAATGTCCTTCGCTTAAATATCACTCGCGTTTAAATATAAGAAACTCGCTATGAGAATAAAAAACATATTAGGACGGAAGACCTGGCATTTTAATAAAAGGGAAGGCTCCTGCAGAAAATCCGCGTATATTTAAAAGGCAGAAGGGGTGAATATCAGTCCCTGTCTTTCTCAGAATATCTCTATGCCATAAGCTTTCGTTTTAGGCATGGGTAGACCTTATGTTATATAAATATAAGCAGCAAAGAGCACCTAATAAGTATAACACCGGTAATTTAAAATTTCAACCAACTCTTCCATTTTATACAAAATAAATAATGAACGGATAAATATAAAAATATGAGCTCTTGATATTATCCTAAATAAATGATAAATTTACATTAATCGGAAAACTTAAAAGGATGTGAGAAAATATTGTCAAAACTTATAACAAAAAGAGCCTTAGCTGCCAGCATGAAAAAGCTTATGCTGAAAAAGCCCTTCGATAAACTAACCGTTCACGACGTTTGTGTCGATGCAGATATAAGCAGAAGAAGTTTTTACCGCTATTTTCGTGATAAATATGACCTTTTAAGCTGGATATATCATGACGATTACTTTTCAAAAATACAGCTTCATGACGACTGGGTAATCTGGGATTATATGCCCCAGATTTGCGAGTATTGCTATGAAGACCGGCAGTTTTTTAAAAAAGCGGTTCAGGTGGAAGGGCAAAACTCTGCCAGATCCTACTGGAGGGAGTTTTTGCGCCCTATTATAGAGCGTGATTTTAAAGATACCTACTTAAGCGAAAAGTCCGCTGACTTTTATGTAATAAAAACCTGTGACGCCCTTTTCGATTATATGTATGAATGGATAAGCTCTCCCGACATTATGCCTCCGGAGGAGTTCGCCTTTTATGTAAGGCAATCGGTGGCCATTCATGCCAAACGCTCATGGGAAATAGCCGCAGGGACATACAAGCCTAAAAAAGAAGATTGAATACGCCCCTTATTTCTTACAATTTCTGACTTTTGTAGCACAATGCCACAGAAGTGAAAAAATGTGCGCTTCCTTTATTTTTCAGTATTGTATAATGAATAAGCGATGTATTTTCAGTAAATTCATCATTAATCCACTGAAAATACCGCCTTTATTATAATTAGAAGGAGCTTTGAATATGGCAAAAAGGGACCTTTCAGTTGACTGGAAAAAGTATTATGACGAACATCTCGTTACTATTGAAGAAGCAGCAAAAAACATAGTCCCCGGAGATGTTATTTTCTTGGGTCAGGCTACACAAGTACCCTATGCGTTTTTGGACTACCTTTATGAGCACAAGGAAGATTATAGCGATGTTACCTTCTGGTACAATGTTATGAACGTTCCCAACAACATGGTTTTTGACCACGACATTAAAGGTCATTTCCGTCTCCTGAACATCTACAATCTGCCTCTCGACAGAATGGGCATTGAGGCCCACACTGTTGAGCCTTTAGGAGCAGGCTACGACACCTATACAAACTGTATGCAGGAATACGGTGTTAACAGCAGCGCTCTTCAGGTTGCTCCCCCCGACGAAAATGGCTGGTGCAACGTTGGCGGCTATGGTGTTTGCACAAATGCCGTCACCGAGCGTATGCCTGAAATCACAAAGAAATTCGGCTTCATCGATGCCACCGGTATTTACCCTGTTCCCACCTTTGAAATTGAGCACGGCAACATCCACGTTACAGAGTTTGACTTTATCATAAAGAACGACACCGAAATGTTCGAGCTTCCCACTCCTCAGCCCACCGAGGTTGACGAGAAGGTTGCTTCCTTCATCATTCCTTACCTTAAGGCCGGCGATAAGGTCCAGATAGGCTTTGGCGGCCTTGGCGAAGAAATTCTTAAAAACCTTTCCAAGCTGCCCTTCAGCATTGAGATATTCTCCGAGGTTTTATGCGACAGCATGATGCCCCTTGTGGAATCCGGCAAGATAACAAAGCTTCGTGCTTCCAGCCCCGGCGCCTGCACAAGAGAAACCTTCCAGTGGCTTTCAGAAAACTGCGGGAAATACGACGTTATGTTAGTTCCCAGAACCCAGTGCATCGAGCCCCTCGGCGCTATGGAGCAGGAAAACCTTGTTGCCATAAACGCCACATTCATGGTTGACCTTCTCGGTCAGGCCTGCTCTGAAGCCCAGGGCTTAAAGCCTTACACCGGCATGGGCGGCTCCATGGCCTACCTTTACGGCGCACAGCGTGTAAGAGGCGGCCGCAGCTTCCTGTGCCTGCGCTCCGTCTATGTTGACAAAAACGGCGAAACCCAGTCGAACATCGTTCCCTGGCTGCCTGAAGGCTCCATTGTCTCCATGCTCAAAAACTATGTTATGTTCGTAGTTTCCGAGTGGGGCATCGCAGATGTATATCTTAAGAGCTATAAAGACCGCATAAGAGCACTTATAAAGATTGCCCACCCCGATTTCCGTCCAATGCTCAAGGAAAAGATTCTCACCACTCCCCTTGTGGAAGAATCCGACTTTGACGGCTACGATATGTACGACGACACTCCCCCTGCCGTAAGGCAGCCCAACACCGCCATGCCCTTTAAAGACTACACCTTTACAAAGGCGGACTAATAGCCTTGCAGGCTAATATTAAAGTTTATTAAGCTTTACCAAAACCATATACATATCATTTTTAAAAACCGGCAGTAAGGGCCTAACTCCCCTTTACTGCCGGTTTCATGTCTTTGCAGCGCATATAAATTTAGGACTTGTTTTCAGGTTTGCATTTTCCTCCGTGAAACCTTATAATCAGTTTGTAAGTAAAAAAGCGCCCTTGTTAGGAGAGCTTAAAATGCTTAAACCCCTTGACCAATGGAAAACCCTCTTTGAAAGGGACACCGGAAATAAGCCCCCTTTCCCGAAAAGGGAGGAAAAGGGGCGCTATCTCGCCCTTTTAAGCGGCTTTGAAAAGCAATTTGGCAGTAGCCGTGCCGCCATATTTTCCTCACCGGGCAGGGTGGAGCTTTCCGGAAACCACACTGACCACCAAGGTGGTTTGGTTTTGGCTGCCGCTGTGAATTTGGACATGATTGCAGCGGCGGCTGCAACAAACACCGATACTGTGCGCATTTTTTCAAAGGGCTACGGCTATGAGGAAATAGAGCTTTCAAAGCTTTCCCCAAAGCCGGAGGAAAAAGGCAGCTCCCCTGCCTTGGTGCGGGGCATGGCGGCCGCCCTTAAAAATCGCGGATTTTCCCCAAAAGGCTTTGACGCTTATATTTCGTCCAAGATCCCTTTAGGCTCGGGGCTGTCTTCCAGCGCCGCTTTTGAAATGCTAATAGGAAAAATATTCAGCGCCTTTTTTTGCGGAGACAGTATTTCTCCCACAGAGCTTGCCCTTATAGGGCAATTTGCGGAGAATCAATATTTTGGAAAGCCCAGCGGACTTATGGACCAGCTTGCCTGCTCAGTTGGCGGTGTTTTGTATATAGACTTTAAAAATCCTGAAAGCCCCCTTATAAAAACTCTTGATTCCCCCTTTGACGATAAAGGTCACAGCCTTTTTATAACAAATGCCGGTGGAAGTCACTCTGATTTAACCCATGAATATGCAGACATCACAAAGCAGATGCTTTCTGTAGCCGCCTTTTTCGGCAAAGGAAATCTTCGAGAAGTGGATGAATATGAGTTTTACCGAAGCCTGCCCCTTTTACGGGAAAAACTTTCTGACAGGGCGATTTTGCGTGCCATGCACTTTTTTGGGGAAAACCAAAGGGTTGCCCTCCAGTTTGAGGCCCTCTGCCGTGGGGGCATGACTGAATATCTGGCCCTTATGGATGAATCCGGGCGCTCCTCTCAGGAGCTTTTGCAAAATATTTACCCTATAGGAGACGTAAATGAGCGAAGCTTGTCTCTCGCTCTCGGTGTTTCCCGCCGGATACTGGGCAAAAAGGGTGCTGTTCGGGTTCACGGCGGCGGCTTTGCAGGGACTGTTATGGCTTTTGTGCCAAAAGAAATATCCGCTGATTATAAAAATGAAATGGACAGAATATTTGGTAAGGGCGCCTGTCTGGAGCTTTCTTTCCGGCAAAAAGGTGCCATGGTTTTAAAATAGGAGGTAGATTATGGCTAAGGCCTTAGTTTTGGGCGGAGCCGGATACATCGGTTCCCACACTGTGTATGAGCTTATAGATTGCGGCTTTAAGGTCACAGTTATCGATAACCTTGAAACCGGCCACAGGGGGGCTATTCACCCGAAAGCTGTGTTTTATGAAGGGGATATTCGTGACGGGGACTTTTTAGACAAGGTTTTTAAAAAAGAGCGGCCGGAGCTTGTAATTCACTTTGCCGCAAACTCTCAGGTTGGCGAGAGCATGACAGACCCCTTAAAATATTACGACAACAATGTGGGGGGCACCCTCTGCCTTCTTAAAGCCATGGTGGGAAATTCTGTAAAGCATATTGTTTTTTCCTCCAGCGCCGCTGTTTACGGCGAACCGGAGGCTGTGCCAATTCCGGAAACTGCCCCCGCCTGCCCCACAAACTGCTATGGCGAAACAAAGCTCGCCATGGAGCGTATGTTTTACTGGGCTGAAAAAGCCCATGGTTTAAGCTATGTTTCCCTGCGCTATTTTAACGCCTGCGGTGCCCACGAAAAAGCCGATATAGGCGAGGCCCATGAGCCGGAAACCCACCTTGTCCCCATAGTTTTGCAGGTTCCCAACGGAAAACGCGAATTTGTCTCGGTTTTTGGGGATGATTACGACACACCGGACGGAAGCTGCCTGCGGGATTATATTCATGTTTCCGACTTGGCAAGGGCCCATGTTCTGGCGGCAGAGTATCTTATAAAGGGCGGCAAAAGCGACATATTTAACCTTGGCAACGGAGAGGGTTTTTCCGTTAAGGAGATAATCGCCGAAGCTGAAAAAGTTGTGGGCAAAACCATTCCCCATAAAATTGCCCCCCGGCGTCCTGGGGACCCCGCCCGTCTTGTGGCCTCCAGCGAAAAGGCGAAAACCCTTTTGGGCTGGCAGCCAAAGCAGGCGGATATAGGGAAAATCATTGCCTCGGCCTGGCAATGGCACAAGGAGCATCCTGATGGCTACGGAAAATGAAGAAGTCTATGAGGCCATAGATTCCCTGCTCTGCCGCGGCATCGAGCTGGGTTTTATGGAAAAGGCCGACACAATTTATCTTAGAAACTGCCTTTTATCTCTTTTAAAGCTTGACGGCTATGAAAATCCCCAGTCCTGCGCCTTGTCCATAAAGGATGCCTTAGTTAAGCTTTGCGATTTTGCGGTTATGAATGGATTAATAGAGGACAGCCAAGGCTCCCGCGACCTTTTCGACACGGCCCTTATGGGCGCTATTTCCCCACTGCCTTCGGCGGTTTGCGCTAAATTTTATAAGCTTTATGAAAAAAGTCCCAAAGAGGCCACAGACTGGTTTTATAAGCTCTCCCAAGACTTAAACTATATCCGAAGAGACAGGCTAGAAAAAGACCATCATTTTACGGCGGATACTAAATATGGCCGTTTAGAGCTTAGTATAAATCTTTCAAAGCCGGAAAAGGACCCAAAGGATATAGCCAAGGCAAAATTAGCTCCCCCTTCGGCCTACCCAAAGTGCCTGCTCTGTCGTGAAAATGAGGGTTATGCCGGACATATAAATCATCCTGCCCGTCAAAACCTTCGGCTTATCCCTGTTAAAATTGGGGATGAGGACTGGAGTTTTCAATACAGCCCCTATGTTTATTACAACGAGCATTGCATTGTGCTAAGCCCTGAGCACCGCCCCATGCTCATAGATGGCTCTGTTTTCGGAAAGCTCTTTGACTTTCTGGATATCTTTCCCCATTATTTTATAGGTTCCAACGCAGACCTGCCCATAGTGGGCGGCAGCATTTTAAGCCATGAGCATTTTCAGGGAGGCAGGCATGAGTTTCCAATGGCGAGAGCAAAAACCCGAAACAGCCTGACTGTGGAAGGCTTTGAGAACATTGACTGCCAAATTCTTGACTACCCCATGAGCGTTATACGCATGGCTTGCTCTGACAGGAAAAGGCTTGAAGCCCTTGCCTCAAAGCTGCTATGCTCATGGCGCAATTATACCGACAAGGCCTCCATGATTTACGCCGAAACCTATGGCACAGCCCATAACACCATAACACCCATAGCCCGCCGTCGAGGGGGTAAATATGAGCTAGACCTTGTTTTAAGAAATAACCTAACTACAAATGAGCATCCTCTGGGGCTTTATCATCCCCATGAGCAGCTCCACCATATAAAAAAGGAGAACATCGGCCTTATTGAAGTCATGGGCCTTGCTGTTCTTCCTGCAAGACTTAATGAGGAGCTGGGGCTTTTAGAGGAAATGCTCATTTCTGGCAAAGACCCCTCAAAGGACTCTCGCACAGCAAAACACGCCCTCTGGGCCAAGGGCATTTTAGCCCGCCATCCGGAGTTTTCCTCTGATAAGGCCGGAGAAATCATAAGGCAGGAGGTTGGCGCCGTTTTTGCCGAGGTTTTGGAATGTGCCGGAGTTTTTAAGACCGATGGCCAAGGCCAAAGAGCCTTCCTGCGCTTTTGCGAAAGCTTTGGGGCAAAGGTTAAATAACCCCTCAAAACTTAAAATATGTCTTAAAGGGCTGTCCGCCTGTTTGCGGACAGCCCTTTGGGTTTTAATAATGCTTTGGTTTTTAAAAGCTTATAGCCTTACAACGTTTTCAAGATATTCACCTATGCTCTTTCTGATTTCATCCGGTCCCTTATATCGTCCGTCTATGCAGTCTACGTCTAGGTTCAAGGTGGGGATTCCCCAGTTTTCATAGATATACTCAGACAAAATCTTTGTTGAAGCCCAGGTGTGCTTGCAGCCGATATGGCCAAAGAACACAGATACGTTTATGTTAAAGTTATCCATAAGATACTTTATTCTGTCACGGTAGTAGTCAACAGGTCCTGCCGCTCCGTGAATCATGGGGAAGTCCATCATTTTCTTGGCAAGAACTCTTATGCAGGCATCTTTATCGTCCATGTCCTCATAATAGTTGCCCCAGAAATGTCCGAGGGCGTCCATGATGCAGATAGCCCCGTATTCCCGCTCCAGATAGCCATAGGTTTTGGGGTCTGTCCAAAGCATATTTTGATGGAACATCATACGATATTTTTCTCCGTTGGGGCAGGCCGCAAGACCCATATCTATAATCATCTGACCGGTTTCCAGTTGCTTTTCAAGGAAATCCACCATGGCGGGGTC
>CAZTXG010000023.1:0-28052 GCA_964617335.1 uncultured Oscillospiraceae bacterium
GAACCTGTGACCCCATGCTTGTAAGGCATGTGCTCTCCCAGCTGAGCTATGCTCCCAAGTCTCGTACCCTTAAGCGGCTTTGCCAGTATACTAAAATTTGTCGAACTTGTCAAGGACATTTTAACATTTTTTAAGCTGATTACCCTTCATCCTGCTTACCCCTTATACTGTCTGCCATAGATTTTATCTCCTGAAACGAAAACCTGTATATTTCGTTGCAGAAATGGCAGCAAACCTCCGTATCCTCACCATCCTCATAAATCTCATAAAGAGCTTCGGAGCCAATACTTAAAAGAGCATCTTTAACCCTGTCTCTGCTGCAATAGCAGCGGTATTCCACGGGGCTTCGTTCTAAAATTTCCGGTTCCAAGCCGAAAAAGACCCTTTCCACAAGTTCGTGAACATCCGCCTGTTCAAGAATTTCCGTGACAGCGCCCATGCTTGCGATATTAAATTCGATTTGCTTTATCATAAGCTCCGGCGCTCCGGGCAAAAGAGAAACCAAAAAGCCTCCGGCACATTTGACAGATAGATCTCTGTTAACCAAAACGCCAAGGCCGCAGGCAGAAGCCACCTGCTCGCTTTCAACAAAATAATGAGTGAAATCCTCGGCAATTTCACCGCTTACAAGGGCTGTTGAGCCGATATAAGGTTCTTTTAAGCCAAGATCACGGCTGACTGTGAGCATACCGTCTTTGCCAACGGCGGAGCCAACGTCAAGCTTTCCGTTTTCTTTAAGGGGAAGATCAACATGAGGGTTTTCAAGGTAGCCCCTAACATTTCCCTCATTATCCGATACAGCAATTATGGTGCCTATTGGGCCGCCGCCGTTTATACGGACGGTAAGGCTTGCGTCCGGTTCTTTTAAAAGGTTTCCCATGATTGATGTTGCACAAAGGGTTCTTCCAAGGGCCGCTGTGGCCACGGGGCTTGTGTTGTGGATGCTTCTTGCCTTTTCTACAAGATTCCGGCCGCTTATAGCGGAAATTTTTGCAAAACCGTCTTTTGTAACGGCACGAATTATCTCGTCCATTTTTATCATATCCTTTTGTTTTACAATATTATTTAAACTTATTTACCTTAAAATAAGGCAAAGAAAATAAGTTAAAGATTTTATTTGAGCATGAGCTTAGTGGGGTGTGTTCTCCGCACTTATAAAAATCCTGCCTAGCTCCGAGTGTGGACCTTTTGATATTGTTTCCGCATTTTTAAAGCCGGCCTGTGACAGCAATTTAAGAAGCTTTTCGGGTTCGTGGGCATATTCTATATGCTCCTCGAAGGAGCGCTGCCAAAGCCTTCCCTTTCGTGTGAAAATGTCCATACCGTAAAAAAGGGCGTTTTCCCCCTCATCAAAATCTGCCCTCCAAAGGCAGAGCTTATCCTCGTCCTCATCAACAAAGGTGGAGCCGCTAAGGGAGCGAAGCCTTTCCGGAGAGTTTATATCAAAAATCAAAATTCCCTCAGGCTCAATAAAAAGATGCAAAAGCCTAAAAAGCTCCGGCAAATCCTCCGGCGGCAGATAATTCACTGCATCAAGACAGGATATGGCAGCATCCACAGTTCCGTAAAGGTCAAGCTCTGTCATTGACTGGCACAAAAATAAAGGCGGCGTAACACCGGAAAGCTCCCCTGCTTTTTGCTGGGCAATACTCAGCATATCCGGCGAGGAATCAGCCGCTATAAGCTCGTAACCCCTCTGTGCCAAAATGCAGCTTAAGGTTCCCGTGCCGCAGCCGAAGTCTAAAATGTTTTTTATCTTCCGTGAATGCTTTTCAAAACGTGTTTCATAAAAGTTTGCAAAATCATTGTAATTTACATCATCTGTAAGCCTGTCATAAAGGGGGGCCAAAAAATTATAAGCGATCATAAATAAATCCTTTCCTAAACACAGAGCCTTATGCAGCGTAGAAAGCCGTCATCAGGCACAGCTTTGCCCAATGGGAAATAACCGCAAAACGACCATAGAATATGGTCGTTTTGTAATATTAAAAGCCCTGTTTACAGTAAGTTCAAGGCAGGAAAAAACTATTTCTCTTCATTTTCCTGAGCTGCCAGGCGCTTAAAAACGCAGGCATAACCATCATTTCCGTATTGCAGACTGCGGTTAACCCTGCTTATGGTGGCGCTGGATGCACCGGTTTTTTCAAGAATTTCGTTGTAGATGCAGCCCTTATCCAAAAGAGAGGCAACCTGATACCGCTGCTCCATTGCCTGAAGCTCCGTGATTGTACAAAGATCCTCAAAAAAGTTTACGCATTCTTCAAGGGACTTGAGGGTGAGGATAGCCTTATACATTTCGTAGTTGCGGGGCTTCTTGCTTTGCTTGTTCATTAAAGCACCACCTTTTAATATTATGGTAAGCCGTTTTCGGCAATTAGTAAGAAAAGTATGCCATTTTTTAAACCTTAGGCACATTTTATATTTTACAGCAGTGAGGCACTAAAGTAAAGCCCAAAATTGCGCCTTGCAAATATGGCTGTTTTGCTGTAAAATAAAAATATGAAATAAAGGGCACTCAATTAGTTTTGACTATAGATTTTTAAAATAAAGCGCGCAAAACTCAGCTTTTCATTTTTTTGACCCAATATATAATGATTTTCTTAGCTTAACTGCTTTGTTTGCTTTTTTAGCATATCCTATATATTAAAGGAGGGATTTATTTTGGACAGAATGCTGATAATATGGACAGTGGTTATAGTTTTATCTCTGGTGCTTGAAGGGGCTACAGCAGGGCTTACCTCAATATGGTTTGCAGCAGGAGCTGTGGCAGCTTTTATTGTTGCTCTTATTGCTCCCCGGCTTGTCGCCTTGCAAATAGTTTTATTTGCACTTGTATCCATTGTCGCCATAATCCTCACCCGCCCTCTTGCGAGAAAGTTTATAAACAGCAATATAAAGGCAACAAATGCAGACAGGGTAATCGGCGAGGACGCCATTGTAACAGAACGCATAGATAATGTTGCCGGAACGGGAACCGCCACTGTAGGCGGCAGAACCTGGACGGCAAGAAGCTTAAACGGCGAAATAATAGAAGCCGGCACTTTGGCAAAAATTCATAAAATAGAAGGTGTAAAGCTGCTTGTTTCCTTAAATAACACAGAGGAAACGTTGCAAACCGCCCAAGGGCAGTAAGTATAAACGGCGTGTCGTATGCCTTAAGCGGCAGAAAGGCAGGTTATAATGGAATTTATTATTCCCGTTGTTCTTATCCTTATCGCTATTATCATCCTTATCCGCAACATCCGTATCGTACAGCAGGCTCAGGCCTATGTTATTGAAAGGCTCGGCGCCTATAACACAACATGGCATGTGGGCCTTCATTTTAAAATTCCTTTTATCGAGGCTATCTCCAAGAAGGTTTCCCTTAAAGAGCAGGTCTATGACTTCCCTCCCCAGCCTGTTATAACCAAAGACAATGTCACTATGCAAATTGACACAGTTTTGTATTTTGAAATAACCGACCCCAAGCTTTACACCTACGGCGTTGAAAACCCCATTAATGCCATTGAAAACCTCTCAGCAACCACCTTAAGAAACATCATAGGCGACTTAGAGCTTGACCAGACCCTTACCAGCCGTGATGTGATTAACTCCAAAATGCGTGCCATTCTTGACGAGGCTACCGACCCCTGGGGAATCAAGGTTAACCGTGTGGAGCTTAAAAATATTCTTCCTCCCCGTGAAATTCAGGACGCTATGGAAAAGCAGATGAAGGCAGAGCGTGAGCGCAGAGAGGCAATCCTCAGAGCCGAAGGCGAAAAGAAATCCGCCATACTTATAGCCGAGGGTGAGAGGGAATCTGCCATTTTACGTGCGGATGCCAGAAAGCAGTCCCAAATACTGGAGGCCCAGGGTGAGGCAGAAGCAATTCTTGCAGTCCAGACAGCCACCGCCGAGGGTATTCGCCGCATAAATGAAAGCCTGCCCTCCGAAGCTGTTATTAAGCTTAAGGCTCTTGATGCCTTTGAGGCTGCTGCTGACGGAAAGGCCACAAAGATAATCATACCTTCCGAAATTTCCGGTCTTGCCGGCCTTGCCGCTGCTTTTAAAGAAGTGCTTGTCGAAGACAAAAACGGCTAAAGCTGGAGTTGTAGATAAAACTTCATTGTTTTAAATATATTTAATTAAGCTCAAACGGAGCCGATGCTATTTAAAAAGCAGCGGCTCCGTTTGCCTGTTTGTTGTTATAAAAACAAATTACACAAAATAAAGCACAAATCCGAACCCTTCGCCGGCAGAAAACCTGCCTTGAACGGTTCGGATTATATGGGTTTGGTGCGGGCGAAGGGACTTGAACCCCCACGGTTGCCCACTAGATCCTAAGTCTAGCGCGTCTGCCAGTTCCGCCACGCCCGCATGGGGATTTGTCACTATCTTAAAAATACGTGACTACGATATGTTAGCATAGGGCAAACCTCTTGTCAAACCTATTTTTAAAAATATTATTTTTAGCAAAACAAAATAATAATAAAATCCCCTTATTTATGCCCTGATTCTCAAAAAACACAGCAGGCTAAAAGCTCTTTTTTCTTAGCTGCCCTGACTGCTGTCTTTTGATTTAAATATAAGCGAAACAAGAAGTCCGAAAAAGACTGCGGCGGCTATTCCACCGGCCGAGGCGGTAAAGCCGCCGGTCAAAGCCCCCAGAAGTCCTCTTTCTGCCACCTGCTCACGAACCCCTTCGGCAAGGGTGTTGCCAAAACCCGTCAGCGGTATGCCGGCTCCGGCACCTGCCCATTGAGCAAAGGGCTGATAAATCCCCAAAGCTCCAAGAATTACCCCTGCTACAACATAAATAGTCAGTATCCTTGCGGGGGTAAGCTTTGTTTTATCTATAAGCACCTGACCTATGGCACACAACAATCCGCCTGCTGCAAAGGCTTTCAAATATATTAAAAATATCTCCATCAATTCTCACCTGCCTGCTTTTAAAATGGGCTTTCCGCTTCTATTGAAACTGCGTGGCATATGCCCAGAACATTTTCTCCCTGAAGGGAGGTTGTGGGCGACATAAGAGCGCCCGTTGCGGCAAAAAGCAGCTTTTTTAATTCACCGCTTTTAAACTTTGGAAGTAAATGCCCTGCAAGGACAGAGGCGCTGCAGCCGCAGCCGGAGCCGCCGGCATGAACATCCTGCTTGTTCCGGTCATATAGGAGCATTCCGCAGTCTTGATAGTTTTTTTCAAGATCAAAACCCTCTTTAACGGCCAAATCTATTATTATTTCATGGCCAATATGCCCCAAGTCACCCGTGACGATTAGGTCATAATAATCCGGCGATCTGTTTGTGTCGTCAAAATGTGTGCATAGGGTTTCAAGAGCCGCTGGAGCCATGGCGCAGCCCATGTTAGCTTCGTCGTTTATGCCTCCGTCTACTATGCTGCCTGTGGTTATGTGGGTCACATAAGGCCCCTGTCCCACAGATGAGAGAATAAGGGCGCCGGCAGCCGTTGCCGTCCACTGGGCGCTTGGGGTTCTCTGGGAGCCATAAGACAAAGGAAGTCTAAACTGCCTTTCAGCCGAGCAGAAATGCGAGCTTGTTAAGGCACAGGTAAAATCCGCAAAGTCTCCGTCAATGAGCATGGCCGCCAGTGACAAAGATTCTGCCATGGTCGAGCACGCTCCAAAAAGCCCGAAAAATGGCACACCGCTGTCTTTCAAGGCAAAGGCAGACGCCACACACTGGTTGAGCAGGTCACCGGAAAGCATATAGTCCAGGGCTTCCTTTTCCATATTTGCCTTGGCTAAGACCTGCTCAAAGCATTTTTGCAGCATGGCGCTTTCTGCACCCTCCCAGCATTTTGCCCCAAAGTATGAATCAGAGCTTAAATAGTCAAAGCTCTCTGACAGAGGGCCTGCCGCTTCCATCTTTCCCCCCACCGAGGAAGAAGCAATTATAGACGGCAGGCTAGTAAGCTTAACAGTATTTAGTCCAAGTCTTTTACCGCTCAATTCAAGCCCTCCTTTATATTTTGTCTCTTTAGCATTTCCAAGTTTTTAAAAACTATTAAGCTATATACAAAAAAATAGGAACCAGACTAAAAATCTGATTCCTATTTTGCTATATATACTTAACATGAGACGGCTAATTTGTATTTAATTAGATCTTATTTTCTATTTCATGAACATTCTTATGATTTTTGCGTTTTTTTCACTGTATGGCGGATACCTCATGGGAAGGTCGATGAAGTTATGCTTTTTCACCATGCTTTTATAGTGGGTGAAGGTATCAAAAGAAAGCTTTCCGTGGTATGATCCCATACCGCTCTCCCCTACTCCGCCAAAGCCCATATGGGGCGTTGCAAGGTGGATTATGGTGTCGTTTATGCAGCCTCCTCCAAAAGAAACCTTCGACAAAACCTTTTTTTCAATCTTTTTATCAGTTGTGAAAAGGTATAGAGCAAGAGGCTTTGGCTGCTCGGTGATTTTTCCCAGAGCCTCGTCCAGGTTTTTGTATGTTAGAACAGGCAAAATAGGCCCGAAAATTTCCTCGCCCATTACTGCATCATCCCAGCTTACATCTTTTAGCATGGTAGGTTCAATAAACCGCCGCTCCTCCTGACCATTGCCGCCAAAACAAAGCTTTTTCCTTTCTATAAGCCCCATAAGCCGCTTATAGTGCTTATCATTTATTATAACCGGCATCTGGGAATAGTCCCCCTTGGGGAAAAAGCCATCAACAGCTTTTTTAAATTCCGAGATAAACTCATCACGGACAGCCTCGTCTATATAAAGATAATCCGGCGCAACGCAGGTTTGCCCTGCGTTTAAGTATTTTCCCCAGGCAAGGCGCTTTGCAGCCAAGGGGATGTTCGCTGTTTTTTCAATAATGGCAGGACTTTTTCCTCCCAGCTCAAGGCTTACAGGGGTAAGGTGCTTTGAAGCCGCTTCCATAACAAGCTTTCCAACAGGCACGCTGCCTGTGAAAAAGATATAGTCAAACTTTTGCTTTAAAAGCTCTGTGTTTTCCTCCCTGCCACCTTCCACAATGGAGACATATTCAGGGGGAAACACCTTTTCTAAAAGCTTTTTTATAGCACTGCTGGTATTTGCCGCATAGTTTGAAGGCTTAAGGCAGACACAGTTTCCGGCAGCTATGGCCCCAACAAGAGGCTCAATACTAAGCTGAAAGGGATAATTCCACGGGGACATTATAAGTGCCACGCCGTATGGCTCGGGGTATACAAAGCTTTTTGAGGAAAACTGGGCAAGAGGTGTTTTTACGGTTTTGGGTTTTGCCCAGCTTTTAAGATGGCGGATAATAAAGCCAAGGTCGTCTAGCACCATTCCGATCTCTGCCATATAGCCTTCGGTTTCAGACTTATTAAGGTCAGCTTTCAGAGCCTGTAAAATATCCGGCTCACTGGCTTTAATGGCAGCACGGAGCTTTTTTAAATACTCTAATCTTCCCTCTAGGGGAAGGGTGGCGCCGCTTTTAAAATATTCCCTTTGCTTTTCTATTTTATCCTTTATTTCCATGGTATTTCCTCCAATTGCGCCTTAATCATCGAAAAAGCCAGTCCTAAATTATTCCGCATCCGCACTTTTTTTGCCTGCCTGTTTTATGCTTAAGGAAATTCGTTTTTTGTCTGGGTCCGTTTCTAAAACCAGAACATTTACAAGGTCGCCCACCTTCAGCACCTCTCCCGGATGCTTAATATAGCGCTCGCATATTTGGGAGATATGCACAAGGCCGTCTTGATGCACGCCTATGTCCACAAAAACACCGAAGTCAATGACATTTCTGACAGTTCCCTGAAGCTCCATGCCGGGGCTTAAATCTTTAATATCCAAAAGGTCACGCCTTAATATTGGCGGCGGCAGCTCGTCTCTGGGGTCACGGCCTGGCTTTATAAGCTCTTTTATAATATCCTCAACTGTTGGGATGCCGGCGCCGCTGTATTCGGAAACTCGCTCTAAACTAAGCTCTTTTGCTCTTTCGGAAAGCTCGGCGGCATCGTCTTTTGAAAAATCTTTTAGTGAATAGCCGCATATTTCCAAAATCTTTTCCGCTGCCCCATAGCTTTCCGGGTGGACTCCCGTATTATCAAGAAAGCTTTTGCTTTCGGGCACACGAAGAAAGCCGGCGCATTGCTGGAAGGCCTTAGGGCCGATTTTTGGAACCTTTTGCAGGGTTTTTCTTGTGGTGAAGGCTCCGTTTTCCTCACGGTAAATCACGATATTTTTCGCCGTTGTGTTGTTTAAGCCGGAAACCCTTGCCAAAAGTGAGGGTGAGGCCGTGTTAAGGTCAACCCCAACGGCATTTACGCAGTCTTCCACAACGTTAGCCAAGGTTTCATCCAGCCTTGCCTGGGGCATATCGTGCTGATATTGCCCAACGCCTATGGATTTAGGATCAATTTTAACAAGCTCTGCCAAGGGGTCTTGAAGCCGTCTTGCAATTGAAACGGCGCTTCGCAGAGACACGTCAAAATCCGGAAACTCCTCGGCTGCAAGCTTTGAAGCACTGTAAACCGAGGCTCCGGCTTCATTTACAATCATATAGGAAACATGAGGCAGCTCCCGAAGCATATCCGAAATAAAAATTTCAGATTCCTTGGAGGCCGTGCCGTTTCCTATGGCTATGGCTGTGACCTTATGGCTGTTTATCATTCTTGTGAGAATGCTTTTCGCCTCAGCAGTTTTGCTCAGGGGAGGTGTGGGGTATACAACTGAAGTTTCAAGCACCTTGCCGGTTTCATCCACAACGGCAATTTTGCAGCCTGTGCGGTAGGCAGGGTCAAAGCCCATAATAACATTATTTTTAAGTGGGGGCTGCATAAGAAGGGGCTTAAGGTTTGCCCCAAACATTTTTATGGCCTGCTCGCTTGCCTTATCTGTAAGCTCATTGCGTATTTCCCTTTCCACAGAAGGGAAAATAAGACGGGAATAAGAGTCCTCGGCTGCGGAAATTACAAAGGCTGTGGAAATGCTGCCGGGCTTTATAAGCTGTCTGCGGATAACAGCCAAGGCCTCAACAGGGTCAATTTCCACAGCAGCCTTTAAAAAGCCTTCGGCCTCTCCCCTGTTTATGGCAAGAATACGATGGCTTTGAAGCCTTGCCACCGGCTCTTTAAAATCGTAATACAGCCTGTAAACGCTGTCTTCATCGCCGGCGGCACGAACCCGCAAAACCGCAAGCCGATTAAAAATCTCTTTCAGCCTTTTGCGTATGTCTGCATTGTCGGATATATCCTCGGCAATAATATCATTTGCTCCCCCAAGGACATCTTCAATAGTTTCAAGGCCTTTTTCAGGGTCAATAAAAACCTTGGCGTGTTCCTCAAGGCTTCCCTCTTTAAGGCTTTGCTCAAAGAAAAGGGCGGCTAGCGGCTCAAGTCCGCGCTCCCTTGCGATTGTTGCCCTTGTACGGCGCTTTTGCTTAAAGGGTCTGTAAATATCCTCAAGCTCTGCCAAGGTTTTTGCATTTTCAACAGACTCTAAAAGCTCTTGAGTAAGCTTTCCTTGAGTTTCAATGGAGCTTAAAATTTCCTCACGCCGCTTTTGAAGATTTCGCAGGTATTGCAGTCTGTCATATATTTCCCGCAAAAGCTGGTCGTCCATAGCTCCGTGCATTTCCTTGCGGTAACGGGCAATAAAGGGGATTGTGTTCCCCTCATCAATAAGAGATATTATGTTTTCAATATGCTGCATCTTTTGTTTAAACTCGGCAGCGAGAATATTCACTGTGTTTTCCATTTTAAATTTGCTCCTATATCTACTCAATTCACTTAAGTTTAGTCTAAAAAGGCAAATTATTCAAGGGCAATTTCTTTTTGATGAGGCGGCATTTTAAGTTTATATTGTTTTCCAAAGTAATAGAAGTTATAATTTTAACTGCAAACGTGATTTTGTCACAGAGTTGACTTCGGGGAATTGTTATAATCATAACGAATACTGCAAGGAGGACTTGTGAGAATGGGCAAAACAGTAATTATCGGTGGTGTGGCAGGCGGAGCAAGCTGCGCTGCCAGACTCAGACGGCTTGATGAAAATGCCGAAATAGTGCTTTTAGAACGGGGCGAATACATCTCCTACGCAAACTGCGGCCTTCCCTACCACGTCGGTGACGTTATAAAATCAAGGGACGCTCTGCTTCTTCAGACTCCCGAAGAAATGAATCAAAAATTTAATATTGATGTTAGGGTTAAAAATGAGGTAAACGCAATTGATCCCTCCTCAAAAACTATTACAGTTAAAAATCACGAAACAGGCGAAAGCTATGAGGAAAGCTATGACACTCTGGTTATTTCCACAGGCTCATCTCCCCTGCGCCCTCCAATTCCGGGCATAGATTCCCCTCGGATTAAAACTCTTTGGACTGTGGGTGACACAGACAGCATAAGAAGATTTGTGCAAGAGGGCGGCATCAAATCCGCTGCTGTAATCGGCGGCGGCTTTATAGGTCTGGAAATGGCGGAAAACCTCCACCGCGCGGGGCTTTCAGTAAGCATAATTGAAATGCTTCCCCAGGTTATGGCCCCTCTGGATTATGAGATGGCCCAGCTTCTCCATGAAAATATCAGCCAAAACGGCGTTGACCTGCATCTGGAGGACGGGGTTTCCTCCTTTGAAGATAAAGGCGATCTGGTTGACATAAGTCTGAAAAGCGGCAAAGTCGTTTCAGCCCAGCTTGTTATTTTATCTATAGGCGTACGGCCCAACGGCCAGCTTGCAAAAGAGGCAGGCCTTGCCATGAACGAGCGCGGCGGAATTGTTGTTGACGAATACATGAGAACCTCCGCTCCGGATATTTATGCTGTTGGCGACGTTATAGAGGTTAAAGACCTTGTAAGCGGCGACCGCACCATGATTCCTCTTGCAGGGCCTGCAAACAAGCAGGGGCGCATTGCCGCCGATAACATTGCCGGAGGAAAGGAAGTCTATGCCGGAACCCAAGGCACTTCCGTGGCTCAGGTTTTTGACTTAAGCGCCGCTTCCACCGGAGCCAACGAAAAAGCTCTTATTAAGCGCGGGCTTATAAAAGGACAGGACTACGAGACAGTTACGATTACGCAAAACTCTCACGCCGGTTATTATCCGGGCGCAACTCCTCTAACCTTAAAGCTTATTTTCTCCCGCGACGGGGAAAAGATTTTTGGCGCACAAATAGTAGGCCGTGACGGGGTTGATAAACGCATAGACACAATCGCTGTGACCATGCGTCTTAATGGCTCTATCCATGACCTTAAAGCCCTTGAACTGGCCTATGCTCCCCCCTATTCCTCGGCTAAGGACCCTGTCAACATGGCTGGTTTTATGGCTGAAAACCTTCTTAATGGAAGGGCCCGCTTTGCCGATTGGGACATTATAGAAAAAAATACGGATGTACAGGTACTGGATGTTCGTGAACCTTCGGAACTTTTGGCCTTTTCTATTCCGGGAGTTATTAGCATACCTTTAGGTCAGCTTCGCTCAAGGCTTTCTGAATTGGACAAAACCCGTAATACAGTGGTTTTCTGTGCCATCGGTGTGCGCGCTTACAATGCATCGAGAATTCTCATGCAAAACGGCTTTGAGAACGTTTGTATCTACCCCGGGGGAGTAAGATTTTACAGCTCTACCCACTATATACCCGGCGCTCCTGTAGAGTTTGACACCCCTGTTGCCGACAGCGGCAATATAATAGATGAAAATGAAGCTTTCCCCTCCATAAAGCTTGATTGCAGCGGTCTGCAATGTCCGGGGCCAATCATGAAGGTTTTTGAGACTGTAAAAGAAATGACGGACGGGCAGGAGCTGGAGATTTATGCCTCTGACCCTGGCTTTTTAAAAGACATTGCCTCCTGGTGTTCAAGGACGGGCAACACCCTCATAAGCACAGAAAAGCGTGGGAACGAATACATTGCCCTTATACAGAAAGGCAACTCCGCCATGGCCGCAATCCCTGATGTCTGCCAGAATGACGGCAAAACCATTGTGGTATTCTCCGGTGATTTAGACAAGGTAATTGCAAGCTTTATAATCGCCAACGGCGCTGCCGCCATGGGAAGACCCGTAACTATGTTCTTCACATTTTGGGGGCTTAATGTCCTGCGCCGTGACTCTAAGGAAAAGGTTGATAAAAGCTTTATTGAGGCAATGTTCGGCTCTATGATGCCAAGGGGAAGCGAAAAGCTTAAGCTTTCCAAAATGAATATGGGCGGCATGGGAACTGCCATGATGAAAAAAGTCATGAGAGATAAAAACGTTGATTCCCTAAGTGAGCTTATTAAAAAAGCCATGGGAGCAGGAGTTAAGCTTGTTGCCTGCACCATGAGCATGGACGTTATGGGCATAAAGCCCGAAGAGCTTATTGACGGTGTGGAGCTGGGCGGCGTAGGGGCTTATCTCGGTGACGCTGAGCAGTCCAATGTTAACCTCTTTATTTGAGCACGCTCATTTAAAAACATAAAAAGGCAGCGGAAAATCTTTTGGATTTTCCGCTGCCTTTTTTATATTTATCTGCTTTGTTTTACGATGCTAAAATCGACCTCTCACAAACTAAACTAAGGCTTATACTGCTTTCCCGTATGGTCAATTTCATACTCGCCGTCCAAAAGCAGCTGGGAAACTGGAACAAGCTCATAGCCGTCTTGTATGAGAGCTTCGATTATAGACGGCAGGGCTTCCGGTGTATGCTCTGCAGCATTATGGAATAAAACTATGGAACCGGAAACAACTCTAGTAACCACACGCTGGGTGATTTCCGAAGCTGAAATGCCTTTCCAGTCAAGGCTGTCCACGTCCCACTGAATAGCTGTCATGCCTATGGAGTTTACGGTCTTTATAACATTGTCGTCATACTCACCATAGGGGCAGCGAAATAGCGTGGGTTTAACTCCCGTTATCTTTTCTATCTTATCATTGCAGGCAGTGAGGTTTTCAACAATTTGGCTTTCACTAAGCTTTGTGAAATGTGCGTGGTCATCTGAATGGCTCATAACATCGTGTCCGGCATCATGCAAGGCTTTAACAGACTCCGGATATTTAACCACCCAATCACCGACTATGAAAAACGTTGCCTTAATATTATATTTTTCCAAAATGTCAATAAGAGTTTGCGTATCTTCGTTTCCCCAAGCAGCGTCAAAGGTGAGACTTGCGCATTTGTTATCACGGGCGACAGAATATATGGGAAGCTCTCTTTTGGTTGCGGATGCTCCGATTATTGCAGGATTGTTTATAAGCCATGTAATACCTAGTAAAATTGCAATGGCGATAACCGCCGCTGTGAGTCTTTTATGTTTCCTTACAAAACTGCCGAAGGATTTTAGTTTGTCGTTCAAATTTCATCACTCTCCAAAAGGCTTTTTTAAATGATATGTACGGGGAAAAAATATAATTCCTATAGAGAGTGCTTTTATTGTACTTGCTATAAAAAATCTGCTTTTTTCGATTGTATTAGTCTGGTTATGATAAAATTTATTCCTTGCAGAGGTTTGCAATATCTGCAGCTATAGCTTTCATATCAGCTGTCTTCATATATAGCCTGTTGCTTTATATGGGCAAAACTAATATAATTATATAAAAATGAAAGGTAGCGCAAATATGGAAAATATCAGATATGACCAAAATGAAAACAAGCTTTATATAATTGACCAAAGCCTTCTTCCCAACGAGGAACGTGAAATTTTGCTGGATACGGCAGAAGAAATGTTTGATGCCATAAAAAAGCTTAAGGTGCGGGGAGCCCCGGCCATTGGAATTTGCTCTGCCTACTGCCTGTACCTGCTTTCAACTAAAATAAAAGCTGAAAACACGGAGGATTTTATAAATCAGCTTGAAAAACACGCCGAATATTTAAACTCCTCCCGCCCAACGGCTGTTAATCTAAGCTGGGCTTTAAAGCGTATGCTTTCCCTTGCCAAGAAAAATAAAGCCCTGCCCATGGAAGAAATAAAAATAAGCCTGCTGCAATGCGCAAGGGATATTCACAATGAGGACATTGAAATGTGCCGCAGTATTTCCGAGCATGGGCTCACCCTTGTGAAAAACGGCGATGGCATCCTTACCCACTGCAACGCCGGGCCTTTGGCAACTTCAAAATACGGAACCGCCCTTGGCCCAATTTTGTTGGGCAAAGAGCGGGGCATAGAATTTCGTGTGTTCGCCGACGAAACCCGCCCCCTTCTTCAAGGGGCAAGGCTTACAAGTTATGAGCTTTATAAGGCAGGGGTGGACGTCACCTTAATCTGCGATAATATGGCCAATATGGTTATGAGAAACGGCTGGATAAACGCCGTTTTTGTGGGCTGTGACAGGGTTGCGGCAAACGGCGACACGGCGAATAAAATCGGCACCTGCGGCGTTGCGGTGCTGGCAAAGCATTACGGTATTCCCTTTTATGTTTTAGGCCCCACCTCCACCATAGACCTTAGCTGTAAAACCGGAGCTGACATTGAAATTGAAGAGCGTGACCCCGAGGAAATTAAGAAAATGTTCTATGAAAAGCCCATGGCACCAGAAGGGGTAAAGTGCTTTAACCCCGCCTTTGACGTGACGGACGCAGAGCTTATTTCTGGCATTGTGACCCAAAAGGGCATATGCCGCCCACCTTATACACAGAGCCTTGCTAAGCTTTTTAAATAAGGGTTTTATTAAACTTTTTGTTGGTTTTGTCTTTACTTTATATAAATTTACCCTCTTTAACTATTTAAAACCTCAAACTTTTTAAAATATATTTTCTTTCTGTTGACACTGTGTATTTTAAAAGCTACAATTAACTTGTAAAAAGCGATGACCGGAAAAAAGTAAATTGAAATTATTCCTCACAGAGATTCGGCGGTTGGTGCGAGCCGAAAGGGTGGTTTCAGTTGAATACATTCCGTGAGCTGTGCGCCGAAAGCGGCCCTGCCGCCTGTAGACCGCAACGGGAGCGCCCGTTACAGCGCCGGGGTATCGCGCCTTTTGCGCCGTACCTGATAAGGCCGTCTTTGTGAAAAGCCGGCAAACTGAGGTGGTACCGCGGGTTATAATATATCCCGCCCTCTGTAATTTTTATTACGGAGGGCGGTTTTTTTGTCCCTCCAAGGAAAGGAAATGTTTCTATGGCAACCAAACTTATCATGCTCTGCGGCTTCTTCCTAATCACCATTCTTGTGGGACTTTACTGCCGCCGCCACGTCACCGATGTAAACGGCTTTGTGCTGGCCGGCCGCTCTGTGGGGCCTTGGCTCACAGCCTTCGCTTACGGAACCTCCTACTTCTCCGCCGTCATATTCGTGGGCTATGCCGGTCAGTTTGGCTGGAAGTTCGGAGTTTCCGCAACTTGGATAGGCATTGGAAACGCTATCATAGGAAGCCTTTTAGCCTGGGTGATTTTAGGCCGGAGAACAAGGCTTATGAGCCATCATTTTGCAAGCGCCACCATGCCGGAGTTTTTCGGAGCACGCTTTAAAAGCCCCTTTCTTAGGGTCTTTGCCTCAGCAATTGTTTTCATTTTCCTCATCCCCTACACAGCCTCACTTTACAACGGACTGTCACGGCTTTTTGCCATGGCCTTTAACATTGACTATGTTTTGTGCATAGTCATTATGGCGGTGCTAACGGCAATTTATGTTGTGGCAGGCGGATACATGGCAACAGCCATAAATGACTTTATCCAAGGCCTTATAATGCTTGTGGGCATTGTTGCAATTGTCTTTGCCGTGCTGAAAATAAACGGCGGCTTCACGGCTTCAATCGAGGCTCTTTCCATGGTAAGCGACGAGACTGTTTCTTCCCAGCCGGGAGTTTTTGCCTCCTTCTTCGGCCCTGACCCCATTGGTCTTTTAAGCGTTATTATACTAACCTCTTTGGGAACCTGGGGCCTGCCCCAAATGGTTCAAAAGTTTTACTCCATTAAAAGTGAGGATGCCCTGACAAAGGGAACAATAATCTCAACAATCTTTGCCATAATCATAGCCGGCGGCTGTTATTTCCTTGGGGGCTTCGGCAGACTTTTCACCACAAATGAGCTTGTTGCCCAAAACGGCTTTGACTCTATAATCCCGTCTATGCTTTCTGGCTTTTCTCCCCTGCTTATTGGGCTTACCGTTATACTTGTCCTGTCGGCCTCCATGTCAACACTTTCAGCCCTTGTTATGGCATCCAGCTCTACTTTAACCTTGGATGTAATCGACGGCTTAATAGTGAAAAACATGAAGGAAAAGCAAAAGCTTTTGACCATAAGGATACTTATTATAGTTTTCGTCCTAATATCCGTTATAATCGCCATCTCCCAGTACAGGCAAAATCTCACTTTCATCGCCCAGCTAATGGGGATTTCATGGGGGGCTTTGGCCGGCTCTTTCCTTGCGCCATACCTGTTTTCCCTCTACTGGAAGGGCACAACAAAAGCTGCTGTTTTCACAAGTTTTGCCTTTGGCTGCTCTATGATGACCCTCAATATGCTCTTTAGAAGCTCTTTTCCAGCCATGCTCCAGTCTCCTATAAACTGCGGCGCATTCACCATGCTGGCAGGACTTATCATCGTTCCGCTGGTATCCTTCTTTACCAAAAAGCCCGACCACGAGCTTTTAGAAGCTGCCTTCGCTTCGCTAAAAAAAGAACCTGTTGAAATATAAAAAACGGCTGCGGCAATTAATGCGCCGCAGCCGTTTTTAAAATTTAATCAGCAGCTTGAGTCTTAGGTTTTTTTCCCGTTTCACCGGAGGCCTTCTTCTTAAACATATCAAATTTAGTCTCCGACATTATTACCGCCGCAAATATTAGGGCAAAGCCGAAAAGCAATTGTACCGTTAAAACCTCGCCGTAGAATATAACTGAAATAATGGTGCCGAAAACCGCCTCTAAGGTCATAATAACAGCAACGGTGGAAGGGTGCGTGTATTTCTGTCCATAGGTCTGCAAAACATAGCAAACCGCCGTGCACATGACGCAAAGGTAAACTATTGTCCAGATGGCGCCCGCCCCCACATTTGTTGGCATTGGAGCTGTTGGAAGAGCGAACACCCAAGAAAGCAGGCCTGCCACAGCAAACTGTGTCATGGTTAAAAGCCCCACGCTTTTCCCTCCGGCATATCTTCCGGTGGCTATTATATGCATGGCAAAGAATAAGCCGCATAATAAGGTTAAAATATCTCCTATGTTTATGCCCGTATCGCTGCGCAAAGAGACAAAGCCCACTCCGGCAAGGCAGACCAAAGCCGCTATTATATTATATTTATCAGGCCGTTTTTTTGTAATTGCCCAATATAAAAAGGGAACGATAACGCAATAGGTAGTTGTAAGAAAGGCATTTTTCCCCGGAGTTGTATGGTAAAGGCCATAGGTCTGCAAAGTGTATGCAACGAAAAGAAAAATACCCATTATGGCGCCGTGTTTTAAATACTCAGTATTATATTTTTTTATATCCTTTAAAGATAAAAGCAGCATCAGCAAGGCGGCGCCGGAAAATCTGAAAGCCAAAACGTAAAGAGTCGGTATAACTTCTAGGGTGTTTTTCAGCATAACAAAGGACGAACCCCATATAAAGGAGGTTGCAAAAAGGGCAGCACGTCCTAAAACCGCATTTTTTTTATTTTTACTCATTGTCATTTTACTTATCCTTTTTCTGCCCAAAGCCCAAAGCTTTTCCGCCCCGTTGGAATACTAGGGCAGAATCCTTATTCCTTTGTAAGCTGGGGTGCGGCGGCACGAAGCATAAAGCGCTTTGCACCGTTTTTAAATTCTATTTCTACAAGGCAGTCGTTTCCCATTGGAGTCATTTTTGTTATAACACCGCTGCCAAAGGCCTTGTGGTTAACCGAGTCTCCGGTTTTAAAGTCTGCTTTAGCAGCGGCAGAGCTTGAAGCAGGCGCAGAAAGGCCCCTTTTCTTTTGGGTGCTTGTCCCTTCGCTTCCAAAGCTTCGGCCTTCGGCTTTTGTGTTAAAGACGGGATAGGGCCTTGAATAAGAGCCAGATAAAAAGTCGTCATTTCTCGCTGACTCACTACGCTCTATATACTCAGAAGGGATTTCGTCCACAAAACGGGAGGGTCTGTTGCTGCTGGTTGTTCCAAAAACCATTCGCTGACGGGCGCAGCAGAGAGTAAGATTTTTTCTTGCCCTTGTCATGCCCACATAGCAAAGTCTGCGCTCCTCTTCCATTTCCTCCGCCTCACCCATACAGCGGGCAGAGGGGAAGATGCCTTCCTCCACGCCAACAATGAAAACATTGTCAAACTCCAAGCCCTTTGCCGAGTGCATGGTCATCATAACAACACAGTCGGTGTCTGCATTAAGGCTGTCAAGGTCTGTGTAAAGGGCAACATCATCTAAAAAGCCTGAAAGGCTTGAGTCTCCGGAGTCTTTAATATAGCTTATGATATTTGTTTTAAGCTCCCGCACGTTTTCAATCTTTGCCCTGTTTTCATCAGAGAGCTTTGCCTCAAGAGCCCTTATATATCCGGTTTTTTCTATAAGCAAATCAAAAAGCTCGTCAGCGCCAACAGTTTCCGAGGCTTCACGCAATTCGTCAAGCATATTTGCAAAGTCCATAAGTTTAGAAAAGCTTCTTGAAAGCTGGGGATAGTCTCTGGCAGTTTTAACAATGTTATAAAGTGAAGCCCGCTTTTCCTGAGCGATAAGCTTTGCCGTTTCAATGGTTTTGTCGCCAATGCCACGGGCAGGGGTGTTTATAATACGCTCCAGCCGCAGGTCGTCATGGGGGATGTTTATAACGCAGAGGTAGGCTAAAATGTCTTTAATTTCGGCACGGTCGAAAAAGCGCATACCGCCCACTATCCGATAGGGTATGCCATTACGCTTAAAAGCATACTCCAGCTTGTTGGATTGGGCATTCATCCTGTATAAAACGGCGTTTTCCCGCCAGTTTATACCAGCGGCAAAGCCCTCCAAAAGTCTTGTCGCCACATACTGGGCCTCGTCATTTTCGTTTTGCGCAACGTATAAAAGAAGCTTTTCGCCCCTTTCCTTTTCCGTCCAAAGCTCCTTACCCTTTCTTGCCTGATTGTTCTGGATAAGAGCGTTTGCAGCCCCTAAAATATTGCCGGTGGAGCGGTAGTTTTGCTCTAATCTTATGACCCTCGCGTTTTTATACCGGCTTTCAAAGCTTAAGATGTTTTCAATGGTTGCACCCCGAAACTTATAAATACTCTGATCGTCATCACCAACAACGCAGATATTCCCACGGCCGCCGGCTAGAGCCGTTGCAAGCTTATACTGAAGATTATTAGTATCCTGATACTCATCTATAAGAACATATCTGAAGCGGTCTTGGTAGTATTCCCTTATGCCTTTGTGTTCCTCCAAAAGGCGAACCGTGTTGTAAATAAGATCGTCAAAGTCCATGGCGTCATTGTCTTTCAGCCGGTTTGAATAGGCAAGATAGCACTCCCCTATTCTTTGGCGGCGAATATCCCCCGTGGCCTTTGCCTGAAGCAAAAACTCCTGGGGAGTTTGCATATCATCCTTGGCACGGCTTATGTAGCCTAAAATGCTTCTATGAGGAAACATTTTTTCGTCAAGCTCCATCTCCTTTAAAATAGCCTTCATAACAGACTGACTATCTGCCGTGTCGTATACTGTAAAGCTGCTGCCATAGCCAAGCCTTTCGCAGTGCCTTCTTAGTATGCGCAGGCAGGCCGAGTGGAAGGTTAAGGCCCATATATCCCGAGCCTCGGGGCCAAGCATATTTTCAAGGCGGTCTTTAAGCTCTCCCGCTGCCTTATTTGTAAAGGTTATGGCAATAATGCGCCAAGGCTCACAGGGGTCCAAGGCGCAAAGCCTGCGGGCCTTTGCCATATCTGCAAAATTCGGATCTGCCGCCGCAGCTTCCAAAATACGCAAGTCTTCCTCCCCTGCAGTTTCGGGGATATCCCCGCTGTCAGAGGCCCTGCCGAAGCGCAGAAGGTTTGCGATTCTGTTAATGAGCACCGTGGTTTTTCCGCTGCCCGCCCCTGCCAAAAGCAAAAGCGGCCCTTCCGTTGTCATGACCGCCTCACGCTGCATATCGTTAAGATGGGAAAAGGAAAGCCCTATAAGCTTTCTTCTCGCCTTCACATATCTATTTTTAAATTCCTGTTCATTCATCTTTAGTCTCCTGACTTTCTATCTCTGGCACACCGAAATATTATACATCATTTTATGCCTTTAAACAAGGCAAATATATATTCATGGCATTCATGCCTAAGTTAGCCATAAAACAAAACCTCCGCACATAATCCTTGTGCGGAGGTAAAACTTATACAAGCATTTTTCTTAAAGATTCCACAGCCCGCTTTTCAAGCCGTGAAATCTGAACCTGTGAAACACCCATAACCTTTGCGGCCTTTTCTTGAGTCATGCTGTGAAAAAAGCGAAGGGCAATTACCTTTTGTTCCCTATCCGGAAGCCTTGCAATGGTTTCCCGCAGGGCAACCTTTTCTATAAGCCTTTCCTCCTGACCAAAATCCCCCAAAATATGCTCTAGGGTAAAGCCCTCATCACCCGTTTCCCTCTGGAGTGATTCTGTTGGACTAACGGCAGTTTCCGCTGTGGCAATATCTGTTGGGTCTATCCCTGTTTCCTCGGATATTTCCGAAATTGTAGGCTCTCTGCCCAGCTGCTGCTCTAGGCAGGCGCGGGCAACTTTTATGACCTGTGCCTGCTCTTTTATGCCGCGGCTGACTTTAACAGCGCCGTCATCCCTCAAAAAGCGCCGTATCTCACCGGAAATTTTAGGTACGGCATAGGTGGAAAACTGGGTGCCGTAGTCTTCGTCAAAGCCTTGTATGGCCTTTAAAAAGCCCACACAGCCCAATTGGTAAAGGTCGTCAGAGTCAACTCCCCTGCCAAAAAACCGCCTTGCTATGCTCCAAATAAGACCGGAGTTTTCAACAATAAGCTGCTCGGCAGCGGATTTGTCCCCTTCTTTTGCCGCTCTTAAAACCTCTGTTATGTTTTCTGTCATCTTGATGAAGCCTTTGGTGAAATGCGCTTTCTCATATGTACGCTTGTACCCCTGCCTTGGGTCGAGCGAATTTTCACCCTATCCATAAAGCTTTCCATTATAGTAAAGCCCATGCCGCTGCGGTCATCTCCGCCTGTTGTGTACATAGGCTCCAGGGCCTTTTCCACATCGGCTATGCCAACACCATTATCCCGCACAACAATTTCCAAAATGTTGCCGTTTATAATCTTAGCCCTTAGCCAAACCTTTCCTATGGTATCGGGGTATGCGTGGACTATGCAGTTTGTAACAGCCTCGCTAACCGCTGTTTTTATATCCGACAGCTCGTCAAGCGTCGGGTCAAGCCTTACGGCAAAGCAGCCTATAACCGCTCTTGCAAAGCTTTCGTTGGCACTTATTCCGGCAAATTCAAGTTTTATGTAATCCTTGTCCATATCTAGCCTTCCTTTTCTCAGGTTTTTGAAAAAACACTTATAACTCTGTCTATCCCCGAAGCGTCTAAGACTTTCAGGGGCTGACCTTCCGGATTTTCCACCCAGGCCTTGCCGAACATATCATTCATACGTTTATGTATTCGTAAAATTACGGCAATGCCGGAGCTGTCCATGAAAGAGAGCTTTGAAAGGTCGATTATGCAGTCACGGGGCAGATATTCGTCTATAAGATTTTCTATGGCTTTCATCCCACTTTTTGCGCTGTGATGGTCGAGCTCCCCTTCAAGGGTCAGCCGCAGGCAGCCTTTGTTATAAGCTGAAAGTACTTTCATGAAAATTCCTCCGTGGTTAAGAAAATAAAAATGGCACCATAAGCTTTTAACTTACGGTGCCATTCTATGGCAATATCCTTGCAAATGCCGTCACATTTTGACAGACTGCAATATTTTAGGGTCTAAACAAGGGCGCATAAACTGCCCGCCGCCTTATTAAGCAGGCTTTCACTTCCGGAATTTCCTGTGCCGCTTATTTAAGTTTTAAAAGACTTTCAGAAAGATTTTCCATAAGGGCCTTTGCTCTTTTGGCTCTTTCCCTCTCGTTTTCCACAACGCTTGCGGGAGCCTTTGCAAGAAACTTTTCGTTATTGAGCTTTGCCATTTGGGAGACATATTCCTTTTGGGCCTTGGCAATCTCTTTTTCCAGACGCTCACGCTCCTTTTTAAGGTCTACAAGCTCTGCCATGGGCATAAACATTTTTGCCTTGTCGGTTATAACAGAAACCATACCCTCAATGTCCTCGGGGGCAGCGTCTGACACCAAAACCTCGCTGGCATAGGCAAGTTTTATAAGAAAAGCCCTTCCGCTTTCAAAAATGTCCTTATTTTCCGTTACAACTATAAGCCTTGCACGGCGGGAAGGGGGAACGTTCATATCCGCACGGCGGCTCCGGATGGCTTTTATAGCATCAATTAAAGCCTCAAAATCATGCTCCTGCTTGGGAAATGAAAGGGCCTCATCATATTTCGGGAAGGAGCAAAGCATGAGAAAGTCCCCTTCGTGAGGCAGAGCCTGCCATATTTCCTCGGTAATAAAAGGCATAAAGGGATGCAAAAGCTTCATTATTTCCGTAAGCACATAAAGGAGAACCTTTTGCGCCCTGATACTGCTTTCCTCATCATCGCCGTTTAAACGAGGCTTTGTAAGCTCTATATACCAGTCGCAATAGCTATCCCAGATAAAATCTGAAACCTTTTGGGCAGCAACTCCCAGTTCATAGGCATCCATGTTTTCGGAAACCTCTTTTGCCACGGCGTTGAGCTTTGAAAGAATCCACATATCCTCAGTTTCAAGCTTTTCGGGCAGCTCGCAGCGGTCTATACTAAGGTTCATCATAACAAAGCGTGAGGCATTCCAAATTTTGTTGGCAAAGTTTCTCATGGCCTCGCAGCGCTCGGTGTAAAAACGCATATCGTTTCCGGGGCTGTTGCCGGTTACAAGGTTAAAGCGCAGGGCATCGCAGCCAAAGCGGTCTATCATCTCTAGGGGGTCAATGCCGTTTCCTAGGGATTTTGACATTTTGCGCCCCTTATCATCTCTTATAAGTCCATGGATGAAAACCGAGTGGAATGGAATTTTTTTCGTATGCTCGCAGCCGGAGAAAATCATCCTAGCAACCCAGAAAAAGATGATATCATAGGCGGTTACAAGAACATCTGTGGGATAGAAATAGTCTAAATCAGGAGTTTCGTCCGGCCAGCCAAGAGTGGAAAAAGGCCAGAGGGCCGAAGAAAACCAAGTGTCCAAAACGTCCTCGTCACGGCTTATATTATGGCTTTTGCACTTTTCGCATTCTGTAATATCATATCTGGAAACGCTCACATGGCCGCAGTCAGCGCAGTACCAAGCAGGGATTTGATGCCCCCACCAAAGCTGACGGGAGATGCACCAGTCGTGAACGTTTTCCATCCAGTTTGTGTAGATTTTTGAAAAGCGCTCGGGTACAAACTTTATTTCCCCATCCTCAACAACACGGATGGCCTCCTGAGACAAAGGCTGCATCTTAACAAACCACTGGGCAGATATTATAGGCTCAATATCCGTCCCGCAGCGGTAGCAGCAGCCCACATTATGCTGATGCTCCTGAGTCTTTTCCAAAAGCCCCAGTTCCTCAAGGTCGGAAACTACTGCTCTTCTTGCCTCATAGCGGTCAAGTCCCTGGTATTTGCCCCCCAGCTCATTTACCCTGCCATTATCGTCAAGAACCCGTATAACCTCCAGATTATGCCGCAGCCCCACTTCAAAGTCGTTGGGATCGTGGGCAGGGGTCATTTTAACGCAGCCCGTACCAAACTCCATGTCGCAATATTCGTCTGCAACTATGGGAATTTCCCTGTTCATAAGGGGCAGAATGCAGGTTTTTCCAACAATGTGCTTATAGCGCTCGTCATTGGGGTTAACAGCAACGCCGCTGTCACCAAGCATGGTTTCCGGTCTTGTTGTGGCAACCACCACATGGCCGCTGCCGTCGGCAAGAGGATAGCGGATGTGCCAGAGATGCCCCGGCTTGTCTTTATACTCAACCTCGGCATCGGAAAGAGCCGTTGTGCATTTTGGGCACCAGCTTATAATACGGCTGCCCTTATAGATAAGCCCCTTTTCGTAAAGGCTAACAAAAACCTCACGGACAGCCTTTGAGCAGCCCTCGTCCATGGTAAATCGGGCCCTGTCCCAGTCGCAGGAGGCCCCAAGCTTTTTTTGCTGCTCAACAATGCGGCCGCCGTATTTTTCCTTCCAGTCCCAAACCCGCTCCAAAAACTTCTCTCTGCCCAAATCATGGCGGCTAAGCCCTTCTTCACGGAGAGCCTCCTCAACCTTTATTTGGGTTGCAATGCCTGCATGGTCGGTTCCCGGAATCCAAAGGGCGGAAAAGCCCTTCATGCGTTTATAACGTATGAGTATGTCTTGAAGGGCGGCGTCCATGGCGTGACCCATGTGCAGCTGACCTGTGACATTAGGGGGCGGCATGACTATGGTAAAGGGCTTTTTCTCAGGGTCACGAATCCCCTTAAAAGCTCCTGCTTTTTCCCACATTTCGTATATGCGGCCTTCAACCTCTTTCGGCTCATAGACCTTTGACAGCTCTTTCATCTTCTTCCTCCTGCTTATGCGGCTGATTTAATATTATTTTGCCAATAAAAAAGCCGCCCTGAAAAATCAGGGCGACTGATAATCGCGGTACCACCTGAATTCAGCACCAAAGCGCTGCTCTCATTTCCCTTAACGCGGGCAAAACGCTCCGGCATTTCCTCCGGAAAGGCTCAGAAGCGACAAACAGCCGATTTACGGAAAGGCTTTCACCATGTGCCTTCTCTCTTTACCGTAAAGCTTCGACCGTACTTCTTCGTCACAGCCATTTTACCAAATTATTATATGTTAATTAGGCCTGCTTGTCAAGATATTCGCAGGCAGAAAGAGCGGCAGTGTTACCCTGCCCCACCGCACGGGCAATTTGATAAGGTCTGCCTATGCAGTCCCCGGCCGCATAAACTCCTGTAACGGAGGTTTTCATGTTTTCATCAACGCAAATGTGGCCGCCCTCTGTCTCAATACCCGCAAGAAAACTTGAAGGTGCTATGGTGCTTCGCAGGATGAAAACTCCAGAAACAGGAAAGCGCACTCCGTCTGCAATAAGAGCCTTAACTTCCTGCTCACCTACAATTTCATAATTTTTAGCGCTCTTTTTGTCGAAATATTCAACTTCGCAGCCTATAGAGCGCAAAAACTCCGCCTCTGCCTTGGCTTCCTCGTTAAGGCCTATCATTGCAACCTTTTTGCCCCTATATAGCATACCGTCACAGGTTGCGCAATATGAAACACCGCGGCCTAAAAACTCAGTTTCACCGGGAAAGCTTGTCTGCTGGATAATTCCCGTGGCTAAAATAATAGCACGGCAGTCATAATAATCCTGACCCACTGTTACGCCGAAAGAATTTCCCATGGAAAGAGCGCTGAGCGCCCGCCCTTCAATAAGTTGAACCTGAGCATCAACAATTTGCTTTCTGAAGGTTTCCAGCATTTTCTCACCGCTGACCCCAGGCATACCCGGATAATTTTCCAGAGTTTTTGCTTTCCACAGGCCGCTCTGCTCAGGAGCGTTTGAAATGATAGTTACACTTTTTCCTCTGTTTTTTGCCGTCAGCGCTGCGGATACTCCCGCCGGCCCGCCGCCAATAATAATAATATCTGTCATTTAATCTTCTCCTTCGCTGTAGTTCTGAAAAAATAGCTGTCGATATTAGTATTTGGATTTATTCTATCACTTAATCGTTGTATTTACCAGAAAAAACATATATAATTTTATTCAATCACATAAAATAATATTAATACAAGACATTTAGCATTATTTTATGATATACTAATCGTCAAAACTACTGATAAAAGGAATGTTTTCTATGGATGCTGACACCAAAAACTTTATACACGACATAATAGACGAGGATATTAAAGAAGGCGGAGCCTATGAGGGCATGAGGGTACACACCCGATTTCCGCCTGAGCCTAACGGCTATCTCCACATTGGACACGCAAAGGCCATTTATATAGACTTCGGAACGGCAAAAAAATACGGCGGCTTATGCAATCTGCGTATGGATGATACGAACCCCACCAAAGAGGACGTAGAGTATGTTGATGCCATAAAAGAGGATATACATTGGCTGGGTTATGACTGGGAAGATAGGTTTTATTACGCCTCGGATTATTTCGAGGATATGTATGGCTTTGCCGTGGAGCTTATAGAAAAGGGTCTTGCCTATGTCTGTGAGCTTACACCGGAGGAAACCCGTGAAATGCGCGGCAGCGTTGGCGTTCCCGCCCGCTCCCCTTATAGGGACAGACCTATGGAGGAAAGTCTTGACTTGTTTGCAAGGATGCGTGCCGGTGAATTTCCCAACGGCAAAATGACCCTTCGCGCAAAAATTGACCTTAGCAGCGGCAACTTTAATATGCGTGACCCCGTTATCTATCGCATTAATCACGCAAGCCACCACCGCACAGGGGATGCTTGGTGCATATACCCCATGTATGATTTTGCCCATCCTTTAGAGGATGCCTTAGAGCATATCACCCATTCTCTTTGCTCTTTGGAGTTTGAAGACCACCGCCCCTTGTACGACTGGTTTATTGAAAACTGCTCTGTCCCTTCAAGACCCCGCCAGATAGAGTTTGCGAGACTTGGCATAAACTACACGGTTATGTCCAAAAGGAAGCTGCGCCTTCTAGTTGAGGAAGGTCTTGTTTCCGGTTGGGACGACCCCCGTATGCCAACCCTATGCGGTTTGCGCCGGCGGGGCTATACACCCGAGGCCATACGAAGCTTTTCCGAGAGAAACGGTGTTTCCAAAACGGCAAGCACCGTGGAATTCGGCTTTCTTGAGCATTGTCTGCGTGAGGACTTAAACATCACAGCCACGAGAGTTATGGCAGTTTTAGAGCCTGTGCCCCTTACTATAACAAATTACCCCGAGGGCAAGTCCGAGCTTTTTGCGGTTGAAAATAATCCGAACCGTCCTGAGGACGGCGAGAGGCAGGTTTCCTTCTCCCGCAATCTTTGGGTTGAGGCCGAGGACTTCATGGAGGTTCCTGAAAAGAAGTATTTCAGGCTTTTCCCCGGAAATGAGGTTCGCCTGAAAGGCGCCTATGTGGTTAAATGCACCGGCTGTGTTAAGGACGAAAAGGGAAAGGTCATAGAGGTTTTGGCCGAGTATGACCCTGAAAGCAGCGGCGGAAACCCCAAGGACGGGCGGAAAATAAAAGGCACAATCCACTGGGCGGATGCAGGCACCGCAATCGACGCCGAAGTTCGCCTGTATGACAATCTGTTTTCAGACCCCGACCCCGACGGCGGGGATAAGGATTTTCTAAAATGTCTCAATCCGGAATCCCTCACAGTTCTTAAGGGCTGCAAAGTGGAAAAATCACTGGAAAATGCCGTTTCTGGAAACTCTTTTCAGTTTATGCGAAAGGGCTATTTCTGCATTGATAACAAAGACAGCAAAGCCGATAGCCTTGTGTTCAATCGCAGCGTTGCACTAAAAGACAGCTTTAAAAAATAATCGTCAAAAAACTGCCCTTAAATCCTCATATGTAGGTTTGGGGCGGTTTTTATTATCCCCTTGCTATAAAAGAAAAAGTATTGACAGACAGAGGGATAAATGCTATTATAATCGGGCATCTCGCGCGAGTGGTGGAATTGGCAGACTCGCTAGATTCAGGTTCTAGTGCTCATCACGGGCGTGCGGGTTCAAGTCCCGCCTCGCGCACCAAATCACTAACCATCTATTGATAAAAGGAATTTTATCCGTAGGTGGTTTTTGTTTTGCCCGAAAGTGCTTGAAATACGGCGCTTGCGGGCTTTGTGCTTTCTGCCTTGTAGCAATAGTTGGTGTTTTTGAATAGCCGTTTTCGGAGAACACTTGATATGAACCGTGGTGTTTTTCTGGAAGGCTGCAAGGGCAAATCGTTAAAAGAAAGGTAATCGTTAAAAGTTGCACCGAAAATCAGGCTATCTTTTAACGATACACCAAACCGTTAAAAATAAGAGTATGGGCAAAGAAAAACAGCTCATCCGAAGGCGAGCCGTATACCGTGGCAACCTTGCAACCTTGACTGGGAAAGCCGCATAGTTACAGGGTTTATTAATGATTTAAGGTTGCCAACACCCTTGATGGATTGGCAACCTTGATAT
>CAZTXG010000024.1:0-27983 GCA_964617335.1 uncultured Oscillospiraceae bacterium
AAGGTGCTAACCTTTTTGGGGACCTTTTGCTAACATTTTTACTTGACGAACACAGTCTTTTCCTGTTTTGTCTTTTCATATTGGAAGGTACTCACAAAAGGCTGTGTAAATGGAGGACAATATGCCTAAAACCCTTATTAAAATATCTATTCTTCTAATAATAACTGCAGCTTCTTCCTTGCTTTCTGCCTGTGTCTCTTCGGCTGTAAACCAAAAAGCCTGCCTGTCCACACCTTTTCCCCTTTATACGGAAAAGGCGGTTCCGGTTTCTTCTCCGCCTCTGCCCCCCGCCCCCACGCCGGACAGCTCTTTTTCTTATATCTATGAAAACAACCCGAACCTCACAGCCTTAGACTATGGCAGCACAGCAATTTTACCGCCCACAGAGGATGCCGGACAGGAGTATATAGATAATATAATTTTTCTTGGGGACTCAACCACCTATGGCTTTATATTCTACGAAAGCCTTAGGGACGGCAGGAATACAAAGCAGGTCTGGACGGGTTTTGACGGCACAATTACCCTTTCCTTCCAAAGCAGTATACTAATAAAAGACCCTGAGGACGGCGCCGGCAGGACAATACGCCAGTGCGCCCAGCTGCGCAGGCCGGATTTTCTTGTGGTGACTCTGGGGCTTAACGGAATTTCATTTATGGGTGAAGAGTATTTTGTTAGTGAATATAAAAGCCTTATCACCGATATAAAAACTCTTTCCCCCGAAACCACCGTGGTTTTGCAGTCTATTTACCCCATATCCCGAAATTACGTCTATTGGGGCAGCATAACAAATGATATGGTCACTCTTGCAAATTCCTGGATTCTTCAAATTGCGGAGGAACTAGACTGCCCCTACCTTGACACCTACTCCATTTTAGCGGCAGACGACGGCAGCATAAAAAGGCAATTTGAGTCCGGAGACGGCATACACCTAAGCCCTGAAGGGCTTGATACGGTTTTAGAATATATCCGCTTTCACGCTTACCTTCCTCAATAAAAACAAAGGCGCAAAGGGAAAAAATCCTTTGCGCCTTTATCTTTTAATATCCCCGAAACTTATTGGGGCGAAGCCTGCTTTCGTCTTCTCTTGCCTGCCTTACCTGCGTAAGCAGCCTTTCCCTGTCATGGGGCAGAGTTCCTGCCAGCACAAGGCGATTTGAGTTGTGGTTGCTTCTAATAACACAGTCTTTTTTGCAGTCGGCATATGTGAGGATAGTCTCCAGTTCGTCCAGCACCTCGTGTGTAGACAGGGGCTGAAACCTTCCTTCCGCCAAATCAATGGAAAGGGGGGTTCCCGGGGAAATCATCAAAGTTAAAAGCCCCACATAGCTTGCACCCATTTCAGCTATCATCTTGCCTGTTTCCTCGGCATGCTCGCGCATAAGCTCTTTTCCGCCTAAGCCGGAAATAAAGGTGACTGAGGCAGGTATGCCCAAAGCTTCGGCTCTTTTAACCGCCAAAATTATATCCTCCGGCGTTTCTCGCTTATTCACACGGCGCAAAACCTCTGCAGAACCGGACTCGGCACCTATGTATACTATCCCAAGTCCCGCCTCCTTGAGAAGTTTAAGCTCCTCATCAGTTTTTGAAAGCAGGTTTTCAGCCCTTGCATAAACACTTACCCGCTCACACTCGGGGAAAATTGCCTTTGCCGCCTCCAAAAGAGGCAACAGCTTTTCAGTTTTCATGCAAAGGGCATCGCCGTCGGCAAAAAAAATGCGCCTTACATGGGGATATTCAACCCTTGCTTCTTTTAAGTCCGCCAGCACCTCGTCAAAACTTCTTGTCTTAAAGCCTTCTCCGGCATACATGGGACAAAAACTACAGCCATTGTGGGAGCAGCCTAAGGTCACCTGGATTATAAGACTTCTCGCCTCGCTTGGGGGGCGGTATACCGAACCTTGATATTTCATTATATTTTCTCCTTTTCCGACCCAATGCCGGGTATTTATCCATAGTTTTCCCTCTCACAGGCCTTGGCCTATAATTTAAGGGTATCTTAATTATTTTATCACAAATACCAAGATTTCGCAAAGGCTTATGCCTTTTTTCCTTGCTTTTACCTTAAGCCTTTGTCAAAGAAAGCTTAAAACTATTGACGGTTTACATAAAAGGTCATATAATATGCTTAAGTGTCTAAAGTTTCTTAAATCTTGAGACACAAAGTCTTAATTGTAATTTTATTTAAAGAGGGATAAGAATGAATAAAAACCAGTTTCTCACCGAGCTGAATCAATACTTAACCTTCCTCAGCCCTGCCGAGCGCGGGGAGATTATCTCCGGCTACACGGCCGAATTCGACTCTGTGCCTGAGGAGGAGGAAGCCGCTCTCATACTAAGTCTCGGTACGCCAACCAAGATTGCCATAGACCTTAAAAGGCAAAAGGAATCCGGAGTGGAGTTTGCCCCCGCGGCGAAGGAGCCGGAGGAGGAAGATGAAGCTTTGGAGTCTGTTTCTGAACCTGAGGAGTCAATTGCAGAACCGGAAACAGTAACAGAGGCAGAACCGGAAGCTGAAGACAATAGTCCGGATGAGCCGGAATCTCCGCCGGAGGCTAAACCGGAAACTGTGAAAAAGCGCAGTATTCCCGCAAGCATAGGCGCAGGCCTTCTTGCCATTCTTGTTTCTGTTTTCTTTCTTGCCTTTGTGGCTGTCGGAATATATTTTGTGGCTATAATGGGAAATCTTCTTCTAACAGGCCTTCAGTCTCTTTCCAGCTCCACAAATGCACTTTTGCTCTTTGGCGGCGGCCTTGTGGCAGGGGCTTTTGGCATTTTGCTTATTTGGCTTGCAATATGGTCTGCAATAAAACTTATAGCCCGTCTTTTTGGGAAAGCCTACAGCGGCAGTGAAGCTTAAAAGGAGCGTGACAAATGATGAAAAAAATTTGGAAGATAGTTTTTATTATATCCGGCCTTCTCTTAGCTTTGGGAATACTTTGTTTGGCAGCTGCCTTTTTCATGGGGGGAAGCTTTGAAACTCTTATGGATGACCATTTGGCCCACCATGTTATTACATGGCTGGCTCCATCTTCATTTTTCCCCGCCATACTACCCTTTTTTTAACATTGGTTCATAGGAATTTACTTATATAAATATGGCATAATGACGGGCAAGCTGAGTATTATCTTATCAGCTTGCCCGTCTTTTTGTTGTTTATCTGCAAAATGACTAGCTTCATTTGCAGCAAATAATAAATTTATGTGTCTTTTTGTGATTGCCATTTTGCCTTGAAAATGATATATTCTATACTCAGTGGGAAAACAAATGACTTTCACAGGGGGACATTTCCAATGCATAACAATCCAAGCTCAAGGTTTTATCTTGTTGAATCTAATATGCTGCCCGAAATTTTCCGAAAGGTTGTTTACGCCAAGGAGCTGCTTCAGACAGGCGAGGCTGCAACAGTTGCAGAAGCAGCGGCAAGCGCGGGCATAAGCCGCAGCGCTTATTATAAATATAAAGACTCCGTATCCCCCTTTCAGGACATGGAACGCGGCCGTATAATCACTTACCACATCACCCTGCGAGACCGAAGGGGCGGCCTGTCCACCCTGCTTTCGGTTTTTGCAGGTTCGGGGGCAAATATTTTAACCATAAACCAAAGCATTCCCATAAACGGCATTGCCCTTGTTACGATTTCGGCCGAAACCACAGGTATGACCTCAAACAGTGAGGAGCTTTTGGAAAAGCTCCAAAACACTGAAGGTATAAAAAAAGTAGAGATAACGGCAGGCTGATTTAAGCTTTTATTTATTTTACTGCATCAAAATGCGATGTTTTTCATCCTGAAGGAGGATATAAATGGCAAAGATAGCAATATGCGGATATGGCGTTGTTGGAAGCGGTGTTGCTGAGGTTATGGCAGAAAATGCCGAAAGCATAGCAAGAAACGCCGCCGAAGAGGTCAGTGTGAAGTACATACTGGACAAACGTGATTTTCCCAACGACCCCTACGAAGATTTAATTATCCACGATTTTTCCCAGATAGAAAATGACCCTGAGGTCACCATAGTCGTTGAGGTTATGGGCGGGGCGGGGGCTGCTTATGAATTTACAAAGCGTGCCCTTATGGCGGGAAAAAGTGTGGTCACCTCTAATAAAGAGCTTGTGGCCGCCCATGGCCATGAGCTTATAGCCCTAGCCAAAAAGAAAAACCTTAATTATCTTTTTGAGGCCAGCGTTGGCGGCGGCATACCCATTATCCGCCCCATAACCCAATGTTTGGCCGCAAACAAGCTTGATGAGGTTTACGGCATATTAAACGGTACAACAAACTATATTTTAACAGAGATGCGGCAAAATGACGCAAGCTTTGAGGATGCTCTCCGTCAGGCTCAGGAAAACGGCTTTGCCGAGGCCGACCCTACGGCGGACATTGACGGCATTGACGCCGCAAGGAAAATTTGCATACTCTCTGACCTTTGCTTCGGCAAACATATGAACCCCGAAGACATTAAGGCCAAAGGTATAAGAGGGGTTAGCTCTGCAGACGTGGAATACGCTAAAAGGCTTGGCTGTAAAATTAAGCTTTTGGGCCGCGGTCTGCGCACAGGTCACGACACTGCAACGGCCTATGTTTCCCCCCACCTTGTTTCAAATTCCAGCCTGCTTTCCAATGTGGATGGGGTTATGAACGGCATTGTAGTCCACGGAAACGCCTTGGGAGACACAATGTTTTACGGAGCCGGCGCCGGAAAGCGCCCCACGGCCAGTGCAGTTGTGGCAGACGTTATAGATGCTGTGAAGCACACCCACGCCAGAAAATATCTGGACTGGGACGATGCCCCCGACGGCTATTTCACAGACAGCGCCTATGTCCCGTCCCGCTGGTATGTAAGGGCAAGCACCTCCCTTCAGCAGATAGGCTGGGCCTTTGGAAAGGTTAACTTTGTCACCTATCCCGGGGCTGCCGAAGATGAATATGCCTTTGCCACAGAGGTTTATGACGAGATTACCCTTAAAAAGCTCACAGGAGGAATGAAGCTTCGCTCGCTTTTCCGCATTTTAGATTGACAGCTTTCTTATAGCTTCAATATAATAAGCTGATGTAAATACTCTTTTCTTTTAATCCAACTTTAAAAAATTTTAAGCCTGCTTTTCAAAAGCAAGCTTCTGTCCAAGATTTTCTTATTTCCTTAATGGAGGAGCACTATATATGCTGATTGTTCAAAAATTCGGCGGCAGCTCTGTTGCCTCTGCCGAAAAAGTAAACCACGTTGCCGGTATAATCGCCGACACCTACTGTGAAGGCCATGATGTAGTTGTGGTTTTATCTGCCCAAGGTGACACAACCGATGACCTTCTGGCCAAGGCGGCGGAAATTAACCCCAGCCCTTCAAAGCGTGAGCTTGATGTTTTACTTTCCACCGGCGAGCAAATATCCGTCGCTCTCATGAGCATGGCCCTAGAGCGCATAGGGCTTCCCGTTGTCTCCCTCACCGGCTGGCAAATCCAGATGAGCACCAGCTTTGATTATGGCTGCGCCCGCATCCGCAAAGTTTCCACAGAACGCATAAGGCAGGAGCTTGACAAGCGGCGCATCGTCATAGTCTGCGGTTTTCAGGGGGTTTGCGGCACGGGAGACATCACCACCTTAGGCCGCGGCGGCTCCGACACCTCCGCTGTTGCAATTGCCGCCTGCCTTCACGCTGACAAATGCCAGATATACACAGATGTTGAGGGCATTTTCACCGCTGACCCCCGTAAAGTTGAGGGGGCAAAAAAGCTTGATGAAATCACCTATGACGAGATGATGGAGCTTGCCTCTTTAGGCGCACAGGTTCTCCATAACCGCTCTGTGGAAATGGCAAAGCGCTACGGAGTGGATTTGGAAGTGCTGTCAAGCTATGTAAGAAATTCGGGAACAAAAGTTAAGGAGGTCACAAAAAACGTGGAACAGATGAAAATAAGCGGTATCGCAAAGGATAACAATGTTGCCCGAATCGCCGTTGTGGGCGTTCCCGACCAACCGGGAATTGCTTTCCGGCTTTTCAGAATCTTGGCAAAATCCAAAATAAACGTGGATATAATCCTCCAGTCCATAGACAGAAACGGCACAAACGACATTAGCTTCACCGTATCCGAAGATGACTATGAAACCGCCATGAGCCTTGTTTCTGAGCATAAGGAAGCTATAAACTTTCAGGACTTATACGGGGATAAAAACGTTGCAAAGGTCAGCATTGTGGGTGCCGGTATGCTCACATCTTCGGGCATAGCCTCAACCATGTTTGAAGCTTTAAGCGAGGCTAAAATAAACATCCAGATGATTTCCACCAGTGAGATAAAAGTCTCTGTGCTTATTGACGAGTCCAACGCCGATAAAGCAGTTCAGGTCATACACAATAAGTTTTTTAACTAAGCTGGATTTAAATATAAAAACTGCCGCGGGAAAATTCCCGCGGCAGTTTTTTTAGCTTTTATTTGGTTTTACTCTTTTGCCAAGGCCTTATATGCTTTGGTTTTCTCATGAAAGCTTTTAGGCAGATTCGGCATTTGCGCTGCCGGCTCCCCGAAAGTCGCCTTCCCTTATGCATTTTGTGATACAGACTTCGGCACAGCGGCCGCAGTTTGTGCAAAGGGAATAGTCAATGCGGGCAAGGTTGTCAACGACCTTAATAGCCCCCGCGGGACATTCCTTTTCACACTTTTTACAAGCTATGCAGCCTTTTGAGCAGACCTTTCTTGTTACGGCGCCCTTGTCTGTATTGCTGCACTCAACCACAGTTTTTATGGTGTCCGGCAGGGTTTCTATAAGCTTGTTAGGACAGGCGGCAACACAAAGACCGCAGCCTATGCACAAAGGAGCGTTGATGTGGGCAATGCCGTTTTCTATGCAGATTGCATCCTGGGGGCAAACTTTTGCGCAGTCTCCAAGACCCATGCAGCCAAAGGAGCATTTTCCGTTTCCGCCGAAAAGCAGCTTTGCCGCCGAGCAGCTGTCAATACCACGATAGTCCATTTTCCGCTCTGTAACCGAGCAGTCGCCGGAGCAGTGGATAAAGGCGACCATTTCCTGAACGTCCTCAAAATCCACCCCTAAAAGCTCACTTAGCTTTTTCGACACTCCGTCACCGCCGGGGATGCAAAGGTTTGCCTTTATGCCGGAGTCTTCCAACAGTGCGCGGGCATAGCCATCGCAGCCGGCATAGCCGCAGGCTCCGCAGTTTGCCCCGGGCAGGGCATCTCTGACTTCGGGAAAGCGCTCGTCCTCTTTAACAGCCATCACCTTATCGGCGACAGCAAGCATGGCGGCGCAGATTATGCCTATCACGGTAACGGACACTATGGCAGTTATAATAACATCCATTGTATCTCCTCCTATGAAAACAGATTGTCAACCACACCGGCAAAACCGAAAAAGGCGATTGACACTATGGAGGCCGCAATGAGGGTTATGGGAAGGCCCTTAAATGAGGCAGGTGTTTCCCCTGCCTCCATCCGTGAGCGGACTCCGGAAAACAAAACCATGGCGAGGAAATATCCAAGACCGGCGCCGAGAGAGTTTACCATAGAGGCGGCAAAGTCGTATTTCTCGTTTATGTTAAGTATGGCAGCACCAAGAACAGCGCAGTTTGTGGTTATAAGGGGAAGATAAACGCCCAGAGCCGAGTATAGTGAGGGCATATATTTTTTTATTACAATTTCTACAAGCTGCACAAGGGCCGCTATAACAACGATGAAAACAACCGTTTGCATATAGCCCATGCCGTTAGCGTCTAAAAGATAATACTGTATGGGCCAGGTTACAGCCGTTGCCAAAAGGAGAACGAAGATAACGGCAAGGCTCATGCCTGTGGCCTGATCAAGCTTTTTTGATACACCCAAAAATGAGCAGATGCCCAAAAACCTTTGGAGAACAAAGTTATTCACCAAAACAGCGGACATCATAATAACTACGAGGCCCTTAAAATCAAAGTGCAGTAATCCCTCCATCAGACTTTAACCTCCTTCTCACCATCGCCATCCTCAAGCTTGCCGCAGGCAGCGGCAGCAGGGCAGCCCATGCAGCCATTTGCGGCATTTTTACTGGCCTTGCCATTGGTCAGCTTATTTATAAGAGCTATAAGCAGGCCGTAAACGAAAAATCCGCCGGGCGCAAGGGTTAAAATTGAGATATTGTGGTCTATAAGTCCGGGTATTTCCATGCCAAACCAGGTGCCGCTTCCGAAAATTTCCCTTATGGAGGCCATAACTAGAAGTGCCAGCATAAAGCCAAGGCCCATGCCTATGCCGTCCAGAGCCGAGGCCCCCACGGTGTTTTTATTGGCAAACATCTCTGCCCTGCCGAGAATTATGCAGTTAACCACAATAAGGGGAAGGAATATGCCAAGCTGCTCGTCAATAGCCGGAGCGTAGGCCTGAACCAACATTTGAACAATGGTGACAAAACCGGCAATCAGCACTATGTAGCAGGGTATGCGCACATTGTCCGGAATAATCTTTCTTAAGGCTGAAATGGCCACGTTTGAGCAGACTAAAACAATCATTGCCGCAAGACCCATGCCTATTGCATTGGAGGCCTGGGTAGACACGGCCAAGGCAGGACAGGTGCCAAGTATCAAAACCAATACGGGGTTTTCACGGATAATACCGTTTGTCAAAACCTTTAGCTTATTCATTTATTCTGCCTCCTTTACAAGATTTAGGGTCAGAAAAGCTTCTTTAACAGCATTTATATAGGATGATGAAGATATGGTTGCTCCCGAAATGGTGTCTACCCCATCTAGGACTTCATCCTTTCCGACAAACAGCTCCTCAAAGGCCGCTTCGGTTATCTTAGAGCCAAGTCCCTGAGTTTCGGAATGGGAAAGGGTTGTACAGCTTGTGATTTTATCGTCGGTGCCTATGCCGCAGATAAGCTTGATCTCACCGCCGTAGCCCTTAGTTGCCATCATAAAAACATAGCCTGTGCCGTTATCGGCCTTATATACCTCTGTGACTGTTGAGGGTAGGCCGCTTACATTAAGCTTTGTAAAAGAGTCTGCCTCTGGAAGCACAGCCTGACGGGCCAGCTCCGCTTCTTCCGTTGCAGCCGCCGCTATAATCACAGCGGTTTTGCTGTTTGTAATAGCCAGAGCCGCCGAAATAATAAGGCAAAGTACCCCCAGAACCAGAACGGACTTTAAAAAATCTTTCATATTTTCGCACCTCCCAGAGGTCTGGGTCTTGTAAGCTTGGATATGTAAGGAGTTACAATGTTCATAAGGAGAATGGAGAAGGAAACTCCCTCGGGGTAATTGCCCCAAACTCTAATAAGCACTGTTATAAGGCCGCAGCCAATGCCGAAAATTAGCCTTCCGGAATTTGTGGAGGGTGTTGTGGAATAGTCTGTAGCCATGAAAAAGGCGCCTAAAAGAAGTCCTCCGGACATAAGCTGATATTCCGGCTGTTTACCCAAAAGCAAAGTCAGAATAAAAACAGTTCCCACAAAGGCCAGGGGCGTATGCCAGCTTATAACCCGCCGTATCAGAAGATAGGCTCCGCCTATAAGAAGGGCAAGGGCGCTTGTTTCCCCAAGGCTGCCGCCCCGAAGGCCAAGGAACATATCCATAAGTGCAGGCAGGCTGCCGCTGGTCTCTCCCTTTAAAATGGAAAGAGTTGTGGCGCTTGAAACGGCATCGGGAAAGACCCAGGTTGTCATAGTTCCCGAAAAAGCCAAAAGCATAACAACACGGGCGGTTATGGCAGGGTTTGCAAAGTTTTGCCCAAGGCCGCCAAAAAGCTGCTTTACAACAATTATAGCCACAAGGCTTCCTATAACTGCCTGCCAAAGGGGGATGCCCACCGGCAGATTATAGGCCAGCAGCACTCCTGTGACAGCGGCGGAAAGGTCTGAAACCGTGTTGGGCTTGCCCATGAGTTTTTCATAAAGCCACTCTGAGCCAACACAGGAAAAAACACACACGGCAGTAACTAAAAGACTGCGCCAGCCAAAGATAAGGCAGGAGGCCACAAGAGCCGGAAAAAGAGCTATAAGCACATCCCGCATTATGGATTGTGTGCTGGTTTTGTCTTTAAAATGTGGTGAAACGGAAACTATCATCTGGCTCATTTTCCTTCCTCCTTTGCAGCCTTTTTAATGGCCTGATAGCTGCGAAGCATGGCCTTGCCCAGCTTATTTGTCTGAACTAGAGGCCGATTCGCCGGACAGACATAGGAGCAGCAGCCGCACTCCATGCAAAGATTAATCTTTAAGGCCTCAAGGTCCTCGGCTTTCCCCAGCTTATAGGCCGTTTCAAAATCCACGGGAGACAGCTTCAAGGGGCAGCTTGCAATACAGCGGCCGCATTTTATACAGGCAGTTTCCCTTGGAAGCTCCGCCTCATCTTCGGCAAATGCCAAAACTGCATTGGTGTTTTTCAAAACAGGCTGCTCTAAGTCAGGCACGGCAATGCCCATCATAGGCCCGCCGTATAAGACCTTTTTAGGCTCCTTCCCAAAACCGCCGCAAAACTCGAAAACATCTTTTATGGCAGTGCCTATGGGTACTATTATGTTTTCGGGGTTTTTAACGGCCGAGCCGTCTACTGTTATGCATTTCTCATAAAGGGGCAGGCCGGTTCTTATATACTTTTCTAGGGCCGCCAGAGTGGTGCAGTTAATTACAATAACGCCCACATCGATGGGAAGCTTGCCCTCGGGTACTATTTTCCCTGTGGTGTTATAAATAAGCACCTTTTCAGCCCCCTGAGGGTACACAGAAGGCAGGGCCGCAACTTTTACACTCTCGTCGCCCTTAAACATCTTGTTAAAGTTTTTTATGCAGCCGGGCTTGTTTTTCTCTATACCTATAATAATGTTTTTCGCATTCAGGTATTTTTTCAAAAGCTCTATGCCGGCGGCAACAGAATCTGCCTCGTCTATCATCGTTCTTGTATCCGAGGTTATATAAGGCTCGCATTCGGCGCCGTTTATAACGATGGCCTCAATTTTTGAAGTGTCCGCCACATTCAGCTTAACAGCAGTGGGAAAACCGGCACCGCCAAGTCCCACAACGCCGCTTTGGCGCACGGCTTCGATGAAAGACTTAAAGTCATGAACTTCGGGAGGGGCAATGTCCTCACTTATGGTTTGCTCGCCGTCCGTCTCGATGAATACAGCCGGAGCCTTTTGCCCCGAGGACAGCAAAATATCCTCGACTTTTTTTACCTTGCCGGAAACTCCCGAATGAATTGGTGATGAGACAAAGCCTCCGGCCTCAGCAATAAGCTGACCGACCTTAACTTCATCACCGGCCTTTACTATGGGCTTTGCGGGCGCTCCTATATGCATTGACATAGGAACGCACACCATTGGCGGAACAGGCATTCTTCTGGGGCCTTTGTCCGCCGTGTTCTTTTTGTGCGGAACCTTTATACCGCGTAACTTTCTTACTGCCACGGCAATTCCTCCTCGTTTTTTGGCGCTATGAAATGTGCTTGCAAATTTATATCACAGCCGCAAAGCGGCGCTATGATATGCATTTAAATCCTTTATAATGTTCGCTTGCGGATCTATATCACTGCCGCGAAGCGGCTAGATGATATGCATTTAAATCTTCTATAATGTTCGCTTGCGGATCTATATCACTGCCGCGAAGTGGCTAGATGATATGCATTTAAATCTTTTATAATGTTCGCTTGCGGACATTATAGCACAAAATGCAAGTGCCGGTATATATAATTGCATGACTCATATTCAAAATTGTAATAAAGCTATATTAGACTAGAAGTTTTTTTAATTTTAGTGTCAATAACTACAATCATTCCCTGCTTTAAAGGTAAATTTAACTGAGAATGATGTTTTTTTATCAATGTTTTAAGCCTATTCACCACTTTTCCCCTGCTCACATAAGCTGTTTATAATAAGGGGAAAGGCGGCATTATCATGGTTTCAATCCTGTCTATTGACGGAGGGGGAATAAGGGGAATTATCCCCTGTGCCTTCCTTGTGGAATTTGAAAGGCGCACGGGAAAGCCAATATCAGAGCTGTTTGATCTTATCGCCGGCACCTCCACCGGCGGAATTCTCGCTGCAATGCTGACAGTCCCCGACAGTCGGGGCAGGCCAAAATACACAGCGCAGCAGGTGTATGGGTCATATCTCGAGCATGGACCATATATTTTCCGCCAAGGCCCCCTGCGCTCTGTAATAAGTCTGGGAGGCTTTGCCCGTCCCCGCTATTCCCCAAAGGCTTTGGAGCTTATGCTGGAAAAATATCTGGCTAAGGAAAGGCTTAATAGCACTCTTTCGGAAATACTTGTTACGGCCTATGACATAAGCAGCAGCACCCCCTGGTTTTTCAAAACCTCCTTTGCAAAAAATCACCCCTCCCCTGAGGATAACCCCCTGCTCACTCAGGTGGTTCGGGCAACCACTGCCGCTCCCACATACTTTCCTCCTTTGGAAATGGAAGGTCACTGCATGATAGACGGAGGTGTTTTTGCGGCAAACCCCGCCTTATGCGCCTATGCTCAGGCAAGAAATATGTATCCTGAGGAAAAAGATTTTCTAGTAGTCTCTCTGGGAACCGGTGAGCAGGAGCATGAGCGCCCCTGCTCAAAGGTCAAAAACTGGGGGATTGCCCAGTGGGCGGCACCTATAGTCACCGTTGCCGTAAACTCCTCCAGCGCCTCGGTTAATTATCAAATGCGCGCCTTGGTGGGCAGCGAAAACTACGAAAGGTTTCAGGTGCGGCTTGACAAAGACAGTGCCAGCATGGACAATGCCGGTGAAGAAAATATGCAAAGGCTGCAAAACCTCGCAAATACCGCAATAATGGGGCGCTCTGGGAGCATAGACCGGCTTTGCCGTGCCTTAAGCCAAAAAGGCGAACAAAGTCCCGCACATAAAACACATAAGAGCAGTCGTCTATAAGAAGCTGCAAAAATAATATCAGGCGCCGGAGACAGGTTTTCTCTCCGGCGCCTGATAAACTAAATTTTGAAGTATCGTATATTACTAAATTTTTAATTCCTTAGGTCATATGTAAGTTTAAGCTTCTTCTGTCTCATTTTCCTCATAGCCCAAATCGAGTTTTTCAATATATATATCCTCTGCCTGCTGCTGAGCAAATTTTAATTTTTCTTCAATGAGCCTCAGGCTTCTGGATACATCTGTTATTGTGTTAAATAAAACGGAATATTCCTTCGGTATCGTTTGCATTGTTATTCCTCCCTGTGTTCATAGTTTTAACAAGCATTATACTAATCTCACAAGGCATAGAATAATGTCGAATCCCGTAACTTTCACATCTTTTCTCGATATTTGTCAACTTTTACAAATATATCGTGTTATACAAAGATTTATTATGAAGTTTTGTAGAAGATAAAATCTTAATATGTCGGATAATTGTAAATTATTTTCGATTTTTTTATTAGTTTTCTATTTATAGGCGTTTTAAGGCGTGGAAATGCGGTCTATTCAAAGGTGATTACTGTGCCGGCCTGACCTTTTAGGGCCTCAAGCCCCTTGTCAAGAGAGCTTATAATTGCCTTTTTAGAAGGGTTTCCCCGAACAAATTTCATGGCGGCTAAAACCTTGGGCAGCATACTTCCTGAGGCAAAATGTCCCTCCTCAACATATTTTTCGGCCTTTATTAGGCTCATATGAGAAATGTCTTTTTGCTCCGGCGTGTTGAAGTTAAGGGAAACCTTTTCAACCTCCGTGAGGATAAGAAGAATGTCAGCGTCAATCTGCTCTGCTAAAAGTTCTGCCGCAAAATCCTTGTCGATTACCGCTGCCGTACCCTCTAGGCTTCCGTCAGAATTTTCAACAACGGGAATTCCCCCGCCGCCGCAGGAGATAACAACAGCATCATCCAAGAGCTTTTTTATTGAATCAATTTCCACTATCCTGCGGGGCAAAGGGGAGGCCACAACCCGACGCCAGCCCCGTCCGGCATCTTCCTTCATGGCATAGCCTTTTTCCTTTTCAATCTGTCTGGCTTCCGCCTCGGTGTAAAAAGGGCCGATAGGCTTTGTCGGCTTTAAAAAAGCGGGGTCGTTTTTATCCACCACCATCTGGGTGATAAGGGTTGCCACGGGCATATCTTCTTTGCGGCTCCTTAGCGTATCCCCAAGAGCCTGCTGCAAATGATAGCCTATATAGCCCTGACTCATGGCACCGCAAACGTCAAAGGGCATGGGCGGCACAACATCTTTAGCCGCCTCTCCTGCCAAAACAATGCGCCCCACCTGAGGTCCGTTGCCGTGGACAAGGGCAATTTCGTATCCAGCGGAAAGAATTTCGGCAATGTGGCCGCAGGTTTCTTTAACAAGCTCCAGCTGGGCCTCGGCGCTAGGCTCACTTTCCTTAGACTGCAGAGCATTTCCGCCTAGGGCAATAACAACTTTTTCTTTGGTTTTCATTTTACTCTTATCTCCTTAGAGTTTGTAAAATCACGGCGATTATTTCACTTCTTTAGAAGTATATTTTGATTTACCCCTGCTGTCAAGAAAAAATAAAACCTGCCAAGGTATAAAATCCATGGCAGGCTTATCTTTACTATTTTTGCGGATTTGCGGGGCTTTTAATCAAAAGTGTTCAAAGTGCAGTTTGTCATAGGGCAGCCGGTTTTCGTCACAGGCATCCTTTTCTTCATCGGGATAGCCTATGGCGATTACGCTTAGAACACGGTATTTTTCGGGGATGCCCAGCAGGTTTTTAATGTATGTTTCGGCGCTTTCTGTCTCATTATGTGCTCTTTCCCTTATTTGAACCCAGCATGAGCCAAGCCCCTGAGACTGGGCAGCCAGTTGAATTATTATTGAGGCAATAGAGCAGTCTTCCACCCAAACATCGCAGCTTTCCGGGTCGCCGACTACAACAATCCCTAAATTTGCGCCTGATAAAAAGCTTGAGCCGTGGTGTTTTGATTCAGCCAGCTTTTTCAAAGTTTCCTTATCCCTTACCGTAATAAACTCCCAAGGTTTTCTTGACCTTGAGGATGGGGACAAAAGGGCGCTTTTTAAAATTATATCAAGCTTTTCCTTTTCCACTTCCCTGACTGAAAACTTCCTTATGCTTCTTCTTGCTTTTAGCATATCATAATACATAGGCTTTAATCCCCCTTATATAAAAATCAGAATGCTTTATATAAATGTATCAAGGCTTTCCCTATCCGTCAACTGACAGAGCCTATTTCAGCTGGGGCGGCTTCTTGCGGCTTTTGCCAATACCTGCAAACTTCGAATTTATATGCTTGTTCTGAAGTTTTTTCCCCTGCCTTGGGACTTAGGGAGCAAATCTTTTACCTCAAGCATATTTTCCCAATACCTTTTTGGCATATGGCTCATTCTACAGCGGGGATTATTTCGTCCCTCTATGGAAACCGCTTTGTAAAACTGCTTCCACAAGGCCTGATATTTGGCCTCAATTTCGGAAATTTGGGGAAAGGTCATCTGGTCAATTTGCAGTATTTCAGCCTTGCCCTTTTGGTAAACTAACGCTGCCTTATGGGTTTTGTCAAAAATCATAAACTGTTCATTGTCATATCGCTGAATAAAATGCCCTGCTATAAAGGGCAAAACAAAGTTTTTGGGGCTGATTTCCGCAGCCAAAGCCCCGCCCACATCCTCAAAGCGTATAAAGCCCCTTAGAAGATAGGCCTCGTTTAAAAGCTGCTTTTCTGCTTTTAAAAGGGGGGAAGCCGCCGCGTCACCTAATTTAAAACAGAGCCTTCCTCCTTCCCTGTATGCCCGCAAAAGAAACTCCAAAATCCGCAGCTCCTTTTTTTCCATACATGAGCAAAAGCAAGTAGTCACAAGCTCTAAAGCCCTATTTGAAATTTTTGCGGGTATAGAGTCGTAAACCCGCCTTGCTTTTTCAAGGTTTACGGGGATATAGCTAACATCATAAAAGCTTGGCAGGGCTGCTCCCTCGCATAATATATCCATGGGAATTTGGCGGCTGTATACACTTTCGTGTACGCAGCATAAAAACCCTTCAAAACTTCCGTCATAGGTATAAATAATATCGGCAGGGTAAGCTAAAGGCTTGGTACCAGACATAACACAGTTTCCTCCACAGCTTCACTTATGGATTTTACATCTCTGGCAAAGGGAAAGGCCCCTTTGCCGGACTTATCGTCAAACAAAGATAATTGTTCCATTCCAAAGGAATATACATTAGGGTCTATAAGGGCTCTTACCGTCATTTCTTTATTTGCCCGCTCCTTGGGGCAGCGGTCGGAGGTTTTTATGAAATATTGGGCCCGCTTTAAAACCACGCCAATGTTTTTAAGCTCTGCCATACCCAGCTTTCCGTTTTTTCTTGCCGCAACTATACGGCGGGCGCTTAAAGGCCCTATACCGGGAACCCGCAGCAGCTCCTCCGGCTCTGCCCTGTTCACATCAACTGGAAACTGCTCCAAATGGTTTATGGCCCAGTTGCATTTAGGGTCAAGATAGGGGTTTAAGCTTGGGGCTTCGGGGCTTAATATTTCCCCTGCATCAAAGCTGTATTGGCGCATAAGCCAGTCTGCCTGATACAGCCTGTGCTCACGCAAAAGAGGCGGTTTTGTGTCTGCTGCCGGCAAAAGGCAGTCTTCCACCGCTGGGATATATGCCGAGTAAAAAACCCGCCTTAGCCCATACCTTTCATACATAGCGGCAGATAGTTTTATAATCTGATAATCCGTTTCGGGGCTTGCCCCGATAATCATCTGGGTGGACTGACCGGCCGGAGCAAAGCTTGGAGCGTTTTTGTATACCACAAGCTCTTTTCGGTTTTCCTCAGCTTCGCGGCAAATCTGCTTCATAGGGGAAAAAATAGTCTCACGCCTTTTGTTTGGGGCAAGCTGCCGAAGGCTTGCCTCGCTGGGCAGCTCCACATTTACACTTAGCCTATCTGCTAAAAGACCAAGACTATACACCAGCTCCGGCGAGGCTCCGGGGATAGTTTTTGCGTGGATATAGCCGCGGAAATTATGTTTCTGCCGCAAAATGCGCAAAACTTCTATCATCTTCTCCATGGTGTAATCAGGATTTCTCATAACGCCGCTGGAGAGAAAAAGCCCCTCGATATAGTTTCGCCTGTAAAACTGCATTGTAAGCTCTGCCAATTCCTCTGGCAAAAAAGCCGTGCGCAGACAGTCATTACTTGCCCTGTTAACGCAATACTTGCAGTCGAAAACGCACTGGTTTGTCATTAAAACCTTTAATAGGCTTATGCACCTGCCATCGGCGGAAAAGCTGTGGCAGCAGCCGGCCGGAACTGTTTTTCCGGCTCTGTTTGCCCCCGATGAGGTGCAGGAAGCGTCATATTTTGCGCCCTCTGTAAGGATTTTAAGCTTTTCGATTATGTCCATGCCTTTGCCGTCCTTACCACTGGGTTTTGGTTTCTATAACCTTGCCGAAAATAATCAGCCGCTCCAGCTGGCTGCCGCAAAGGGTGACAGTTTCGTAGCTGTCGTTAAAGGGGACAAGGCGCACCTGTCCCTTTGAGTAATAGTATTTTTTCAAGGTGGCCTCGCCGTCTCCGTAAATAACCACGCCCAAATCGCCGTTTTGCAGGCTTTGCTGAAGCCTTACAAGGGCAAAGTCCCCCTCACGGATATAGGGAGCCATGGAGTCGCCTTTTACGATAAGGTATCTGTATTCCTCGGCGTCTTCCACCTCGGCAAGGGCGCTGCCTAAGTCCTCCTCTATGGCAAGGGCATTAAAGCCTGCCTTTACAGTGCCGATTATTTTAACCTTTGAAGCAGGCCCTAGAGGCGCAAAGCTATCTGAAAGCCCAAGAAGATAGTCTGTTGTGATGCTGAAAAACCCCGCAATGCGGGATATTGTTTCCGTTTCGGGCAGGGCACGGCCCGCCTCCCACTTTGCCAAAGCCTGCTGACTTACACCAAACTTTTCCGCAAGCTCTGTTTGGGTCATTTTATATTCTTTTCGCAGTTGCCTTAGTTTTTTTGACAGCATAGTTTTCACCTCACAGATATAATACAACTTTTAGTTGTATTTGTAAAGAGTTTTTTAAAAATTTTTATTTTCTTTCTTTTACCACAAATGCCCCGCCATTAATTTAACAGTTTTGCTTGATAGCTTCAGATATAAATGTTAAAGTATTCGAGATGACATTCACCTTTAGAAAAAGCTTTGCATCTTTTATAAAAAGAGCAAACTATATATAGACAATTGAAAGGACGAAATTAGATATGACATATAGCAATATACTTGAGGCTATAGGCCACACGCCTCTGGTGAAAATCAATAAGCTTAACCCCAACCCAAAGGTTTTGATGTATGCCAAGCTTGAGGGCTTTAACCCCACAGGAAGCATTAAAGATAGAATAGCCTTAAAAATGATAGAGCAGGCCGAGGAAAGCGGAGTTTTAAGCCCTGATAAAACAATCCTTGAGCCAACCAGCGGCAACACGGGCATAGGCCTTGCCATGATAGGCGCCGTAAAAGGCTATCAGGTTGAAATTGTCATGAGCGAGGCAGTTTCCATTGAGCGCAGAAAAATGATTGAGGCCTTTGGGGCAAAAATCACCCTTACCGACCCCACTTTGGGAACGGACGGCGCCATCAAAAAGGCTCACGAGCTTTGCGCCGAATTTCCCGATAAATACTTCATGCCCAACCAGTTTTCAAATGAGTATAACAAGCTTGCCCATTACTACACCACAGCCAATGAAATTTGGGACGACACCGAAGGTAAGGTCAGTCATTTTGTCTCTGCTCTTGGCACTTCGGGAACGATTATGGGAGTTGGCATGGGCCTAAAAAGTAAAAACCCCAACATTAAAATCATCGAGGCCCAGCCTGTCCGCAAGCATTATATTCAGGGTCTTAAAAACATGGAAGAGGCCATTGTCCCCCAGATTTATGACCCCTCTAAAATTGACCGCTCGGTGATGATTGAGTCGGAGGCGGCCTTTGAAATGGCAAGGCAGATTGTCCTTCAGGAGGGAATTTTTGTGGGGATGAGCGCCGGCGCTGCAATGCTTGCCGCCCTGGAATGTGTGAAGGACTTGGACGAGGGGCTTATGGTTGTGCTTTTGGCAGACCGGGGAGAAAAATACCTTAGCACGGATTTGTTTAAAATATAGACGAAAGCTTTCATACCCAGAGCCTTAAATTAAAGCCTGTTGTTTCGATTATAAGCTTTATTGCCTTGGCTTTTAAGTGCCAAAGCCCGGGTTAAAAAGCATAAATAAAACCCTGTATCCAAATTGGATACAGGGTTTTTATAGATGATAATAAGATTATCTCTTTGAGAACTGAGGTGCACGACGAGCGCCCTTGAGACCGTACTTTTTGCGCTCCTTCATTCTGGGGTCACGGGTGAGGAAGCCTGCTGCCTTTAAGGCGGGACGATAAGACTCGTCCACCAAAAGCAGGGCCCTTGCTATGCCGTGGCGCATGGCGCCGGCCTGACCGGTAACGCCGCCGCCTGTGACAGTTGCCTCGATGTCCACCTTGTCAAGTGTTGCAGTGGTGGTAAGGGGCTGACGGACGATAAGCTTTAAGGTTTCAAGACCAAAGTAATCGTCTATGTCACGACCGTTGATTGTTATTTTGCCTGTTCCGCCGGGAAAGAGATGAATTCTCGCCACGGAGGATTTTCTTCTGCCTGTGCCGTACATATACGGCTTTTTGCTCTGATACATTATTTATTTCCCTCCTTTAGCGATTCCAGGCTTCGGGCTTCTGTGCCTGATGTTTGTGCTCTTCTCCACGGAAAACCTTAAGTCTGGTGAGCTGTGAGCTTGCCAGCTTGTTTTTCTGGAGCATACCTTTAACTGCAAGGTTAACTGCCAGCTCAGGTCTTTCTTCCATGATGCGCTTATACTGAACTGCCTTAAGCCCTCCAACGTAGCCGGAGTGCCTGTAGTAATACTTCTGCTCAAGCTTCTTGCCTGTCAGAACCGCCTTTTCGGCGTTTAAAACGATTACAAAATCGCCGCAGTCAACGTGGGGTGTGTAAGTGGGCTTATGTTTTCCGCGGAGAAGATCGGCCGCCAAGGTGGCCGTCTTGCCAAGGGGTTTTCCCGCCGCGTCAATGATATACCATTTACGGGTAACGTTGTCCGCATTTGCCATGTAAGTGGACATTTTTTCTGCCTCCATATAGAAATTTGTGATAGCGCCAAGCGCCTTTTATTTTAGACCGGAAGGGTCTTTGCCTCCAGTCTTCCGCAGCCTTTTTGACGGGGCCGCAAAAAGCTTTGACAATTTAAGCTAACGCCGTTAGAATAGTCGAAAGTGCATTCCATAAGCTAAGGGCGCCTAATCTTTATATCATAGGCAATGAGCCCTGTCAACACCTTATTTTATTAAATTCTATATACGATGCTGAGCGCTCATTATTACTGCCTTTTTCTTCGTTTTACTCTTGATTGCTCGGTTTCATTTTTTCTTTTTGGAGTGGGGTATTTTGAATCATTTAAACGATTTTACAAGCCTTGTGCGTCGGGCTGTGGACGACTTTGCCATGATAGACGAGGGTGATAAAATTGCCGTGGGTCTTTCCGGCGGTAAAGACAGCCTTGTTTTGCTGGCAAGCCTTGCCCATTTAAATACCTATTACCCAAAGCAGTTTGAGCTTTCTGCCATCACCTTGGACATGGGCTTTGGGGGGATGAACTTTGAACCCCTGCATGAGCTTTGCCGCAGGCTTTCCGTTCCTTTCACCTGCATAAAAACCGATATTCGGGAGATTGTTTTCGATGCCCGTCAAGAAGAGAGCCCCTGCTCTCTTTGCTCAAAAATGCGCAGGGGCATTTTAAACGGTGTCATAGCCCAAAAGGAAATTAACAAGCTGGCCTTAGGGCACCACTCCGACGACGTTATAGAAACCTTTATGCTCTCTCTTTTATATGAGGGCAGAATAAGCTGTTTTAAGCCTATGACATATATGAGCCGTGCCAATGTCTGGCAGATGCGCCCTATGATATATGCCGATGAAAAGCGTGTTTTGGCCCTATGCGAAAGATTAAAGCTGCCTGTTGTGAAAAACACCTGTCCTCAAGACAAGGAGAGCCGCCGCCATGAGGTGAAGGAGCTTATAGCCTCCCTTGAATCTGACTATCCGGATTTAAAATCAAAAATCTTCGGTGCCATAAAGCGCCTGCCTTTAGAGGGCTGGGAAGCCCTGCCGCAAAAGCGGCGGCGGAAGGATTCCGGCGCTGCCATATAAACACAGAGAAAAGAGGATACTTAAAATGCACGGTTTGGGAACCATTATAAACTGCGGGGCTGTAATTGCCGGCTCTGCTCTTGGAATCTTGATAAAAGGCGGTATGCAAAAGCGCTTTGAAACCACTATTTTTTCGGCTGTGGGTCTGTCTGTTATGTTCATAGGTCTTGGGGGTGCCCTTTCAGGGCTTATGACTATTTCCGAGGGAGCTTTGGGAACCCAATATACCATGCTTATGGTTTTGTCCCTTGTCTGCGGAGCGCTGTTGGGTGAGGCTTTAAATATAGAGGCCAGACTTGAGCGGCTGGGAGAAGGTATAAAGGCTAAGCTTCCCAAAAAGCTTGCGGGCAATACCTTTGTAGACGGCTTTGTAACGGCCTCTATGCTTTTTTGCGTCGGGGCAATGGCAATAGTAGGAGCCATCGAGGACGGCTTAAACAGCAACTATTCCATTCTTTTTGCAAAGTCCGTTCTTGACGGCATAAGCTCTGTTTTGCTTGCGGCCTCCCTGGGCTTTGGCGTTGCCATGTCTGTTTTGCCCCTTCTTATTTATCAAGGCGGAATAACCATTCTTGCTCAGTTTTTAAAGCCCTATATGACTGATGCTCTCATAGGTCAGATGTCATGTATCGGCTCTATACTCATCTTTGCCATTGGCATTAATATGATTTTCGGCAAGAAAATCAGCGTTGGCAACCTTTTGCCGGCGATTATATTTCCCATTGTTTTCATGCTTATAAAAGCCCTTTGGCCGGCCTTTCCCCTGTAATCCAACATATAAAAAAAGTTAAGCCCCGAAAAGCACAAACAGCTGCTTTCGGGGCTTTTTATCATCTTTCACTGGGCACCGTCTCCGTGTCGCCGTATATGAGGTCGTCTATATCTTCACCCATGCAGCCGCCCCCTTAATAAGAATTTGGGTACTCTATATATATATGCCGCTGCATGAAAAAGTATTACATTTTTTTGATATATTAAAAAACCAATTTTTATAAAAAGCCCTGCTGCCTGCCGATTTAGCTGTCTTTTCTTAAAATAATCGTAACTATTTCGGGGTTATTTAAAATTCTTGGAACAGAAATATAGTCCCCAAGCCCTCTGGATAAAACCATGTTAAAGCCATCTTCCGCAAAAAGCCCCCCGTCATATTTGGGGAAAAGATCTTTTTCCGTTCCCAATAAGCCGCCTAAAAAGGGTATGCGTATAATCCCGCCGTGGGCGTGGCCGCAGATTATAAGGTCTACAGGCAGCTTAGGATATTTTTCCGCAAGATTATTTCTGTGGGCAAGTAAAATTGTAAAGCTCTCCGGATAATTGCTTCTTATTATCTTTGCAAGCTCCTCCGGTGTTTTCATATCCGCAGGCCCGTTGGGGTCTTCTGCCCCTGCCAAAACTATCTCCTGCCCCTGCTTCTGTAAAAGAACAAACTCATTGCGGAGATATTTTATATTAAGCTCCTTTAAAAGCTCTGATAATTCCGGAAGCTCCCCGCTTGCCCATTCGTGGTTGCCGCTTACAAAATAGCAGGGGGCTATAAGGCTAAGCTCACGCAGAAAAGGCTCTAAGGCCTTAGTCTGGCCGCCCTGATTTTCCTTTTCCCTGCGGTTTAAAAAATCTCCTGTCAGGACAATAATATCCGGCTCCTGCCCTATAACTTCATAAATCAGCTTTTCGTTATCCTCTCCGTATTGCCGCAGATGCAGGTCAGACAGCTGCACAATGCGGTAGCCCTCGAAGCTTTCGGGAAGGTTCTTATAGAAAAGCTCATACTCGCTGCTTACAAGGCGAAACCTGCTGTCCAGAACCAAAAGAGCCAAAAGGCCGGCAATAATAAAAACTATGGCGAAACTTCGTCTTGCTTTAATGCTTCTTTTTTCCTTTGCCACTATTTTAAGCTTCCTTATCCCTTATATACATGGGTTTAACATGGGGGTCGTTTGTAGGCCGCACCTCCACCTCAAAACGGCTTAAAGCCTTCATCATAGTGCTAAGCTTGCCAAAGCCGAAGTTTCTGGGGTCAAAGTCCGGCTGCTTTTTTATTATAAGGTTTCCAAGATTGCTCATATCCGTGAAGCCGTCGTCGTCGGCAAGGTCGGCAATAGAGTCCGCTATAAGCTCCACAATAGTCTCCGGAACCTTTTTTGACCCCTGCTTCTCAGCTGTTTTTTCTGCCGGAGCAGGACACTTCGGAGCCGGTTTTTTGCCGTTTTTGGCAGCTGTTTTCGCCTGCTCCTCTTTAATTTCCTTTTTATAGCGATCCCGTATGACCTCAATGTAAATAAACTTATCACAGGCAACGATAAAGGGGTTTGGAGTTTTCCGCTCGCCGATTCCTATAACCCTCATTCCCGCCTCACGAAGCCTTATAGCAAGGCGTGTAAAGTCACTGTCGCTGGAAACCAGAACAAAGCCGTCGGTCTTTCCCCCATACAAGATATCCATAGCATCTATTATCATGGCAGAGTCCGTGGAGTTTTTTCCCGTGGTGTAGCCGTATTGCTGAATAGGCGTGACGGCGTTTTCCAAAAGGCTGGATTTCCAGCCGCCTATATTCGGGCTGGTCCAGTCTCCATAGATGCGCTTTATGGTAGGTGTTCCATAGATGGCAACCTCCTCCATGACACTTTTAAGACAGTCACGAGGGGCATTATCAGCATCTATAAGTACCGCCAGTCTCAGGTTGTCTAAATCTGTTGTATGGTTTGACATACTTCCTCCTGTGGATTCTTATGCTAAGACAAAAGTGCCTTAGCCTGTTTTCAGGAAGGGCCCTAAAGCCCTCCCTTTGATTATTATATTTTTTCCCATCTGCGGATTTTGCCGATTTCGGTGTTTTTTTAAACCACAATTTAAAGACCCGTACCTAAAATAAATGTTCATAAGGCATTATATGGCCAATTCAGCTGCGGGGAAATTATAGCAGTCAGCTGCCACTTTATAATAAATTTTATCATAAATTTTTTCCTTTCGCAAGAAAGTCATATTATTATACTGCTTGTTCACAAATTGGACTTAAATTCTCGAATGAGGATACTTTTGAACATCTTCCACATAGTTATGCACATAGTTTACCCTTTGTCAACTAAAAAAGTGAAGTTTTTTATCTTTTTTAGTCGAATTTAAGACTATAAGCATCAAAGCCTATAATTTACGCTGTCTTTCCCGCAGTCTTAAGTCTATGGCACTTGTCTCATTTTTCTGGAAAAGTCTCTATACCAAATAAAATAGACGATTGCTCTTGAAACAAGCGGAGCTTTAAGTTATAATTTACAAGGTTCATTATCACACCAGTAAAGGAATGATCACACAACATGAGTGCATCTAAACAGAAGAAGCTGCGGCAGCAGCAGCGTGAGCAAGGCGTGGAAAAGCATCAAATCGCAAAACAGGAAGCGGAGAAAAAAGCAAAGCGCTCCAAGATTCGCAATACAATCATAGGCATAATTGTCGCTCTTTTCGTAATTATTGTAATTATACTTAATTCAAACTTCTTATACCGCAACTTTTCCGCTGTAACAGTGGGCGGCGAGAGCTATAGTGCCTCGGAGCTAAGCTTTTTCTATAACCTTGAATATTCAAATTTTGTAAATCAATACAGCAGTGCCCTGACCTATTTCGGACTTGACACCTCAAAGTCACTAAAAAGTCAGAGCTATGGCGAAGACCAGACCTGGGCAGATTTCTTTCGTGAATCTGCCGGTGAGTATATGCAGGAAGTAACAATGATGACTCAAGAAGCCGAAAAAGCCGGCTTTGAGATGGGTGAGGATGACAGGGCCTCTCTTGAATCAGAATTATCCAGTCTCGAAACTATTGCTGTTCAGGCGGGTTATTCCAATGTTGATTCTTTTATTGCGGCAAACTATGGCAAGGGCTGCAACTATAAACTTGTCAGTTCTCTTATGGAAAAAATCTTCACCGCCAGTGCCTATGCCCAGTATGTAAATGACTCCTTCGAATACTCGGCAGATGAGCTGGAGGCTCAGTATCTTGAAAATAAAGACAGCTATGACAACTACAGCTTCATAAGCTATTTTGCCAGCGGCAGTGCCGATGAAGACGAAGATGCCGAAGAAGCTATGGCAGAGGCGAAAAACCTTGCCGAAAGTCTTATTAATGATTCAGAAACTGAAGATGAGTTTATAAATAAGGCCTCAGCCCTTTCAGACTCAGAAGTTAATGTCACAAGCCTTCAGGGAAGCTCCTTAAGTTCAGACTATTCAGAGTGGATACAAAGCACCGCCCGTAAAGAAGGGGACAAGACAGTCATTGAATCTGACAGCGGCTATTACGCCTTATATTTCATTTCCCGTGACGGCAACGAAACAAAAACAGTCAGCGCCAGACACATACTCGTCTACGTTGAAACTGATGACAACGGCGAATACACCGATGAGGCAAAGGCCGAAGCCAAAAAACAGGCCGAAGATATTCTTGCCCTTTGGAAGTCCGGAGAGGCCACAGAGGATAGCTTTGCAGCCCTTGCAAACGAATACTCCGACGACTCCGGCTCTAATACAAGCGGCGGCCTTTACGAGGAATTTAAGCTTGGCGCTATGGTTGCGGAATTTAACGATTGGTGCTTTGACAACAGCAGACGTACAGGCGACACCGGCATAGTTTTTAACGACGGCAACTACACCGGCTATCACATTATATATTTTGTGGGTCAAGGCAGGCCTTACCGTGATATTTTATCAGACAGTGCTTTAAGAAATGCGGATTTCTCCGAGTGGAAGGAAGCAGCTCTTGAAAACTACACAGTAAAGTGGGGTCTGACATCCGGCCTTGTTTCTTAAGATTTGTGATTAAACTCCGGCCGCAGTACTTAAATATGTACTGCGGCCTTTTTGAGGTATGAAAATGTCAGAAAGATTTCTTAGAGCAAAAATGCTTCTGGGCGGCACAGCCATGGAAAAACTAAAAGCCAGCCATGTAGCTGTCTTTGGTCTTGGCGGCGTGGGAAGCTGGTGTGCCGAAGCTCTTTCAAGGTCTGGAGTGGGGGAGCTGACCTTAATTGATGAAGATAAGGTGGGCGAGAGCAATATAAACCGTCAGCTTTGCGCCCTCCAGTCCAGCCTTGGTAAAAACAAGGCAGATGTAATGGCAGAGAGAGTAAAAGATATTAACCCTGAAATTATCTGTCATCCCCTAACAGGGCGCTATGAGGCCTCCGGCCGTGAGCAATTTTTCAAAAAAAAGTACGACTATATAGTTGATTGCATTGACCTTGTAGCCTGCAAGCTTGACCTAATTGAAAGCGCCATGGGGCGGGCCATACCCATAATATCAGCCATGGGTGCCGGCAATAAGTGGGATGCGGAAATGCTGGAGCTTTCCGATATATCAAAAACTCAGGGCTGCCCTCTGGCTAGGGTTATGCGTAAGGAGCTGCGGAAAAAAGGTATAAATAAGCTTCCGGTGGTTTACAGCAGTGAAAAGGCTTGCTGCCCCGAAACAGCCGAAGAACCGCCTCCGGGAAGGCGCAGCATCCCCGGCAGTCTTGTATGGGTAACGGCTACTGCTGGTATGCTTCTCTGCTCCCATGTTGTAAAAGAGCTTATAGATAAATAGACTAATCGCAGAGGTTTCTTGAGGCAATGTATCTTAATCAGATAACTCCTGACCAACAATTAGGAATAAATTAATAGCCCCCAACTTAGTCAGAGGCTATATTCACAATAAAAATATCAGCCCTGAAATAATTCAGGGCTGATTTGTGTTGGCATCGACCTATCTTCCCGGACCGTCTCCAGTCAAGTATTGTCAGCACAGATGAGCTTAACTTCCGTGTTCGGAATGGGAACGGGTGGACCCTCATCGTTAAAAACACCAACTATGTAAATGGCCGCAGCCAAATACTACATTATTAGTTTTTTAAATCCCAATAAGTCTTAAGCTTAGAAGGAATGCTTTGCACCCTCAAAACTGAACAAAATGAATATTTGTAGTAATTGTACAAGGCTATGCCTGCATTCGTTCTTGTAGGTCAAGCCCTCGGGTTATTAGTATCGGTCAGCTGAACACATTACTGTGCGTACACCTCCGACCTATCAACGATGTAGTCTACATCGACCCTTACTCCATTAAGGATGGGAGATCTTATCTTAGGGAAAGCTTCGCGCTTAGATGCTTTCAGCGCTTATCTCGTCCCGACTTAGCTACCCAGCTATGCCCTTGGCAGGACAACTGGTGCACCAGAGGTCAGTCCATCCCGGTCCTCTCGTACTAAGGACAGCCCCCTTCAAATCTCCTACGCCCGCAACAGATAGGGACCGAACTGTCTCACGACGTTCTGAACCCAGCTCGCGTGCCACTTTAATCGGCGAACAGCCGAACCCTTGGGACCTAATACAGCCCCAGGATGTGACGAGCCGACATCGAGGTGCCAAACCTCCCCGTCGCTGTGGACGCTTGGGGGAGATCAGCCTGTTATCCCCAGGGTAGCTTTTATCCGTTGAGCGACGGCACTTCCACTTGCATACCGCCGGATCACTAACTCCTACTTTCGTACCTGCTCGAGATGTCTCTCTCGCAGTCAACTTGGCTTTTGCGTTTGCGCTCTATGCACGATTTCCGTCCGTGCTGAGCCAAGCTTTGAGCGCCTCCGTTACTCTTTTGGAGGCGACCGCCCCAGTCAAACTGTCCACCTAACAGTGTCCCCCGACCCGATTCAGGGCCGCAGGTTAGAAAACCAGTAACACAAGGGTGGTATTCCAACAATGACTCCACCCAAGCTGACGCCCAGGTTTCATAGTCTCCCACCTATCCTATACATGCATTACCAATCTTCAGTATTAAGCTACAGTAAAGCTCCATGGGGTCTTTCCGTCTAGTTGCGGGTAACCGGCATCTTCACC
>CAZTXG010000025.1:0-25770 GCA_964617335.1 uncultured Oscillospiraceae bacterium
GTAGCATAGCCCTTGGAGAGGGGCTCTAATAACTACTACTTTATAATACAAGGAGGCGGGGTATGTCCTTTTCATCAGATACAAAGGCAGAGCTTTGCACAATCCCCCTGTCTCGGCGCTGCTGCGCCGTGGCGGAGGCCTATGGTGTTTTGCTGTACTGCAATATGTTTAACCACGAGGAAATACGCATTGTAACTTCAAGCTCAGAATTTGCTCAAAGGCTGCCAAAGCTTTTTAAAAAAGCCTTCGGCGAAGGCTTTGACCCCTCTCCCTCATTTAAGATAAAGGGGAAAAAGAGCTTTTCAATAAGAGATAAAAACACCATAGATATAATTTTTTCAGCCTATGGCTATGAGGCGGAAACTGTTTTGGCCCACCACATAAATCTTGGGGTTTTGGAAGAGAGCTGCTGTAAAGCTGCCTTTTTACGGGGGGCCTTTTTGGCAGGGGGCAGCATAAGCGACCCTGGAAAAAGCTATCATCTAGAGCTTGTAACCCCCCATTATAATGTCAGCAGGGAAACCTTTTCCATTTTGCTGGAGCTGGGCTTTTCCCCAAAGGACACCACAAGAGGGGGCAACTACATAACATATTTTAAACAGTCCGAGGCAATAGAAGACCTTTTGACCCTTGCGGGCGCCCCCGTTTCCGCCATGGGCATTATGTCTGCAAAGGTAGAAAAAAGCATGAGAAACAGCATAAACCGCAAGGTTAACTGCGACAGCGCCAATGCCGACAAAATAGTGTCCGCCTCTCAGGAGCAGCTTGAGGCAATAAAAAAGATAGAGCGGGCGGCGGGGCTTCAATCCCTGACGGAAAAGCTTCGTGAAACGGCTATTTTACGCATAGCAAACCCCGAGGCAAGCCTTTCAGACCTTGCTGTTTTGGCCATGCCCAGTGTTTCCAAGTCCTGCATGAGCCATAGAATGCGAAGGCTTTTAGAGATAGCAAGGGAGCTTCCGAAGGAATAATAAAAAACGCAATCAATATTTATAAAACCAATTAAGGAGCAACAAATGGCATTTGTACACCTCCATGTCCACAGTGAATACAGTCTTCTTGACGGCGCCTGCCGCATAGGGGATATGGCGGAGCACGTGAAAAATCTTGGGCAGACCGCCCTTGCCATAACAGACCACGGGGTTATGTACGGGGCTGTGGCCTTTTATAAGGCTGCGAAAAAGGCTGGCATAAAACCCATAATCGGCTGTGAGGTTTATGTGGCGCCCCGTGGAATTGGGGACAGGGAATATGGCAAAGATAACGATTATTCTCACCTTATTCTCCTTTGCAAAAATGAAACAGGTTATAGAAACCTCTGCTATCTGGTAAGCCAGAGTTTTTTAGAAGGTTTTTACATAAAACCACGGATAGACTGGCAGCTTCTTTCTAAGTATTCCCAGGGGCTTATCTGCCTTTCCGGCTGTATTGCCGGAGAGATACAGCAAAAGCTTATAAAAGGAGACTATGAAGCCGCCAAGGAAAGGGCCCTTTTCCTGCGTGATACCTTTGGGGAGGATTCCTTTTACCTTGAATTGCAGGAGCACGGCCTGGCAGAAGAGGCCGCCGCTGCGGAAGGGCTTATAAAACTTCACAGGGAAACGGGCATTCCCCTTGCCCTTACAAATGACGCCCACTATACCAAAAGGCAGGACGCAAGAAATCAGGACGTCCTCATGTGCATCCAAATGGGAAAAACCATGGACGACCCCGACCGTATGAAGTTTCATGGTACGGATTTTTACCTTAAGTCAGAGGATGAAATGCGGCAGCTTCTAAGCCAATATCCGGAAGCTGGGGAAGCAGCCGACAACACGGCAAAAATTGCGGATATGTGCAATTTTGACTTTGAGTTCGGGCACTATCACCTGCCCAGTTTTAAGCTGCCCCAAGGGGAAAGCAATGAGTGCGAATACCTTAAAAAGCTATGCGAAAAGGGTTTTTTAGAGCGCTATGGTGAGTATTTCAGCGATGGTTCGGAAAAAACTTCGGCGGAAACCGAGGCAGAAAAAGTCCAAAACGGGCCTTCATATGACTATGAATCCCTTCACGGGCAGCTTGACTATGAAATTTCTATGATTTCCCAGATGGGCTTTACAGACTATTTTCTCATAACGGCGGATTTTATAGCCTATGCCAAATCCCGCGGCATACCCGTGGGGCCGGGCCGCGGCAGCGCCGCCGGAAGTATGGTCTCCTACTGCCTTGGAATAACAGATGTGGACCCTGTGAAATACGGCTTGTTCTTCGAGAGGTTTTTAAACCCCGAGCGGGTTTCCATGCCGGATATAGACATTGACTTTTGCGTTGAGCGCCGAGGCGAGGTTATAGACTATGTAACGGCCAAATACGGCAGCGACCATGTGGCGCAAATTGTCACCTTTGGCACCATGGCAGCCCGCGGCGCCATTCGAGATGTGGGAAGGGTGCTTGGCATAAGCTATGCCGAGTGTGATGAGGCGGCAAAGCAGGTTCCGATGACTCTTAACATAAAGCTTGATGAGGCTCTTGCCCTTTCAAAGCGCCTGCGGGAGATGTATGAGGGCGACGAGAGAATGCGTGAGCTTATAGACACAGCCCGTTCTCTTGAGGGAATGCCCCGTCATGCCTCCACCCACGCAGCAGGAGTTGTAATCACAGGAGAGCCTGTGTATAGGTATGTACCCCTTGCAAAAAACGATGATTTGGTGGTTTGCCAGTTTCCTATGACAACCTTGGAGGAGCTGGGACTTTTAAAGATGGACTTTTTAGGCCTTAGAAACCTCACCGTTTTAGAGCGGGCAAACCGCCTTGTGCAAAAGCACATACCGGATTTTGATGTGGCAAAGCAGCCGGATGACGATAAGGAAACCTTTGAAATGCTCTCTCAGGGGAAAACCTCCGGGGTATTTCAGCTTGAAAGTGCCGGGATAACCGCCGTTTGCACAGGGCTTCGCCCCAGAAGCATAGAGGATATTACGGCTGTAATCTCCCTTTACCGGCCGGGGCCTATGGAGAGCATACCCCGTTTTCTCCGGTGCAGCTGCGACCCTTCAAAAATTCAATATAAGCATGAACTTTTGCGTCCTATTTTGAATGTTACCTATGGCTGCATTGTGTATCAGGAGCAGGTTATAGAAATATTCCGCCGTCTTGCGGGCTTTTCTCTGGGGCAGGCGGATATGATACGCAGGGCCATGTCAAAGAAAAAGCATGACATTATCGATGCAGAGCGTCAGTCTTTCATTTACGGTGATGAAACTCGCGGTATTTGCGGTGCCTTGGCAAAGGGCGTTTCAGAAAAAGCGGCAGGAAGCATATATGACGAGATAGTAGATTTTGCAAACTATGCCTTTAACAAGGCCCATGCTGTAAGCTATGCCATAATATCCTACCGCACGGCTTATATGAAGTGCCACCATCCAAGAGAGTATATGGCAGCTCTTTTAAGCTCAGTTTTGGATAACAGCACCAAGGTGGCAGAATATATAGCCGAGTGCCGTGAAATGGGGATAAAGCTTTTGCCGCCGGATGTCAATGAGTCTGAGGCGGACTTTACCGTATCCGGCGAGAATATCCGCTTTGGCCTTGTGGCCATAAAAAATATAGGCCGTGGCTTTATAAATGCCTTGATGGAAAACCGGAGCAATGAGGGGCCTTTTTCATCCTTTGACGACTTTTGCCAAAGGCTTCACGGCAGGGACTTAAATCGCAGGGCACTGGAAAGCCTTATAAGAAGCGGTGCCTTTGACAGCATGGGATACAGGCGAAGTCAGCTTCTTGTGGTATACGACAGAGTTTTAGAGTCCATAGGCGGCGACGCCAGAAAAAACGTGGAGGGGCAAATTGATTTATTTTCCTCTGTAAGCGGCGGTGAGAGCGCAGCTCTGCCGGAAACACCCCTTCCGGATATAGCGGAATTTTCCCCTCGGGAACTGATGGCCATGGAAAAGGAAACAACGGGCCTTTATCTTTCCGGCCATCCCATGGATGAATACAGGGATGGGGCGAGACGTGCAGGAGCAACACCCATAGCCTCCATAATGGCGGATTTGGAGCGGCCGGAAAATGAAAGGTATTTTGAGGACTCCCAGCTTGTGACTCTAGCGGGGCTTATTGAGTCCCACAAAACAAGACCCACAAGAAATAACAGCCTTATGAGCTATATAAGGCTTGAGGATTCCACAGGCTCCATGGAGCTTATAGCCTTCGCCAGAGTTCTTGATGAAAGCGGGATTTATATTAAAGACAATGCCGCCATAGTTGTTAAGGGCAGGATTTCCTTTAGAGATGAAAAGGAACCCCAGCTTATGCTTGAAACCCTGCGCCCCTTAACTGACCTTTCGGAAACTCAGGAAGAAAAGCCGAAGGAGAAGGAAAAAAAGCTCTGGGTGAAGCTGCCTTCACGGGAGGACCCAAGGCTTAAGCGCATAGAGCTTATTCTCACTATGTTTCCCGGTCAGGGCCGTATGATAGTTTATTTTGAGGACACGAAAGACCGAATGGGCACAGCCTGCCTTATACACGAGGCTCTTATAGATGAGCTTAAAGAAATGCTTGGAGAGTCCAACGTGGTTGTAAAATAAAAAGGAACCCCCCGTAAAGCAAAAGCTTTACGGGGGGGTTTTTAAAGATATATTTAATCTCGGCGGCGTTTATAGCTGCCTTTTTTATCGGAATAAATGCGGCTGCCTGCCATGCGGCTGTCGGAGTCCTGCATAAACTGCTTTAGTTTGTCTTCAAAGCTTGATTCAACCGGAACTGAGGAAGGCTTAGCTGCAAAGCCGGTGTTTCTCGGCGGGCTGTTTGTGCTTCTCTGGGGGTTTGGCCTCGCATTTGAAAAGCGGGAGCCTTCCGTCGAAGCGGCGGGCGGCTGGGCCTTTTTAATGGACAGGTTTATTTTTCCGGCCTCGTTTATGCCGATTACCTTGACCTTGACTGTTTGGCCTTCGCTTAGATGTTCGTTTACGTCATTTACATAAGCGTTGGCAATTTCGGAAATATGAACAAGACCATTTTTGCCGTCCGGCAAGGAAACAAAGGCACCAAATTTTGTGATGCCGGTTACCTTTCCTTCAAAAATTTCTCCCACTGTCGGCTGCATATAAGAGTATTTTCCTCCTGTTTGTTCGTTTTGGGGCGGGCAGGACTTTGCCTATTATAAAGCAGATTTAGCCGCTTATGTCATAAAAAATCTTTTCGCCGGGGAGAACAAGCCCAAGCTTGCCTCTGGCAATATCTTCTATGATTTCAGGGTCAGAGCTGTGCTCTATGGCATAGCCAAGCTCTGTGTTCGTCTGGAGCACATCCTCTGCCTGAGCTTTAAGACTGTCCCTTTTTTCCTGAGCCTCGCTTACCTGAACTTTTAGTGACAGAAGGTTCAGGCCTGCGTATACCACGGCGGCGATTATTATGATTTTTGTTATGAGGCTTGCCCGTTTCAGCTTCATTCAGATACTCCCTTCGGGTTTCCGGAGCTTTCCCCGAGTTTGACCCTTGAGTTTTATATCTATTCAGCCACATTGTATACCTAATTCGTACAATTTGAAAGGGCTTTTTTGTTTTTTTAAGACATTTGGTTAGCTTTTCCAAGAAACGGCCTGTTATCATAGGGATAATGTTGGCAATTTTAAGAAAAAGTCCCCAAAAGGTAAGAAACAGCTTTAATAAGAAAGGGCTTAAGCTGAAAAAATATATGGCGGCAGCTAAGGCCGCAAGCAAAGTCATGTATATTCGCGCCTCGCCGCCGCCTATCCACATAGCCAGCAGAAATAAAATCCCAAAGCCGAATACGCAGATGATAATGTCTGATATAACTGTTAGGGCGGCGTTTTTAAAGCTTAGCCGCAGGGCCTTAAAAAGGTCGTAAACCATGGCGAAGATAAGCCCGCCAAGAAGGGAAACGGCGGCCGCTGTCATCTGTCCTGTTATGGGCTGTTCCAAGGCCTATTTGAAAAGGCGTGACCAGAGGCTGCCGCCGGGGGCGGTTTCCTCATAGCCAAGGTCTGTAATAAGCCCCGATACCGCAAGCTCGCCGGTTTCAAGGCTTAATTTGTCAATGTGAAGCTCGGTGCCGCGGATTATAAGGGCACCTTTTCCGGTTTTAAGGATGATGCGCTGCTCGTCAAAGCTGTCCACATCTTCAACGCCTGTTACCGAAAGGCGGCTTCTGTCCTCTAAAATCAGGTTATGGCTTTTTGCGCTCAGCTTTTCGTTTTCGTCATATATCATAGAACATACCTCCGTTTTTGTAGTGGTACATACTATGACGGACAAGGGTTTTTTATTCTGGAAAATTAGCTCTGGACAGCTGGGCGGCGGCTTTTGCCATGGCCACAACTCCATCTTTATCTTGGGTGTAGCTTTGACTATCCCAGGTGAAGGCCCCTTTGGCCTCAAGCCCTGTATCCTCGGCGGCGGAATATATGCCTTCATAGGCGGCTGTGTATTCCGCAAGTGTTGCAGGCTTTTTTCCTATTTTATAGTTTGCGCCGGTGACATCTCCTGTGTCCTCATCGAAATCTTCATATTTATACACCAGAGAAGTTAGAGTGAGTATACCATCATTACTGCCAAAGCGAATAAGCTCACGATAGTAAAAGTCTACAGCGCCGTTGCCGCTGGAAACCAGATAAAACATTTCACCTGTGACCCTGTCTTTCATAAGGCGAAAATCTTCAAAATAGTTTGCGTTAACATAGAGGTCTGTTGTGTGCTCGCCGCCGAAGGCCTCACTTACAGAAAGCATACTTGCGGAAACACACTGGACCTCACCCTCGACTATATCAAAAAACTGAACACCCATGGAAGCGGAAGCACCGGCATCAAAAATTATCATTTCAATGCCTCCGTCCATATCAAGATCTATAAAGCCTATGCCGGAAAATGCCCCGAAAAGGGCATTGGACAGCTCCTCATAATTATCTGTTATAAAATCCAAAAAGATGGCTTCACGGGCAAGGTTATCTGCCGAAGGTCCCGCCGAAGGGGAAGAAGGGGGGCTGCTTTCCTCATTATCTATGTCGGTATCTGATACCGGCGGAGACTGGGTCTCGCCGGCAGGGGGGCTGCTTTGGCTATCCGGCTGCACCGGCAATGCCGAGCAGGAGGAAAGTAAAATTAGTGACACGAGAATTATCGTGATGATACTGAAATGCTTACGCATAAAAAACCTCCAAAAGGCGGACTTTTTTGCCCGCAGGCTGCGGTAATTATAGCACAGGCTCAAGTCGGGGTAAAGGAAGAAGGGGCATTTGTAGAATTTGTTATATTTTGATACATATTTTTCACATAAGTCTAGAGACAAAAACAAAACACCCTAAGACAGAAAAATCCGCCCTGTCTTGGGGTGTTTCTATGTGTGTTTTAAAGAACCTTAGCAAGAAAGCTTTTTAAGCGCTCGCTTTTCGGCTTGTCAAAAAGCTCGGCCGGAGTGTTTTCCTCAACAATTTTACCTTCGTCCATAAAGATTACACGGCTGCCCACCTCTCGGGCAAAGTTCATTTCGTGGGTGACAACCACCATGGTCATACCCTCTTGGGCAAGCTGCTTCATAACGTCAAGCACCTCTCCTACCATTTCAGGGTCAAGGGCGCTGGTTGGCTCGTCAAAAAGCATGACCTCGGGACTCATGGCCAAGGCGCGGACTATGGCAATGCGCTGCTTTTGCCCGCCGGAAAGCTGACTGGGGAAGGCCTTTGACCTGTCTTCAAGACCCACACGACGAAGAAGGGAAAGGGCGCTTTCCTCGGCTTTTTCGGGGTTTTGCTTAAGAAGCTTTATAGGGGCTATAGTCATATTTTTTAAAACGGTCATATGGGGGAAAAGATTAAACTGCTGAAAAACCATGCCCATCTTCCGGCGGTGCAGGTCAATGTCAGTTTTGGGGTCTGTGATGTCGGTGCCCTTAAAAAGTATTTGGCCGTCGGTGGGTGTTTCCAAAAGGTTGAGACAGCGCAGGAAGGTTGACTTTCCGCTGCCCGAGGGGCCGATTACAACAACCACCTCGCCTTTTCGGATATCTGCCGAAACACCGTCAAGAGCCTTTATTTTATCGCCGTTATAGTGCTTTTTAACATCTTTCACACTGATAAGTATATTATCTTTCACTGCTGCGCAGCCTCCTTTCAAGCTTACCCATAAGCCAGGTGAAGAACATGACAAGGATAAGGTATATAAGGGCAACGCCCAGCAGGGGCGGGAAGTTTACATAGGATATGCCGAGGATAATATTACCCGCATAGGTAAGGTCCATAAGACCCACATAGCCGGCAACGGCGGTTTCCTTTAAAAGGGTTATAAACTCGTTTACCAAGGTGGGTAAAACATTTTTAACGGCCTGGGGCAAAACTATGTAGACCATTGTTTGGACATAGCCGAAGCCAAGGCTGCGGCCTGCCTCTGTCTGCCCCTCGTCAACAGACATTATGCCCCCGCGGATAATCTCTGCAACATAGGCACCGGAATTTATGCCAAAGGCTATAACACCTGCCAAAACCTTATTGTTGCTGGAGGCCATGATAACAAAGAAAATAATCATAAGCTGCACAACCACAGGAGTGCCCCGTATAACCGTAAGGTATATTTTAGCGAGGACATTAAAGAATTTAAGGATAAATTTTGGGAGGCCCGGCCGCATTTCGCTGCCCCGCTTATCCCAGCTTACCCTGATGAGGGCAATGATAACGCCTAGGGCGATGCCCAGTAAAAGAGAAAAGAACGTAAGCTTTAAAGTGTTTCCAAGACCACGCACAAACATCATGTAGCGGTTGTCAAACACAAAGCATTTGAAAAAGTCGTAAAAAATATTTTGAAGCCAGTCGGGGGTTTTCATTATCCAGTCGGGGGCTGTATCCAGCCACGCCTGCATAACCTTGCTGACTTGTCCTTCCATATATATACCTCCCTCACATGAATAAAGGGGCAGTTTCCCGCCCCTTTACTCCGGTCGCTTCCCCAATATTTATGCGGGGATATATTTATCGATAATTGCCTGAACCGTGCCGTCTTCAATAAGCTCCCCTAAAGCCTTGTTTATAGCAGCAAGGAGAGGCTCGTTGCTTTTTGAAACGGAGGCGGCATAATCTTCAAGGACATACTCGGTTTCCAAAATCTTCAGTCCGGCGTTTTCCGCCACAAAGGCCTTTGCAGGCTCGTTGTCTATAACCACACAGTCAATCTTGCCGGACTTAAGAGCCAAAATAGCATCGGCGCCCTTGCTGTAACGGTCTATGGTTGCAAGACCCTCGTCCTCAAGGTCCCAGGTTGTGTAAAGGTCACCTGTGGTGTTGCGCTGAACTCCGATGGTGTTATTTGCGCCCTCGGCAAAAAGGTCGTCAACAGAGGTGATGGGGCTGTCTTCGGGTACTATAACCACCTGAACGCCCTGAGCATAGCTGGTTGTGAAGTTAACAGCTTCAAGGCGCTCGGCTGTAACGGTCATACCTGCAAAGCCGACGTCTGCCTTGCCGCCGTTGACGGCAATGTTTATAGCGTCAAACTCCATGTCGTCGATAACAAGCTCAAGACCAAGCTTTTCGGCAATGGCCGCTGCGATTTCCGCATCGATACCTGTTATTGCGTCCCCCTCGTAGAACTCATAAGGAGGGAAGGCGGCATTGGTTGCCATTGTAAGGACACCCTCTGTAACAGTGGTAAAGTCTTCGATGTCTGTGTCTGATGTGTCATCAACAAGGTCTGTTTCAGGCGGCTGTATGTCCGTGTCGGAAGCGGGAGCTTTGCTGCCGCAGGCTGCAAGAGAGAAAAGCATGGCAATTGCTAAAATCGCCGTTAAAATTTTCGTAAGATTTTTCATTTTGTCCACCCCATAAGATAAGTTTTAATATCGCTCTTTTAAAGTCGCTCTTTTAAAGTTCGATGAGACGATTATAATACAGGGTGGATGATTATACAAGGGCTTTTTTAAAGAAAGTGAAGATTTGTGAAATATTATTCATAAATGGTCAATGAACCCTTATAATTATGCAGGTTATATAAATATTTCAAAGTTATATTCATTGAATATTCGTGGATATACTTTTTCCTCCGAATTTTTCCGCTAGTTTGCTGTATTTTTTGCACATGGCCAAACGCTCGTTTTCCCCGCCGCCCATGGCCTCTATAGAAATTGCGCTTTCCTCGGACAGGGGTGATATGCGGATTTTGCATTTTCCATCGGAAATGTTTATACCGTCGGAAAAATCCGCGCCTGCTTCCCAGAGGGCATAGGACATTTCCCTCATAAGCCTTGCCCTGTCTGTGCAGGCAAACTCACGGCAAAGACCTCTGGCCTGACGCGGTTCGCTTGCAGCGGCAGCGGGGGCACTTGCCTTGCTTATGCAGCCTTGGGAAACTATGTCGCCTGGGCGGGTAATGGTGCGGGGGGGAAGAGCTGCTCCCTTGCAGACAACACTGCCCTCTAGACGGCAATCTTTACCCACCTCGCCGCCGTCTATCACGGAGTTTATTATTCTGGAAAAAGCACCTATTTTGCTTCCGGGATGGATTATGCTGTGTTCTATAACAGCGCCTTTTTCTATAACAGCTCCCTGACATATAAGGCTGGGAGGAAGAATCTTTGGATATTCATGGGCTTCAAGACCATCGTAAACCGCGGCGGAGCGGCGGAAGGGGCTAAGCTTCAGCCTGCCGTCAAGGGCGTGCATACAGCTTTGGTGATAGCTTTTGGCATCGCCTATATCGCACCAGTAGCCTTCCATGGGTATGCCGATTATGCAGCCCTCGGCCGTTAACCTAGGGAAAAGGTCACGGGCAAAATCATAGGTTCTGCCTTGGGGCACAAGCTCCATGGCTTTTGGGGAAACAATATATACTCCGGTGTTTACAAGGTCTGTAACGACCTTTTCCCAAGGGGGCTTTTCGATAAAGCTTATAACCTTGCCTTTTCTGTCGGTGATAACAGTGCCGTAGCGCAAAGGCTCCGGATGAGGATATAAAGCCATGCTTATAAGTCCGCCGTGGATGCCATGCTCGGAAAAAAGCTTTTTAAGGTTAAAATCGCAGGCGGCGTCACCGCTGATAACCAAAAAATCCTCAGCGCCCACAAAGTCCATGCAGGCTCTAACCCCTCCGGCTGTGCCCAGGGGTGTTTCTTCCACCCGATATTCAATGGAGACACCAAAGTTTTTTCCGTCTCCGAAATATTCTTTTATATATTCGGGCTTATGAGCAAGGGTTATGCACAGCTCATGAAACCCGTTTTTTTTCAAAAGCTCTATAAGGTGTTCCAAAAGGGGTTTTCCCAGAAGTCTCGTCATGGGCTTTGGCATCTCATCGCAAATGGGGCGCAGCCTTGTTCCCATCCCCCCCGCCATTATAACTGCCTTCAAAAAATCACTTCCTTTCCCTAGAAAGTATTTCCCGCAAAGGCGGAAATAATCTCGGCATTTTTTCTTCGGACTGCCGCCCTTACGCTTAAGATGCAAAATTTAGCTCAGGAAACTTGGACTTTAAAGGAGAGCGCTCTTGTAAAGAGCTTATAATGTTGGTATAATGTGTAATCCAGCGTTCAATAATGGAGGAGGACAAATGAACAATAACCTCAAACGCATACTGGAGCCGGGAACGAGACTTTATTTGCTCGTTCTTGTGGTTTTCGCTGGTATAGCGTATTTTTTCAGTGTAAAGCTGGCTTTGGCAGAGGCCACGGTCATAGTTCTCCTTATAATATATTCTGCCATAATCATTCGGCGCAGGCGGCGGGAATTCATGGAATACATGGAATCTGTCACCTATGATATAGAGTCGGCAAAAAGTGACACATTGATAAATTTCCCCCTGCCTATGGTGGCTTTTAAGCTTGAAAATATGACTATTATCTGGGGAAATCGCTTTTTCTTTGACATCTTCGGGAAAAAAAGCGCTCATTTTGACGCAAGGCTGTCTGACCTTGTGCCAAAGTTTACGGCAAAATGGCTGACAGAGGGCAAAAACCAGTATTCGGGGCTTGTGGAAATTAAAGACAGGCGCTTTCGGGTCTACGGCAATATAATCAGAGGTGAAAATGAAAACTCTCGAGATTATATGGGTATGACCTATTGGCTGGATGTTACGGAATATGACCTTGCAATGGCGGAATATGAAAACTCCAGGCCTATTGTCGCCCTTATAATATTTGATAATCTGGACGAAATTTCAAAAAACCAGCCTGACCGTGTGAGAAACGAGCTGCAAAACATGGTTTCCGACAGGATAGAGCGCTGGTGCGCCGACATGGGGGGCATACTTTGCCGCTATGACAGGGATAAGTATATGTTCATTTTTGAGCAGCGCCATTTTCCACAGCTTCAGGAGGACAAGTTTTCCCTCCTTGACAGCATCCACGAGGTTATAAGCCCCGCCGGAATTCACGCTTCCGTGAGCATAGGCATGGGACGGGACGGCGAGAGCTTTGAGGAAAACTATAATTTTGCATCTTTGAGCACCGAGATGGCCCTCTCCCGCGGGGGGGATCAGGCAGTTATAAAAAACCGCTTTAATTTCGAGTTTTTCGGAGGCCGAGGCGAGGAAGTTGAAACCCGAACAAAGGTTAAATCCCGTGTTATGGCAAATGCCATATCCGAGCTTATAAAAGCCTCCAGTCAGGTTTATATAATGGGTCATAAATATGCGGACATGGACATTATAGGCGGCGCTGCGGGCATTTGCTGCATAGCGAGAAAGCTGGGCTGCCGAGCAGGCATTGTTATTGACGAAGAAAAAAATGCCGCCGGAAACCTTATCCAAAAGCTTAAAAAAACCGAAGAATATAAAGACGTTTTCATCTCTGCTCAGGAGGCCATAACCCACGCCGACCGCAGCACCCTTTTAGTGGTTGTGGATACTAACAGACCGGAGCAGGTGGAAGACCAAAGCCTGCTTATGGCCTGCAACAGGGTTGCGGTTATTGATCATCACCGCAGGGCCGCAAGCTATATACAAAATGCCTCCCTTACCTTTCTCGAGCCTTACGCCTCATCTGTTGCAGAGCTTGTTTGCGAGCTTTTGCAAGAGCTTGTGGACCAGTCCGACATTTTGCGGGTGGAGGCGGACGCTCTTTTGGCGGGAATTGTTATGGACACAAAAAACTTCACCCTGCGCACGGGGGAGCGCACCTTTGACGCAGCGGCATTTTTGCGCAGGGCGGGGGCAGACCCTGTGGCTGTGAAGATGATTTTGCAAAACGACATGGATGACACCGTGGCAAGGTATAAGATACTCCAGCAGGTAAAGCGCTATCGTGAAAGCATAGCCATAGCTGTTATAGAGGAACCGCAGGACAGGATAGTGGCGGCCCAGGCCTCTGACGAAATGCTTAGTATAAGCGGCATACAGGCCTCCCTCGTTATCTATCCCACGGAAAAGGGCGGGGTAATCGTTTCTGCCCGCTCCATAGGGGATATAAATGTTCAGGTGCTTTTAGAGGATTTGGGCGGCGGCGGCAACAAGTCTGCTGCGGGGCTTCAAATGGAGGGCATAGAGCTTAGGGACGCCGTAAATCTTATTTTCTCTGCTATAGACAGGTATTTTGATGAGTGAGAACATTTATGAAAAGCGAGTAATCAAGTAATAAAACCATATGAAAGCGAGGCTGACATAATGAAGGTAATATTTCTGACAGACGTAAGGGGACAAGGTAAAAAAGACGAGATGAAAGAGGTTTCCGACGGCTACGCAAGAAACTATCTCTTGCCCAGAAAGCTTGCTGTCGAGGCCACAACCGACACAATTAACACTATGAAGCTTAAGGAAAAGGCAAAAAAGGCACAGCTTGAAAAAGATAAGGCCGCTGCAGAGGAAACGGCAAAAAGCCTTGAGAGCATTATGGTTAAAATCCCTGCCAAGGCAGGTGCCGGAGGAAAACTTTTTGGCTCTGTCACCTCAAAGGAAATAAGCGACGCTCTTTTAAAGCAGCATGATATGGTGATAGATAAAAACAAGATTGTTCAGGCAGAGCCTATAAAAAGCTTTGGCAGCTACAGTGTTAAATGCAAGCTGGGCTTTGAGGTCACAGGACTTATAAATGTCATGGTTGTCGAGGAAGGCTGATGCCTTCATAAGCTTTTTGAAACTATAAAACATCTATTTATTTAAGGATTACATTCTATGAACGAACTGATGGAGAACAGAACCCCCCATAGTGTACAGGCCGAGCAGGCGGTTATAGGCTCTATGCTTATAGACAGCGCCTGCATTGCCGACGTTTTAAATAAAACTCGCTCTGATGATTTTTATATTCAGACAAACCGTGACATATTTGACACCATATATTATATGTACGCCTATGGGCAGACTGTGGACCCTGTTACCGTGTTGGACCAAATGCGTGTGCGAGGGGTGTATACGGACAATTCCCGCAGTTATCTTCTGGAGCTTATGCAGGTGACCCCCACAGCGGCAAATGTCATGCGATATGTGGATATTCTGCGTGAGCAGTCACTTTTGCGCGCCCTTTCAAAGGTGGGCAGCGAGATAAGCAATATGGTATCGGAAGGTGTGGGAGAAGCCGAGTCAATGCTGGAAACGGCAGAGCGGAAAATCTATGCCCTGCGTCAGGGCAGAACTTTGGGAGGTCTTGAGAAGATTGCCAATGTTATACAGCAGGTTTATGAGCAGATTTCCATAAATGCCGCTTCGGACACAAGGATAACGGGGCTTTCCACAGGCCTTACTGATTTGGACAACCAGATTTTGGGGCTTAACCGTGGGGATTTGGTGCTTATAGCCTCAAGACCCGGCATGGGAAAAACAAGTATCGCTTTAAATATTGCCCTTCACGCTGCCAAGGTGTCGAAAAAGACCGTTGCAATTTTCTCTCTTGAAATGTCAAGAGAGCAGCTTGCCCTGAGGCTTTTGGCGGGAGAGAGCATGGTGGACGGAAAGAAACTTCTTACGGGAAGACTTAGTCAAACAGAGTGGGAGCGCATAGGAACTGCAGCTTCCACCATAAGTGAAACGGGCATACTCATAGATGACAATCCCTCTTTATCGGTTTCCGAAATGAACTCCCAGTGCAGGCGCCTTGAAAATTTGGGTCTTGTGGTCATTGACTATCTGCAGCTTATGCAATCAGCCGGAAGCGGCCACAGCTATGCGGGAGAAAGCCGCACCCAGGCGGTTTCCGATATGTCCCGTATGCTTAAAATTATGGCAAAAGAGCTTAATGTGCCGGTAGTCTGCCTGTCCCAGCTCTCCCGTGCCAACGAGTCACGCTCGGATAAAAGACCGGTTTTGTCCGACCTTAGAGAGTCCGGTGCCATTGAGCAGGATGCCGATATAGTTATAGGACTTTACAGGGACGGCTATTATAACAGGGAAAGTGAGGCACCCAACGACGCCGAGGCCATCATCCTTAAAAACCGCCACGGCGAGACAGGGGTAATAAACCTTGTCTGGCTGCCGGAATACACAAGCTATGTAAGCGCAGAAAAGCGCCATGATGACGATGAATATTGATTTTTGTGAAAAATATGATATGCTCCCGCAAAAGGGTCGAGTCCTTGTAGCAATATCCGGCGGCAAGGACTCGATGTACCTTTTAGACAGGCTTTTGTCTATTGCCGTCCGGCGCTCTTTGGATGTGCAGGCTGCCCACTTTAACCACCAATTGCGGGGGAAGGATTCCGACGAAGATGAGAGCTTTGTTCGGGAATATTGCAAAAAAAAGGGGCTTACCTGTCATGTGGACAGGGGGGATGTTTCCGCCTTTGCCAAGGAAAACGGCCTTGGAACAGAGGAGGCCGCAAGGATTTTGCGCTATGAGTTTTTGGAAAAAACAGCGGATGAAATTGGAGCCGACAGGATTGCAACAGCCCACACAGCCAACGATAACGCCGAAACCATGCTATTTAACCTTACAAGGGGCAGCGGTCTTCGGGGGCTTTGCGGCATTCCGCCGGTTCGCGGCAGGATAGTGCGCCCTATCCTTACAGTCAGCTCCGAGGAAATTTTAAGGTATCTTGAGGAAAAAGGTATCCCCCATGTGGAGGACGAAACAAACACAGACGAGACCTTTTCCAGAAATAAAATCCGCAGGCAGGTTGTGCCGCAGCTGCGGCAGCTAAATTCCGGTTTTGACAAGGCTTGTCTGCGCACAGCAGAGCTTTTAAGGCAGGATGAGGAGTTTTTGCGCTCCATGGCAGAGGATTTTATAGAGGAAAACTATAAAAACGGCGAAGTTTCCGCTTCTCTTCTCGCCAAACTTCCAAAGCCCATATCCTCAAGGGTTCTTGGTCTTATAACAAAGGGCGAAATTTCCGCCGTGCATATCGAGGCGGTTTTGAAGCTTGCCTCCGGTAAGGCTCAAAGGGCCTTTGGGGATATACCAAAAATGCGGGTGGCAAGGCAAGGGGATAGGCTGATTTTTAACTACTCAAAGTCCCCTGTCCTTGAAGAAAAGACCCTTGAAATTGGGAAAAGTCTGAGACTTTCTGAGCCAGGGCTCGAAATCTTTTGCAGCTTTATTCCCAAATGCGAAGAAATTCATAATTCCTTTAAGATTTTTTCCTTTAAAAGTGCTAGTATCTGTGGTAATATTACTGTCGGGCCACGGCTTGAGGGGGAAAAAATCCGACTTTCAGGCAGGGGCTGCACCAAAAGCCTTAAAAAGCTTTATTCCGAGGCGGATATGAGTCCTTTGGAAAAAGAGCTTAATCCGGTCTTTAGAGACGAAAAAGGGCCTATCGCCGTTTTTGGCTTTGGAATAGCCGAAAGATGCCTTCCGGAAAAAGGCGACGATATAATCAAAATTGAAATAAACAAAGAAATATAGTTTAAACCTAACTTGGGTATAGGGGTATTTCTTTGCTTAAAGCCGCTTTAGCGGCGATGAAGCGTGAAAAGACAGCGCTTCACACTTTTTGTTTTTGGGAGAATATACAGATGACAAACGACATACTAAAGGTGCTGCTGACCGAGGAGCAGCTGGAGAAAAGAGTTTCGGAGTTAGGACGGGAGATATCCGAAAAGTTCAAAGGTCAGGAGCCTCTTTTTATAGGTGTTCTAAAGGGCAGCTTTATTTTCATGGCAGACCTTATCCGCCATGTGGATCTTAAATCCTCCATGGACTTTATGGCAGTGTCCTCTTACGGGGGAGGCACAAGCAGCAGCGGCTGTGTGAGAATTAACAAAGACTTAAACGAGGATATAACAGATAAACACATTATCGTTGTTGAAGATATTTTAGACAGCGGTGTAACCCTTAGTTATCTCTGGGGCTATCTTATGAACAGAAACCCCGCTTCCATAACTCTTGTTACCTTGCTTGACAAGCCTGCAAGACGCAAAGCAAACATCTATGCCGATTATGTTGGCTTTGAGGTTCCCGATGAGTTTGTCGTCGGCTATGGGTTGGACTATTCCGAAAAATATCGGAACCTGCCTTTTGTAGGGGTTTTAAAGCCGGAGGTATATAGCAAATAAAAAAATCCGGCTTAGGCGGGATGCACAGCATACATAGTTTAAGGTAAAGGAAGTGATTTTAACTTGAAGGAAAACCGAAATCAGGCAAGGGATGTTGGCTTTTATGTTCTTATACTCGTGATTTTGCTTGCCACCATATTCACCATGACCTCTAAAGGCGACATTTCCCCCAATATAAAATATTCCCAGATACTTGAGCTGTTTGAAAATGAGCAGGTCGAGTCTTTCGGAACCACCGGAACCCAAATACAGCTTAAATTGCGAGAGCCCTTTGAGGGCAGCGAAATCATAGAAGCGGAGCTTGCCTCTGTTACATGGCTGCGTGAAAACTTGGGAGAACTTATAGAAGAACAGCGGGCCCGGGGCATTTTAACAGAGTATGACTATAAGCCCGCAAAGGAACCCTCACCTTGGCTGTCAATTTTACCCTATTTTGGCGTTATTGTCCTTCTGGGAGTGTTCTGGTATATAATGATGAAAAACGCGGCCCGCGGAGCGGGGGGCGCCGGCGGAGCCATGAAATTTGGCAAGGCCCGTGTCCGCCTTGGAAGTGACGAAAAAAAGAAGGTTACCTTTGACGATGTGGCCGGTGCGGTGGAAGAAAAGGCCGAGCTTCAGGAGCTGGTGGAATTTCTTAAAAATCCGGCGGCTTACAGTGAAATGGGCGCTAGAATCCCCAAGGGAGTTTTACTTGTGGGGCCTCCGGGAACGGGTAAAACCCTTATAGCAAAGGCTGTTGCAGGTGAGGCCGGAGTGCAGTTTTTGTCTATCTCCGGTTCAGATTTTGTTGAGCTTTATGTGGGTGTGGGCGCTTCCCGTGTCCGTGATCTTTTTGAGCAGGCAAAGAAAACAGCCCCTGCCATTATATTTATAGACGAGCTTGACGCTGTCGGCCGTCAGAGAGGCAGCGGTCTTGGGGGCGGTCACGACGAGCGTGAGCAGACCTTAAACCAGCTTTTGGTTGAGATGGACGGCTTTGGAAACAATAACGGTGTTATTGTTATTGCCGCCACAAACCGTGCGGATATTTTGGACAATGCCCTTTTGCGCCCCGGCCGTTTCGACCGCCAGGTTTATGTGGGCCTGCCGGATATCAGGGGCAGGGAAGCAATTTTGCGCGTCCACGCAAAAGGCAAACCCCTTGGCGACGATATTGACCTTAACAGCATTGCAAGGGGAACTCCCGGCTTTTCCGGTGCCGACCTTGAAAACCTCTTAAACGAGGCGGCTCTTTTGGCTGTTCGTTTCAAGCGGCGCTTCATTGTGTCCGAGGACATGGAGGAGGCCATAAGAAAGGTTCGTTTAGGGCCTGAAAAAAAGAGCAAAATTATGTCCGAAAAAGCAAAAAAGCTTACGGCCTACCACGAGGCAGGCCATGCCGTTGCGGGAAAATTTTTGGAGCATACACCTCCGGTGCATTATATAACCATCATCCCCAGAGGGCCTGCCGGCGGAGTTACCTATTTCCGTCCGGATGAGGACGAGGAAGATTTCGAGTCCCGCAGTGAGCTTTTTGAAAGCATTGTTGTCAGCCTTGGAGGAAGAACCGCTGAAAGGCTGTTTTTGGACGACATTTCCACAGGGGCCTCAAGCGACATACAGCACGCCACAGAGCTTGCCCGTGCAATGGTTACCCGCTATGGCTTTTCCGAGAAGCTGGGGCCGATTTCCTTTGACAGCTCAGGGCACAGCATATTTATAGGCCGTGATTTCGGCCAGACGAAAAGCTATTCCGAGGAGACGGCAGCCCTTATTGACGAGGAAGTCAAGCGTATTTTTGATGAGGCGGGCGCCGTTTGCGAAAAGATTTTGACAGAGCACGGCGAGCTTCTCAAGGGTGTTGCCGAATACCTTCTGGAAAATGAAAGCATGGAGGCCGAGGATTTCCATTATTTCTGCGAGCATGGTCATGTTCCAGAGAAAAAGGAAGAGCCTGAAAATAAGGACGGGGAGGACAAAGCCCTTCCTGAAGATAAGACCGTAGAGACTGCGGTTAAAAACGCTCAGGATGCCTTGAAGTTTGCCGACGATGCCCTTAAAAATGCTGAGGATGCGGTTAAGTCCGCAGAGGAAATTGCGGCAATGGCCGAGCCAAAAGAAGAAAAATAAGTAAAAGGGCGGGTTCCCCCGCCCTTTTCCACGGAAATTAATATTATATTTATATAGAGAGGTCAGCACATATGAAGCTGGGAATAGTGGGTCTTCCAAACGTTGGGAAAAGCACCCTCTTTAACGCAATTACAAATGCCGGGGCTGAGAGCGCAAACTACCCTTTTTGCACCATTGAGCCTAATGTGGGCATGGTTACCGTTCCTGATGAGCGGCTGGATTTTTTGGCGGAGATGTACAGTCCGAAAAAATACACCCCTGCCGTTATTGAGTTTGTGGACATTGCGGGGCTTGTGAAGGGCGCTTCCAAAGGGGAGGGGCTTGGAAATAAGTTTTTAAGCAATATCCGCATGACGGACGCCATTATCCACGTTGTACGCTGCTTCGACGATGAAAATGTCATCCATGTGGAAGGGGGCTGCAACCCTGTTCGGGACATCGAAATTATAAACCTTGAACTGATTATCGCAGACATGGAAATGGTTCTTCGCCGCATTGACAAGGCAAAAAAGGCCGCCAAAGGCGGGGAAAAAAGGTTTCTCCGCGAAGCAGAGCTTTTGGAAAGGCTTTATGAGCATCTGGACTCCGGAAAATGTGCCAGAGCTTTTGAAGGCACGGCAGAGGAAATGGAAATCATAGGAGAAAGCGAGCTTTTAACCTTAAAACCCGTGATTTATGCGGCGAATTTAGACGAAACCGGCTTTGCAGCCGGTGCGGAGAAAAACGCCTATTACGTTCAGGTGGAAAAGCTTGCTGCTCAGGAAGGCTCACAGGTTTTGCCCATTTGTGCCAAGGTCGAGCAGGAAATTTCCGAGCTGGACGAGGAGGACAAGGCTCTTTTTATGGAGGAGCTTGGTATGACAAAATCGGGACTCCACCGGCTTATTAACTGCTCATACAGTCTTTTGGGACTTATAAGTTTTCTCACCTGCGGTCCGGACGAGTGCAGAGCCTGGACTATAAAAAAAGGAAGCAGGGCACCCCAGGCGGCAGGAAAAATTCATACGGATTTTGAGCGGGGCTTTATTAGAGCAGAGATTGTCGCCTTTGAGGACTTAAAGGCCTGCAAAACCATGGCTGCGGCAAAGGAAAAAGGTTTAGTTCGCTCAGAGGGCAAGGAATATGTCATGCAGGATGGGGATGTAACCCTGTTTCGGTTTAATGTGTAGCTGATATATTGCAATAAAGGCGGCGAAGGACGAGGATTTTATTCCTCGTCCTTTTCGTTTATGTACTGTTCTTCGGTTTCTCTTTGGATCTGTTTTAATAAATCAGAGGCTTCACCGTAATTTCGCTTTTCGATTTGTTTAAGTGCGCCACTGATGCTGTTGAATAACTTGAAATACATATTTTCGTAATCAGCCATTGGGCTACCTCGCATTTCTTTATTTAGTGTTTTACTTAGATGTGGACTAGAGCTAGTCCCATTATAACAAAATGTATCGCTAAAATAAAGAACAAAAGAACCGAAATTGGTTCAGATTATTTGTGAGGGTTCTGTGATGAGAGAGCAAAAAATAAAGTCTGATAACGAAATTTCCATTGGAAAGAACATACGGGAAATCAGAACGGCAAAGAAAATTGGTCAGACGGAGCTTGTGCGCTTATTGGACTTGCGAGGGGTTACCATTACCCGTGAGTCCCTGGTGAAAATTGAGCGTGGCACACAACATATATATGCCTCTCAGCTAAAGGGAATTAAGGAAGTTTTACAGACAAGCTATGATAAACTTTTAAAATAGTATAGCGACATCCCCACCCCCTCTTGACAAATTCCCCAAAAGGGTCTAAACTGCCATATATAAATTAAAAGCATTGACGGAGACGGCGTATTTGCGCGGTTAAAGAGAGGGCGGCCCCGGCTGTAAGCTGCCCCGAAACGCAGATAAAACTGCCCACCACTCCCGAGCCAAAGCGCCCAATGTGCCATGTTTTGGCAGTAAGCGCTTTCGCTTTGCGCCCGTTACAGCGCTGCTAAGCGGCGGAAAACTTTTCCGCAAGCAGGGTGGAACCGTGTATAAAACTATACACCCCTGACATTTGTCAGGGGCGTTTTTTTATTTTTAGCACAGCCATACTATATAGGACTAGGAGAAAATGAAATGGACGAAAACCTTTACACCTTTGAAAACCCCGAATATAAACTTAAATACCGGCACACAACCTCCCACATTTTAGCCCATGCGGTCACAAGGCTTTTCCCCGGCACAAAACTTGCCATAGGCCCTGCCATAGAGGACGGTTTTTATTATGATTTTGACAGCGAAACTGTTTTCACTCCTGAGGTTTTGGAGAAGATTGAGGCGGAAATGCGCAAAATATGCAAGGAAAAGCTTCCTTTAGAGCGCTTTGAGCTATCTAGAGCCGAGGCTCTTGAATTTGTTAAAAACGAGCCTTATAAGATTGAGCTTATTGAGGACCTTCCCGAGGACGCGGCAATAAGCTTTTACAAGCAGGGGGATTTTACAGACCTTTGCGCAGGCCCCCATATGGACAGCACCGGCAGGATTAAGGGCAATGCCCTAAAGCTTACAAGCTGCACCGGCGCCTACTGGCGGGGAGACTCCAAGCGAAAAATGCTCCAGAGGATTTATGGAACCTGCTTTCCGAAAAAAGAGGAGCTAGACGCATATTTAGAGCGTCTTGAAGAGGCAAAGCGCCGTGACCACAGGAAAATCGGCCGTGAGCTGGGTCTTTATATGCTTACAGAGGAAGGCCCCGGCTTCCCCTTTTTCCTGCCCAAGGGCATGGTTTTGAAAAATGCCCTTATTGAATACTGGCGGGAGGTTCACAGGCGCTATGGCTATGTGGAAATTTCCACTCCAATAATGTTAAGCCGTAAGCTTTGGGAGCAAAGCGGTCACTGGGCACACTACAGCCAGAATATGTACTCCACCGTCATTGACGAGGAGGATTTTGCCATAAAGCCCATGAACTGCCCCGGGGGAATGTTGGTTTATAAATCCGAGCCCCGTTCTTACCGTGACCTGCCTATGCGTGTGGGTGAGCTTGGCCTTGTCCATCGCCACGAGCTTTCCGGAGCCCTCCACGGGCTTTTCCGTGTAAGATGCTTTACTCAAGATGATGCCCATCTTTTCATGACTTGGGATCAGATGAAGGACGAAATAAAAGATGTGGTCAGGCTTTTTGACGAGGTTTATTCACTCTTTGGGCTTAAATATGAAATAGAGCTTTCCACAATGCCCGAGGATCATATGGGCGACGAGAAAGACTGGGAGTTTGCTCAGGATACCTTGCGGCAGGTTATAACGGAAATGGGCAAAAGATTTACGGTTAACGAGGGCGACGGAGCATTTTACGGGCCAAAGCTGGACTTTCATCTGGAGGACAGCCTTGGACGTACCTGGCAGTGCGGCACTGTGCAGCTTGATATGCAGCTTCCTGAGCGCTTTGAGCTGGAATACACAGGGGCAGATGGGGAAAAGCACCGTCCGGTTATGGTTCACCGTGTTGTTTTTGGCTCTATTGAGCGCTTTATCGGCGTTATAACAGAGCATTTTGCCGGCAATTTCCCCTGCTGGCTTGCCCCTGTTCAGGTTAAGGTGCTGCCTATAACAGACCGCAGCCGTGACTATGCTCAGGAAATTTATGAAAAGCTTTTCGCCGCCGGAGTGAGAGTTGAAACTGACTATCGCAGCGAAAAACTTGGCTATAAAATTAGAGAAGCGCAAATGCAGAAAATTCCCTATATGCTTGTAATCGGCGATAAAGAGGCCGAGGCAGGACTTGTGGCTGTCCGCACCCGCGGAGGGGCGGATGAAGGAACCATGACTCCCGAGGCATTTTTGGAAAAGATAAGCAAAGAAATTACAGAGCGCAGCCTTTAAAAAAGAAAATCAAATTTTTCCACGGCAGTAAAACCGAATAATAGCAAAAACTCCTTCGTAAACTAAGACAAAAGCTTTTACGGAGGAGTCTTTGCTATGAACAGAAAAAAACTGTCGCTTATTCTGGCAATTTTGTTTGCCCTTAATATTGCCGCCATATTACTTGTCCAACAGGCCGATGCGGCAACACTTAAAAAAGGCTCGACGGGAAACACCGTCAGTCAGGTGCAGACAGCCCTAAAAAATCAGGGTTTTTACTTTGGTTCCGTAGACGGAGTTTACGGTTCGGCTACGGAGGCGGCTGTGAAGAAGTATCAGGCAAGATACGGCCTTGCCGTTGACGGAGTGGTGGGAACGGCAACCTTCAACGCTCTTGGCATTCAGGCGGGCAGCTCTTCCGGCACTGCTCAAAGCGGAAACGTTGACCTTTTGGCAAGACTTATTTCCGCCGAGGCCAGAGGTGAGCCGTATAATGGGCAGGTTGCCGTTGGTGCTGTGGTTTTAAACAGGGTTGGGCACCCCTCTTTTCCCAATACCATGGCGGGGGTAATTTATCAAAACGGTGCCTTTACCTGTTTATCGGACGGGCAGTTTAATAAGCCCGTGGCAGAAAGCGCCTACCGTGCGGCAAGGGATGCCCTAAACGGCGCCGACCCTTCCGGCGGTGCCATCTACTATTTCAATCCGGTTACAGCTACAAGCAAATGGATATGGAGCCGGCCTCTCATTGTCGTTATAGGAAAGCACCGTTTTTGCTCATAACTGCTGTTCTTCTTGTATTTTTATCCTGAAAGACGTATAATCAGTTGAGGATAAAAAAGGAGGATATATTATGGCCTTTTGTAAACAATGCGGCGAACAAATTGGGGATGCAAGGTTTTGTCAAAGCTGCGGAGCTCCTGCGGACAGTTCTCAGACTTATACAGACAGCCCACAGGCTTCCGCTCCTGTAAATGACATTGAGGATAATAAGCTAATTTCAATTTTATGCTACCTTGGAATTTTACTTTTAATTCCATTGTTGGTAAAGCCGGAGTCAAGGTTTGTCAAATATCACTCAAATCAGGGGCTTGTGCTGCTTTTATTCACTATGATAGTCGGGGTTGTGGGTATTATACCCATTATAGGCTGGCTTGCAGCGGCAGTCGGCGGGATTTTCAGCTTTGTTTGCCTTATAATGGGCGTTATAAACACCATTAACGGCGAAATGAAGCCCCTGCCTCTTATAGGAAGCATCGAAATCCTCAAATAAAAACCATATTATAATGTATAAGCGCCCAAAGCACTTGCTTTGGGCGCTATAATTTACTTTTCCTCCCCATCTGTATCGGGAGCGATTTTCTCTATTATATAAGGTGTTGTCTGATACACATAATAGTTCAGCCAGTTTGTATACATAAGCTGGGCTGCCGCCCGCCAGGTCATAAGCGGCTGCTGACTGGGGTCGTCATTGGGGAAATAGTGGGCAGGAACAGCTATCTTCGTTCCCTTTTTGATATCCCGTTCATATTCTAGAGCAAGGGTGTCTCTATCATACTCCGGGTGACCGAAAATAAAAAACTGACGGCTCTTAGTATTTTTAACGGCAAATACTCCGGCCTCGTCGGAAACGGAAAGCAGTTCCAAATCCGGAACCTTCAAAATATCCTCAGCTAAAATCTCTGTATAGCGGGAGTGCGGAGCGTTAAAAACATCATCGAAGCCTCGAAAGAAGGGGATGCTGGGCCTTAGTATTCGGTGGCTGTATATGCCGAAGACTTTTTCAGGCAGGCTGTGCTTTCTTATGCCGTAATGGTAATACAGTCCGGCCTGAGCCCCCCAGCATATATGGAAGGTGTTGTGGACATTGGTTTTTGACCACTCCATAATTTCACATAGCTCCGGCCAATAGTCCACATCCTTAAAATCAAGATTCTCCACAGGAGCGCCGGTTATTATCATGCCGTCGTAAAACTTATCCTTTATGTCCTCATAACTTATATAAAAAGACTGCAGGTGACCTAAGTCCACATTTTTGGATTTATAGCTTATGGTGCGCAGCAAATCTATTTCCACCTGTAAAGGAGTATTTGAAAGCTTACGCAAAAGCTGGGTTTCCGTAACTATCTTAGTGGGCATAAGATTTAATATAAGGAGTTTTAGGGGGCGGATATCCTGATGGATGGCCCGATGCTCGGTAATAACAAATATATTTTCGCCTTCTAAGGTTTCGCGGGCAGGCAGAAGGTCCGGTATTCTGATAGGCATAAAAGCACTCCAATCACCCTAGGGGGAAAATTTTTTAGTTGCGCAACAGTATAACCTGAAAACCAAGGAAAATCAAGGTGTTTTGCCCTTGAAGGCAACTTTCGACAGAAGAAAGTGTAAAAAGGGAAAAAAGTAGTTGACAATTGGAAAATGTGGTGCTATTATAAAC
>CAZTXG010000026.1:0-24867 GCA_964617335.1 uncultured Oscillospiraceae bacterium
TATGAATGGCTTTGCGCAGGATAATAAGGCCGGCCGTATAATGCTTTATTTCCCCATTGATGACTCACTTCAAAGATATCCTGAAATGCCGGAAGTATTGGAAGTTACATTGTCGTATAGAGAAGATGAAGTTATAGGTTCAGACGAATTTGCAGAATCACGCAAGGCTCTTGATGATTTTCTTGCAACAGATGAGGTGCAGATGATATTAAATTCAATCAAGCTGCTACCGGTGCAATCTTCATAAGCTCTTTCCTTTGAAAACATTTTGCATTTATAAACAAAACTTTTACATATAAGCAATTTTATTGAAAGCTTAAGGCATATTCGGTCAAGAAACAAAAGAAAAGGTCCCTTACAGATTGGGAAATATAAAAACCGGCAAGGAATAAAATCCCTGCCGGTTCTTCTTTTTAATACAGATTTAGCTTCTTACTTTTATAATAAACAAAACAGTCGGATGTCATTGAATAATTGACGGCCGGCCAACTATGTGATAAGATTTAGATAAATATAACTTTAGTTTACTGTGCTGACTTGAACTTGCAAAAGCTATAGTCTCACTGTGTCAGAGATTTTTAGAATAATACATTAAGTCAGGAGAATGCTTAAAGATTCCTTTAATTTCGAGAGTTTTACGATATACAGCGGCCATAGCCGCGTTATGACCTGGATAAGGAGGCAAATATTATGAAAATCCGCAAATCCGGCGAAGACTATCTTGAAACTATGCTGATTCTTAAAGAAAGGCATGGCTATATCCGTTCTGTTGATATTGCGGAAGAGCTGGGAGTAAAAAAACCCAGTGTAACCTATGCGACAAAGAGACTAAAGGAAAGCGGACATATAACCATGGATGAGGATAACCTTATCACCCTTACTAAGACCGGTATGGCTGTTGCAAAAAGTATGTATGAAAGGCATAAGCTGCTCACACTATTGTTTGTTAATTTGGGGGTTGACGAAGAAATTGCCCGTGAAGATGCCTGTAAAATTGAGCATGATTTAAGCAAAGAAACATTTGAGGCCATTCGCAGGCATTTTGAAAGCTTTGGCAGTAAATAGCTTAAAACAACAGATTTAGTTGTTAATCATATGTTTTTTAATATAAGCACACCTATGCGCCCTTCGGGGCGCATTTTTATGTAATTGGGCTTTTCTCATTTCGAGCATTCTCAAGACAATCTTTATGCAGGCTGATAAGCCTGTGCTTTGAGGCTGCATAGTCGATAATAGAAAAAACCGTTGTTTCCAGCTCTTTTCCTTTTGAATAGTCCGCCTCCAAGGCAAAATCTGCCCTGCCATCTAAAATTAGATTTGCTGCAGAGCCCTTGTCTCCGGAATAAACGGCAATGGAATGACCTCCGTTTGAACGCACAAGCTTCATGCAGGGCACGTCCGTCAGGCCATCACCAAAATAAACCATATTGCGGAAGGGGACTCTGCGCTGAGATTCCGGCATGGATTCGTTAAGAGGATTATTTTCCCTAACATCTAAAATACCCTTGTTTATACGAAATAAAAACTGGGTTTTGCTGGTATAGTTAACAGCCATGGCAGGCCAGTATGGTTCACCGTTTGAGTCGTAGCAAAACTCCGCGGCATAGATTTTTTTAAACTCGCCGGCTATAGGCGTACCCTCGATAATCTCCTTAAGCCCCGAAGATATAATGTAATGCTCGATCTGAAAACCACGTTTTTTCCCATAGGCATTAATGCGGCGGAACCAGGTCTTTACACCGTCGAAAAGAACCACATCTCGTCCGAGAGCCATCAAGGTGTCTCGGGTAAAAAGCATTTTGCCCTTTGCCTGCTGACACATCACAAGCATATAAGCAAGGATTTGATCCATATTATTTTCTTCCATGGTAAGATTACATTTTTCCCAAAAATCCTCAGGTTTCATTTTTATGCCGGGTATGAAGCCATATTCCTGCATATCCTTAGGGGAAAGTGTTTTGTCAAAGTCGTACATCAGGGCAAAAACGGGTGTTTGCTCCACATCATTTACCTCCGTCTATGTATTAGTTGATGCTTAAAAAAGCTGCAAGGCCATCATTTTTTAACCAGGGGCAATTATTCCCTAAGGAGTTTCTTTCTCTCTTTGTAATCGGGCATGACCGATTCTATAAGGGCATAAAACTGCTTGCCGTGGTTTTTGTGAACAAGATGGGCAAGTTCGTGAACCACCACATAGTCAATGGCCTTTTCCGGATATTGCATCAGCCGCCATGAAAAACAAAGACGATTTTTAGCGCTGCAGCTACCAAAGCGGGTTTTGGCTCCGGTTATTGTTATTCCGGCAGGGGAGAGGCCCATAATGCTTCCAAAATGAGCCGCCTTAGAAGGAATCCGCTCTTTAGCTAAACTTATATATCTGTCTTTTTCCTCCGGCGAAGGCTCAGGCCTTGCAGGAGGTCTAAGGCGCATTTTTTCAAGATGCTCATCTATCCATTTTTCCCGCTGATTCAGAAAAATGTCTATATCCTTCTGGGGGCAGTTTTCCGGCGCACGGACGTATATTTCAAGATTCGGCCTTATCTCCACTGCCAGAGTTCGCCGCTGTGAGCGAATTAGGGTATATTTATAGCGCATAAAACCTATCACTTTCTTTTGTAATGATGTTTATTATACACTAAATAAAAATAACTGTCATAGTAAAATCCATTCTATAAAACAAAAGACAATGATTACCCTATCATTTAAAACTTATAATAAATGCGCCGCAGCTGCTTTTAAAAGACAGTGCGGCGTATTTATTGTCATCCCTAAGAGGGCCGGGGTTAAAAAACACTAGAAAAATACTATTAGGGAAGCTTATGGGAACCGTCGCAAAAAGGCTTGTTGCAGGACTTGCCGCAGCCGCAGAGCATTATGCGGCAACCTTCAGCTAAAACCTGATTTTCAGAGCCGCAGACAGTTACGGGTCCTTGTACAAATATAGGCCCAAGTTCTGAAGCCTTTATTTTAACGGACTGTGGTTCGGGCATATTATCTATATGGGCGGGACCTACAGCGCAATCCGGACTTACCCTTGAGCCTTCGGGGATGGAAAAGCGCAAAGCCCCCGAGGGACACTTATTTACAGCCTTTATTATATCCTCAGGCTCTGCCTTGTCCAGAAGTATCCATGGACGGCGTTTTGAATCAAAAACCTCTGGCTGAAGTCTAAGACAGGCCCCAAAATGGGAGCAAAGCTCCGGAAACCAATATACTATAAGGTCATCGTTTTTATATTCTTTCACAAAAACACTCCTTTGTTCCAATGTTGCAATAATAACATAAGAAGGCCGCCTTTTACAATAGGAGATTCTATATAAGGCAGCTATAAGTGACGGACTCAAAAAGCTGACGGTCAATATCTGTTGCAGCCTTGGCCTTAATGAAGCTGCCAATGAGACAAAGCCTTGTATTATTGCTGCATTTAATATATAATTAATTATTGCGGCGGCGGGCGCTAAGGCAATAATATATTATAAAAACAGCTCATATAAACGCTGTCTGCTCACAGATTAAATTTCTGTCAGCAGCATAACAAACAAAGTCAAAGCTTATGGAAAGGCATAATAAGCAAGGCAAAAGCCTTCTGCCAAAGCTTTTATTAAACCTGCGGTATGCAGGCGATATTTCAGAGGAATATAGCATATGCACGATAAAATTATTATAAAAGGCGCGAGAGAGAACAACCTTAAAAACATAGATTTGGAAATTCCCCGAGAAAAGCTTATTGTTTTTACGGGGCTTTCCGGCAGCGGAAAAACCTCTCTTGCCTTCGATACAATTTATGCTGAGGGGCAAAGGCGCTATGTGGAGTCTTTGTCCTCTTACGCAAGAATGTTTTTAGGACAGATGGAAAAGCCCGACCTTGACTATATCGAGGGGCTTTCTCCGGCTATTTCCATAGACCAGAAAACCACCTCACGAAATCCACGCTCCACCGTTGGAACTGTTACGGAAATATACGACTACCTTCGTCTTTTGTGGGCAAGGGTTGGCATTCCTCACTGCCCGGTCTGCGGAAAAGAGATAATGCAGCAGACCATAGACCAGATTATTGACCAGATTATGCAGCTTTCCGAAGGCACAAGGATACAGGTTTTAGCTCCCATTGTGCGGGCGAGAAAGGGCGAGCACCAAAAGGTTTTTGAGGACGCGCGCAAAAGCGGCTATGCAAGAGTGCGGGTGGACGGCATCATTTACGACTTATCCGAGGATATCACCCTTGAGAAGAATAAAAAGCATAGCATAGAGATTGTTATAGACAGGCTTTCTGTAAAGGGCGAGGCAACAGCAAGGTTAACAGACTCTGTGGAGACAGCGGCCGCTCTTTCAAAGGGCATTGTTATTATAGATATTCCCGACGAGGACAAGCAGCTTATGTTTTCCCAGAACTATGCCTGTGAGGACTGCGGAATTTCCATAGAAGAACTGGTGCCGAGGCTTTTTTCATTCAACAACCCCTTTGGAGCCTGCGAGAACTGCGGCGGCCTTGGTATTCAGCTTCGCATAAGGCCGGAGCTTATAATGCCGAACCCAAAGCTTTCCATTATGGACGGGGGTATTTCTGCCAGCGGCTGGGGAAATGTCCGCAGCGACGGCATTTCCAGAATGTATTTTGAAGCTCTGGCTAAGAAATATAAATTTTCCCTCAGCGAACCCATCGAAAACCTCTCGCCGGAGGTTTTAGATATTATCCTTTACGGAACAAAGGGTGAAAAGCTGACCTTGCACTACGACCAGCCCAGAGGCAAGGGAACCTTAAACCAGCCCTTTGAGGGCATTATTAACAATCTTGAAAGACGCTACCGTGAAACTCAAAGCCCCGGCATGAGAAGCGATATTGAACAAAGCATGGGTGAGTTTTTCTGTCCGGACTGTAAGGGTAAAAGGCTGAAAAAAGAAGCCCTTGCCGTCACTGTGGGGGGCATAAACATTTCTGACTTCTGCGACCTGCCGGTTACACGGGGCTTGGAATTTATTGATGGCATTGAGCTTTCAGACCGGGATATGATGATAGCCGGACGGATTTTAAAGGAAATTAAGGAGCGGCTTTCGTTTTTGCACAATGTGGGGCTGCAATACCTCACCTTGTCAAGAGCCGCGGGATCCTTGTCCGGCGGCGAAAGCCAGCGTATACGCCTTGCAACCCAAATAGGTTCGTCTCTTATGGGAGTTTTATACATCCTTGACGAGCCATCCATTGGTCTGCATCAAAGAGATAACGCAAAGCTGCTAAAAACTTTAAGGGAGCTTTGCGACATTGGAAACACCCTTATCGTTGTTGAGCACGACGAGGACACAATGCGTGCGGCAGACTGCATTGTGGACATTGGGCCCGGCGCAGGAGTCCATGGGGGCGAGGTGGTCTGTGTCGGTACGATAGACGATATTTGCAATTGTGAAAACTCCGTTACAGGCCAATACCTCAGCGGAAAAAAGAAAATTCCCGTACCGGAAAAGCGAAGAACAGGCAATGGAAAAAACCTTATAATTCGAAAGGCCAGTCAAAACAACCTTAAAGATATTGATGCAGCCATACCTTTGGGTACTCTCACCTGTGTAACGGGAGTTTCCGGCAGCGGTAAGTCCTCTCTTATAAACGAGGTGCTTTACAAAAAGCTTGCCTTAGAGCTAAACCGCGCGAAAACATATCCCGGAGCCCATGAGAACATAGAGGGCCTTGAGTATGCGGACAAGGTTATTAGCATTGACCAAAGCCCCATAGGGAGAACCCCTCGCTCAAATCCCGCCACCTACACCGGTGTTTTCACCGGTATACGGGAGCTTTTTTCCCAAACGCAAGACGCAAAGCTGCGGGGATACAACGCCGGAAGGTTTTCCTTTAACGTCCGCGGCGGGCGCTGCGAAGCCTGCGCCGGAGACGGCCTTGTGAAAATTGAAATGCACTTTCTGCCGGATATTTTTGTTCCCTGTGAGGTCTGCAAGGGAAAGCGCTATAACCGTGAAACACTTGAGGTGCGATATAAGGGCAAAAACATCTCTGAAGTGCTGGCTATGACCATAGAGGAAGCCGAGAAGTTTTTTGAAAACCTTCCCAAAATACGAGGCCAGCTTAAAACCCTTTGCGATGTGGGTATGGGCTATGTTAAGCTGGGACAGTCATCAACCACCCTTTCCGGCGGCGAGGCCCAGAGAATAAAGCTTGCCTCGGAACTGTGTAAAAGAAGCACGGGGAAAACTGTTTATATCCTTGATGAACCAACCACCGGTCTGCATACTGCGGATGTTGATCTTTTGATAAAGGTTTTAAACCGCCTTGTGGATGCGGGAAACACCGTTATTGTTATTGAGCATAATCTGGACGTTATCAAAACCTCCGACTATATAATTGACCTTGGGCCGGAAGGCGGAGACATGGGCGGCGAAATTATTTTTACAGGAACGCCCGAGGACTGCGCCGTCTGTGAGAAAAGCTATACCGGTCAGTTTCTCAAAAAGATGCTTTAGGGCGTGTTGACACTACCGTTCAACGCCCATCTTTTGACGAATTTCCCGCCATGCTGCGTTAAAAATTCTTGCAGTGGGCAAACTACAACTGCGAATTTTTGCCTTGCCTGGCGAAAAATCCCCTTCAAAATCTGAACATTTCAGGTAGTGTCGACACACCCTAGGGCAAATCCGTAACAAATCTTTTTCTCCCCCGTATTATGGACTGTAAGGGGGGGAAAATCATGGATATTTTTAAAATTGCCCTGTCTATGGCTTTAAGCCTTGGCTTTTTGTTTTTACTTTGGAGCATAAAAGGCTGGCTTTTGCGGCCTGTAATCGGAGGAAAAGACACCTGCCTTACTGTAACGGTTTCGGCAGGGGGAAAGGCAAAAAACCTTGAGCATACAATTGCCGGTCTTAAATGGCTTAGAAAAAGCGGAAATCTATACGCCGATATACTTATAGTTGATAAAGGGCTGGAGCCGAAGGCAGCAGAGCTTGCACGGCTGTTATCGAAAGACGACATGAGCATTCAGGTATGCTCACCGGATCAGATAGAATATTTTATTATACGGAGCTGCTAGAATGGATGAACAAAACAACTACATAGAGGTGTCGGGCACTATAAAATCCCTTGTCTACCAAAACGAAGAAAACGGCTACACTGTCATAAGGCTTGAAACTCAAGACGGCGAGAGCATGACGGTTGTGGGCTGTCTTCCCTATGCCGCCCCCGGCGAACAGATTACGGTGACAGGGGAAATGACAAGGCATCAAACCCATGGCGAGCAGCTAAAGGCGCAATGGGCAGAGCGAAGCCTTCCCTCAAGCGCCGGAGCAATCTATGAGTATCTGGCCTCCGGTGCAATAAAGGGCATAGGCCCTGCCACGGCGACCTTGCTTATAACAGAGTTTGGCGAAAACACCCTTGCAGTTATCGAAAACGAGCCGGAAAAGCTTGCGCAAATTCGGGGCTTCGGCAGAAGAAAGGCCTATGAAATATCAGATGCCTTCAAAAGGCAGACGGGATTAAGAAGGCTTATTGATTTTTTAAGTAACTATTATGTTCCGCCGATAATTGCCATACGCCTATACAGGGCTTATGGGGAAAATGCCTTGGAGCTTTTGCACGAAAATCCATATATAATGGCAGGGGAGAAGATAGGCGCAAGCTTTGCCGAGGCAGACAGACTTGCTGTGAATATGGGCTTTGAGGAGGACAGCCCCGAAAGGGTTGCCGCTGCCACAATTTATGAGCTTCGCCATAATGCCGGAAACGGCCACACCTTCATACCCTCCGACAAGCTTATAGAGGTGACCTGTGAGCTTATCGGTGTGGATGCCCAGTCGGTGGAGGAGGCCTTAGAGGTGCTGTGCGACAGCGGTGAGCTGGTTTTAAGCAATATTGCCGACAGACAGGCCATATATCTTGCTGGACTTTATGAGGCGGAAACCTATGGAGCGGATAGGATAAAGGAAATATGCTTTGAAAAACCGGAAATTAAATGGGATATAGACTCCCATATTTCTCAGGTCGAAGGGGAAATGGGAGTTAAATACGCAGACAGCCAGCTTTATTCCCTGAAAATTGCTGCGGAAAACTCCATGATGATTTTAACCGGAGGTCCCGGAACGGGAAAAACCACAACTGTCCGTGCAATAGTATCGCTTTTTGATAAAATGGGGCTTAAAACCCTTCTTACAGCCCCAACGGGCAGGGCCGCCAAGCGCATGAGTGAAATTACCGGAAAGGATGCCTCAACCATACACAGACTTTTGGAGGCGGGCTTTTCCCTCGAGGGTGACGAGCTTATTTTCAGGCGGGATGAAGACGAGCCTCTTGACTGCGACGCTATTATTCTTGATGAGTGCTCAATGGTTGACATAACTATTTTACAAGCCCTGCTTAAGGCCATGCCGGAATCTTGCAGGCTTATTATGGTTGGGGATGCCGACCAGCTTCCAAGCATAGGCCCAGGCCACGTTTTTCAAGATTTAATCCGCAGCGGTCTTATTGAAACCGTTAGGCTTACAGAGATTTTCAGGCAGACAGCAGCAAGCCGCATAGTGTCAAACGCCCATATGATAATAAGGGGGGACTATCCGGAGCTTTCCGGAAACTCCGCAGACAGTGACTTTTTCTTTTTAAAAAGAACAAATCCGGCTCAGGCTGTGGAGACTATAGCCGGCCTTTGCGGTGAGCGGCTTCCGAAGAATATGGGCATACCGCCTATGGACATTCAGGTTCTAAGCCCCACAAGACGAGGGGAGACGGGAACGGTTTACCTAAACTCCGTTTTGCAAAAGGTGCTAAATCCCCCTGCCGAGGAGAAAAAAGAAAAAAATTTCGGGGAAATTGTCTTTCGAGAGGGGGATAGGGTGATGCAAACCCGAAATAACTATGATATAATGTGGACAAAACAAGAAAAATCGGATATAAATAACAAGGAAGAAGCAAACTTTGATTTCCCTGATAAGACAGAGCAGGGGACAGGAATATATAACGGTGACGTGGGGGTCATAGTTTCCATAGACGCTCAAAATGAAACCATGAGCGTTCTTTATGATGACAGGCTTGCAGTTTATGCCTTTGATATGCTAAACGAGCTTGAACACGCCTTCGCAATGACGGTTCATAAGGCCCAGGGCAGCGAATACAGGGCTGTTATTTTCCTTGCCCTTGACGGGCCGCCTCAGCTTATGAGCCGCAGCATCCTATACACCGCCGTTACAAGAGCAAGGCAGCTTCTCATAATAGTTGGCGGGGACACCAGCGTTTTAAAAATGATAGATAACCACAAAGTTACAAGAAGATACAGCGGACTTCGAGCCAGACTTGCGCAATAGGCAAATATGCCAAATGTTTCAAAGGAAGGTTTTGTTATGGGACTGCTATCTAATCTCTTGGACCTGCTATTTCCCCCTCGCTGTGTTTTTTGCAGAAGTATACTGAAAACCGGCGAACGGGGCATATGTGAAAGCTGCCGCAAAAACATTGAGAAAACAAAAAATGGCGGCGAGCAGCATGGTGAGTTTTTCTCCGTCTGCTATTCACCCCTGTACTATGAAGACAAGGTTAGAAGCTCTATCCTCCGCTTTAAGTTCAACGATGCAACGGCCTATGCGGACACCTACGGAACGCTTATTGCCGACTGTATTCGTGAAAATCTTAAGGGGCGCTATGATATCATTAGCTGGGTTCCCCTAAGCGCAAAGCGTCTTAAAAAGCGGGGCTATGACCAGGCCATGCTTCTTGCCATGGCTGCTGCCCTTTCCTTGGACGATGTTGCTGTGGAGCTGCTTTTAAAACACACGGACGTGCCCGCCCAATCAGGCGTAGGCAGCGTTGAAAAGCGCCGTGCCAACATCAGCGGTGTTTACACTGTGAGAGACGAGGAGCTTGTTCGGGGCAAAAGAATCCTTCTTATTGACGATATAGTTACAAGCGGCTCAACCCTTTCAGAATGTGCCAAAACCCTGCTGCTTTCCGGAGCGGATGAGGTTTTGTGCTGTACGCTGGCAAGGGGAAGATAGTAAAAACTTTTTAAAATAAGGAAAACCAATCTAAATATTTTAGCGGCTGCGGGAAGAAATGCTCTTCTGCGGCAGGGTATTCTACGAGGTGAACAAAAATGCTTTTTTTTGAAAGAGACATAGCAATAGACCTTGGCACCTCCAGCATAATCGTATACGTCGCCGGAAAGGGAATAACCCTTCGTGAGCCGACGGTGGTGGCTGTGGACAAGCACACTGGCCGGCTTTTAAAGGTCGGTGAGGATGCTCAAAAAATGCTTGGGAGAACGCCGGCGAATATTGTTTCAATATATCCTATAAGCTCGGGGGTGATTTCCGACTATGATATGACTGTGCGTATGCTCAAAGAGCTTATTGAGCGGATAACCTCCTTCAGTCTATTCAAGCCCAGAATAATAATCAGTGTTCCCGGCAGTATATCCGGAGTCGAGGAGAGAGCCACAATTGATGCAGGTATTGAAGCCGGTGCAAGGAAGGTGTATCTTCTTGAGTCCTCTGTTGCGGCGGCTTTGGGCAGCGGGGCGGATATCACAAAGCCCGACGGGCATTTAGTTGTAGACATTGGCGGCGGCACAACAGAGATTGCCGTGGTTTCTATAGGCGGCGTTGTTGAAAGCGAGTCCATAAAAACTGCCGGAGGGTCTTTTGACGAAGCAATCATTAAATATATCCGGCGTAAGCACAATCTCCTTATCGGACTTAAAACAGCGGAATCACTAAAAATCGGCATTGGCAGCGCCTATCCCCTTAGCGAAACGAAAACCGAGGAGGTTAAGGGCCGCTGCCTCATGACGGGTTTGCCCAGAAGTGTTGACGTTGACACAAACGATATTGCCGAAGCCCTTTCCGAGCCTATGGAAGTAATACTTGACTCCATCCAAATGGTTCTTGAGCGCACTCCGCCGGAGCTTGTTGCCGATATTGACCAAAACGGCATAATACTAACCGGAGGCGGCAGCCTTGTGGCAGGAACAGACAAGCTTATTTACACTAAAACCGGCATTAGAGTAAGCGCTGTTGATGACGCTGCCACCTGCACAGCCTATGGTGCCGGAAAAATGCTTGCAAAGCTTGGAGAAATGGAAGACGGAATGATAAATCTTGCCCGCAAAAGGCAGATGAAATAACATTAAAAACCACCTGCTGACCGAAAGGCCCGCAGGTGGTTTTTTGTGCTTTATTTATCCAAGAGGTATTTGTATAATTTCAAGGTTTTTCCGCATGGCGTATAGCATTGTGCTCATAGTGCCGCCCTGTTTGCCGCTGTATGCAGCAATGAGTATTTTAGCGTTATCCACCATGTATCTATTCCTGCGCATAAGACAGTCGGGGGTGTATTCCTTTTGAACCAAGGTATAGTAGTCGCACTGCTCAAGAAGCCTATTGTAGCGTTTTTTTAAGCTGCTGCTCCAAGCGTCGGACTGTTTTTCCCAGGGGATGGCAGCCTCAAGACTGATGTCTTCGTGGCAGTCTCGCAAATCTATGACCGCCTCGCAAAAATACATATCACAGCCGGTGGCCATGCCGCAGATATAATGCCTGATTCCGGCAGTGTAAACTGCTTCCACAGCATCGGCTATCTGCTGCTTTAAAAATATGCACTCCGGTGAATTTTCGTTTGCTCCCCAAGGGAGCTTTGCCTGCCTGTGACCTGTGAAGGCACAGACGTTTTCAATGCGTTCCATAAGTTCCCCCGACTGAAATTACTGCCTTCCTGCGGCAAAATATAAAAACCTAGTAGTTTTCCTTTTTTAGCTCGAAATGTGCCTGAGGATGGGCGCATACGGGGCATTCCTCGGGAGCCTTGTCGCCAAAATGCAGGTGACCGCAGTTGCGGCAGAACCAAACTTTCTTACCCTCACGGGCGAAAACAAGACCCTTTTCAATATTTTCCAAAAACTTGAGGTAACGCTTTTCATGCTCTTCCTCAATCTTGGCAACGCCTTCAAAACGCTCGGCGATTTCTATAAAACCTTCTTCACGGGCGACTTCGGCAAATTCCCTGTACATTTCCGTCCACTCTTCGTGCTCGCCCTCTGCCGCAGTTTTAAGGTTTGTAACGGTGTCGCTGATGGAGCCGCCGTTCATGTATTTATACCAAAGCTTTGCGTGCTCTTTTTCGTTTCCGGCAGTTTCAGCGAAAATGGCAGAAATCTGCTCATAGCCGTCTTTTTTTGCCTGGCTTGCAAAATAGTCATACTTCATTCTTGCCATGCTTTCTCCGGCAAAAGCAGCAGCGAGATTGTCATATGTTTTTGATCCTTTAAGTTCCATAATAAGACCTCCGTAAATAATTTTTTCTTTGGATATACTATTATTATACCAATTATAGGGGAAATAATCAATATTAAATATCAATAAACTGTTTTGCAGCATAAAATTTTGAGCATAAAATATATATTGCCTAAACTTATAAATTTTTTAATAAATTTTAACAAAAGGGTAATAATATTGTTGAAATAATTTCCGGAGGTGTTTTCATGAAGAAAACCGCAATACTTTTTTTGGCTCTTGTCATATTGATTTCCGCTTTTTGCGGCTGCACAAATCGTAAAAATGTGATAGAACCAAACGTAAGCCCCATAGTGACAACGACACCCACAGACGAAATCATACCGGAGGGGGATGTTGTGCCTGATGTAGAGGACGGAATTATAACCGACAAAGATACGGAAAACGGGGTTATAAAGGACGATACGATTAAAGACGGAGTGGAAACAGATGGTAAAAGCGAAAAACTGCCTGACGATATTGAGAAAAAGTAAGCAGTTGTTTTTGCATTCATAAGCCATCCGTCAAAATTAAAAAAGAAAGCAGGGAGAATAAAATAAACTCTCCCTGCTTTCTTTTTTAAAAACTAAATGCCTAAATAAGCAGATTTTACATTGTTAAAAGCCTATTTACCTAAGGCTTGAGCATATTCCTCGTATTTTTTGATTTTTTCATCACAGTCGTCTCTGGACTTGCCTTTGACAAGAATATATACTTTTATCTTTGGCTCGGTGCCTGAAGGACGTATGATGAAGGAGCTTTCATCCTCAAGCTCAAAGTAAAGTACATTAGAGCCGGAGATTTCCGTTTTATCCACATAGCCAAGACCGGGAACGCTTATTTTGCCGGTTTCGTAGTCTCGCTCACGCAGAACCTTAACACCGGCAATTTCACTGGGGGGAGCGTTGCGCAAAGAGGTCATAAGAGTTTTCATTTTTTCCAGACCGTCAAGCCCCGGCATAATAAGATTAAGTGTTTTTTCGCCGAAGTATCCATATTTTTCATAAAGGCTTTCCATGGCTTCGGAAAGACTTTGACCTTTTTCATGATAATAAGCCGCCATTTCAGCTATCATCATAGAAGCGGTTACAGCGTCCTTATCACGGACATAATCGCCCATCATATACCCGTTGCTCTCCTCATAGGCGAGAATGTATTCATAGCTTTTTTCACGCTCAAACTGCGCCAGCTTTTCCGCCATAAACTTAAAGCCTGTAAAGGTGTCCTCAATGTGTATGCCGTTTTTATTGGCAACCTCACGAGCCATTTCCGTGGTTACAATGGTTTTTATGGCTGCCGCATTTTTGGGGAGGCTGCCCTTTCTCCTGCGGGCAGCTATGATATAGTCCAGCAGCAAAACGCCGATTTCGTTTCCGCTTATCATAACAAAACTGCCGTCTTTGCCCCTCGACATAAGGCCGACCCTGTCACAGTCCGGGTCGGTGCCTATGATTAGGCTGCAGTTTTCCTTTTCTGCAAGCTCAATCGCAAGGTAAAAACCTTCCGGTTCTTCGGGATTGGGGCTTTTAACCGTTGGAAAAGAGCCATCTATAACCATTTGCTCTGGAACGGGCAGAACATGACGTACACCAAGGCGGCGCAGAGCCTCAGGAACAAGTTTATGTCCGCAGCCGTGGAAGGGGGTATAAACAATCTTAAAATCATCGGAGACACGGCCTAGGGCATCCCTGTCTATAGACTGGGCAAGAACCTTTTCCAAAAACTCCTCGTCAGTTTCAGCGCCGATAACTTCAATAAGGCCTTCTTTTACTGCCTTTTCATAATCCATTTTGTGTATGCCTGTGAAAATGTCGATTTCACCCATTACCTTAGCCACGGAAGCTGCATGATTTGGGGGAAGCTGTGCCCCGTCCGACCAGTAGACCTTATAGCCGTTATACTCACGGGGGTTATGGCTGGCAGTAATATTTATGCCGGCAGTGGCCCCATATCTGCGAATGGCAAAGCTAAGCTCCGGTGTGGGCCGAAGCTCATCAAAAATACGTACATAAATGCCGTTTGCCGCCATTATAGAAGCGGCGCTGCGGGCAAAATATTCGCTGCTTTCACGGCAGTCATAGCAGATGACAACACCCTTAGATTTCGCATTTTCTCCCTCGGCGGCAATAACCTCGGCAAAGGCCTGGGTAACATGGCAGATAACGTGCTTGTTCATCCGGCGGATTCCCAAACCCATAATGCCGCGAAGGCCGGCAGTGCCAAATTCTAAGGGGGCGAAGAAACGACTTTTAATTTCTTCCTCGTCATTTTTGATGCTGTCCAGCTCTTTCCATTCACTTTCCGAAAGGGCGGGGCTGTCTAGCCAGTGCTGATATTCCCTCATGTAATCACTCATCTGAAATACCTCCCATCAGCGCCTGAGCATCAGCAAATAAAGACTGGGGAACGTAAATGTCCGCACCGCTGCTGCTCATTCCTAAAACCACCTTCCCAAAGCCGCCGTCGCCGGGGTAATACCTGAAGGCAGGGATACCGTAGGCAGACAGCATATTAAGAAGAATTTCGTCGTCCATATCAAGACAGGTGCAATGAGCCAGAAAAGCAGGGGATTCCGGCTCACCATCCGGAGAGACAGGCCAGTTTTTTGGCTTGTCTGAAGGAAGACAGCGACCCCAAATAGCCTTGGGCTCTGACTGCTTTGGTGTTAAAGCCTGCCCGCAAAGGGGACAGACCGCCTTGTCGCCGCTATGTTCGGTTTTGCAGTTAACGCACCACATAAGGGGTCCTCCTATCATTTGTGATATTTACTTTTTTCATTTATCATTATAGCCCTGTAAAGCTGCTCAATAAGCATAACTCGGGCAAGATGATGGGGAAAAGTCATTTTTGACATTGACAAACGAAGGTCACATTGCTGCTTAAGCCCCTCATCAAGACCAAAGGAAGACCCGACAATAAAACAGAGCCTGCTTATGCCTTCGCTTGTTTTCCGGGAAAAAACTTGTGCCAGTTCCTCACTGGAAATTTGATTTGCCTCTATACACATGGCCACAAGATAGGAGCCGGAAGGAATATGGCGGGAAATCTCCTGAGCCTCTTTAAAAAGGGCGGCCTTAATTTCAGCCTTAGATGGATTTTGCGCTGTTTTCACCTCAGGAAGCTCAATAAGGCTTAGCTTGCAATAAGGTGAAAGCCTTTTTGCGTATTCCTCAAAGGCAGCAATATAGTATTTCTCACGCATACGACCCATGCATATTAGAGTAAGGTTTAGCATAAAGGCACTTCCTAAAGAGATATGGGAAAAATATCTTTTTCCGGAGCCACGAAAATCTGGGGTCCGTCGCCGGAATTTATACCCTCCCGTGTAAAGCTGCTGCTAACGGTTTTTAAAGCAAGATCGGGTGTGTTGTTTTCTCGGCTAAGGTGGGCAAGAATTATTTTTCTTGCTCCGCTGTCGTAAAGAGAAAGGGCAAATTCCCCGCAGCTCTCGTTTGACAAATGCCCCCTGTCAGACAAAACTCTGCGCTTTAAAAACAGGGGATAAGAGCCGTTTTTAAGCATTTCAAGGTCATGGTTTGCCTCAATCATAACAGCGTGAGCGCCCCTCATGCCTTCGCGCATTTCCTCTGTAACATGGCCGCAATCGGTGCAAAATCCGAAAACTTGGCTGCCGCTTATACGGTAGCCGACGCTTTCCGGTGTGTCGTGGGGGGTGAGGAAAGGCAGGACTGAGACGCCGTCTATGTATGATTCTTTTCCGGGGGACAGCTCTGTTATAAAGTTGTCGACCCCCGCAATCGACCAACGAAGGTGGTTGGCAACGGTGCGGGGGGCAAATATGGGAACTTCAAATTGCTTTGTAAGGGTTTTAAGGCCGCAAACGTGGTCACCATGCTCATGTGTAATAAGGATGCCCGAAAGCTCATTGGGGCTTTTACCTAATGAAGAAAGGGCATGGGAAATACGCCTTGCGGATATGCCCGCATCAATAAGAAAACTGGCCTTACCATCACACAGCAGGGTGCAGTTGCCGCCGGAACCGCTGGCTATGGTGAAAATTTGCATTAAACTATTCCTTAATTTATACTACTGCCGGCTCGGTATTTAAGGGCTCGTCCGGCTCTGTTTGGCAAGATATATCAGCCCCAAGGCTATTAAGCTTACCAACAAGGTTTTCATATCCTCGCTCGATGTATACTACGTCCTCAACAATTGTTGTTCCAACAGCACAAAGTCCGGCTATGACAACAGCAGCTCCGGCACGAAGGTCACAGGCAACAACGGGAGCGCCTGTTAAAAAGGGAACCCCTTCGATAACGGCAGTTTTTCCGTCCACCTGAACCTCTGCACCCATTTTTTTAAGCTCGGAAACATACTTATAACGGTTGTCCCAAACGCCCTCGGTTACAACGCTTGTGCCTTCGGCAAGACAGAGCACAGTGCTTATCTGAGGCTGCATATCCGTAGGAAAGCCGGGGTATGGCTGGGTTTTAACATTGGTTCGAATAAGCTTTCCCATACGCCTGACAACCACATAGTCAGAGTATTCAAAAATCTCAACACCCATTTCACGAAGCTTTGCACTTATACAGTCAAGGTGCTTTGGGATGACATTGCGGATGGTGACCTCTCCGCCTGTTGCCGCCACTGCCGCCATGTAAGTTCCCGCCTCAATCTGGTCAGGGATAATGGTGTAGCTGCCGCCATGGAGTTTTTCAACACCGTAGACTTTGATGGTATCGGTTCCCGCTCCGCGGATATCGGCTCCCATAGAGTTTAAAAAGTTTGCAAGGTCAACTATATGGGGTTCACGGGCTGCGTTTTCGATAGTTGTTTTTCCTTTTGCTCTGGTTGCAGCAATCATAATGTTCATGGTTGCGCCAACAGAAACCTTGTCTAAATATATTTTGTTGCCCACAAGATAGCCATCGGGGGTATCTGCATAGACAAAACCGCCCCGAACCTCTACATTCGCGCCGAGGGCAGTCATGCCTTTTATGTGTTGATCTATGGGGCGCACGCCGAAGTTACAACCTCCGGGCATAGTGGTTTTAGCAGAGCCAAAGCGCCCAATCATAGCGCCGATTAGGTAGTATGAGGCACGAATCTTCCTCATAAGGTCATAGGGAGCGCCTTCTTTGCGGACATTGGTGCAGTCAACCTCAACCGTTGTCTTGTTTATTAGGCGAACCTTAGCACCCATTTCGCTTAATATTGTAAGGAGCATTTCAGCGTCGCTTATCTGAGGAATATTTTCAATTCTGCATACACCGTCCACCATAAGAGCGGCAGGTATAATAGCCACTGCGGCGTTTTTGGCGCCGCTTATTTCAACTTCTCCAAATAAAGGCTTTCCGCCTTTAATCACATATTTATCCAAATTAAAACACCTTCCCGCACAGAGAAAATATAGATATCTTTTATGTATTGTAGCATACCCGACATAGGGGAATATAGCCGAGGAATTTTCGGCATAATCCTCCCATTAGCTGCCAAGCTAGTGAATTATAACATAAAAATTACAATATTACAATAAAAAATAACAAAGACCTATTTGCAGCCTCTTTAGGCAGCGTCAAGACTTTCCGGAAGCCCTGTAAAACCGTTGATATAATAGTTTCCCACATCAGTTTCAATGCGCCAAACCGGCTTTAAACTGCTGGAGCCGGAAACAACGGCATTTAAGAAATAGCCTAGCTCAAGGCTTCTTATTTCGCTGCAAATTTCGCCGGTCTGCCGTGTGTATTGCAGAAAGTTCATTAGAACAGTTACGGCATCCGGAGGGGACTCCGCCTGCTGTTGAGAAACAAGCGAGCCGGAAGGACGGGTTCCCTGAATAAGAAAAAGCCTGTCAGAGGAAAAGTCAAAACGTATTTCTGCATTGTAAATATTTTTTTCTTCCCAGGCACAAAGCATCGTTACAATAGTATTTCCGCCGGATACTGTAACATTAGGCTCGGCATCGGAATATTTTATTCCAAGTTTTTTTAAGGCAGTTTTACAGCCGTCAACCGGATTTTCCCCCAAAGGTATTATATCCGAATTGAGAAGGATTTCAAACGCACCGTTCCCGCGAAAATTTGCCTGACCGTTAGCATTGCTGTAAAAAATTATATTGCCGCCCAAATCATTTGCCGTACAGTTTCCGATTAAACTTGAAAGATTCCTTTTTTCCTTTGCCAGGTCACGGCTAAGAGAAAGCTCTGGAAGCATTTTCTCAGGCAGGATAACATCGGGATAAAGGTATATGCCATTATCCTCTAATACGGTCTTCAAAGCAGTATTTTTATACTCCCTCGCACTGCGTTTGTCGCTTTCGTTGCTTATAACAATGGTAAGCAAAAAGGCGTTAACAAGGGCAAGGAGTATGATAGTAAAATTTTTAATCTTTGACTTGTCCATCAAAGTCTCCTTGTCAATAGTTAATCCACGAAGAGCTTACACCTGATGAGCGATCCTCATACCGCAAAACCGGCTCGCCGCCGCTTACCGCAATGGCAGCCGCCAGCCTTTCCGACAGGGGATACAAAAGACCGCCGCTGAAGGAATAGCTCCGGAAAATCATCTCAACACGGGTAACTGCTCCGTCCTGAAGTTCAATTTTTGCAGCCGGCTGATTATTTTGCAATGAAACCGGCACACCGTCTATAGTGTATTCAAAAATAAGCGTGCAGTTTTCGGGGTCCTTGGGAGAGAGTATCTCTGTAAGGTAAGGCTTTGCGCTGCCGGATAGAGAGCCGGCGCCGGCCTGAGCGATAAATCCGGCGGCATTTATGCAATCTAAAAGCTCAAGCCTATCACCTTTTTTTGCAACCTTTGCGGCATCTGAGGCAGCAACGCTGAAAACAGCCTTTCCGGAAATATCAATGCGCAGACTGCGCTTTCCGTCTATATAAACCATTGAGCCGTCACCTTCCGGATAGCTTGTAACCTTTTGCATATCGAAAAGGGAAAGCAGGGAGGATGTAATAGAGTCGTCAATCAAAGGGTTTGAAGAGGAAAGAGCACGCAGCTCGGAAGATTCGCCGGAAAAAATGAAATAGGGGTCAATATTTTGATATTCATCTTCTATTTCAAAGGCGAAGGCCGAAGTGCCCATGGGCAGCTCGGAAATAAGAGAGGATAGGGCGGAAAAGTTAAGGGCCGTTTTACTGCGGAAAAAGCTTCCTTCATCCTCATTAATATAATACAAGTATAAAGAGCCCGCTTCGTCTCCGCCTAAGAAAAGCCGGCGGACAAAACTGGGGCTTGTGACATCATTTATTTCTGTTCCAAGCCAGCTGGCGATGGCAGCTAAAGGCTGAGGATGAAGATAGTCAAAAAACACGCCGCTTTCTTTAAGGCAATCACGCCACTGGGCTTCTGTTATTTTTTCTTTATTATTAGCTGAGCCTATGGCCTCGCCTAAAAGAGAAGAAAACTGTGATAAAAGCTTTTCCCTGTTGGTATTTGCATATTTTGCGGCGTAATGGGAGCCGTCTGCCTTTGTGGCAAGAATAAAGGCAGGCTCTGAAGCTGTTATGATGGTGTCGGCCTCTGTGGAGCCGGAACTGCTTTTACTATTGTCTGTGCCGAAAAGGGAACCAAAATCCTCTAAGACAGAATCCGTGCCTGTGGAAACGGATTTTAACAGCAAGAAAATCGAGGAGAGAAACAAAAGGCCTATAAGAAGGTTCTTTCCATAATCAATGAGCTTTGATCGGTCTTTAAAAAATCTCATCGGCACCCTCCGCCGGCAGGGATATAGTAATCACCGTGCCTTTTCCCAGGCGGCTTGTAAGGGATATGTCGCCCCCATGCCGCAAGACAATTTCTCTTGCAATGGAAAGGCCAAGACCTGTTCCTCCGGATTCACGGCTTCTTGCCTTGTCCACCCTGTAAAAGCGGTCGAATACTTTTGGCACATCTTCTTCAGGAATACCTATGCCGTTATCCCGAACGCTGACCCAAACAGACTCGTCTTTAAGTCCGGCGCTTATGGATATGCTGCCTCCGTTACGAGTGTATTTTATAGCATTGGACACCATGTTAATAAGAACCTGTTCTATTCTAGCCTTATCGCCAACTATTTCAGGCAGGGCAGTTTTAAGACTCATTGTAAAACGATGGTTTCGCTTTTGAGCCTCAAGCTGCATGGCGTTATATATATCGGTAATAGATTTTTCAATGGAAAAACGCTGAAAACTAAACTCTATGCTGCCTGCGTCAAAGCGTGACAAGGTCAATAAATCCTGAACAATTTTTGTCATACGGTCGCTTTCCGTAACGATAACACCCAAAAACTCATTTACAGTTTCCTTGGAGATTCCATTACCGCCTTGGAGAGTTTCTGCATAGCTGCGAATGCTGGTTATGGGGGTTCTAAGCTCGTGGGAGACATTTGCCACAAACTCACGGCGCATGGCTTCGGATTTTTTCAAATCGTCCAGAGTTTTTTCAAGCTGTCCTGCCATCCCACTGAAGGTGCGGGTTAAAACGCCGATTTCGTCTTGGGCGTCAGAACTTGGTTTTTGAGAAAAATCTCCGGCGGCAACCTGCTCTGCTGCCTTTGTAAGGCTTTGAATAGGCCCTACCATAGTTTTAGCAAGCAAAAGACTTAAAAGCAGGGAAATAAGCAGGCCTACAAAAAGAGCCTCCAAAATTATTTGAAAAATTGTGGAACTAAGCTCGTGAACATCGTTTTTGTTGTCGTATATATATACAATATATTTTGAGGATTCTCCCTGAAAGGGGAGTGCCACATCCATATAAGAGGCGCTGTGGTCGCTGACATATCCCTCAGTGCCGCCAATTGCGGTTAATATATTCGGAGTAATGGCAAGACCTTCTGTTTCAGGGCCGGAACCGGCAAGGACTGAGCCGGTTTCTCCGTCTAAAATATAGTAATTTCGGCTGCTGGAGTCAATCCCCAATTGTCCGGAATGAGCTTGAATAATGTTTTCGATTCTGGATGCGGAGTCGGAGCCGTCAGCAGCGGAATAAAGGCTTGCGGCAAGCTCTGGATTTTCAAAAACAGTTTTCATCTGGGTGTAAAAATCCTCCAGATAAAAAGACCTTATTTCGTTTATTAAAAAGGCCCCGACGACGGCCATTAAGGATAAAATAAGCAGCAGAACAATGAGAACAAGCTTTGTATAAAGGCTTTTGTTCATTTAAACCTCCACATTGCGGCAGAGCCTGCCACGGGATTTTTTAAGTATTCCGCCTTTTAGGATTCGTTAAAATAATACCCGACTCCACGCTTTGTCATAACATATAAAGGTTCGGCAGGGTTATCTTCAATCTTTTCACGAAGGCGGCGCACTGCAACGTCAACAGCTCGCAGGTCGCCAAAATAGTCGTACTGCCAGACTTCGCTCATAAGCTCCTTTCGGGATACTACCTTACCCGGATGGGAGGCAAGAAACTTAATAAGGTCATATTCCCTCTGGGTAAGCTCAAGCCCTTTGCCGTTTTTATAAACCGTGTGGCGGCTGAAATCTATGACTATATCCTTCATACATAGGGTTTCGCCGGAGTCCTCCGCCGGAGGAGGCTCTGCCGTTGCGGCTCTGCGCATATTGGTGTTAACCCTTGCCAAAAGCTCCCTCATTGAAAAGGGTTTTGTTATGTAGTCGTCTGCCCCAAGCTCCAGACCAAAGACCTTGTCGGTTTCTTCTTCCCTTGCGGTTATCATTATTATGGGGATATTGCTGCCCTCGCCTCGCAGAGTTTTGCAAACCTCAAAGCCATCCATATAAGGCAGCATAACGTCAAGTAAAATAAGGTCGGGATTATTTTCCCTTGCAAGCTTTAAGCCCTCTTTGCCGTCATAGGCGAAGATGGTTTTGTAGTCGGCTTTTTCAAGGTTAAATTTAAGGATGTCTACGATGGCCTTTTCATCATCGACAATCAGAACGGTTCTTTGCATACCCACCGGTCCTTTCCCATTGAAAATTTTTATATTAACTTCGGAGCAGGGCTTTTGCCTTTAAAATTGCCACAACGGTTTTAGCGTCGGCCAGCTCATTATTCATAACAGACTCATAAAGCTCGTCAATATGTACTTTTATAACATCAAGAAACTCATTTTCGTCAGGGTGGGCCTTACCAAAAATCAAGTTTTGAGCAAGGTAAAGGTAGAGAGTTTCCCTGCAAAAGCCGGGTGAAGGATATAATTTGCCAAGGTCTGTGTATTGCATAGCCGTTATGCCTGTTTCTTCGCTAAGCTCGCGCTTTGCGCAATCAAGAGGGTTCTCGCCCTTTTCAAGCTTTCCGGCGGGCAGTTCTAACATATGCTCGCCCATGGGGTAGCGAAACTGCCGCACACAGTAGACATAGCCCTCGTCATCTATAGGCAAAACCGTAACTCCGCCCGGATGCTCAACAACCTCACGCAGGGAATGCTCACCATTTGGCAGGATGACCCTGTCTAAGGTGGTTGCTGTTATAAGACCTTCGTAGCCGCAGATGCGGTGTATGGGGGTTTCAGTGTAATCCATGCTTTTCCTCCGGAAATAAAATAAAACCACATAATAAAAAGCGGCAGACATCAGATACAAAGTGTCCTTATTCATATGTGTATAAAATAGTGTAATATCCACATTGTGCTTTTTCGTCATTATATCATATTGAAATTTATTTTTCCAGTTATTTAAACTAGAGCATTAGGCTAAGGTGGAGTACAATATGCCTAAGGTGCGGATTTTAATTATAAAGCCCATATTGCTGCAACAAAAGGAAACCTTTAGGCAAAAAGATTTATAATTTAATCGCTTTCGCCGCTTTTTTCTTGGTGAAAGCACCCAATGACTGTTAAGGAGAAGGAAATGACGGTACATATTGCAACAGCCGAGCTTTTGCTGCTTGAGCTTGAGTCGAAGGAAAGCTATGAAAAAGAGCAAATGAGAAATGACATCAGAAAGGCTTTGAAAAGCAGGGGGCTTAAGGAATGGAGCTCTATTGAAATTGAGCTTTTCTCCAGAGGAGACAGAAACCTTGCCTTTGCGGTTCCGGTTAAGCTGTATATTCCGGAAATATTTGAAAAAATACTAAGTCAATACAGCTAGAAAAGACCGGACAAGCTTTGATGACTGATACTTGACAAAGATGGTATAATTACCTAATAGAAGTTTTATGAAAGGCGGGTAAGATATGTCCCCAAAGGCCACGGGAATAAAGCAGGTAGCTCAAAACCGCAAGGCATTCCACGACTACTTTGTTCTCGAGCGTTTTGAAGCGGGGATAGAGCTTTGCGGAACAGAGGTAAAGTCTATAAGAGCAGGCACAATCAACCTTAAAGACTCCTTTTGCACCGTTAAGGACGGGGAGCTTTTTGTTCGTTCCATGCACATAAGCCCTTATGAAAAGGGAAATATTTTTAATAAAGACCCCCTGCGCTCCCGAAGACTTTTAATGCACAAGCGTGAAATAAGAAAACTTTCCGCAAGAATTCAGCAGGAGGGCCTAACCCTCATACCCCTGTCTATTTATTTTAAAAACGGCAGGGTAAAGCTGGAGCTGGGCCTGTGTCAGGGCAAAAAGCTTTATGACAAAAGAGCCACCGAGGCAAAGCGGGGAGCAGACAGAGAGATTGAGCGCACAATGAAAGAGCGCAATCAATAAAAAAGTTTTTATAATGCAGCGAAAGGAATTTTAGTATATGCAAAACCCTATAGTAACAATTGAAATGGAAAACGGCGATCTTATGAAGGCGGAGCTTTATCCCGACATAGCTCCGAACACAGTTAATAACTTTATCTCCCTTGTTAAAAAAGGATTTTATGACGGAGTTATTTTCCACAGGGTTATCTGCGGCTTTATGCTTCAAGGGGGCGACCCTGATGGAAGCGGAATGGGCGGTCCCGGATATTGCATCAAAGGTGAGTTCACAGGAAACGGCTTTAAGAATGCTCTTAAGCATGAGCCGGGAGTTTTGTCCATGGCAAGGACCATGGCCCCCGATTCTGCAGGCAGCCAGTTTTTCATCATGCATAAAAACGCCTCTCACCTTGACGGCCAGTACGCGGGCTTCGGCAAGATAATTGAGGGCATGGATATAGTTAACAAAATTGCGGATACCCCCTGCGACCGCTCTGACAGACCCCAGAATACCCAGCGTATGAAATCCGTTACCGTTGAAACTTTCGGCGCGGACTATCCCGAACCTGTTAAGTGCTAGGGAACTTTTAAGGCTTTATTTACGTCATAAAGGTGACTTAAGTAAGTTAAAATTATCTATATGGGGTGTTTGTGGTATACTAAGCATAGGCAGGCACCCCAATAGGCTGAAATTTACCTGTCGATATGGGGATGTACTGGTTTCGACGGGGGTGTGGAGGCTGAAATAGCGGGCGGATGCGCCTACCATCCAAAAAATGGGCATCTTATAAATTAAAGAACAACGATTCTTTTGAACTGGTAGCCGCTTAAGGCTGCCCGTCCTGCCCGGGAGCGCTGCGGCCCGGGGTCAGGGCGTCACCAAGCAGCGTCCGTGAGTGTGCAAAGCTTTGAGCGCACCATGCATAATGAAGCTACCTGAACCCAAGGCGTGGCGGCTTGCCTTGAGGAATGGGAAAAGGTGATTTAATTCACTGGAATAACCGCCTGCGCCCGGAGAAGTTTCTGTTAAAGCGCTTTCGGACGGGGGTTCGATTCCCCCCATCTCCACCA
>CAZTXG010000027.1:0-24559 GCA_964617335.1 uncultured Oscillospiraceae bacterium
CTGTTTTTGTCCACCAGCATTACTTTAGGGCTTGACTTCTAATAGTTAATCTTTCCATAAATTACGAAATTGAAAACAGTTTGTTGTTGACTTAGGCCGCACTATTATAATACTATATTCTCGCGAATGTAAAGCAAATATTACCGATGGGATATGGGAGAGTACATATGAGGAAAAACACAGAAATTAGGCGGATTTTTACATTTTGTTTGGCACTTGTACTTATTTTTTCCCTTGGCAGCGGGGCTTTTGCCTTGGAATGGTCGGATTTTACCGATGTTTCCGGCCATTGGGCTGAGGAAACTTTGAAAAAAGGCTTTGATGATGCCTTAATCAGCGGGTTTGAGGATATGACACTTCAACCTGACACTCCTATAACAACGGCCCAGATGATTACCGTCTTGTGCCGTGTACTGGGTGCCACAGAAAAGGCAGATATATCGGCTCTGGGCATTTCTAGTGAGGCCTGGTATGCCGAGGATGCGGCAAAAGCCCTTTATCTTGGGCTTATTTCCGCTGGAACAGGAAATCTTGACGGGCCTATGAAAAGGCAGGATGCTCTTTCCATGATGGCAAAGGCCTTCGGCCTTATGATTTCCGTGCCGGAGAGGGCCTATCTTGTGGATTCATATTCCGATGCCGGTTTGTTGCGCTCTGAAAACAGGGCGGCGCTGGAGGGGCTGCTGTCTAGAAAGCTGGTGGAAGGTTTTGCAGGCAGCTTAAATGCCAACGGAGATATCACCCGTGCAGAATTTTTGACGGTTTTGTACCGGACAATACATAGCTATATAGAGCAGGGAGCACTTTTGCCGGAGATGGGCGGCACCATGGTTAAAGGCAGCCTGAATCTTAACGGCAAGACCTTTGCCGGAAGCCTCTGGCTGGACTGTTCCGCTTCAAGCGCTTCTTTTACAAATGTATCGGCTCCTTTTTCAGAGGTCATCATACTTGGCCATAGGCTAAACAGCCTTTCGGTTCAGGGAAACAGCGATATTGGGCAGATTAGCATAGAAAGCTCTGCCTATGATTTAAGCTTTGCTCCAGGAGCTGAGGCAAAGCTTGGTGTTTTGCGTCTGGGCGGTCAAGGCTCGGCGAAGCTTTCGGGTAAAAATATCATAGATGTCTATGTAACGGGCAAAAATAGCAATATCAGCCTTGACGGGGACTATGAGCTTTTGGTTCTTGGAGGGGCCTGCAATACTGTGACTCTTTCTCCCAACACATCTATAAAAAACATCTCCGTTTTTGGTGAGGGCAACAGGCTGCTTCAAGAAGGCGGCAGGGAAGGCATAGCCCTTCCTGTGACCATTGACATAAACGGGAATAATAACAATTTGACACTTAATACCCAAGGAAAGGGCGTTACAGCCCTCACTGTTCAGGGTACAGGCAACAGCTTGGAAGGGGAGCTTTCCGATTTAGATAAGCTTGCTGTTTCCGCTACGGGGGCAAGACTTGATGTAAACTGCCGAGGGGCCGCTAAGGGCATTTCCGTTCAAGGGAGCGAAAACAGGCTGGATGTTAAGGCAGCTGATTCAATTGAGGGCAGCTTCGGCGGAAAAACCAACGAGATTTCCCTTGTAAGCGATGGCGAAATCAATGTAGATTCTACAGGTCAGGCAGGCAGCCTAAGCCTGAACGCTCCGAAGATTTCTGACTTTTCCGCTCAGGGAGACTTTGTCAGCCTGCGGCTAAAGTCAGGAGGCGCTATCGGAAAGCTTTCTTTGGAGGGAAGGGGAAACCACCTTGTGGCGGAGGCGGATACGACTTTGGGCAGTGTTCTTATGGGCGGGGCGGAAAATGTTCTCATCGTTGACGGCAGGGCAAAAAGCATTGGTGTTTCCGGCAGCAAGGCAAAAGTGGCCGGTGCCGGCCGGGCAGAAAGTATCACCGTGGATGCTTACGGAGCGGAGATTAGCCTCCAGGCAGACAGCCTTGTTAATGATAAAGGAAATATTAGTCCCGAGGAGGTTTTGAAGCTTGTTTCCAATGTGTATAGGGGAAATTTTACCCTCCAGTGGGCTAAGGAAAATGACTATCAGGATTACGAAAAGGAAATTTGGATTAACACAAAGGGATATTCCAGCAAGACAGGTTATCTTCTTTGGATAAACCTTGCTATGCAAAGGGTGAATATCTTTGAGGGGCATCAGGGGAACTGGAAGCTTGTTCGTGAGAGTATTGTGGGTACAGGAAGACCCGGCTCGCCTACCCGTCAGGGAGTGACTGTAACAAGCTATAAGCAGGCCGCAGGCTGGACAACATCGACTTACACTTGTAAGCCCGTTGTGGGGTTTTTCCCCGGCACCGGTTATGCCTTCCATTCACGGCTGTATTATCCAAACTCATCAAAGCTGAAGGACCCCGGCATCGGATATCCAATAAGCGCCGGCTGTATCCGAATGTATGACGAGGACATTAACTACATATTTAATAATATACCCTTAGGCTCAACAGTTATTATACACTGACGAAAAAGAAAAAATCGGAGGACTGACATGGACAAGCGCACAGGAAAGGACGACTATTATCTGGGCATCGCAGACGCGGTTTTAAACCGGAGCACCTGTCTGCGCAGGAAATACGGGGCAATTATCGTAAAGGCCGACGAGATTTTATCCACAGGCTATAACGGCGCCCCAAGAGGGAGAAAAAATTGCTCGGATATGGGGCATTGTACCCGTGAGCGGCTTAATATACCCCCCGGGCAGCGCTATGAGCTTTGCAGAAGCGTTCACGCAGAGCAAAACGCCATAATCTCCTGCTCACGGCGGGATATGCTTGGGTCAACTCTGTATTTGGTGGGCAGGGACGCGAAAACCGGCGAGGTTATTCCGGCGGCATCCTGCTCTCTTTGCCGGCGGTTTATCTTAAACGCGGGGATAGAAAAAATTGTTTCCAGAATTTCCGAAGGTGAATTTGAGGTTGTTATGGCTTCTCAGTGGATTGAAAACGACGACTCTCTGCCGGAAATGACTGCTCTATAGAAACTAAGGGAAAAGCCAAAGCTTTTCCCTTAGTTTTTGTCTATGCAAAGCTTGTCTTATATTGCTGCAATTCTGAAATTACCGCTTATATAGCGGCAAACAGGCGGCAAGGCATGATTTTTCAGTATTTTTAACTTTCCGGCAGAGGATAAATAGTTTAAAAGAGCTATCATCTTTATTTCAAATTAGCTGCTATGGAAAAGTTTAAGCGGGTTTTAAAAGTGTATTTTTCTTTAGACTGACATAAAAGGGCTCCGGCATAATCCGGAACCCTTTTATTAGTTTTTATCCTGAGGGATGTTTTTTAGAAATCTTGTCTTATTCGGCAGATTTTGTTTTCTGTGCTTCCTGCTGCCTTAAAAGTCCCTCGTATCTTTCTTTGGCCTGTTCCTCGGCTTTTTTAAACAGTTCGTCGGCTCTTTCGGGGAAGCTGAGCTTTAAGGAGGTGTAGCGCACCTCGCTGTTTATAAAGTCCTGATAGCTGCCGGTGGGGGCCTTGCTGTCTACTGTTAAAGGCTCCTCTTTTCTGGGGTCGAAGCGCAGCATATTCCAGTAGCCGCTTTCCACTGCCTGCTTTTCTGTGGCGATGGATTTGCCCATGCCGTTTTTGTTGCCGTGGTTTATGCAGGGGGCGTAGGCGATGATGAGGGAGGGGCCGTCATAGCTTTCTGCTTCGATTATGGCGTTTAAGGTTTGCTGATAGCTTGCGCCCATGGAAATCTGAGCCACATAGATATAGCCGTAGGACATGGCAATCTGTGCCAAATCTTTCTTTTTTATAGATTTGCCTGCTGCGGCAAACTGGGCAACAGCCCCTGTGGGGGTTGCTTTTGAGGCTTGGCCGCCGGTGTTTGAGTATACCTCTGTATCAAATACCATGATATTGATGTTTTCGCCGGAGGCTAAAACATGGTCCAGACCGCCGAAGCCAATGTCATAGGCCCAGCCGTCGCCGCCGAATACCCAGAAGGAGGGCTTTACGAACATATCACGGTTTTTGTATAGCTTTGTGAGGAAGCCGAAGTCAGCGCAGGTTTCGCCGCAGCCTTCCAGAGCTTTTAAGATGGAGTTTTCAAGTTCCTCGGCTGTCTTTTTAGAGGCGGCCGCATCGTTTCTGGATTCAAGCCAATTGTTTGCAGCATCTTTGAGGTAGTCCGGTAAATTCGGATTCATGGCGGCTGTTTTTACCTGAGCGGCAACAAGCTCGCCCCGCTGCTTAACAGCATGGAGCATACCAAAGCCGAATTCGGCATTGTCTTCAAAGAGGGAGTTTGCCCAGGCAGGGCCGTGACCTTTGCTGTTTTTCGTGTAGGGGTAGCTGGGAGCGCTGCCGCCCCAGATGGAGGTGCAGCCGGTGGCATTTGCTATATACATCCTGTCGCCGTAAAGCTGGGTTATTAGCTTTGCGTAAGGAGTTTCGCCGCAGCCGGCGCAGGCACCGGAGAACTCCAGCAGGGGAGTGTTAAACTGGCTGCCCTTGACGGTTGTTTCCGCAAAGGGGAGAGCTTTTTCGCTGACGTTCTTATATGCGTAATTAAAGATTTCCTGCTCGGAAACTCTTTCCTCAAGAGGACTCATCTTAAGGGCCTTTTCCTTGGCGGGGCAGACGTTTACGCAGGAGGAGCAGCCTGTGCAGTCAAGAACGCTGGGAATAATCGCAAACTGATAATCCTCGCAGCCCTTACCTCTCATCTGAACTGTCACTGTGCCTTCGGGAGCGCCTTCAAGCTCTTTTTTATCAAAGACGAAGGGACGGATAACAGCATGGGGGCAGACATAGGCACACTGGTTGCACTGGATGCAGTTTTCGGCTATCCATGTGGGTACTTCAACTGCTATGCCGCGCTTTTCAAAGGCGGAGGTTCCGTTTGGAACTATGCCTGTGGCATAATCCAAAAAGGCGGAAACGGGAAGGCTGTCGCCTCGCATGGCATTTACAGGGGCAAGGATATTGTCCACATAGTCACGAGCGTGCTCAAGGCCGCCCTCTAAAAGACGAGCAGCAGCATCGGGAGAGGGATTTGCCCAGGAGTTGGGAATTGTAAGCTCGTGAACCTGCTCGATTCCGGCATCTACCGCGCGGTTATTCATATCCACAATCTTTTCGCCTTTGCGGCCGTAGGTTGTGCGTATGGCTTCCTTCATATATTTTATGGCATCAGCCTCGGGAAGAATCTTGGCAAGCTTAAAGAAGGCTGCCTGTAAAATGGCGTTGGTGCGGTTGCCGAGGCCAATTTCCCTTGCTATTTTGATGGCGTCCACAACATAGACACGCACATTGTTTTCGGCAATATATTTCTTCGCCGCGGCGGGCATATGCTCGGAGAGCTCTTCAATATTATAAGGACAGTTTATAAGGAAGGCTCCTCCGGGCTTTACATCCTGGGCCATATCATACTTGCCTAGATATGAGGGGTTGTGGCAGGCCACAAAATCGGCCTTTGAGACATAATAGGTGGATTTTATGGTGCTTTTGCCGAAGCGCAGATGGCTTATTGTTATGCCGCCGGACTTTTTGGAGTCATACTGGAAGTAGGCCTGAGCCTTTAGGTCTGTGTGGTCGCCGATTATTTTGATGGAGTTTTTGTTGGCACCGACGGTTCCGTCGGAGCCAAGACCCCAGAATTTGCAGGAGATAATGTCTTTTGGGGTTGTATCCGGATTTTCTGTTATGGGGATGGAGAGATTTGTCACATCGTCTACTATGCCTATGGTGAAGCCTTTTACAGGAGCTTCGGACTGGATGTTGCGGTAGGCAGAGATGATGGAGCCGGGGGTGACGTCCTTGGAGGATAGGCCATAGCGGCCGCCGTAGACGGGGACCTTGGAAAACTCCGTATCTGAAAGGGCGGAGACAACATCAACATACAAGGGCTCGCCAACGGCGCCGGGCTCCTTTGTGCGGTCGAGGACTCCGATGGCCTTGACGGTTTTAGGAAGAACGGAAACAAGATGCTTAACGGAGAAGGGACGGTAGAGGCGAACCTTTACAAGGCCGACTTTTTCACCCTTTTCACAAAGATAGTCAACAACTTCCTCGGCTGCCTCACACATACTGCCCATGGCGATGATGACATGAGTGGCATCAGGGGCGCCGTAATAGTTGAAGGGCTTATAGTTGCTGCCTATGCGGGAGTTTACCTCGTTCATATAAGCTTCAACGACTTCGGGGATAGCCTCATAATTTTTGTTTGCCGCCTCACGAATCTGGAAGAAAATGTCGCCGTTTTGTGCTGTGCCGCGCAGGGCGGGATTGTAAGGATTGCTGGCTCTTTCACGGAACTCGTCTATTTTGTCGTAATCGACCATTTCGGCAAGCTCTTTATAATCCCAGACTTCGATTTTCTGCATCTCGTGGGAGGTGCGGAAGCCATCGAAGAAGTGGACAAAGGGGATGGAGGATTTTATTGTGGAAAGATGGGCAACAGCGCCCAGGTCCATGGCCTCCTGAGGACTGTTTGCACAAAGCATGGCAAAGCCTGTCTGACGGCAGGCGTATATGTCGGAATGGTCGCCGAAGATGGACAGGGCGTGGGTGGCTATCGTTCTGGCTGAAACGTGGATAACTGAGGGGAGCATTTCGGCCGCAATTTTATACATATTGGGAATCATGAGCAAAAGACCTTGGGAAGCGGTGTAGGTGGTTGTGAGAGCGCCCGCTGTAAGGCTGCCGTGAACAGCGCCTGCGGCTCCGCCCTCCGACTGCATTTCCACGACATTTACTTTTTGTCCAAAAATATTTTCTTGTCCGTCAGCCGCCCATTTGTCGGCATATTCGGCCATGGTAGAGGACGGGGTTATAGGATATATAGCCGCGACCTCCGAAAAGGCATATGAAACGTGCGCCGCGGCAGTGTTGCCGTCCATAGTTTTCAGCGTTCTCGCCATGATTGTCATCTCCTTAAATGTTGTAATGTTGTTTTACGTTTAAGGCACCTTTTGCGGTGCGGAGGAAGACTTCTTCTTAATGTATTATCAAGCAAAGGTATACATATAATTCCGCAATGCAAAAAATATCTGTTTAAGCTTATTTTATCAGGCAAGTTAATTCTTGTAAACTATAATAATTACCAGTCTATTTGCCTTAATCGCGGGCTTTTTATCCTTAACATATAAAATGGAGCGTGTTATGTGCTCAAGGTCTGTAACAAGAAAAAGGCCTTGTGCTTTTTCCCACTTAGGGTTATAATGATTACTCATATGGCAAAACTGATAAATGCCGATATATTATCTATTGCGGCATATGCGGCAGCCTTGCGGGACGCATAGTCTTTTTAAAGACTTTCCGGCAAAGCTTAAGAACGCTTTTTATAAATCCCCCGGTTCGGGCTATCTAAACTTATTTTTATCGAAAGGGGCTGACATCATGATTAGAATCGAAAACGAGCTTGGTATGATTAGCATAACCAGCGAGGTATTCACGAATATCGCGGGAGAAGCGGCCACCAACTGCTTTGGCGTTAAAGGCATGGGCGCACGCTCTAAAACAGACGGTCTGGTTCATTTGCTGCGGCGGGAATCCATGTCCAAGGGCGTGAGTGTTCATTTTAATGAAGACGGCAGCATATCCATATCACTGCATATCGTTGTAGATCACGGCGTAAACCTTAGGGTTTTGGCAATGAGCATTATGAGCGAGGTCAGCTATAAGGTATCAACGGCTACGGGAGTTCCTGTTAAAGATGTGGACGTTTATATCGACTCTATGCACATAAGCTGAAGGCGCGGTATAATTGCGCTCAGGCGCGCCACATTTCTCCCGGAGGTGTTTGAATTTTGAAAGAAACTATAGATAGTGTTATATTCACCGATATGCTGCTTTGTGCAGCGGCGGCTCTTGAAGTAAATAAGCAGAACCTTAACGATTTGAACGTTTTTCCTGTTCCCGACGGGGATACGGGTACAAATATGAGCATGACCATGGCTGCGGGAGCGGCAGAGCTTCGCCGCCGCAGACCTTCTGGTGTTGGCGAGGTTTCAAAGTCCATGGCTTCGGCCCTTCTGCGGGGCGCAAGAGGCAATTCCGGCGTTATACTTTCCCTGCTTTTCAGGGGGCTTGCAAAGGGATTAAAGGGCAAGGATGAGTTTGACTGCTATGATTTTGCCCAGGCTCTTTCTGAAGGAGTTGAGGCTGCCTACAGTGCTGTTATGAAGCCTGCCGAGGGCACTATCCTAACAGTATCAAGGCTTGCAGCCGCTGCCGCTGTGGATTTTGCTGAGAGCGGAAACGACCTTGAGCTGCTTTTGTCCTGCGCTCTTGAATCTGCCAAAGATGCCTTGGCGGATACTGTTAATATAAACCCCGTTCTTAAAAAGGCCGGAGTTGTTGACGCCGGCGGCAAGGGCTATGTTATTATCCTTGAAGCCATGCTCTCATGCCTGCGGGGTGAGGTTACACCCGACTCCTATGACCTTAGCGGAGCCGAGCTTGCCGAGGCGGCAGATTTTTCCGATTTTGATACGGGAGAAATCACCTTCGGTTATTGTACGGAGTTTATTGTCAGCAAGGCTAACAATAAATCTGTGGACGAGCTGCGGGTTTTTCTGCAAAATATCGGTGACAGTGCCGTGGTTGTGGACGATGAGGAAATAATAAAAACTCATATCCACACAAACGAGCCGGGCCTTGTGCTAACCGAGGCTCTCAGCTATGGACCTCTTCTTACAGTTAAGATAGAAAATATGCGTGAGCAGCACTCTGACCTTACGGAAGCGGCTCATATGAATGATGAGCAGCAAAAGTCTGCGGAGCCGGAAAAGGAATTTGGCGCTGTGGCTGTTTGTGCCGGACAGGGCATTGCCGAGCTTTTTAAAGAGCTTGGCGTCGATAGTATTGTTACCGGCGGACAGACTATGAACCCTTCTACCGAGGATATTTTAAAGGCTGTTGAAAGCACTCCGGCCAGTACGGTTTTTGTTTTCCCTAACAACAAAAATATTATTATGGCCGCTGAGCAGTGCATACCCATAAGCGAAAAAAAGGTTGTTGTAATACCTACAAAAACTATTCCTCAGGGAGTATCCGCCATGCTGAATATGGATACATATTCCCAGACGGAGCAGGAGCTTTTGGAAACTGCTATAGAGGCTATTGAGAATGTTCACACTGCCCTTGTGACCTATGCAGCCCGTGATTCGGATTTTGACGGTCACACTATAAAGGCAGGGGAGTATTTGGCTTTGCTTGACGGGGCGCTTTTGGGCAGCGGCAGTGATATTGCAGAGCTTATGAAAAAGCTTACTGATGCCTTGGATGATATTGAGCCTGAATTTTTAACCGTTTATTATGGTGAGGATGTAAGTGCCGATGAGGCCGAGGATATAAAAACCCAGCTTGAGGAGGCAAAGCCCGAGGCCGAGGTCAGTGTTGTTAACGGAGGGCAGCCGGTCTATTACTATATGATATCGGCGGAGTGACAGATAAATAATAAAAAACCGGCCGCAGGGAAAGTTTATTCCACAGCGGCCGGTTTTTAATATTTGGATTTTTTTAATTTTATGACGGATTGTCTGGATTTTTTTTCTTGGGCTTGTTGTAATATCTGCGCTTGCCCTTTGTGGGAGCCTGCTTGTTTTCCCCTTTAGGACGGGCATTTTGGCGGTTATTTTGATTTTTTGAAGGGGCTTGTGAAGGCTTTCCGTTAGGGCAGGCGGCCTCCTTTGCCGGAGGGCTAACCTTTGCCACGGGCTTTGCCACAAGCTTTTCACCTTTGGGGTTCTGGGGCTTTGTCCTTGGGTTTTGTCTGCGGCGGCCTTCGTTTTTCTTTTGGGGTTTTTCCTGGGGTTTATTTGCTTTTCTGCCTTCGGCACCTTCTCCTTGGGTATTTAGGTTTTCACCGCCATCGGCGAAAAGGGAGGGGGCGGCCCAGGGGTCATCCTCGGCTTTGACTTCTTCCTTTGGCTTTGCCACATAGTTTAAGACGGAGGGCAGGGGTTCGCCTGCTTTTGGTCTGCCGCCGGGGACTGTTGCAACCTCGTCGGCATCAAAGATTCTTATTTCCTGCTCGCCTTCACTGTCGAGCCTTACCTTTACCTTCTGCCGCAGTATATTTGTTTGGACAACATTGCCGTAGCCTCCTGTGGTTTGGACGAAGGCGCCATTTTTCGGGATGGTTTTTATAAGGTCTTCGTAGGCCTCCTGCTCATAGCGCAGGCAGCACATGAGCCTGCCGCAGCTGCCGGAGATTTTTGTGGGGTTTAGGGACATGGACTGGGTTTTGGCCATTTTTGTGGAAACCGGCTGAAAGTCTGTTAAAAATTGGCTGCAGCAATAGGGCTTGCCGCAAATGCCAAGGCCGCCGAGCATTTTGGTTTCGTCTCTGACGCCTATTTGGCGCAGCTCTATACGTGTGCGGAAAACAGAGGCCAGATCCTTTACTAAATCACGGAAGTCAACCCTGCCGTCTGAAGTGAAGAAAAACAGGATTTTGTTGCCCTCGAAACCGCACTCAACTCCTACAAGCTTCATGTCAAGACCGTGTTCCGCTATTTTTTTCTTGCATATGTCGAAGGCTTCCTTTTCCCGAAGCTTATTTTCCTCGGCTGTTTTAAGGTCCTCTTCTGTTGCTATTCGTATGACCGGGCGCAGGGGAGCTATTATGCTCTCATCACTTACATAGTGGGCGGGCAGGGCGCATTCGCAAATGTCCAGCCCTTTGGAGGTTTCCACTATGAGTTTGTCGCCCGGGCAGGGAGATATGCCATTGGGGTCAAAAAAATATGATTTGCCCCGACTGCTGAATTTTACACTTACAACTTCTGTCAAGATTGTATCCTCGTTTCAAGTGGTTGGCGGCTTTTGCCGGCAGGCAGAGCCTTTATGGCGTGTCTGCCGTTTGGACGCAGATAAGCCCCAAAATATGCTTTGTGCCTACGTTCATGCGCAGGTATTCTAAAGAAAGCCTGCAAAGGGAAGAAAGCCTAAAGGCGGAAGCCCGGCTTAAAAGGGACTTTTCCCTGAAGGCGATAATATCGCAAAGGCGAATTTGGATGGAAATTAAAAGTTTTGTAAGCTCCTGAGATGAAAGCTCTTCACAGCGGGAGCAAAAAGAGCAAAGACCTGCCCTGTCGCCTTTTTCGGCAAGGGCAATAAATTCACGGACAAGGGGGCTCTCCTCCTGATTTTCCTCGCTGTGAAGGTTTATTTCCACACAGCGGGAGCGCACTGTTGGCAAAAGAGCGGCGGCGGAGGAAACCAAAAGGATGAAAACGGCATAGGCGGCTGGCTCTTCAAGAAGCTTTAGCGCCGCATTTTGGGCAGCCTGATTCATAGTATCCGCATCGGATATAATGTAGACCTTTTTTTCGGCAGCTTGGGGGCGAACCCAAGAATCTGACGACATTTCCCGTATTTGGTCAACCAGAAGGTCACGCTTTTGTCTGCCTTTGTCATCGATTATTCTGGAAACTGTGATAAGGTCCGGATTTGTTCCCCCAAGGGCATTTTTACACTGGAAGCATTTCATGCAGGGGGGATTGCCGCCGTTTTCGCAAAGAAAGTTCATAGAAAGCTCCAAAGCCTTCTCTTCCCTTAATTGGGAATTAGATGATGAAATAATATAGGCATGAGATAAAGGAGTGCTCATAGACGCATCATCCTGTCAAGCGGAAGAATGAAAACTACGGCACCGCCGATTTTTACACTTTGGGGCAGCTTGAAATTGCCGCAAGACAGGGCAGATGTTAAATCGACCACGGAATCTCTGGTATTTTCGTCTATGATTTTTGTTACAGCGCTTAGCTTAGTGTCATCTACCCCTGAAAAAACCATGGCGTTTTCCTGACAGGAAAAGCCGCCGTAGCTGTCTGTTACGGTGCAGGGGTAGCCTGACCTTGTCATGGCGCCCGCTACAAGGTGAGCGTCTGATTTTGATGTTATTGCTATAATGAGTTTCATTTGCAGCCTCCATAAGGGGCGGAGTGTTGATTTGCGGCAAAAGGAAAATGGCCGCTTTTTTATAATTTTAAACTGTTTTTTTTGTTTCGTCAACAAACAATCGATTTTAGGCTGTTTGGCATGGTTAAAGGCGCAGATCCTTGGGACGGCAATAAAGAGGTTTATCTTTTTTTAGGAGCTTTTCAATGGGCACTTTCACGCAGGTTTTTGGAAAGCTGCCGGATTTTGAGCAAAGAGATAAAAGACATCCGTCTACATCCGGATAAAGCTTGCAGAAAACCTCGGGAGAGGGGGGGATTATTTTGCCCTTTTCCCTGTAGAATCTTAAGGTTCTAAGGCCGCCTTCACCTGTGAGCTTGAAATAGCTTTCCCTAAGGGTCCAAGTTTCAAGAAAGCTTAGGCCTTCACGTTCTTTAGCTGTTGTGAGGCGGTTTATGGTAAGGCTGCTGACCTTTCTATCTAATGGTTCTGCGTCTATGCCTACGGGAGACTTTGAAACAACGCAAAAAACATGGGTTTTACAGTGGCTTATGGAAAAGTGAGGGGCAGGCTGCTTTGTGAAAACCGGACGGCCGAAGGCAAGCTTTTCTATAGCGGGCAGGATTGCTTTTCCTGTGAAGTCCCCATAGGCATATGCCAAAAGTGAGGTGCCGAAGGCAGAGCCGCGGCTGGGACTTAAGGGAGGGAATAGGGCGTCTTTTTCATCTGCCTGTCTTATGTCGGCATAGTATATGCGCATGACCGGACCTCCTTTAAGCGTAAAACCTGTAAATATAATCGTAATATAAAATTAGGATAATAAGGGGTTTATGCTTATTGTATCACAAGATATTGTGATTTGGTACTACCATTTTTAAAAGCCCTGTGGTATAATGTATAGGTTAAATTTTATATTTTAAAGAAGGAGGCGGAGAGCTTATGAAACGTGGATTTATGCTGGCAATGGGGCTGTTTTTTCTGTGTTTTTTAGCCGGCTGTTCTCTTTCAGATACGGATGAACTTTATAGTCTTCCCCAGCCGCCTTATGAGTATCTCCAGCTCCAGGGGCTTATTGACGACGAAATTGCCGCCGGCTGGGAGTATTCCGCTCCCACTGTCGGTTCCTTTCGTCAAAGCGTTCAGCTGACAGACCTTAACGGAGACGGGGTAAACGAGGCTCTGGCCTTTCTTTACAGCAAGGAGACGGGGCCGAAAATTTGTGTTTACCGAAATGGTCTTTCCGGCTATGAGCTTGCCGCCACAATTACGGGGGAAGGCACGGCTATAGGCCGGGTGGAATACGCTGACCTTGACGGCGACGGCATGGTGGAAATACTTACCTTTTGGAAAATGAGTTCTGATATGCGCATTTTTAAGGCCTACTCTATTGAAAACTGGGATTCTTCGGCGGTTTTTACCACAAGCTGCACTGATTTTCAAGTGGGTGACCTTGACAAAAACGGCAGGCCTGACGTGGCAGTTTTAAGGCTTGACCAAAATGGCGGCTCGGTGGATGTTTATAACATTTCCACTAAGGGTGAAGTTGTTAAAACCGAGGCACGTCTTTCGGCCTCTTTAAGCTCTGTTGACCGCTTTCGTATAGCCACCATTGGAGACGGAAGTCCGGCGATTTTTGTTGAGGGGCGGTATCCGGAGGGGAATGAATTTTATAACCTTACGGATATTATTGTGTCCGATGAGGGGAAGCTTAAAAACATCTGTCTTGATATTTCTACGGGAGACAGCAGGGCCAAGCGGCCCTATTCGGTTTATTGCACAGATATAAACGGAGACGGCTCCCTTGATGTGCCCTTTGCGGAAAAGCTTTATTCCCAGCCGGGATATTCAAGTGACAACTATGTTTTTGACTGGTTTCGATATGATGCTTTAGGGAACAGCGAAGCCTGCGGCTCTACCTACCACAACTACACAGACGGCTGGTATTTTATGCTGCCTGACGGGTGGCGGGAAAATCTTACAGTGCGCAGGGAGTCGGCTATTTCCGGAGAGAAGTCTGTGGTTTTGTCTTCCTATGATGAGGAGACACAGGAGCTTAGGGATTATCTTACCATTTATGTACTCTCCGGTGAAAACAGAAACGACAGGGCAAAGATTGCGGGGCGCTTTACCATGTTTAGCAGTGAAACTGTTATATACGCCGCAAAGCTGCATACAGAGGACGGCGCACTAAGCTCTGAGGAGGTCCAAAAGGATATTACAGACAGGTTTCATCTTATATACACGGAATGGATAACAGGCGCGGTCTAAGGCTTGCGTCTTGCTGTTAAGGAGGCCAAAGTGAAAAAGGTTCTGATTTTAGAGGACGAATCCAGCATAAGAAGCTTTGTGGTTATTAACCTGAAGCGCTCCGGATATGAGCCGGTTGAGGCGGAAACAGGGGAGCAGGCTCTTGAGGAGCTTAAGAAAAACCCCGATATCCGTGTGGCTTTGCTTGACGTTATGCTGCCGGATATTGACGGCTTTGAGGTGTGCAGGCGCATTAGGGCCTCCGGCTCGAAGATTGGAATAATTATGCTTACGGCGAAAAGTCAGGAGATGGACAAGGTTACTGGGCTTATGACCGGAGCTGACGACTATGTGACAAAGCCCTTTTCCCCTGCGGAGCTTACGGCTCGGATAGATGCTCTATATAGGCGCACGGGGGGCACAGAGCAGGATGAGGCGGTAAACGGCGAGCTTGTAAGCGGCCCATTTAAGCTTAATACCAGAAACCGAACTTTAGAGAAAAACGGCGAGAGGATAAGGCTTACCCAGATTGAATATTCCATTATGAAGCTTTTTATGGACAATGCGGGCAAGGCTCTTTCAAGAGAGGACATCTTAAATGATGTTTGGGGAAGAAACTATTTTGGAGAGCTTAAAATAGTTGATGTGAACATCCGCAGACTGCGTATAAAAATTGAGGACGACCCCACTATTCCCTCTTATATCACAACGGTGTGGGGCTATGGATATAAATGGGGATTTTAAATTTTTTTGAAAACCTTGTTGGCTAAACTTTTACAAGGCGGTGTGAGACTTTGAAATTTAAAGGTATAAAGGGCAGATGGATGGCAAACGGCATAGCCGTTGTTTTGCTTGTTGTTGTTATCGGCATTACCGCCTTTTCCGTTGCCATTTATAACTATAACTGCACCGCGGCACGAACCGGACTTGAAAGCAAGGCTCAGACTGCCACAGAGTTTTTTACTACTTATGTATCAAAAACATATATGGAATATTATCAAAGCGCCTATCGCTACACAGAATCTTTTGAAGATAAGGACAGCTTGGAGCTTCAATTTGTTAACAGCAGAGGCAGGGTTGAAGTTTCAAGCTATGGGATTTCCGCAGGTTCCTCACCGGGGACACCAGACATAGCCCAGGCTCTTGAAACCGGAGGGATTTGCTCATGGCAGGGCAAAAGCCCATCTACCGGTGAGAGGATAATGTCTGTTTCTGCACCTGTTCAGTATTCCGACGGCTCCATAGTGGGGGTTATGCGCTATGTTACTAGCTTAAAGCTTATTGACAAGCAGGTTTTGAGGATTTTTTTGATTGCCTGTGCTGTTGGATTTTTTATCATAGTTATTGTGTTGCTGTCGAATATGTATTTTATAAAGACCATAACGGAGCCTATTCACGGGCTTACGGGCTTGGCAAAGCAGATTGCAGAGGGCAGCTATGGCATACAGGCTGTTAAGAAATATAATGACGAAATCGGAGATTTGACAGATGCCATAAACGAAATGTCCTCAAAGATAAGTAAGGCGGAAAGTATGCAGACGGAGTTTATTTCCTCTGTTTCCCATGAGCTTAGAACCCCCCTTACAGCCATAACAGGCTGGAGCGAAACTCTTATGTATGACCCCGAAATAAAGGGGGACTCCCAAAGGGGACTTGCCATTATTTCCAAGGAGACGGCAAGGCTTACGAAAATGGTTGAGGAGCTTTTGGAATTTACCCGTATTCAGGACGGAAGATTTAACCTTAACATTGAACAGCTTAATGTTGAAGCAGAGCTTGAGGATTCTATTTTTGCCTATGGCGAGCTTTTGCGTCAGGAAGAAATTGAACTTGACTATACACCTTCCCAGCAGAGCATTCCCCTTATTCCCGGAGACGCAGAGCGTTTAAGGCAGGTTTTTCTTAATGTACTTGACAATGCGTCAAAATACGGTAAAGCCGGAAAAAAGATTGATGTCAGCCTTGAAAAGCAAGGGGAATATATCTCCATAAAAGTGAGGGACTATGGCCCCGGCATACCGGCGGCAGAGCTGCCCCATGTTAAAAGAAAGTTTTATAAAGGAAGCTCTAAGGAAAGGGGCAGCGGCATCGGACTTGCCGTTTGCGAGGAAATTGTCAACCGCCACGGCGGAGAGCTTATAATTGAAAATGCCGAGGGCGGGGGCATTTGTGTCACTGTGAAGCTGCCCATATCAAGGGGCTGATTTTGCCCCTATTTACCCGAAAGGATGAATAAATGAAAAAAGATAAGAGTACGGGGGAAGCCTTTTGCACCACCATTGGCGGGCAGGCTCTTATAGAGGGCATACTTATGCGGGGGCCTGAAAAGCAGGCGACTGTTATAAGAACCAAGGACGGACTTGTGACAAAGCTTGAAACTCCGAAGTTTCTTCGGGAAAGGCATAAGTTTTTTAATCTGCCTATAATACGGGGCGGGGTAACCTTTGTGGAATCCATGGTTTACGGGGTTAAGCCACTTAGCTATTCGGCTGAGCTTTTGCCTGAGGAACAGCAGGAGGAGCCGAGCAAGTTTGATGTTTGGATTGAAAAAAAGTTTGGCTCAGAAAAAGCCCAGAAGTTTGTTATAGCTCTTGCGGTTTTTCTTGGCATCTGCCTTTCTGTGGGGCTTTTTATTTTGCTACCCACCTTGCTTGCCGGACTTGTTCGCTATGTTTCCGACTCTGCTGTTGTTTATAACATAGTTGAGGGCGCTTTGCGGATTGCTATCTTTCTGTTATATATGCTTTTCTGTACTAAAATGCAGGATTTAAGGCGAGTTTTTCAGTATCACGGGGCAGAGCATAAGACCATTGCCTGCTATGAAAGGCGCCTGCCTTTGACTGTTCCCAATGTTCGGGAGCAAAGCAGATTTCACCCCAGATGCGGAACCAGCTTTCTTTTTGTGGTGATGTTTATAAGTATCCTTGTGTTCTCTCTTGTGGGTTGGAGCAATGTTTGGATAAGAATGGGGGCAAGGATTTTACTTTTGCCTGTTGTTGTGGGTATTTCCTATGAAATACAGCGCTGGGCAGGAAGGCACAACAACTGGCTTTCCAGAGCCATATCCGCACCGGGAAAGGCCCTTCAAAGGCTTACCACAGCGGAGCCGGACGACTCCATGCTGGAGGTCGCCATAGAATCGCTTAACCTTGTCATTCCTGATAAGCCGGGAGAGGATATCTGGTAAGCGGCAATACCGAAAGGACAAATTCAAGTAATGCCAAAAACATATAATGAGATTTATATAGACTCCAGAAAAAAGCTTAAGGAGATGAATATTCCGGCTTACGGGCTTGAAGCCAGATTTATTGTTGCAAACGCTGCCGGAAAAACCATGGATGCTTTTCTTCGGGATTTGAGACTTTATGCCTCTAAAGAGGTGGAGGAAAAGGCCGAAAAAATGATTTCCCGCAGGCAGGACGGTGAGCCTGTGGCTTATATAACAGGGGAATGGGAATTTTACGGTTTGCCCATGACTGTTACAAGAGATGTTCTTATACCCAGAGCCGACACGGAGGTTTTGGTTGACACGGCTTTGGAGTATCTTAAAAACAAGAAAATGGACGCGAGGGTTTTGGACCTTTGCACAGGCAGCGGCTGTGTGGGCTGTGCCATAGCAAAAAAGCTTCCGGCAAGCCGCGTGACTCTTATTGACAACAGCAAGGGTGCTTTGGCTGTGGCAAAGCAGAATGTTTGGAGAAACAAGCTTAACCCAAGGGTTAGCTGTATTTTAGCTGACGCTCTTTTGCCGCCGCCCATGATGCTTGGAAGCTTTGACCTTTTAGTGTGTAACCCCCCGTATATACCCACGGGGGATATAAAAGGGCTTGAGAATTCTGTGAGGGATTTTGAGCCGGTTTATGCTTTGGACGGGGGAGAGGACGGCATGGATTTTTATAGGGCCATCCTTTCAAAATGGAAAAACGCTGTCCGAACCGGCGGCATGATGATGTTTGAAGCCGGTATCGGTCAGGCCGAAGATTTGGCACGGCTTATGAGGGCTTCGGGTTTTTCCAACGTTGGTTTTGTTAAGGATATGCAGGACATTGACCGTGTTGTTTACGGCAGTGTTTAGAAGATTGATGAGTTTAAGTTTTTATGTTTAAAACTTTTAGTATGAGGTGAAAAAATGGCTGAAAAGAAAAAGATTCCAATAACTTTGGTAGGTCAGGCAGAGGATAAGAAAAAGGCGCTGGAAACAGCCCTTGCACAGATTGAAAAAAACTATGGCAAGGGCGCTATTATGCGCTTGGGTGACGATATTCCCATAAATGTTGAGGCTATATCCACAGGTTCTCTGTCATTGGATATAGCACTGGGCATAGGCGGAGTTCCCAGAGGGCGTATTGTTGAGATTTTTGGGCCTGAATCTTCGGGTAAAACTACCCTTGCCTTGCATATTATAGCCAGCGCCCAGAAAAGCGGCGGAGAGGTTGCTTTTATTGACGTTGAGCACGCTTTGGAACCGGCCTATGCCAAGGCCTTGGGGGTTAATATTGACGAGCTTTTGATTTCGCAGCCGGATACCGGTGAGCAGGCTCTTGAGATAACCGAGGCTCTTGTGCGCTCGGGAGCGCTGGATGTTGTTGTGGTTGACAGTGTGGCGGCCCTGCTTCCCCGAAGTGAGCTTGAAGGCAGCATGGGTGACTCCAGCGTTGGCGTTGTGGCAAGGCTTATGTCTCAGGCTTTGAGAAAGCTTGCAGGAATTATTTCAAAAACCAGCACCATTGTTGTTTTTATAAACCAGCTTCGTGAAAAAATCGGAGTTATGTATGGCAGCCCCGAAACAACACCCGGAGGACGGGCGCTGAAGTATTTTTCCAGTGTGCGCATGGATGTTAGACGGGTTGAGACTCTTAAAAGCGGCACAGAGATGTATGGAAACCGAACAAAGGTGAAGGTCATTAAAAACAAGGTGGCGCCCCCCTTTAAGGAGGCGGAATTTGATATTATTTACGGTGAGGGCATATCGAAGGTTGGTGAAATATTCGATATGGGTGTGAAGCTGGAAATTATAGATAAAGCCGGTTCATGGTTTACCGTTGGGGAAACAAGGCTTCAGGGTAAGGAGGCCGTGTGTAATTATCTTAAGGAAAACCCAGAGCTTGCCAAGGAGATTGAGGATAAAATAGTTGAAAATGTGCCAAAGCTTGCGGCTATGCCAAAGACTCCGTCGAAATCTGCCGGAAAGGCTGTTGATGTTTCGGCTGACGACTTTGAAGGCTGAGGAATTTAAGAGGATTGAAAAGCAAAACCAGGGAGTATCATGATTATTACAGAGCTTAAAGAAATAAGCGCCGGACGGTTTTTGGTTTCTTTTTCAGATGACAGTGAAATGAAGCTTGGCTTAGACCTTGTTACGGATTTTTCCCTTTATTCCGGCAGGGAGCTATCCCAGGAGGAACAGCAGGAGCTTTTATCCGCTGCGGGGCTTTTTGCCTGTAAGGAACGTGCCCTGAGGATGATTGGGGCAAGGCCCCTGTCCTGCGGGGAGCTTTATGATAAGCTTATCCAAAAAGGGGAAACCCCTGAAAATGCCGGGGAATGTATTCATTGGCTTAGGGAAATCCATTATCTTGACGATGAAAATTATGCCGGCATGGTTGTGCGGCACTATGCTGCAAAGGGTTATGGGGTATATAGGATTAAAAATGAGCTTTACAGAAGGAAGGTTCCCAAAGAGCTTTGGGATGAGGCCCTTCTGGAAATGCCGGAAACTGACGATACGGTTTATAATCTTTTGTGCCGCAGGCTAAAAAGCGAGGCTCCGGATAGGGCGGAAATGAAAAGGGCCACTGATGCTCTTTACCGCAGGGGCTTTTCCTGGGATGAGATTAAAAGGGCGGTTTCACGCTTTCAGGAGGAAAGCTTTTCAAGGGAAAATGGAGACTTTGAAGATTATTAGGGCAAATCCGCCCTTTGAGCCTTAGCCGCTCTTTGCGGGGTATTGCCTTAGGGAAAAGGGTTTTTAAATTTATTGCGCCGGGGGCGCGGGAGGTTTTATGGCGGGATACAAGCTTGCCCTCATATCATTGGGCTGCGCTAAAAACTTGGTGAACAGTGAGCAAATGCTTTATCTTCTGGCTGAGGCGGGCATGGAGATTGTTCCTGAACCAGAGGATGCTCAATGTGTTGTTATTAATACCTGCGGCTTTATAGAATCTGCCAAAAGCGAGGCTATAGATGCCATTATCGCCATGGGTGAATTGAAGAAAAAGGGCAGGCTAAAGGCAATTGTTGTTACAGGCTGCTTGAGCCAGAGGTATAGTGAGGAGATATTAAAAGAGCTTCCGGAGATTGACGCTGTTTTGGGTACGGGCAGCTATGACGAGATAGTTGCGGCGGTTTCTGCCGCTATGGAGGGGAAAAGCCTCTCCCTTTTCGGGGATATAGATGCCGATATATCAGAGACGGGGCGGATTGTTTCCACAGGGCCGGGCTGGGCATATTTGAGAATTGCCGAGGGCTGCGATAACCGCTGTGCCTTTTGCGTTATACCGTCTATACGGGGGAAATACCGCAGCAGGGCAATGGAGGATATTGTTGAAGAGGCTATTGCTCTATCAAAGACCGGAGTTCGGGAGCTTATTATTATTGCCCAGGATATAAGCCGATATGGCAGGGATATTTACGGGAAACGGCGGCTTTCCGAGCTTTTGAGGCGCCTTTGTGCCATTGAGGGGATTTCTTGGATACGGCTGCACTATTTATACCCTGATGAGATTGATGATGAGCTTATTGAAACTATAGCCGGAGAGGAAAAGATTCTTAAATATCTTGACATTCCCATCCAGCATATAAACGACAAAATTTTAAAGCGTATGAACAGGCGGGGGGATTCTCGTGATATTCGCCTGCTTATTAAAAAGCTTAGGGAAAAGATACCTGAGCTGGTTTTGCGAACCAGTCTTATTGTGGGGCTTCCCAGTGAGGGAGACGAGGAGTTTTCTGAGCTTTGCGATTTTTTGCGTGAGGCAAAATTTGAGCGGGCGGGGGTTTTTGTGTTTTCCCCTGAGGAGGGCACAAGAGCTGCGGAAATGGACGACCGCTGCGATGAGGACGAGGCAAACTCCCGGCAGGAGCTTGTTATGGATATTCAGTCTAGGATAATGGATGACTGGGGCAAGACCATGGCGGGGAAAACCATTCAAGTTCTGTGTGAGGGCTATGACTATGAAAGCGGCCTTCAGTTTGGAAGGAGCTGGGCGGACTCGCCGGATATTGACGGGATTGTGTTTTTTTCCGGTCAGTGTGCTTTGGGGGACTTTGCCGAAGTTTGTATCGATGAGGTTTCCGGTGCGGAATGGTATGGCAGGCAGGTTTAAGGAAAGCTTGGCCTAAGATCTTTTGCGTATCAAAACAGGTTTTTGAAAGGATTGCTATTTATGACAACTGCCAGCAAGATTACTATGGCGAGAATTGCGATAATCCCATTTTTCATGGCGGCGGCTCTTATGGATTTTAAAGGCCATAATTATGTTGCTCTTGCTATATTTATCGTTGCTGCCTTAACGGACAGCCTTGACGGATATATCGCCAGACACTATAATCAGATTTCCGACTTTGGTAAATTTGCCGATCCTTTGGCAGACAAGCTTCTTGTTACGGCGGCTCTTTTGATTTTTGTTGAAAACGGGCAAATGGCCAGCTGGGCCTGTATGCTTGTTATAACTCGTGAGTTTGCCGTTACGGGTCTTCGCCTTGTGGCTATGGAAAACGGAACGGTTATTGCCGCGGGTATGTCCGGCAAAATAAAAACCGCATCTTCACTGGTGTGTATATGCCTGATGTTTTTGCCTATACAGACTTATGCAATATTATCTTGGCTGACGGTTAACAGCCTTTGTGTGTTTATAATCGTTGCGACAACACTGTATTCGGGCATTGAATATTTTATCGATAACAGGTCTGCCCTTGACCTTTCACGTTAGGGATTTTTGCAGAAAGGTTTTGTTTGACACCGCTTTTTGTTCATGCTAATATAATAAGAGTAAAGATTTATTTTTAAAGATTAAAGCTTTTTAAAAGTCCTGATCAGGGGCTTCTGAAATCTGAATATTGAAGGACTGTGAAAGGGAAAAACAGGAGGCTGCCTGTGTTACAGAGATTGCCGCCATGGCTGAAAGCGGCATTGACACCAAGGTATCCTGAATGCGCCCCGGAGTTCTGAAGGGAGGAAATGCCCTTTCCGTTTGGCTGCGTTAAAGCCAGACCGGTTTTTGCCGGTGAGTGATAAATGAGAGTGGAACCGCGACTTTTTTCGCCTCTCACGGTTGTTTTGCCGTGGGAGGTTTTTTGTATTTATGGAGGGCTTATTATGTTTAAAGATTTAAGAGAGACTGTTGATGCTTATAAGGCGAGGGACCCTGCCGCCCGCTCGACTTTTGAGGTTTTGACCTTATATCCGGGGATTAAAGCCAGCATATCCCACAGGAGGGCAAACTGGTTTTACCGGAGGAATATGAAATTTATGGCCCGCTGGATTTCCCAGCGCTCGCGGAAAAAAACGGGGATTGAAATTCATCCGGGGGCGACCATAGGCAGGCGGCTTGTGATTGACCACGGTATGGGAGTTGTTATAGGAGAGACGGCGGAAATCGGCGATGATGTTTTGATTTATCAGGGTGTTACCTTGGGCGGAACGGGCAAGGAGACGGGAAAAAGGCATCCAACCATCGGAGATAATGTGCTGATTGGCAGCGGGGCGAAGATACTCGGTCCATTTAAGGTGGGAGATAATTGCAGGATTGCATCCAACGCCGTTGTTTTAAAGGAGATACCGCCAAATTGTACGGCTGTTGGAGTGCCTGCACGAATTGTTAAAATGGACGGGAAAAAGGTAAACTATGTCTTGGATGTTGACCAGATTAGCGTTACTGATCCTGTGGCAAATGAGCTTGTTTCACTCCATGAGCAGATTAAGCTGCTGCTTGATAAAAAAAGCGCTGACTAGCATTTGGGCTTTTGGTTTTAGTTAGTCAAATATATGATTATTCGGCTTTGGGATATTTACTAAGGTTAAAAGGAAGGGTTTTTATAATGAGGTTTTTTAATTCGTTAACAATGAAAAAAGAGGACTTTGTCCCCATTGATGAGGGCAAGGTGAAGATGTATGCCTGCGGACCTACGGTTTATAACTATATACACGTTGGAAACGCAAGGCCGATTATTATGTTTGATGTTTTGCGCAGGTATTTTGAGTATCGGGGCTATGAGGTGAACTTTGTTCAGAACTTTACCGATGTTGATGATAAAATAATTAAACGGGCAAATGAGGAAAATGTCAGCTCCCAGGAGATTTCTGAAAAATATATAGAGGAATATCTTAAAGACACCAAGGCTCTTGGGGTGCGTCCCGCCACTATTCAGCCTAAGGCAACGGAAAATATTTCTGAAATCATAGAGTTTATTGAGACACTTGTGGAAAAGGACTCGGCCTATGTATCCGGCGGAGATGTTTATTTTCGTACAGAGAGCTTTCCCGATTACGGAAAGCTGTCCCATCAGCCCCTTGAGGAGCTGCAGGCAGGGGCGAGGGTTGATGTTTCTGAGCAGAAGGAAAACCCCATGGACTTTGCCCTTTGGAAGGCAGCAAAGGCAGGCGAGCCTTCTTGGCCCTCTCCTTGGGGGGAGGGAAGACCCGGCTGGCATATTGAATGCAGCGCTATGAGCAGGCGGTATTTGGGTGATACCATTGACATACACTGCGGAGGGCAGGACCTTGTTTTCCCCCATCATGAAAATGAAATTGCCCAGTCGGAGGCTGCCAGCGGACAAAAGTTTGTTAATTACTGGCTGCACAACGGCTTTATAAGTGTTGACAACAAGAAAATGAGCAAGTCTCTTAATAACTTTTTTACAGTGCGTGAAGCGGCAAAGGTTTATGGCTATGACTCAATTCGTATGTTTATGCTTATGAGTCATTACCGCAGTCCGTTAAATTATTCGGGAGAAATTCTTGAGCAGGCGAAAAGTGCTCTTGAGCGTTTGAGCACTGCCAGAAACAACTTTTCCTTCTATGAAGAAAATGGCGCGGAAGGGGAAATGAAGGAAAATGAAAGGGAGTTTGAGCAGCTAAGGATTCCTAAATATCGTGAGAGATTTTGTGAGGTTATGGATGACGACCTTAATACTGCTGATGCTGTTGCGGTGATTTTTGAGTTTGTGAGGGAGGCAAATGCCCTTGTTAGCCCTGCTTCTGACCCTACAAAGGCCATTGCTGTTGCCTGCGGAAAGTTTTTTGACGAGCTGGCAGATGTTTTGGGGCTTCCTGTTTTGAAAGATGAAGAAGGGCCGGACGATGAAGTTTTGGCCCTGGTTGAGGCTAGACAAAAGGCCCGCAAAGAGAAGAACTTTGCCGAGGCTGACCGTATTCGTGATGAGCTTAAGGCCATGGGTATAGAGCTTAAGGATACGCCTCAGGGTGTGAAAATTATAAAAAGTTAATTTG
>CAZTXG010000028.1:0-14239 GCA_964617335.1 uncultured Oscillospiraceae bacterium
AAAGATTTGGAGCCTCTGCTGAATTTCGTTTGATTTGTTATAATAAAGTAGTATGGTTTTAATAAGAAAGCCCATATTTTTTTGCTTTTTTATTGCGATTTTCTCTTTTCACCGCAGTAAAAATATACATGATAAAAAACTATCCTGTTTGGTTAAAGGAGTAATGAAACTTAATGAATTCCGTGAACGAAATTTGGATCAGTATTATGGATATGCTCACAAAAGAGCTTACCAGCACCTCGATAAACACCTGGTTTTCAGATTGCAAACCTATAGAGCTTACTGAAAACCGACTTGTCATCTATACACCTACAGACTTTAAAAGAAACATCATATCCAGCCGCTTTGCCTCCACCATAACCTCTGTTTTAACAGACCTGTTTTCCTGTCCCTTTGAGCTTTTGGTTCTTGCCGAGGATGAACTGGAAGACTATGAGCGCAGCGGCGGGCCGGATGATTCCCTGCCTGAGGTGGCAGGATACACCTTTGACAGGTTTATCGTGGGAAACTCCAACAAATTTGCCCATGCCGCCGCTGTTGCCGTTGCGGATAATCCCGGACTTTCCTATAACCCCCTTTTCATTTACGGCAACTCCGGACTGGGAAAAACCCATCTTCTTCTCGCCATCGGCCAAAAAATTCATGAGGGAAACCCAGGGGCAAAAATTGTTTATGTCAAAGGCGACGAATTTATGAATCAAATGGTTCAGTCCATTAAAGACAACACTCAGGTGGAGTTTAGAAACAAATACCGCTATGTTGACCTTTTTCTTGTGGATGATATTCAGTTTATTGCCGGAAAGCTCGGGGTACAAGAGGAATTTTTCCACACCTTCAATAACCTTTACGAAGCGGGAAAACAAATAGTAATCACCTCAGACCGCCCCCCCATCGAAATGGTAAAGCTGGAGGACAGGCTGCGAACCAGATTTGAAGGGGGTCTTATGGCTGACATTCAGCCTCCGGACCTTGAAACCCGCATGGCCATCATCAGAAACAAAGCTTCCCAGTTAGGTATGTGTTTGGCGGATGATGTTGTTGAATACATAGCCGGAGAGATAAAGTCAAACATTCGGCAAATAGAGGGCGTTGTTAAGCGCCTTACCGCCTATAACTCCATAATGCACGATAATGTTGACGTTGCTGCTGCCAAACGGGCCATTAAAGATGTTATAAGGGTTGGTGCCTATGTTCCCACCCCTGACGTTATAATTGAGGAGACGGCCCGTTATTATATGCTGGAGCCTCAAGATTTAAGAGGTCAGCGCCGTTCTAAAAACACCGCCATGGCAAGGCAGGTATCCATGTATCTTATGCGCAGTCTTACTAATCTCTCCCTTAAAGACATAGGCGAGCAGTATGAAGACAGAAACCACTCAACAGTTTTAAGCTCTATAAGAAAGGTTGAAGACCTTATCAGCAAAGATAATACTATGGGAAACACAATAAGAGACATTACAAGCAATATAAACACCGGCCACTCCCTGTAAGGGCTTTGGTTATCCACTTTTTTATGTTGATATGATGACAAAATAATGTGGATAAAAGTTATTTTTGTTCTTCCTTATTTTTCCTGTTAACATATCTTAAGTTTCTAACATTTTTTTGAACATTGTTTTATTAGACTTATCAAGGCTTTTACCCAGTTTTCAACAGATTTTTTTCCTACTACTACATCTACTAAATATATTATATCTATCTTTCTTTATGTATGGAAAGAAAAATAAATCTTACTTGTGAGAGAAAGGCGTAAAATATGAAATTTACTTGTGAAAAATATCTATTACAGGCCGCCGTCACCACAAGCTCGCGCGCAGCGGCCTCAAAGAGTCCCAATCCGGCTTTAGAGGGGCTTTTAATAGAGGCAGCCGGAAATGTGAAAATAACGGGCTACGACCTTGTAAAAGGCATTTACACCAGTTTTGCCGCGGATGTTGCCGAAGCCGGCAGTGTTATAATCTCCGCAAAGCTCTTTGAAAACATTGTCCGGAGTCTGCCGGATGATATCGTTACAATAAGCTGTGATGACTCAAACCTTACCCGAATAAGCTGCGGCCATGCGGATTTTTCTATAATGGGTATGTATTCGGACAGCTATCCGGAGCTTCCCGGGGTAGAGCACCAAAAAGCCATTTCCATCCCCCAAAAAACTATGCGTGAAATGATAAGCCAGACAATTTTTGCAGTTTCCGACAATGAGGCAAGACCTGTTTACACAGGGGCTCTTTTTGAGGTGGAAAACGGAAAGCTAACTGTTGTAGCGGTAGACGGCTACCGTCTTGCCATGCGGCGGGAAACACCGGAATCCTCTGATATGCCCGATTGCAGCTTTATTGCTCCCGGCTCTGCCCTGCAAGATCTTGAAAAAATGTGTGATGACAGTGATGAAACGGTTAAGATTATAGTAGGTTCAAAGCATATATCCTTCAGCGTTGGAAACTGTGTTCTTGTTACAAGACGGCTGGAAGGGGAATTTTTAGACTATAAAAAGTCTATTCCCTCAGAATTTAAGTATGAGCTTAAAATGGAAAGGGCAGGCTTTTTAAGAGCTGTGGACAGGGTATCCCTCATAATAGACGATAGGGTAAAAAATCCCCTGCGTTGTGTTTTTGGGGAAAACAGGCTGAATATGTACTGTGTAACGGCCCTTGGAAAAGGTGAGGATATCTGCACCTTTGAAGGGGACGGAGAAGGCCTTGAAATAGGCTTTAACAACCGATATTTACAGGATGCTTTAAAGGCCGCACCGGCAGAAAAGCTTCTTGTACGCTTAAATACAGGCACCTCCCCCTGTGTTATATCACCGGAGGACGGCTCTGATAAATTTTTATATATGATTTTACCTGTCAGGCTGAAATCCTGATAAGCCCTTTTAGGCATTGGAGGTTTTATGCAAAGCAATTATGAAGAAATAAAAATAAAAACGGATTTTATAAGGCTGGATGCTCTTTTAAAACTTTGCGCGGCGGCAGGCTCCGGCGGCGAAGCAAAAATGTATATTCAAGAGGGAAATGTGGAGCTTAACGGCAAAGTTTGCCTCCAGCGGGGAAAAAAGCTTCATGACGGGGACAAGGTCAGCTTTAACGGCGAAAATTATCTTATCCGCGGTGAAGAAAAATGATTCTCTCATCTCTTTCTCTTACGGGCTTTCGTAACCTTTGGGACCAGTCCATTGATTTTTCTAACGGCATAAACGTAATAAGAGGGGAAAATGCCCAAGGAAAAACAAATCTTCTCGAAGCTGTTTTTATGCTTAGCTGCGGCAGGGGCTTTCGCACCCGCTTTGACAGGGAGCTAATCCGCTTCGGCAGTGATTTTTCAAAACTTGAAGGGGATATTTTTTCCCAGGGCAGGCAGCAGACAATAGATATAAAAATGGGCCGCTGCGTCAGAAAACAGATATGCTTAAACGGAGTGAGAAAAAATTCCTCAGAGCTTTCTGACGCCTTCAGGGTGGTTCTCTTTTGCCCCGATGACCTTAACATGATAAAAGAAGGGGCAAAGGAGCGCCGCCGTTTTATTGATATGGCAATCTCCCAGTTAAAACCCGCTTATGCCGAGCTTATATCGGAATACACAAGGCTTTACGAGCATAAAAGGCGCATTCTTTGCGACTGGCGGGAAAAACCCTCCCTTTTAGATGCCTTAGACGAATATTCAGACTTTATGTGCCGCTGCTCGGCTAAGATTATACGCTATCGGGCGGCATATATAAAAAAGCTCTCTATGGAGGCAGAGGCCATACACAGCCGCTTTTCCGGAAATGGAGAGGAGCTTTCTGTAAATTATGGCACAGTCAGCACGGTAACAGACCCCTTCGCCCCTGCCGGTGAAATTTATTTAAGGCTAAAGGAACATCAAAAAAGCCACCGTGAGGCTGAAATAGCCTCCTGCGGTGTTTTAACGGGCATACACAAAGATGACCTTGAAATAAATATAAACGGTATCACAGCAAGAAATTATGCCTCCCAGGGCCAAATGAGAACAGCAGCCCTTTCACTTAAAATGGCAGAGCGGGAGGTATCTTTTCAAGATACCGGAGAAAATCCCGTTCTCCTGCTAGACGATGTTTTAAGTGAATTAGACCCAAAACGTCAGGAATTTGTCTTAAATCGAATTGGAGACGGACAGACCTTCATCACCTGCTGTGAGGACTCCAGGATAAAAGAGCGCACAGGAGGTCAGGTAATAAACGTCTCTGATGGAAGAGTCAGTCGGGGATGACCATTTGATTAAGCAGGAAATAAATTTTTAACTTTTATTTAAGGAGCCTTTAAATGTATCTCCATCTCGGAAAAAATGTTGTGGTTCAGCAAAAGGATATAGTTGCTGTTTTTGACCTTGATAACAGCTCCCATTCCCATATAACAAGAGACTATCTAACGAGGGCAGAGAAAAAGGGTCAGGTGGTAAATGTAAGTGATGATTTACCAAAGTCCTTTGTTATTTGCCGTCATGATGAGGGCTCACAAACGGTTTATTTATCCCAGCTTGCCTCGGCAACTCTTTTAAAAAGAGCCTCGGTATTAAATTTTGAATAAAACAGCTAAAGCCGGAATCCGGCCTTTTAAAATGCGGAAGGAAGAAGTAAATGTCTGAAATCACCGATAAGATAACAGAAGAATATGATGCCTCACAAATTCAAGTTCTCGAAGGATTAGAGGCAGTTCGTAAGCGCCCCGGAATGTACATCGGAACAACCTCCTCAAGCGGTCTGCACCATCTGGTGTATGAAATTGTGGATAACTCCATAGACGAGGCCCTTGCGGGATATTGCAGCCATATTGAAGTAAGCATCGAAAAAGACAATATAATAAAAGTAAGCGATAACGGCCGGGGCATACCCGTGGATATTCAAGAGCAGACGGGAAAATCGGCCCTTGAGGTTGTTTTCACAGTTTTACATGCCGGCGGCAAGTTTGGCGGCGGGGGCTATAAGGTTTCCGGAGGCCTTCACGGCGTTGGCGCTTCAGTGGTAAACGCTCTTTCCCAGTGGCTTTATGTGCAGGTTCATAAAAACGGAAACATCTATGAGATGAAATTTTCCCGAGGGGACATCACACAGGAATTGAAGATTGTCGGCAGCACAGACAAATCAGGCACCACTGTTTTATTTAAGCCTGACGACCAGATTTTTGAAGATAGAACCTTCGACTACGAAATTCTTTTTTCCCATATGCGGGAGCAGGCCTTCCTAAACGGCGGCTTAAAAATAACCACCCAGGATTTAAGAGGGCAGGAGCCTATCCGAGATGAAATGTACTATGAAGGCGGTATACGGGAATTTGTAAAATTTATAAATCGGGCAAAAAGCCCTCTTCATAATGACGTTATATATATGTCGGGAGAAAGAAACGACTCCATTGCGGAAATTGCAATACAGTATAACGACAGCTATAACGAAAACATTATTTCTTTTGCCAACAACATCAACACTCCCGAGGGAGGAATGCACGAAACCGGCTTTAAGGCCGCCCTTACAAGGGTGCTGAATGTTTATGGTCAAAAATGCGGACTTTTAAAAGGTGACGAAAAGCTCTCAGGTGAGGACTGCCGTGAGGGCCTTGCCTGCATAATTTCCGTAAAGCTCACCGATGCCCAGTTTGAGGGGCAAACCAAGGCAAAGCTTGGAAACTCGGAAATAAGAACCCTTGTGGATAATGTAGTTTCCGATAAGTTTGAGCGTTTTCTGGAGGAAAACCCCGCCGTGGGCAGGGTCATCCTTGAGAAAGCTCTTACAGCCAGCCGTGCAAGGGAGGCAGCCCGCAAAGCCAGAGAAAATATAAGGCGAAAAAACGCCCTTGAAGGCAGCACCCTGCCGGGAAAACTTAGGGACTGCAACGAGAGGGACCCTGCCCTCACCGAAATTTACATTGTCGAGGGAGATTCGGCAGGAGGCAGCGCCACCGGCGGCAGAGACAGCCGTTATCAGGCAATTTTACCCCTATGGGGAAAAATGCTTAACGTGGAAAAGGCGAGAGCCGACAAGGTCTATGGAAACGACAAGCTTATGCCTGTTATAACCGCCTTAGGCGCGGGGATAGGTGAGGACTTTGACATCTCAAAGCTTCGCTACCACAAAGTTATTATCATGGCCGACGCCGACGTTGACGGCAGCCATATTAGAACCCTTCTTTTAACTTTTTTCTTCCGCTTTATGCGGCCTTTAATAGACCATGGATATGTCTATGCCGCAATGCCTCCCCTGTTTAAATTAGTTCGGGGTAAAACCACCCGTTATGCCATTTCCGAGGAAGAGTGCGATAGGATAGCCGCCGAAATGCGCGGGGAGGACGGCAAGGGTAAAATCGACATCAGCCGGAACAAAGGTCTTGGTGAAATGGACCCCCACGAGCTTTGGGACACCACAATGAATCCCGAAACCAGAGTTTTAAAACAGATAAGGCTTGATGATGCCATAAGAGCTGACGAAATATTTACTATCCTAATGGGAGAAAAAGTTGAACCCAGAAAGGAATTTATCGAGGATAACGCGAAATACGCTATAAATCTTGATATATAAGCTGTCTCTTTAAAGGGGGAGCTGCCCCTTAAAAGATGATTTTTACCCGCAGCAGGAAAGCAATAAAAAAGGTGGTATACACACAATGGCAAAAGATTATAAGCCCGAGGATATAATGTATCCCGAGCAAAAAATAGTGTCCACAGAGTTGGTCACAGAAATGAAAACCTCATATATCGACTATGCTATGAGTGTAATAGTAGGCCGTGCCCTGCCTGACGTGCGGGACGGTTTAAAGCCTGTTCACAGGCGGATTTTATATGCAATGTATGAGGACAACCTTACAAATGACCGGCCCTTCAAAAAATCCGCAACCTGTGTCGGTGACGTTTTGGGGCGCTACCATCCCCATGGTGACGCCTCTGTTTACGACGCCATGGTGCGTTTGGCTCAGGACTTTTCCATGCGCTATATGCTGGTGGACGGTCACGGAAACTTCGGCTCCATAGACGGCGACCCTCCGGCAGCCTACCGTTACACAGAAGCGAGGATGTCAAGAATTTCCGACGAGCTTCTTCGTGATATCGACAAGCAGGTGGTGGATTGGACACCAAACTTTGACGAAAGTAGAAAAGAGCCTAGAGTTTTGCCCTCTCGATTTCCAAACCTTCTTGTAAACGGCTCTAGCGGCATTGCCGTGGGCATGGCAACAAATATCCCGCCCCACAACCTTACAGAGGTTATAAACGCCTGCATCTGCGTTTTGGAAAACCCCGAGGCAGAGCTTTCTGACCTTATGGAGCACGTAAAAGGACCAGATTTTCCCACAAGGGGCATTATAATGGGCCGCTCCGGCATAAGAGCTGCCTATGCCACAGGCAAGGGAAGGGTTGTTATGCGTTCCCGCACTGATATGGAGGAATACGGGCAAAACCGCCAGCGTATCATAGTCACCGAGCTGCCCTATCAGGTAAACAAGCGCAACCTTATTGAAAACATAGCAGACCAGGTAAGGGATAAGCGCTTAGACGGCATTTCAGGTCTTCGTGACGAGTCGGATAGAAACGGTATGCGCATAGTTATCGAGCTTAAAAAGGACGCAAATCCCCAAATTGTTTTAAACAGGCTTTTTGCCCAGACCCAGCTTCAAAGCTCTTTCGCGATAAATATGCTGGCTTTAATAAACAATCAGTCCCAGCCTAAAATTTTATCCCTGCGGCAAATTTTGGACGAGTACCTTCAGTTCCAGGAGGAAATTATAACCCGACGCACTCAGTTTGACCTTCAAAAAGCTTTAGACAGGGCCCACCTTCTTGAGGGACTTTTAATAGCTCAGGACAATATAGACGAGGTTATTCGCACCATCCGTGAAAGCTATGATGACGCAAAGCAAAACCTTATGAACAAGTTCAGCCTTTCGGAAACTCAGGCTCAGGCCATTTTGGATATGCAGCTAAAGCGCCTGCAAGGACTGGAAAAGGAAAAGCTCTTGGCAGAATATCACGATTTGGAAGAAAAAATCGCCTATTATAAAGAATTGTTATCCTCTGAGGATATGATTAAAGATGTTTTAAAAACTGAGCTTATAGCCATTCGTGACAAATTCGGTGACGAGCGCAGAACGGATATTGAAGATGTTGAAGATGATATTGACATCGAAGACCTTATAGACGAGGAGGAGTGTGTTTACACCCTTACTAGGGCCGGCTATATAAAGCGTATGCCGGCAGACACCTATCACTCCCAGCGCCGTGGCGGAAAGGGCATAGCAGCCCAAACTCTTCGTGACGAGGATTATGTTGAAACTGTTTTCACAGCCTCCACCCACGACTTTATATTATTCTTCACAGACACCGGCAGGGTCTACCGCAAAAAGGGCTATCTTGTTCCGGAGTCTTCCCGTACGGCAAAGGGAATGAACATCATTAACCTTCTGCCCATTGAACAAGGCGAAAGGGTAAGCGCCATGATTCACGCCCGTGAGCTTGACAATGAAGAAGAATTTCTTGTCATGGTCACAAAAATGGGTACTGTGAAAAGAATGTACCTCAACGCTCTTAAGAATATTCGCAATGTGGGCATAAGAGCCCTAACCCTTGAAGAGGGAGACGAGCTTATTTCTGTCCGCCGGACAGACGGCAAGCAAAACATCCTTATAGCAACCCATGACGGGGCGGCAATCTGCTTTGCGGAAACTGACGCCAGAGCAATGGGCAGAGACGCCATGGGGGTTCGGGGCATAAGACTCCGTGAGGGAGACTATTGCGTTGGCGCCTGCCGTGCAAGGCAGGGGGGAAGCCTTCTTTCCGTTACGGAAAACGGTTATGGAAAGCGCACTGCCATTGAAGAATACCTCCGTGGAAGTGACGCCACTCCTCAAAGACGCGGCGGCATGGGTCTTAAAAACTACAGGGTTACGGAAAAGACCGGCAAAATAGCCGGAGCCATAGTGGTAGACGGCAATGAGGACGTTCTTCTGATTTCAGACGACGGCACCATAATCCGTATGGCGGCAGATAGCATAAGCAGCTTCGGAAGGGACACTCAGGGAGTTCGGCTTATGCGGGTTTGCGAAGGCTCCAGAGTTATCTCCATTGCCCGCACCGAAAAGGAAATTGACGAGGACGAAGCTGAAGATTTGCCGGAGGGCCATTGCCCAAATGCTGAGGAAGCAGAAGAGGATTAAGAAATATTATCAAAGGGTCGGCAAGTTAAGATAGATTTGCCGACCCTGTTATCTTATTAGGAGGATACATGAAATCTGTTACCATATATACCGATGGAGCCTGCTCCGGAAACCCCGGCCCCGGAGGCTGGGGAGCCATATTGAAATATGGAGACATAGAACGTGAAATATCCGGAGGGGAAAAGGAAACCACAAATAATCGCATGGAGCTTATGGCTGTTATAAAAGCTCTTGAAGCCTTGAAAGAGCCATGTAAAGTAGAGCTTTACACAGATTCCCAGTATATAGTCAATGCCATAAATAAGAGCTGGCTGAAAGGCTGGAAGGCAAAAAGCTGGAAAAGAAAGGATGGGGAACTTAAAAACCCCGACCTTTGGCAGCGGCTGGATAAGCTTCTTTCCCTCCATGAGGTCAGCTTTAACTGGGTTAAGGGCCATGGGGATAACGAGTTTAACAATCGCTGTGATGCCCTTGCGGTGGAGCAAAGAGATAAGTTTTCGCAATAGGGACATAAAGATATGGGCGCAGCTTAAGACTAAGCTGCGCCCATAATTTAATAAAAAGGTTTAAAAACCATAGTCCAAATAGTCTATTTCAAAGGTTCTGGAATTTGGGCTGTATTTAATTTCATTATCCGTAAGCCAAAACCATGAGTCGTCCCAGTAGCCCGGAGTATCGGGAAAGGGGTCGGCCCAGGTAGTGTCTATGTTATACCAGACTCCTTCGGAGTTTATCCTTGACCAGACGTGATTTTCCCCGCCGGCAAAACCAGTCATTCCACCCATGGGAACACCGGCAAGATTACATAGATAGTTATACATACCTGTATAGCCCTGACAAACTGTGATATTTGAAAACACCGCGTCATAGCCGGTATAATTTGTATAACCTGTGTCGTATTCAAGCAATAGAGCCGTGTAGACATAGAGGATATAGGCCTTTTCTTTAATGCTCATGGAGGGCTTCAGCTCACCGCTTGCATAAAGGGAGGCTACAATGTCGGCGCAGGCATTTTCAAAAGCCGGTATCTGCCATGCGATAGTGCTGTTTGGTATGCCCTGGGCGTTTTCAAGAGAAAGGCTAAAGCTTATGTTATAGCAGTTTCCGCTGTTGTCATAATAATAATCTGCGATTACCGTCCAAGTGCGGAGGAAGGAGGAGTATTCGGTATATTCAAAAATGGCGTAGTTATAAGACTCAACAATTTTATCGATTATGTACTGAATTTCACTTATATGACAGCTGAGGTCACTTGTAAAAACCTCGTTGAATGAGGAGTTTACAAGCATCCAGCACCAGGCATTTACAGAATCGTCGTAGGTATTAAGTTTTTCCGGACGAGCAAGCATATAATGGCTGTAATCTAAAAGCGCATATGGGTCAGGGTCATTTACATAGCTCCAGTCAGGCTGATCTAAAAGGTCAATGAGACGATATAGCATAATGCAGGTGTCTCCGCGCTTGACATTTTGCCGGCCGCCGAAAGAAACCGTTCCGTCGCCGTTGGGAATGCCCGCTATAATACCAAGATCGTAAAGGGTGTTGGCAACCTGAGAGTAAGTGTCGGTAAATGCGTCGGTTTCGGTTTCCCAAAAATCTATCTGATAAACATTTAAGATGTATTCACCAATTTCCTCACGACTGGCATAAGCCTCGGGGTCAATTCCTCGGGGAGCTATGCCGTTTGAATAGGCCCACTCCATGCAGTCTGAGTACCAAGGGCTGGTTTTGCCGGTGTAACCTGTGTAATCAATGCCGGCCACGGATAAAATAAGCTTAATGGCCTCGCCGGTTTTAACAGGATTTTGCGGAAGAAAACGACCGTCTCCATAGCCGTTTACTACCCCCTGATTGTACATGGAAACAATTTCGCCTGCATAGTAGTCCCAGTTGTTTACATCCGAAAAGGGGCTGTTTGCCGCCCTTGCCGCACTTGCCGGAAAAAAAGAGAAAAGCATAAGTACGGCAATTAGAGAACATAGCAGTCTGGAAGCAGATTTTTGTTTCATGTGCCTCTCCTTAATTTAAATTACATATCGGATTTTAACGAAAAGCGCATTTTTACCGGATTATGGTCGGACCAGGCAAAGCCCTCGTCTATTACGGCGGAGGAAATGACTTCCACATTATCGGAAACTATGAAGCCGTCTATAGTGAGGACAAAGGCGGTTTTTGGATCATAGGCAGCGTTTGCGTTTCTTGCGGAAGGAACGGGATTTTCTTCGTCAAGGGGAGCTATAAGGCTAAAACCCTTTGGCATAAGCTCAAAGGGAAAGCTCTGGGCCCAGGTAAATTCCTCGCCGGAGACTCCGAAGATTTTTGAGGAGTCGCCCAAAAGGTCTTTGTTAAAATCCCCGCCGCAGACAATGTAGTTACCTGCCTCATATTCAGAGGACATATCCTCAAAAAGTACCTCAAGCTGCCTTGTGGCTATGCTGCCGTCAGAGCTGTATGCCGAAAGATGAAGATTATAAAGGCAGAGGTTCTTTCCGTTTTCCGCAGGTACTTTTGTAACACTGTAACAGCGGTCAAGGTCCACAAGCTTCATAAAGGAATCTTCAATAGGCAGGCTGCGGCGCACAGCCTCATCTATTTTAAGGGAGGATAAGGTAACAATACCGGCAACAGATTTTCCGTGGGGCTGGGTAAAGGGATAAAACAAATAAGGCGAGTCGTAGTTTTGGGCAAAAACACTGCCGAAATTGAGGAAGGCTTCCCTTGCTAAGGCATACTGGTCCACCTGATAGCTGCGGGTGGAGCCGATATCTATCTCTTGAAAATAAACAAAGTCCGGATTTTCTCTTTTTACAGCAGCAAAGGCACCGTCGAGGTTTTCATAAACAGCTTCACGGCTGAAAGCCCTTGAATATTTGCCCCCGTCCATAAAAAAGCTGTAATCATCACTGTAGGCACCAAAGCCAACATTATAGCAGACGATAAGGTATTCAGTATCAAGACAGGCTGCTTCATCGGAAAAGTTTTGTGCCTCAAGCTCCAGCATATCGTCAAGGCGATAAAAATCGATAAAAACATAGGCAACATATCCGCCGATAATTAAAACAAGAAGAAGAACCAAGCTGAGAAAAATCTTTAAAAACTTATTCATTTTTACCACTCTCCTTGGCATGAGTTTACAATATTTTAACAAATTTTTCAAGTACTTTAAAAGAGGTTCCAAGTTTTTTGGAATGATTCGAAGCTGCTGTTTTTAAGTAATGAGAAAACAGCTTTAAGTGAAAAATTTTTTGTTCAAGTGACAGTTTTTGCCTTTTGACAAAACAGCTTGTTTTTTGAGGAAAAATGATGTATAATCTGATTTAGCAGGAAAAACAAATACTGCTGATGAATAATATACTAGTACAGCTGCAAGACCTTAGGGGATTTGTCTGCTGTACTTTTTTTAAGATTATGGGCTAGGCTTTTGCAGGCTTGACGGGGCGGAGCTTTGAGAATATAATTAATAGTAATTAAAAGCTCATAAACCCTGAAGATTTAAAATCTGAGGCTTTGAAGCTAAATGGCAAAATAAAGATTGCGGAGGTTGGCATGATGGAAAAACAGCAGGGCTTTTTTATTAGCAGCAATGGCAGCGATAATATTTGCTATCACCGCTTTATACCTGAAGGTGAAGTAAAGGGCATATTCCAAATCGTCCACGGCATGGCAGAGCATTCTCTGCGCTATGAAAACTTTGCCGCCTATCTTTGCAATGCGGGCTTTGCCGTCTACATACATGACCATATGGGACATGGCTCAAGTGTTAAAGATATAGAGCATTTGGGTCTGTTTTTGGACGGAAATCAGGCAGAGTTTATGGTGGAAGATGTTAGAAGGTTAGCGCAGATAGCCAAAAAAGATAACCCAGACAAGAGACATTTCTTGTTTGGACATAGCATGGGCAGTTTTATTGTTCGTATTTTTGCCTCAAAATACAGCGCCGCCATCGACGGGCTTATAATCTGCGGTACAGGAGCGCAAAATTCCAAGGCTGTTGCCGCAAAGTCTATTATAAAGCTTATGCGGGTTTTCCGAGGTAAAAACCACAAAAGTGATTTTATAGATAAGCTTTCCTTTGGCAAGCATAATGAGCGTTATGACGAAGTTAGCACAAAATTTGACTGGCTAAGCCGTGACCCTCTTATAGTAAATGAATATATTGCCAGCGATTACTGCGGCTTCCTTTTTTCTCTGGACGGAATGCTTAACCTTTTGGATACTAATATTATTTCAAACAAAGCTGAAGCCTTCGAATCCCTGCGGAAGGATTTGCCCCTGCTCATTATCAGCGGAGACATGGACCCTGTGGGCGATTATGGTGAGGGAGTCAGAAAGGTTTATGACAGCTATCTTTGTGCCGATGTTAAAAATGTTAGCCTGAAGCTTTATCCCGGTGCCAGACATGAAATATTAAATGAAACCAATAAAGACGAGGTTTATAAGGATATTTTAGATTTTGCCCTTTTATACGGGGCGGAGCTTTTGGAAAAGGTATAAGGTAAAATCGTCATACATAATAAAATATTAAAGTAAAAAGCATATGGATTTATTTCCGACAACAAAAAAACATCCGGTGAAGATTCCTTCACCGGATGTTTTTAGTATAAACTTAGCTTGCAGGGATAATGTAGATTGCATTTTTGTTTAGATCAATGCTTTTTATAGAACCGGGGACAAGGGTCTGCTTGCCCAGCAAATCCGTTAGCCTAATGGCCTTATCTTCAACTTCAACCTGTGTGATTTTTTCGCAGATAAGCTTATCTACTCCGTTGCTTCTTTCGTAAGCGCTTGAAAGACACATGAATATACCTCCTTTGTCTTTGACACAAAGCGGTTTTAAGGCGAGATATTTATTTTATCAGCTTTAAAGCCTGCTCAAGCTTGTCATTTGCCTTATTAAAGTCGCCCATGGCCTCGTGCAAGATATTAGCAGCTTCCTTTTTACCGTTTGCCTCCAGAGAATGATAGATTTCATGCAAATCCTCGGCATGGTGACGGTTATGGTCCAGCATATAGCTTAAAAGAGCCAAAGTCTCGTCGGGACCGCTTACCTTGTGGGAATGGTCATGAGAGTGACTGTGCCCGCAGCCGCA
>CAZTXG010000028.1:14339-22379 GCA_964617335.1 uncultured Oscillospiraceae bacterium
TCATGGGTATGCTCGTGGGTATGGCTGTGCCCGCAGCCGCAGCCTTCCTCATGGGTATGCTCGTGGGTATGGCTGTGTCCGCAGCCGCAGCCTTCCTCGTGCTTATGCTCATGGGAATGGTCGTGTCCGCAGCCGCAGCCGCCGTCTTTATTATGTTCATTTGTATTCATGGTTTTGCTCCTTCCATAAAGAGGTTTTTATATAGACAGATAATATATCTTAGCTGATATTATATGTCAAAAATCGGAGATTAGCAAGCCGTAGGGGGGGATATTTGAGACAAAATAAAAACAGTAAAACATTTTTGCCCTCGTATCCCTCAAACAAAGGTCCAGCTCTTAATACAGCAAAAAGCAGACGATAGACCCCAAGGACTGTGTTTTTAAAAAGTTATTCCCAGTCGGCAATATATTTTGGGTCGGCAAAGGGGCGGCTCATGGCAATGGCCTTTATTTTACCAAGGTTTAGGCAGTTTTCAATTTGCTCCTTAGTGCGGTAACCGCCGACGCTAATTATATCGGTATCCACAGCTTCAGCCACCTTCAAAGCGCCTTCTGTGAAATGACCCGCCATGGCTCCCTCAAGGGCTTTTTGCATAGGACGAGATTCCCTGTCAAGGCCAAGGCCGGAGCTTATTTCAATAGCGTTAATTCCCAGCTTTTCCATTTCCTTACAGACCCAGATACAATCATCGCCGCGGGTTCCGCCTTCGCCTATAAGGTCATCATAGTTTATTTTTATCCAAATGGGATAATCACTTCCAACAACTTCTCTGACTGCGCTATAAACCTCAAAAAGGAAGTTGGCTCGATTCTCCAATGTGCCGCCGTATTTATCGCTGCGCTTATTGTAATAGGGGCTTAAAAACTGACTTATCAAATAGGCATGGGCGCTGTGAAGCTGAACTGCATCTGCTCCGGCGTCCTTGCATATTTTTGCGGCTTTGGCGAAATCCTTTATTACAAGGTCAATTTGCTCTAAAGTCATTTCTTTAGCTTCAAAGCCCATTGAAGAAAGTATGTCCGAGGGTGCCCAGGGGTTTTCACCCACATCAAAAACCATGGCGTTTGCTCCTGCGTGGGCAAGCTGTGCAACAAACTTAGCGCCGTTTTTATGGGCAGCGTCACAGGCCTCTTTAAAACGCTCGGGAAAGTCTTTGTGGTCAGCCCGAGGGGCAAAGTCAGCAGCGCTGGAATTAGTGCCGACGCAAATCATTCCGGAGATTATGCAGGCAACATTATTTTTAGAAAGCTGCTCAGATACTTCCGCGTGATTAGGCAGATAGATGCCATTTTGGCTGTCTTTATCTGTCAGGGTAGCGCTTCTTAAAATGCGATTTTTAAGGCTAAGACCTCCAAGGTTTACCGGTTCAAATATTTTCTTCATTTTTGTTTCCTTTCTTCCCAAAATGTTGTATAATCAAGATTAGACTTTTATTGAAGAGATGTCGATTATACCGACATTATATCCTAAGCGCTTTCTCATATGCCTTAAAGTATATAAGCCGTGTTTGGGATTGTCAATCGCGTTTTTAAATACTATTTATGATGGAGGACTACGATGCGCGTACACACAGAAACAGACGCGGTTCAACAGCGTATATTATCGCAAAAATTTTTAGACCGCGTCATGAGCCCTGAAGAGGCTGCAAAAAGCTTTAAAACAGGAATGACTATTTGCACAAGCGGTTTTGGAACCGGCTATCCCCGACTTATTCCCCAAGCCCTGGCCAAAGCGGGTGAGGCAAAAGAGATGACACTCATAAACGCTGCGGCAAGAGGTGTAAAGCATATAGGCGCTCTTGTGGAAGCCGGATGCTTAAAGAAATTTATTGGATTTCAGTGGAGCGAAATTTGCAGAAACGCGGTAAATGCCGGTGAGCTTGAATTTATTGACTGCCACCTAAGCCAAATTTCTTCCAAAATTCAAAGAGGGCATTTTGGCAAGGTTGATATTGCCATAATAGAATGCTGCAAGATATATGAGGACGGAAGTTTTGTCCCCGGAGTTTCCGGCGGAATTGTTGAAACCTTGGTAGCCTGTGCGGATAAGATTTTTTTAGAGCTTAATCTGGCTGCGCCTGAATCCCTTGAGGGTATCCATGACTTACACGTTCCCGCAGGAACAACCTTCTCATCTCCGGCCGAACGGGCGGGCGTCACTTACTGCATATGTGACCCGGACAAAATTGCCGGTATTGTCATTAATGAGGAAATTGACACAGATTTGGTTTTCCCCGAAGTCAAGCCCCTGCACAAAGAGATTGCAAATCAGGTCGTATCATTATTAAAACAGGAAATTGCCGAGGGAGCCATCCCTGAGGACTTCACATTTCAGTGCGGCACCGGCCTTGTTATAAACTGTGTCCTCATCGAAATGATGAAAATGGGCTTTAAAAACCTTAAAATGTATACGGAGGTTCTTGGCGAGCAGGCCCTTTTAGGCCTTCTGGACGGCACCATTTCCGAGGCCTCTACAACTGCCATGGATATAACCCCCTCTGGATTTTCCACCCTTTATGATAATATTGAAAAGTTTAAAGAGTGCGTTGTTGTTCGCAGCCTTGATTTTTCAAACGGCTCGGCGCAAATTTTGCCTATGGAGCTTGTCTCTTTAAACGGTGTTTTGGAAGCTGATATCTACGGAAATGTGAACTCCTCCCATGCCTATGGAACCCATATGGTTAACGGTCTTGGCGGGTCTAATGATTTTTGCCGAAACGCAAAGATTTCCATTTTTTCAACAGCCTCCACCTCAAAGGGCGGGGCCATCTCCCGCATTGTTCCCATGGTTTCCCATGTGGACAGCACCGAGCATGATACGGATTACATAGTAACCGAGTGGGGATTTGCCGATTTGCGCGGAAAATCCCCTAAGGAAAGGGCCTTTGAGATGATTGAAAAATGCGCCCATCCCGATTATCGTGAAATGCTTTGGGATTATTACAATGGCGCAGTCGAAAAATGCGGCCCCTGCCAGACACCTCACAATCTGCCCCTCGCCCTGTCTTGGCATCAGCGCTTTTTAGACACTGGAAGCATGAAATAGACAATAAAGACATAAAAACATCAGGCTCTATCTTAAAAAGATAAAGCCTGATGTTTTTATATAATTTTTAATAAAAGCTTTAATAGTAAGGTTTCATTAAGCTCAAAGGATAAAGGCCAAAATGGCAGATAGTTTACTCACAGGTTCCGCAGGTAAAGGCGCTTTTAATATTTACACGGAGTTTATCCTCTTTTTTAATACGCTCTCTGCCCCTTAAGTATTTCCTTAAAACTTTAGGAACCTCAATGCTTCCGTCGGCAAGCTGGTATTGCTCGACAATTGCTGGGAAAATGCGGCTTGTGGCAAGGCCGGAGCCGTTCAGCGTGTGGCAATAATCAATCTTGCCGTCCTCACGCCGATAGCGAATTTGACCTCTGCGGGCCTGATAATCCCGAGCATTGCTAACAGAGGAAACCTCTTTATAACCGCCCATAGAAGGGATGTATACCTCAATATCATAGGTACGGGCCATGGATGCAGAGCAGTCTCCCGCTGCAAGTTTAACTGTGCGGAATTTAAGGCCCAGCTCTTTTACAAGAGATTCGGCACGGGTTACAAGCTCGTCAAAGGCCTTTTTCGAATTTTCCGGTGTGGTAACTTGGAACATTTCAACTTTATTAAACTGATGGCCTCGTATCATACCGCGCTCCTCAGCACGATATGAGCCGGCTTCTTTACGATAACAGGGGGAGTAGGAAATATATTTTTTCGGCAGGTCAGCTTCATTTAAAATCTCGTCACGATGTAGACTTGCAAGGGCGGTTTCCGCTGTGGGCAGCAAAAAGTGCTTCTGATTATCACCGCCATCATCTATCCAATACACTTCGTCCTTAAACTTTGGGAACTGTCCTGCGGTAAGACCGCAATCATAGCCAAGCATATGAGGAACCAGTACTATTTCATAACCATCCATTTCGTGGTTTTCGATAAAGTAGTTCAAGAGTGCCCATTCAAGGCGGGCACCCATGCCTCTATAAAGCCAGAATCCGTTGCCGGAGAGCTTTGCTCCGCGCTCATAGTCAATAAGACCTAGCTCGGTGCATAGGTCAACATGATTTTTAAGCTCGAAGTCATGGGTCCTTCCCCCAAAATAACACAAGGCCTGGTTGTTTTCCTTTCCACCAGCCACAAGATCTGGGTCAGGTAAATTTGGCAGAGAAAGCATGAGCTCCGTATATTCATCTTCTATACCACGCAACTGATTATCCATTTCTTTAATGTCTTCCTTTAAGGAATTCATTTTTTTGATGATTTGGCTTGTATCTTCTCCGGCTTTTTTCATCTGAGGAATTTCTTTAGAAACCTTATTTTGCTCACTTTTGGCCGACTCTGTTTTAAAAATCAGATCACGGCGCAGGGTGTCCAGCTCCAATATTCTATCAAGCTGCAAGTCGCAGTCTATCATTCTGTTTTTAAGTCTTTGCTTAACCTCGTCAGGATTTTCACGAATAATTTTAATATCAAGCATTTTGCTCTCTCCTAAACTTTAATTTTCTAGTTCTTACTTTTATTTCATTAAATTTTATCTTCCTTCGAGAAGCTAAATTCGAAAAGCAAATCAATTAAGGCTTCTCTGTCCTCGCTGCCGTAATATTCAAGCTCAATTTTACCCCTGCGCTTGCTGTTTTTTATTATAACCTTTCTTCCAAGGGCGGTGGTCAGACGGCGCTGGGTATCTGCTATATAGTCTACTGCAATTTCCTGTTTTTCAGACGAAGTTTCTACCGTACTTTCTAAATTTGAAAGAAGCTTTGTCACAAGCTGCTCAGTTTGACGGACAGAAAGGCCTTCTTCATAGACTCTATTCGCCATTTTTAGCTGCAGGGCCTCGTCTTTTATGGGTAAAAGTGTTCGAGCATGGCCTGCGGAGATATCCCCATCTTCAACCATTGCTAAGACAGGCGGCGTAAGACTTAAAAGGCGAAGGGAATTAGCAATGGCCGGCCTGGATTTCCCAACACTTTGGGAGGCTTCATCTTGAGTCAAACCATATTCCTGCATTAAAGAATGAAAACCCCTGGCCTCCTCTATAGGATTTAAGTCTTCACGCTGGAGGTTTTCAACCAAAGCAAGCTCCATTGTACGCCTATCATCTGCTTCTATCACCCTAACGGGAACTTCTTTAAGACCGGCAAGGCGAGCTGCCCGCCAGCGGCGCTCTCCAGCTATTATTTGATAGTAGCCGGAATCAAGCTTTCGCACTGTTATGGGCTGTATAATTCCAAACTGGCTTATTGAATCTGCCAGTTCTTGAAGGCTAGATTCATCAAACACGCTTCTTGGCTGGTCTGATCGGGGTTCAACCTTTTCTATAGCAAGGTTTAAAGCACCGCTAAGCTCATTTTCCAGAGTATCTTCTCCAAATAAAGCACTTAGCCCCTGTCCTAAACCCCTTTTCTGTATTTTTTCGGCCATTTTACACCTCAATCCCTTCGCTGGGCAGCATTAATTCCTTATCTGTCTGCCGAACTGCCTTATTTTTGCCGCCTTATAAATTCACTTGCCAGCTTAAGATAAGCTTTGCTCCCTTTTGAACCTTTGTCATAGGCTATGACAGGTTTACCGTGACTTGGAGACTCACTTATACGCACATTTCTTGGTATTCTAGTATTATATACCTTAGCGCCGAAAAACTTTACAATTTCATCTTCTACCTCGATGGATAGATTTGTCCTAGAGTCAAACATTGTAAGCACAATTCCTTCTAAGGAAAGCTCAGGGTTAAGCCGTCTATTTATGGTTTTTACTGTACTCATAAGGTCTGTAAGCCCTTCCAAAGCAAAATACTCGCTTTGAACAGGGACTAAAACCGTGTCAGCCGCACATAAGGCGTTTAATGTTAGAAGCTCCAATGAAGGCGGACAATCTATAAATATGTAATCATAGGAATCTTTTACAGACTCAAGAGCATCTTTTAGAACATATTCCCGTCCAATTGTACTGACCAGTTCAATTAGTGCGCCAGAAAGCTCTCTGTTTGCCGGAATCAAGTCGCAGTAATTGGTTTTTATAATTGCGTTTTCCGCAGCTTCGTTGTTCAGCAAGATATCATAAGCATTTGGACTGCTTGTTTTGCTTACACCAAGGCCTGAAGTGCTGTTTCCTTGGGGGTCACAGTCACATAGCAATACCTTTTTATTCCGTATATGTAGGGCATAACTAAGATTTATGCAGGTTGTTGTCTTACCCACACCGCCTTTTTGGTTGACAATTGCAACTATTTTGCCCATTCTTATTCCCCCATACACTTTGCTTTTTGTTATTATATCAGTATGTTGCCGTATTTTCAATGAGTTTATTAAATTCTTTATTTTTTTACAAGCCTCAAGTGCTGCTTAGATGCAAATGCATTGTTTCACGTGAAACAATGCATTTGCTAAAACCAGCAGTCATAATAAAAACCTAGAATGTTTCACGTGAAACATTTTCTAACCTACAAGCATATCTACATCCTCAATGGTAATTCCCTTGTGCAAAGCAAGGTTAATCGCATATGCAACTAGTTTAGATGTATTTGCTACTTCGCTATCAATACTTCTGGGCGTAACTATCATATCATTGTTCCGAACCATTCCTGAAGCTTCATCAATACAATACTCTGCTAATACAGTTCTAATATCCACAACTGTGGGCACACCTACAGCAATTACCGGCACACCCATAGTTTCCTTATTAATTTGGGCACGGCTGTTTCCGACACCGGAGCCGGGGGTTATTCCGGTATCTGTAATCTGAACAGTTCTGCAAAGCCTGTCAAAACTTTTGGCGGCAAGAGCGTCAACAACAATTATTAAGTCTGGAGAGAGGGATTTGCAAACTGCCTTAATATAATCGGCGCTTTCAATGCCGCTAGTTCCCAGCACTCCGGGGCTAATAACAGATACGGGTCTGAAAAAAGCAAAGTCATCCGGCATCTGGGATTTTAAATGGCGGGTAACAAGAGTGCTCTCCGCCGTGAGAGGGCCTATTGCATCAGGAGTTATGTCTCTGTTACCAAGGCCGACAACAAGGGCTAGCAGATCATTGTTATTAAGTCCAGCCAATTCAGAAAGAACTTCAGACATTGCTGTAACCGTTTCTGCAAAAGATTCGCTTTCTCGTCTTGTAAGGGCTGAAATATCCAAGGTGATGTAAGCACCCATGGGTTTACCAATGTTTTCTGCCCCTGCCTTACTTATAACCTGAAGCTTTCTGCATTGGACACCATGGATAATTGACTCAGAATATTCAATGCCCTCTACCTCTTTTCCAGCGTCTTCATTTGCAAGCTCCCTTGACTCAAAAGCCAAATCTGTTCGCTGCTTATAAGTTTCCATATTGCCTCCAAAACAACATTAAACATCTAAAAGTACTCTGTTATATACTACATTTTGTGCTATAGCTTAAAGAAAAAACTAGATATGCAAGAGAAAAAATTTTTTTAAAAAAGTTAAAAAACGCTTGCAAAATGCTTCTTTGCATGATAGAATATATCTCTGCGGGAAGGTATACGCCGCAACAGACATTTTATAGGAGGAGGTGGCAAGTAAATGCCCAACATCAAATCATCTGCCAAGAGGGACGAGCTTTCAAAGGCACAAAACCTTAAGAATAAGGCTTTCAAAACACAGATGAAAACAAATCTTAAAAAGTTTGACACGGCAGTGGCAGAGGGCGATCGCAATGCAGCCGTCAGTGCCTATAAGGTCGCTGTTAAAACGATAGACCATGCTGCAACTAAGCGTTTGATTCATAAAAATCATGCGGCAAATAAAAAGTCGAAGCTTTCAGTTAAACTAAATAATATGGCATAGACTAAGTGTTTGTTAAACGGCACGGGAATATTCCCGTGCCGTTTTTTGTTTTGGTTAAACTTCTTAACAAAACAAAAAGCTCTGTTTTATATAGATAGGCCGAAAATCCCAACAAAGCCGTAGAACTTCTTTTATGAAGACTCTCGGCAGGTAATCCATATTGACAAAAATTATAGCAGTGGTATCATAAATAGACAGG
>CAZTXG010000029.1:0-21729 GCA_964617335.1 uncultured Oscillospiraceae bacterium
GAGCTAAAGGAGTTATTATATTGTTTGTATATAATAACAAATAAAACCTTTGTTGACAATTAATTTTAATATATGTCAAAAAAACATTAAATTTGACATTCTTGTATAAATAAAATTAAACTCATAGATTTTCTTGATTTTTCATGCCTTTTGGTGTATTGTAATACGACTTGTCACGAAAAGAGGCGGCAGGAAAGCAAATGCACTGACTTTGCCGCATATATAGTATAATATCCGCTCCGCATCCGCTTCGCAGATATCATACGGATTTGATGGCATATACCACGGGAGCACTTCGTGCCTGTGGTATAATAAACCTCAAAGCATTTTAATAAAACTTATGCGGCTTTTTATAAATTTTGGAGGTGCAAAATGCCGGCATCAAAAAACCAAAACTACCTTCACGGCGCTGTTATACTAACGGCTGCTGTGGTGATAATAAAAATCCTTGGGGCCATCTACAAAATCCCCATGGGAAACATCCTGACAGACGAGGGATTTGCCCATTTTAACGTTGCGTACAACCTATATAATGTGCTGCTGACCCTATCGACAGCGGGACTTCCCATTGCTCTGGCAAAACTTATTTCCGAGGCAAACAGCCTTAATAAGCCCCTGCAAATTAAAAGAACCTTTAAGGTGGCCATGACGGCCTTTGTCGCTCTTGGCATTGCGGGAACTGTGGTTATGTTAATATTCCCCACAGAGCTTGCGGCTTTCATGATGGATGTGGAGGCAAGCCAAAGTGTTTTTGCTATGGCTCCGGCTGTTATCCTTGTCTGTGTTATGTCAGCCTTCAGAGGCTATACTCAAGGGCTATCTGATATGCGCCCAACCTCCATATCCCAAATTATTGAAGTGGCAGTTAAAGTGGTCTTCGGTCTTGCTGTTGTCCTAATCCTTCAAAACAGGGGGGCGAGCCTTCCCATGCTGTCAGCAGGAGCCATTTCCGGTGTGGCGGTTGGCTCTCTTGCCGCCTGTGTCTATATGGGTCTTGCGGCTAAAAAGCGCATGAAGGCCGAAGCCGCCCATGTAAACGAGCTTCTTCCGGAAGGGGGAGATATTTCCGACAGTAAGAAAGTCATATTAAAAAGACTTGTAAAAATAGGTGTGCCCATTGCTCTGGGTTCAAGCGTACTTAGCATCATAACCCTTGTTAATACAAAGCTTATCTTAGGCCAGCTTCAAAACTCCGCCGGCTTTTCTTATGATGAGGCTAAGGTGCTGTTTGGTGTGTATTCAAAGGCCCTTACCTTATATAATCTCCCCGCCGCCCTCATTACACCTCTTACCATAAGCATTGTTCCTGCCATAGCGGGCTTTCTGGCAAAAAAACATTTTTCTGAAGCTAAAAATGTTATAGAGTCCTCTCTTCGCATTTCAACCATAATAGCTCTTCCCATGGCCATAGGTCTAAGTGTTCTATCTTCTCCCATTATGGACGCCTTGTATTACGGCAGCGCCGGACAGGGGGCAGACCTTCTTGCCATTATGGGCATAGCCTCATTTTTTGTCTGCCTGTCTCTTATGACCACAGCGATATTACAGGCAGGGGGCAGGGAAAGACTGCCTATGTATACCATGCTCATCGGCGGAAGCCTCAATATTGTATTAAACTGGCTCCTTGTTGGCAATCCTAATATAAATATCTACGGCGCTCCCATAGGCACTTTAATCTGCTATGTGGTTATGGGCGGCTTAAACCTATGGTTTGTTATAAAAAAACTTCCCGAGCGCCCCAGCCTTGGAAAAATATTTGCAAAGCCCCTTATAAACTGCCTTGCTATGGGGGCCGCCGCTTGGCTTATATATCCCGCCGCCTTGGAACTTATGGGTGCCGGAGCCCAGCCGGATAGATTTAGCGTTTTGCTGGCACTGGGGGCTGCCGTTGCGGTTGCCGCCTTGTGTTATATTGTACTTACAATAGCGACAAAGGCCATTACCATGGATGATATGCTTTTGATACCAAAGGGAGAAAAGCTTGCCAAGCTTTTTCATGTGAAAAAATAGCTTTAGGCAAAGAGGGGTAAAATATGCGCCATCAGCGATAAAAGCAACAAAAACCTTTGAATGTCAAGAGATTTCAGATATATGCACAGATATAAGCTATGCATTTTATAAGATTGTCTAAAGATAAAAATCAACTTGCGGAAGGATGAAAAATGTGGTAGATTTTGAATATAAATCCGTATATGATGTTAGCGATTTTCGCAAAATAATAGAGATATTGCGCTCCCCGGGGGGCTGCCCCTGGGACATGGAGCAAACTCACGAGAGCATCCGCCGCAATCTTTTGGAAGAGGCCTATGAGGTTTGCGAGGCCATAGACGAAAAGAACCCCGAACACCTTAAGGAGGAACTGGGCGACCTTATGATGCAGGTCATTTTCCACTCTCACATTGAGGAGGAAAAAGGAAGCTTCAATCTGGACGATGTTGCGGATACCGCTGTCAAAAAGCTGATTTTCCGTCATCCCCATGTGTTTGGAGATACCAATGTTTCGGGCAGTCAGCAGGTTCTGCAAAATTGGGACGAGCTTAAAAAACGTGAAAAGGCTCAAACCACCGTCACAAAAACCATGGTTGACGTGGCGGAAAGCCTGCCTTCTCTCTGGCGGGCGGAAAAAATACAAAAAAAGGCTCAAAAAGCCGGCTTTGACTGGCCGAATATTAGCGGAGCTATGGACAAGCTAAAAGAAGAGCTGTCGGAGCTTTACGAGGCTATAGACGAAGATAACTCAGAGGCCATAACTGAAGAACTGGGGGATTTACTTTTTGCTGCGGTCAATGCTGCCAGATTTTTAGATGTTGACCCCGAGCAGGCTCTCCATAGAAGCTGTGATAAATTTATCCGGCGCTTTAACTATATTGAAGACTCCGCAGAAAGAAAAGGCCTAAGTTTGGATAAAATGAACCTTGATGAGATGGAAGAGCTTTATCAGGAAGCTAAGGCCGTGCAAAACCCATTAAACTGATTAGAATTTTTGCGTTTTAGCAAAACTCTATATATTACCATGCTATTTATGAGAACAACTTTAAAAAGAATCAATTAGGAGGAAATTATGAACAAAGCAGAGCTTATAGCCGAGGTGGCAGAAAAAACCGGGTTGTCCAAGAAAGATTGCGAGCGTGCAGTTAAGGCAATGCTTCAAACTATCAGCGAAACTATAGAAACAGGTGAGAAGGTTCAGCTTGTTGGCTTTGGTGTTTTTGATGTTAAAATGAGAGAGGCCCGAATTGGCCGCAACCCCAAAACCAAGGAAGAAATCCAGATTCCTGCTTCCCGTGTTCCTGTTTTCAAGGCAGGAAAGGCCCTTAAGGACTCTGTAGACAGATAGTAATATTTTATAATAAAAAATCTTAACCGTCAAAAGCTTTGCCTTTCTATAAACATCTAAAGGCAGGTTTTTGGGATGGTTTCTGGTTTCATCATTTGTCAGCTTATATAGCAAAAAGGCACGGGCAGCTTGTCCGTGCCTTTAGCCTAGCCAATATAATCCGATTATATTGGCTAGGCTAGCGTAGAAAGGAGAAAATATGCGACTGGACAAATATTTAAAGGTTACTCGGCTTATAAAGCGGCGAACGGTGGCCAATGAGGCCTGCGACGGGGAAAGGGTTCTAGTGAACGGCCGTGTCGCAAAGGCATCTTATAATGTAAAGATTGGTGATATTATTGAAATCAACTTTGGTCAGCGAAGCATCAAGGTTGAAGTAATGGCTATTGCCGAGTCGGTGGCCAAAAGTGACGCACCGGCAATGTACCGTGAAATTCCCTAGAAACCCTTATATGCAAGCTGCCTTTGGAGAAGTTTTCCGAAGGCGCTTTTCTTTTGCCCTTAATAAGAGCGAGTCACAAAAATCCGCATTTGTCAAGCCTCTTTTTTGTGTCCCGACATAAGATAAGGCTGTATTTTTACATACAGGAAATGCCATATATGAATAAACAAAAGAATGTGAATCTGAAGGAATGTTGAAAACCCTGTTGAAAGTGTTCAAAACCCTTTGAATTTACTAGAAATCTGGATACATTTACCTTTGGCAGAATATTCAACCGCCGTGAATATAGTTGACTTTAAGCATTTAAATAAAAAAAGAACGGTGCAAAAAACGGTATGATGAAATCTTTTCTTCATAAGACAAGTCCTGAATAAAAAAAGCTTTAATGCCATATATATTAGCGAACCCTATTTGGGGACAAAGCTGCTTTGGAGGGCGAAAATGAGAAAATTTATTATCATACTTTTGATATTAGCCGCTTTAACCGGCTCGGCCGGAGCAATTGAGGTGCTGGATGAATCGGCTCTTTCTATACCTGCGCCTTCCGCTATTTTGATGGAAAAGATAAGCGGGCAGGTCATCTATGAAAAAGACGCCCACACCCAAAGGGCTCCGGCAAGTGTAACTAAGGTTATGAGCTTACTTTTGGTGATGGAGGAAATTGAAGCCGGCAGGCTTTCTGAGGATGATATTGTAATATGCTCTGCCTTTGCCGCCTCAATGGGCGGAAGCCAGATTTGGCTTGAGGAAGGGGAAAAGATGAGTGTCCATGATATGCTAAAGGCTGTTTGCGTCGTTTCGGCAAACGACTGCACAGTTGCCTTGGCAGAACATATTTCAGGCTCGGAGGAAGGCTTTGTCCGCCGCATGAACGAAAGGGCAAACGAGCTTGGCATGGAAAACACTCACTTCACCGACTGTACAGGGCTTACAGATGATTCGGAGCATTTTACCACCGCCTATGATATTGCTCTTATGTCAAGGGAGCTTATAATGCATGAGAGGATTAAAGATTTTTCAACTATATGGATGGACAGCCTGAGGGAAGGTAAATCAGAGCTTACAAATACAAATAAGCTGGTGCGGTTTTACGAGGGGACAACAGGACTTAAAACAGGCTTTACCACCCGTGCTATGTACTGCCTAACATCCACTGCCATGAGAAACAACACAGAGTATATTGCTGTGGTTATGTACTGCCAAAGCTCTACAGACCGCTTTGAAAGCGCCAAGGCACTTTTAAACTTTGCCTTTGCAAACTATGCTGTCTGCCCCTTAAGAAGTCCCCAGGCTCTGCCTCCTGTGCCCGTGAAGCTTGGGCTAAGTGCAAGCGTACAGCCGGAATATTCGGGGAAAGAGGGTATGCTGATAGAAAAGGCAAGGCTTCAAGAGCTAAACTATGAGTTCCTTTTGCCGGAAAGCGTGGCCGCACCGGTGACAAAGGGGGATAAACTTGGAGAGATGATTGTTAGTTCCGGTGAAAACGAGCTTGCCAGAGTGGAGCTTTTTGCCGGTGATACTGTGGAAAAACTGACTGTATTTAAAATATACGGCAGGATGCTTTCAAGGCTTTTTGGAGGCTAAACTACCACTTTTATGGAAAATACGCGAAGATTTGAGTATGTCTATCCCACATTTGCTTAAAAACAGATATAATTTACTTGTAAAATGAAAGAGTTTGTATTAAAATATTAGAGAGTATTTCCACCCGATATATACGGGAGAAAAAGCATTGTGAAAGAAGGACAGGGCAGATGGTAAAGGTTGATTTAACCGGAGCAAAAGATTTCTTTGATCAGGTAGGGCCGGATTTTTCTAAAATTTCCGATGCCCACAGAACCCTGTTCGAAGGCAGCGGTGCAGGCGGTGAATTCACCGGCTGGATTTCTCTGCCGGAAAAAGTCCTGTATGATGAGTTAAAGCAAATACAGGCGGCCTCTTCCCGCATACGCTCAAATTCCCAGGTCCTTGTAGTTATCGGCATAGGCGGCTCATATCTTGGTGCTAGGGCGGCTATAGAGTTTTTGCGCTCGCCCAACTATAATCTTATTAAAAAAGACACGCCGGACATCTTTTTTGTGGGCAACAGCCTTTCCTCGGCAGCTATAACAGAAACCATAGAGCTTATAGGGGACAGGGATTTTTCGATAAATATTATTTCAAAATCCGGAGGCACCTTAGAACCGGCTCTTGGTTTTCGTGTTTTCAAGACCATGCTTGAAAAGAAATACGGCTCTGCTGCAAAAAAACGCATATATGCAACAACAGACGCAAACAGGGGCCTGCTTCATGATATGGCTGTTTCCGAAGGCTGGGAGCGCTTTGTAGTGCCCGATGATGTTGGCGGCAGGTTCTCTGTTTTATCCGCTGTGGGGCTTTTACCCATGGCTGTGGCAGGCATAGACATTGAAAAACTTTTGCGCTGCGCCGCTGATGATATGCGAGAACTGGGGCTATGCTCCGGAGAGAACCCTGCCTGGCAGTATGCCGGAGCAAGGCAGCACCTTTATATACGTGGAAAAACCACAGAGGTTTTGGCCTGCTATGAGCCATCCTTCCGTTTTATGGCCGAATGGTGGAAGCAGCTTTTCGGGGAAAGTGAGGGAAAAAACGGAGTGGGAATTTTCCCTGCCTATCTGGAATACCCTGCGGACTTGCATTCTATGGGTCAATATGTCCAAGACGGGCCCAGAAGACTTTTTGAAACTGTCTGTCTTTTTGATGAGCCTAATGAGAGCATCAAAATACCCTTCGAGCTGGGCGACAGAGACGGGCTTAATTATCTTGCAGGCAAGGATTTTGATGCTGTTTCAAAAGTTGTATCCAAGGCCGTTTCGGAAGCTCATATAAAAGGCGATGTGCCGAACATCCTTATTTCGGTTCCAAAACGTGATGAGGAAGGGCTTTCAAAGCTTATCTGCTTCTTCCAGGTAAGCTGCGGTCTGTCTGCTTATGCTATGGGGGTAAACCCCTTTAATCAGCCTGGTGTTGAAGAATATAAAAGCGGAATGTTCCGGATGCTGGGGAGAAGCTGATTTAAAAATTAGCCCTGTCTGCCTATCTGATTTTCTCAAAACTTCGGCCTAAAGGTTTATTTGAATTAAAAATTCATAAACTAACCGTTGATGACGGGGATAATTTATGTTATCATAAACACATGAAGCGAGGGGAGCCCTAGGCCCCAATAAACAACAAGGAGTGTGTTTAAAATGGTTAAGTTAATTATGGGCCTGAAAGGTTCTGGGAAAACTAAGTCCTTGGTAGAGCTTGTCAAGAAAGCCGTCGATGAGGAACATGGCAGTGTCGTGTGTATCGAAAAAGACAAAAACCTTACCTACGACATCCCATACACCGCAAGGCTCATACACGCAAGCGACTATAAATTCGGTACAATAGAATTTTTCATGGGCTTTATCAGCGGACTACACGCCGCAAACTATGACATAACTCATATATTTATTGACAATTTCTTAAAAATGCTGGATGAGACGGACATGGACATAATAGCCTCCCTTTTGGAAGAAATCTCTGCCTTTGGCGAAAAAGAGGGAATACGGTTCACAATAAGCGCCACAGGAGATCCCGATTCCGTTGGGGAGAACATCAGCAAGTATTTTTAATAAACATAAAAAAAGTCCGGTGCCTTATGGCGCCGGACTTTTTTGTTGACTGAACTGCTTAGGAAGGGTAGAATATATTAATTACAGCTAATTTACTATAAGCGGGAGAGAGGGTATGCGGATGAAGGGCTTTCGATGGGATAAGAAATATCTCTATTGGGGAGTAACGGCACTGCTGGTAATAATAGCGTGCATAGTTTTCTTCTGGGTTCTGCAGCGTTGGTCCGGAATAAGACAAGCGCTTTCCGCTTTGTATAAGATACTAAGCCCCATAATAGGCGGCTTTGCCCTAGCCTATATGCTCACGCCCTTTGTAAAAGCCTTTGAGAAAAACATTTTTTCCTCAGCAGGAAAAAAGCTTTTTAAAAAAAGTGAAAAGAAGGCAATAAGCTTTTCCAGAGGCTTGTCGGTCTTTGCTTCGGTGCTTTTGATGTTTTTGCTGCTTTTTTCTTTGTTCAGTCTGGTTTTTCCCCAGCTTTACGCCAGCATAGAAAGCATAGTCCTAAACCTCTCCTCCAGCATCCGAAGGGCAGAGCTTTGGGCCGATAAATGGCTGGAGGACTCGCCGGAGATTGAGCAGATTTTTAAAGAAATTGTTGGAGATGCCGGAGCGAAGCTGTCTAAATGGGCAAGGGACACCCTGCTCCCTCAGATGGATACCATAATCGTAAGTCTGTCGGCAGGAGTTTTAAACGTTGTTAAGGCTGTTACAAACCTTTTTGTGGCTGTGGCCGTCTCTGTTTATGTTATGTTTAACCGTGAGCTTTTTGTCGCTCAGTCTAAAAAGCTTTTATACAGCATTTTCAAAACCCGTCTTGTAAACACTTTATTGGAGGGACTGCGTTTCACAGACAGGGCATTTATGGGCTATTTCGGCGGAACCTTGCTGGACTCGCTTATTATCGGTGTTATATGCTTTTTCGGCTGTCTCATAATGGGGATTCGTGACTCCGTTTTGATAAGCGTTATTGTGGGGGTTACAAACATTATTCCTTTTTTCGGTCCCTTCATAGGAGCTATTCCCTCCGGCCTTATCATTCTCATGGAATCCCCCTGGAAAAGCCTTGGATTTATTATATTTATAATCATTTTACAGCAGTTTGACGGGAACATTCTAAAGCCAAAAATACTTGGCAAAAGAACCGGTATAAGCGGTTTTTGGGTTCTCTTTGCCATCATAGTGGGCGCGGGAATTTTGGGGCCTATAGGTATGATAATCGGAGTTCCGGCCTTTGCGGTTTTATATGAGGGAGCAAAGCGCCTTGTAAACAAAAGTCTTATAAGCCGCGGCCTGCCAACGGAGACGGAGAAATATTCGGAGCTTATAAGCATAAACCCCGAAACCTTAGAGCCGATTCTTTCGGAAGAACCGCCTGAAGAAGATACAAAAGCCGATGAAGGGGAAAAGTAGCAGATTAGATTTAGCCCAGAACCTTAAAAAGGCTTTGGCTTGCAGCCAAAATTCCATCACAAAGAGCCTTCATCTCCTCCGCCCTTGTAAAGCGTGAAAGGCTTATTCTCAAAGCCCCGTCAATGATAGGGGCAGGATGGCCAACAGCTTCAAGGACATGGCTTCTGCCGCCTTTTTTACAGGCCGAGCTTCTAGAAACGCAAATGCCCCGTCCATCAAGAAAGTTAACTATGGTTTCACTTTTATAGCCCGGCAGGGACACATTTAATATATGGGGAGCCTTTCCGGAAAGCACTAAAAGCCCTTCTACTTCGGAAGTCAGGCGCTCTATGGCATAAGCTTTGAGCATGGTCATTTTATTTATGGCTTCGTCCATGGAAGATAGCCCCACTTCCGCCGCTCTTCCAAAGGCGGCTATGGAAGGCAGGGCCTCGGTGCCTGCTCGCAAGCTGCCCTCTTGCAGACCGCCCACAAGCAGGGGAGACAGCTTTATGCTTTTGCCGCCGCCTTTTACAAATAAGGCACCCACACCTTTCGGAGCGTGTATTTTATGGCCGCTTAGGGAAAGCAAATCCGCTCCAAGGGTTTTTACACTGAAGGGCAGCTTTAAAAAGCCCTGTACCCCATCTGTGTGGAGTATGGCAGTGCTTTTCTGCTCTTTCAAAGCCTTGGCAATGGCGGGAATATCAGTTATGCCGCCGGTTTCGCTGTTTACAAGCATAAGGCTTACTAAAACCGTATCCTGCCGTAAATTGCTTAAAACATCCTTAACTGATACGCTGCCGTCGGCTTGGGGCTTTAAAAGCGTTATCTCATAGTCCTGCTTTTTTAAAAGCTCCAGAGCTTTTAAAACGGCGCTGTGCTCGGCAGAGGAGCTTATGATATGCTTGCCCCGCCGTTTTGTATGCTCTGCCGCTGAAAATATTGCCCAGTTATCCGCCTCTGTTCCGCCGGAGGTGAAAAATATTTCACCGGGTGCAGCGCCTATGGCAGAAGCAATCTGGGTTCTTGAGGCTTCAAGAAGCTTTTTTGCATCACGTCCCATTTTGTGAGTTGAGCTTGGGTTTCCGTAATTTTCTGTCATTATATTTAAAGCGGTTTCGGCCGCTTCGGTGCAGACCTTTGTTGTTGCCGCATTGTCAAGATATGCCGTCATAAAAAACCTCCGGCCGCCGTTTTAAGAAACGGCGGATGCTTAATATATCCTAATATTATACCTCTATGAAAGATTAAACACAAGGTGAAGCAATGAAATATGCCATAACTACCCTTGGCTGCAAGGTCAATCAAGTGGAAACCTCCGCCCTTTCCGCAATGCTTGAGGAAAAGGGATTTTCCCACATAAATGATAATGAAAAAGCCGATGTTATAATTGTAAATACCTGTGCCGTAACAGCGGAAAGCGGAAGAAAATCACGGCAGGCCGTAAGAAAGCTTAAAAGTGAGCATCCCAACTCCATAAGTGTTGTTTGCGGCTGCTTTTCCCAGCTTTCGCCGGAGCAGGTGGCGGAGCTTGGGGCAGATGTTGTTCACGGCAGCGGAAGTAAAAAGCGCCTTATGGATGACATCGAAAGGGCTTTGAAGGCTAAAGGCAGATATATATGGGCAGATGACCCCTTCTCCCGCAGGGAAATTGAGGAGCTGGAGGGGGGAGCCCTTGAGGGCAGAACCCGTGCAATGCTGAAAATTCAGGATGGCTGTGTGAACTTTTGCACCTACTGTATCATACCATATACACGAGGAAGAATACGTTCTTTAGAGCCGGAGCGCTGCGCTAATCAGGCGGGGGAGCTGGCGAAAAAAGGCTTTCGTGAGCTGGTTATAACCGGAATTGAAATTGCCTCTTACGGGCGGGATCTGGAGCCGCGGCGGAGCTTGGCAGATGCCGTGGAGGCAATTGCGGCATCTTCTGGAGAAATGCGTATACGTCTGGGTTCTTTGGAGCCGACAGTTATAACGGAGGAATTTTGCCAAAGACTTAGGCAAACGGGGAAGATCTGCGACCATTTCCATCTCTCCCTTCAAAGCGGCTGTGATGAAACCCTTCGCCGGATGAACCGCAAATATGACACCGAGAGGTTTTATGAAGCCTGCCGGCTTTTAAGGAAGCATTTTTCAGGCTGCGCCCTGACCGCTGATTTAATAGTTGGCTTTCCCGGCGAGACCGAGGAAGACCACAAAAAGACCTTGGACTTTATTAAAAGCTGCGCTTTTTCATCTATGCATATTTTCCCCTATTCCATTCGGCCCGGCACAAAAGCGGCGCAAATGCAGGGGCAGCTTTCAAATGCGGAGAAGGCAAGGCGGGCAAAAAGTGCTCAGGAAATTTCTGATATAATGGAAAAAAACTATCTTTCCTCCTGTGTTGGCAAAGTTTTGGAGGTTCTTTTTGAAACAGAGCATGAGGGCGTGTCCATAGGTCACGCAGCTAACCACGCACAAGTGTCCGTGAGTGAAGGACGGCTGCGAGGACTTGTAAAATGTGTCGAAATAGTTGAGGTTTCAGGCAAAATGCTTGTAGGTAAAGTGGTTTGACTTTACTTTAATTATAGGCTTATAATCACCTTATACATTTCACTAAAGCGATAAATGAAGATGTAAATTGCATGGAGGTATTTCGATGAAAAGAGAAGAAGTTTTCAATTTTTCCGCCGGCCCTTCCGCCTTGCCCACTGAGGTATTAGAGCTTGCGGGTAAGGAAATTCTCAACTATGGCGGCAGCGGTATGTCAGTCATGGAAATGAGTCACCGAAGCAAAATCTTTATGGAGATTTTTGAAAGTGTCAAGTCAAAGCTGCGTGCAGCCCTTTCAGTCCCCGATTCCCATGAGATTTTATTTTTGCAAGGCGGCGCCTCACTGCAATTTTCAATGATTCCCATGAATCTTATGAGCGAATTTGGAAAGGGCAAGGCAGACTATGCCGTTACGGGAAACTTTTCTGAAATTGCTTATAAAGAAGCAAAAAGATACGGCAGCATAAATGCCGCTGCTAATTCTGGTGACAAAAACCACAGCTATATCCCAAGTCAAGCCCAGCTTAAGCTTGATCCGGAGGCTGATTATTTCTTTTTCTGCTCTAATAACACCATATACGGCACCGAGTGGAATTACGTTCCCGAAACGGGAAAGGTTCCCCTTTGCTGCGATATGTCATCTAATATACTTTCAAAGCCTGTAGACGTTTCAAAATACGGCATAATTTTTGCCGGTGCCCAGAAAAACATGGCCCCTGCAGGACTGACCGTTGTTATCATGGATAAAAGCCTTGCCGGACGGGAAATGTCCTGCACCCCTCTTATGATGAACTATAAGACGATGATAGACAAGGATTCCATGTATAACACACCTCCCTGCTGGGATATCTATATTCTTGGTCTTGTTTTAGACTGGCTTGAAAAGCAGGGCGGCGTTGCAGGAATGGAAGGACTAAAACGGGAAAAGGCAGCCTTGCTTTATGATTATCTTGACAACAGCAGCCTGTTTAAGGCCCATGCCGACAAGGATTCCAGAAGTGACATGAACATCACCTTCCGCACGGGAGACGACGAATTGGACGCAGCCTTCTGCAAACAGGCAGCTGATAAGGGTATGAGCAATCTTAAGGGACATCGTAAGGTGGGCGGCATGAGAGCATCTGTATATAATGCCCAGCCCATAGAGGGTGTTAAGAAACTCGTTGAGTTTATGAAGGAGTTTGAGGTGAACCACAGTGTTTAAAGTTAAATCTCTTAATAAAATTTCCCCCTTGGGGCTAGATATACTGAAAGAAAATGCCATAGAAATTGACGACGAGGTAAGCACCCCCGATGCAATTCTTGTGCGCAGCGCAAAAATGCACGAGATGGAGTTTGACGATGAGCTTCTTTGCATAGCTAGGGCGGGAGCAGGAACAAATAACATCCCTACAGACAGCTGTGCTGAAAAGGGAATAGTGGTTTTCAACACCCCCGGTGCCAATGCCGAGGCAGTTAAAGAGCTTGTCATCTGCGCCCTGCTTATGGCCTCCAGAGACGTGGTCGGCGGAATTGAGTGGGTGCGCAGCATAGCAGACAAGGGTGACGAAATCCCCGCAATGGTTGAAAAGGGCAAATCCAGCTTTATAGGGCCTGAAATTGCCGGCAAAACTCTTGGCGTTGTTGGCTTGGGCGCAATCGGCGCAAAGATTGCAAACACCGCCATAGAGCTTGGAATGAAGGTTTATGGCTACGACCCCTATCTTTCCGTTGATGCTGCATGGAAGCTTTCCAGTCAGGTTAAGCACGCAACAGATATAGACACGATTTATTCAAACTGCGACTATATCACCTTGCACCTGCCATATATAAAAGGCCAGACCCACCATATGTTCAATAAGGATGCCTTTGCCAAAATGAAAGACGGCGTTAGGATTATTAACCTTGCAAGAGGCGAGCTTGTCTGTGATGATGACCTTATGGATGCAATTGACTCTACAAAGGTTGCAAGGTATGTAACAGACTTTCCCAATGCAAAAACAGCCAAGGCTCCAAATGTTATCCCCATGCCCCACATTGGCGCCTCAACTCCCGAAAGTGAGGAAAAATGCGCTGTGATGGCAGCTCGTCAAACGGTGGAATACCTGCTTTACGGGAACATTATAAACTCTGTAAATCTTCCCTGCGTCTGCCTTGACCGCATGGGCGAGAGCAGAATTTGCATCATCCACAAAAACGTTCCCCGTATGCTAAACCATTTTCTTGATCTTATCGGCAAAGAAAATATAAACATCGCCCATATGATAAACAAGCACCGCGGGGATTATGCCTACACAATAATCGACACGGACACAAAGATTAACGGTAACATAAGCGAAACTATAAAAGCCTTAGAGGATGTTATCAGAGTGCGTGTTTTATAAAGCTTTAACACAGAAAGCGTCGGAAAAATACCGGCGCTTTTTTTGTGTAAATCTACAAAAAGAAACAAAAAGTTACAAATGCCAATTAAAACCTATTGAAAATTATGGCGGCTGATGTTATACTTTGCGTGATTATGTAAACGGCAAAACTTTCCATGGAGGGCTTATGAATACTTCACGAAAGCTTATTTTAACTTTTATTGCACTTATGCTGCTGCTGTCAATGCTGCCTGCAATGGGTCTTGCTGCCAGTGAAAACCGGCAGAAAATAGGTAACAGCGACCTTAACATACAAAACGGCGGTCTTATGCTTTCTGATGGGGACGACTTCTATTTTGTGGATGGAGGCATTTTCCTCCAGAGAAATGAAGAGGTCATTCCTCTTTGCGCAGGGGACGCCAGAAACTTAAATCTATATGAAAACTACATATATTTTAGCATTTCAAACAAGCTGTTCAAAATTCCCTCGGCGGGGGGACAGGCTGAGGAAATTTTTGAGGCTCCGGCAGATATAGTCCAGATGTATGTTGTTGACGGGAGTCTGAGATATATTTCCCAAGGGAGGGTGTTTGAGCTTTCCGAAGACTTCTCTGCCCCCGAGGAAATCGGCGGCATGAGCGATGTTTTAGGGCTTATTCCCACGGCCTACGGAGACTTGCTTCTCACGGGAGAGCATTTTGATTATACCGTTTGGGCAAATGGCATAAAAGTTCTCACCGGTGTAACATCCTGCTATACAGACAGCGGCTACCTTGCTGTTTTAAAAGACGGCCAAAACTATATGGCGGAGCTTTCTAACTTGTTTTCGAATTTTAATGAAGATAGCGGTCTTATGCCCTTTGAAATACACGGGCAGATTTCTCTTATGGAGCTGCTGGACATAGATATTGAAAATTCCATAAGCGAAGATAATGACAACAACGAGCTTATGATGGATTTTACGGCAATTTTGAAAAATGCAGGCATGGAGCCTTTATATGAGGCCGGGGATAAAACTGTTTCCCTATTTACGGAAGATACGCAAACTGTCCCAGCCTTGTCCCAGGGGCAAAAAAATATTGTAAAGCGTGCAAGGCAGCTTCATGAGATTGAGTGGACACCTCTTGAGGACAGATACCAGTGGGGTTACAGGGGAGTTTTCAAGGCAGAGACAACATACACTGGCCTGCCTTACGGGCAGCCGGTAAACAGCAACGGCTATGTTGGTTATGGGGTTTCTCTTGAAACCTTTGCCGCCTCGATTTTAGATAATACCAGCAAATTTTATACATCTTACTCTGAATATAACAAAATTGCGCCGGTTTACTCCACCGACTGCAGCGGCTACCTTTCATACACCTGGGGGCTTAGTCCGAAAGCCACCACATATTCAATTCCCAACTATGCGGAAAAAATCGGAGATAAAAGCATATACAGCCTTCAGGTGGGCGACTGCTTAAACGACGTTTCAAGCCATGTGGTTTTGGTGTCAGACCTTACATATGACTCCCAGGGGCAGATAATAGGCGTTGTGATAATGGAGCAGACCCCTGTTATAACAAAGCTTACCCGCTATGGTCAGGGAGAAAGCCGCTCCCTTGCAAGTCTTCAGTCATACTACCTAAACGGCGGTTACAGCATTTATAGAAATCCTAAAAGAGACGAGGTTACATATACCCCTAACCCTGCCGTGCCCCTTGACGGGGAAAAGGGCAGCCGTGACCCTGCCCCTAAAAGCAAGACAAGCTCTGTAGCGGGGGGAAAAACAGTGGAGCTTTATAACAATACACAAAGCCCCATCTACTATACAACAGACGGCTCTGACCCAAGTGTCTCCGGCAAAAAATACACAGGGGCAATTACCATCAAAGATACAACAAAGCTGCGGGCAGTTTCGGTTTCCGGCAATTATTCCGGCAGCTCCATTCTTGAATACACTGTAAAAGTACCTCAGGCGGATACACCCAAGGCAGAGCTTGAAAGCGGAAATATGTTTAACGGTCTTGTGTCCTCCGGCTCGAAGATAAAGCTTACATCAAGCTCAGGTGTAAAAATTTACTATACGACAGACGGTACAGAGCCGACAAGCTCAAGCACCCTATATTCCTTGCCAATAACAATCACAAAAGATATGACAATAAAAGCCATTGCCCTTGGGGAAGGCTATAAACAAAGCGCCGCCGCCAGTCTTTCTTTTAAAATCGGAAAAGTATATACTATAAACGCCTCAACAGACGGAAACGGCAGCATAAGCCCCTCGGGCACTGTAAGCGTTCTTGAAACAGGCTCTAAGGAGTTTAAAATTACACCGATTTCCGGCTATGCTGTAAGCGATGTTTTGGTAAACGGAGCCAGTGTCGGGGCCGTTTCCAGCTATACCTTTTCCAATGTCACAGGCAATCAAAGCATTTATGTAAGCTTTAAGAGCAGCGTCCAGATACCCTTTACAGACGTTTCTAAGAGTGCCTGGTATTATGAGGCGGTGTCCTTCGCCTACGGAAGAAGTCTTTTTAACGGGGTGTCAAGCACAAGCTTTGCTCCGGATTCCACTATGAACAGGGGAATGTTTGTTACTGTTTTGGGGCGCTATGGCGGTGTTTCAAGCAGCCTTAATTCCGGTATTGGCGTAGTTAACGGAACGGGGGTAAATATCCGAAGCGGGCCTTCAACAGACACGGAGGTTGCCGGTTTTGTTTCAAATAAATATACAGCAGTGCAGGTGCTTTCCCAAAAGGGAGACTGGTATGAGGTGAAATACGGCACTGTCACAGGCTATATAAGAAACGATCTTATTAAGGTTTATAATAATAATTACACAGACCTTAAAAGCGGCCAATATTATAGCCCCTATGCAGAATGGGCCTGCCTTACGGGGGTTGCCAGCGGCACAGCCTCGGGAAGCTTCTCGGCGGAAAATGACATCAGCCGTGAGCATATGTGCCTGATGCTTTATAATTACACACAGGCCTATGGTAAAACCCTTCCTAAGGTCCAGGGGAAGGTGAGCTTTACAGACGACTCTGCCATAAGCGCCAATGCCAAAACCGCAGTTTACGCCCTTTATGAGGCGGGAATTATAAATGGCATGGGGGACGGAAGCTTTTCCCCTCAGGGCAATGCCACAAGGGCACAGGTGGCACAGATATTTATGAAGCTGCTTAAAGCTTTGGGATAAGAAAAAACATAAATATTTGTCGTGGCAGTGAAAGTTTTGTATACACTGCCACGGCATTTTTATGTTTATAAAGAACTTATTGTCGGATTTTGAGAAAATGAAATAAAAGTTAACAAAATGTTCTTCATATGGGTAAAATGTGTGATAATATTATTATCTGTGGATATATTTGGTTTTATTTTATCAGCTAACAAGCCATACCGCAGAACACATAATGACTTTTTAAGGGGTTTGAGCAATGTCGTTTCGTGTTTCCTCGACAAGAAAAAAGAAAGATATTCCCGTGTATGCCTCCGTACCGGAAATGTGTCCTGCGCCAGAAACGGGGCTTAGCACTTTGCAGGTGCAGGAGCGGGCCGAAAACGGGCTTTTAAATGTGGCAATCCAGCCGCCTTCAAAAACCGTTGGTCAGATAGTTGCCGGAAACCTGCTTACCTATTTTAATATTATTTTCTTTTCCCTTGCTGCCTGCATAATAGCTGTTGGATCATGGCTTAACCTTACCTTTATGCCGGTGGTCATAGCAAATATCCTTATAGGTATCATACAGGAGCTAAGGGCTAAGAAAACTCTGGATAAGCTGACAATTTTAAACACCCCTAAAGGCGTTGTTGTTCGGGAGGGACTTACAAAAACCTTAAACGTTGAGGAGCTTGTTCGGGACGATGTTGTTATCCTCGCCACCGGCAACCAGATTTATGCCGACGCCGTTGTGGTAGCCGGCGAGTGCCTTGTAAACGAGGCCCTTATGACTGGGGAAGCGGACGAAATTAAAAAGTGCGTCGGGGACGAGCTTATGTCGGGAAGCTTTATAGTAAGCGGCAGTGTTAGGGCAAGGCTCACTCAGGTGGGCAGGGACTCTTATGTTTCCCGCCTTACCTTGGAATCTAAAAAAAGCGGCGGCAAAAAACAGTCGGAGATGATGCGCTCCCTTACAACTTTGGTAAAGTGGATAGGCATTACCCTTATACCCATAGGCGTTGCCCTTGCTGTAAAAGAGATTGTCTGGCTGCAGCAGTCTGTTGAAAGCGGCGTGGTTCATACCGTGGGCGCCCTTGTTGGCATGATTCCCGAAGGCCTGTATCTTCTAACCAGCATGGCACTAGCAGCGGCGGTGGTTCGCCTTGCTCAAAGAAAAACCCTTGTTCATGATATGAACTGCATAGAGACCCTCGCCAGAGTGGATACTCTTTGTGTGGACAAAACAGGCACGATTACCGAAAACAAGATGATAGTTGAAGATATAGTCCTTTTATGTGAGGACCGATTTATAGCCGATGATATCAGAATGATAATGTCCGACTATGTTTACGCAATGCGGGACGATAATGACACGATGGCTGCCCTGCGTAGATATTTTAACGGTGAGCGCAGCCAAACAGCAATCGAAACTTTACCTTTCAGCTCAAAGAATAAATACGGCGGTGTGTCTTTTCACGAAGATGAAACCTATGTCCTAGGTGCGCCGGATGTAATTTTAGGCGAGAGATACGGAGAGTATCAAGAGCTGATTGAAAAATACTCTAAAAAAGGCTGCCGTGTTTTGCTTCTTGCCTTATACGACGGAAAGCTCTCGGATATGACACTGTCCGCTGAGCTTATGCCCCTGTCTCTTGTGCTGCTTGCAAATAAAATACGTAAAAACGCTCCGGAAACCTTCCGTTTTTTTTCAGAGCAGGGTGTTTGTGTAAAGGTTATATCAGGGGATAACCCTCTGACGGTTTCTGATGTTGCAAAACGGGCAGGCATAGAAAATGCCGAAAGATATATAGACGCCAGAGAGCTTGACACAGATAAAAAGCTTTTTGCCGCCGCCTTGGAGTATACGATTTTTGGCAGAGTTACACCGGACCAAAAGCGAAAGCTTGTAAGGGCTATGAAATCGGCAGGTAAAACCGTTGCCATGACCGGTGACGGCATAAATGATGTTTTGGCCTTAAAAGAGGCCGACTGCGGAGTTGCCATGGCTTCAGGCAGCGAGGTTGCCTGTCAGGTTTCCCATATCGTTCTAATGAATTCAAACTTTGCCTCCATGCCCTCTGTGGTCATGGAGGGCCGACGTGTAATTAACAATATTGAGCGCAGCGCCTCACTTTTTATTGTAAAAAATATATTTTCCTTTGTAATGGCGCTAATCTCCCTAGCCTTTACCTTCCCTTATCCTGTAACTCCGGCTCAGCTTAGTTTGGTCAGCACCCTTACCATAGGCATACCGTCTTTCATCCTTGCTATGGAACCTAACAACAGCCTTGTTAAGGGCAAGTTCATGCGCAATGTTTTTTACAGAGCCCTTCCGGGAGCTTTTACAAACATTATCCTCATAGTAGGTGTAATGCTTTTCTATTACGCCTTCGATTTTCCAAGCGAAGAAATGTCAACCATCTGCGCTATAATTATGGGTGTTGTCGGACTTATGGTTTTACACAAGGCCTGCACCCCCTATAATAATATACGCAAGATTTTAATGGTGGGCATGACACTTGTGTTCACGATAATGGTTTTGTTTTTCCGGCAATATTTCACCCTATCCGAGCTTGATTTTTCTTCAAAACTTGTAATGGCTGTCTTTGTCCTTTTGGCTTATCCTCTAATGAAAACCCTTACCATGGGGCTTAATATGCTCTCAGAAAGTCTTTCAGCGGCAAGGAAGCGGCGTCTTAAAAAGCAAGGCCGCCACCTAAAGATTTCAAAGTGAAGATATAATAAAAACCGGAGGAAGCAATTTTCTCCGGTTTTACACCATATATTGTATTTCATCAACGCCCAAGGCACAACTCACAAAAAATTTATAATTATTTATGCAAATATGCTTGTATTTTACTTTCAACTGTGTTATTATTCTTGAAATAAGAAAGAAAGGAGTTGATTTATATGATTTCCAAGTTCAAAATAACCGACGTAGACGACATGATCTTCGGAAACACCGGGACAGTACCCAGTGACAGATAGAGCATCGAGAAAAAGATTATCGATTGCTTTAGTTGGCGTTCGAATGATTGTGTACATCATTTGAGCGCTGTTTTTTTATACATTTTTCCGGAAACGTCGTCAAAAAACGTCTATTATATTCCGAATATAAAATAAAGGAACAGCTATTGCTGAAGGAGAAAATCCTGCGGCAATAGCTGTTCGCGGCTTTATATGAAATTTCAATTAAAAGAAAGGGAAGGGCCTACTTTTTTTCTTCGCTGTGTACTTTCCCAAAATCATTCATCCCTTCATTTTCATCTTGCCCATCCATAATACGGTCAATTATATATTCGCAGCCAACCTTGGAAATATAACTGCTGACCGCAAGGCTCATCGCTAAATCGGCAAGGTCAGCATCTCCTGCTACTATACCCTCGCAGATTTCCTTTGCCGATTCATCAACCATATCACGAAAACTATCAAAAAAGACCTCGTCGGTTTTACCTTCTCTATATGCCGATAGAAGCCTGCCGGTATCTTTAACGGAAAGAACCTGCTTAAGTCTTAATATGATGGCCAGATGAACAAGATGCTCTCTGGAATATTTTTTTCCTCTGGCTCTGGGCAAAAGCTCCGCCTTGATATAGTTATTAACCATCGCAGAGCTAAGCCTGTCATCATCACGCAGGCTTGTGCGGCTGCGAGACAGAAAATCAAGCACCTGATCCATATAAAGTTCAATATCAGGAAAGCCTTCATAGGGCGGAAATTTAAGCTGATCTCTGAGCTCGTGGGCCTTATCACTTAGTTCCATTTTTTGCACCCCGTTTTGTCATGAAAATATTATATTACAATTTTATATATAATGCAAGTATCGCTTATAAATACTTGACATATTGGAAATTGGGTAATATAATATCGATAATTACATTGGTGTAGAACGAGGTGACATGACGTAATGAAAAAGATCTGTCTTTTTGGTGATTCAATTTCAAAAGGCATAGTTGTAGATAGTTTGCATAACAGATATACAACGACAAAAAAATCCTTTGCAAATATTGTCTCTGCCGGAACTTCGGTCTTTGACCTTAGCAATTACTCCATGCTTGGCTGCACAATAAACAAGGGGAAAAGCCTTATCCAAAGGCATAGAAAAACAGTTGAGGGCAGCGACGTGATGGTGCTGGAATACGGCGGAAACGACAGCGACCACATTTGGGAGGAAATTTCCCTTAATCCCGATGCTGAGCATTTGGCAAAAACACCTATTGGGGATTTCACCAAATGCTATCAGGAAATTATTGAGCAGCTCTCGGATATGGGGAAAAAGATTTTAATGTTAAATCTCCCGCCAATTGATGAAAACAAATATTTAGATTGGTTTTCAAGAGGACTTAACAAGGCTAATATTCTCAAATGGCTGGGGGGCAGTGCGGATTATATTTATAAATTTCACGAGTCATATAACAACAAGATTTGTTCAATAGCCGAAAAAAACGGCATAAGGCTTATAGATATCCGCTCGGCATTTTTAGAGCTTGGAAACTACAGCGATTTTCTTTGCGAGGATGGCATTCACCCAAACGAAAAAGGTCACAAGCTGATTGCGGAAGCAATAAGCCTTGAAATTCCAAAGCTTAGCAAGGCTTTTGCAGAGGGCTTTGGCGGCTGATTATAAAAAGGGCGGTGAAAATCCTTCTATTAACTTCCGGTTTAGCCTATCGACATAAATTTCCGCAAAACTGGGCAATTAATACCTTTAGCTCTGTTGACAATAAGGCCAAAATGTTGTATTCTAAAGTGCGTCTGAAAAGGCGCGCTTTATCTTCTTTATACCAATGTTTTAATCTAGACATTAAGCTTTGGAAACGAAGTAAGCATAGAGCTTTGCAGTCGTTTTATCCGGCAACACCGAAATTTCATAAAAACTTTATACGGAGAGATGTCCGAGCTGGTTTAAGGTGCAGGTCTCGAAATC
>CAZTXG010000030.1:0-20431 GCA_964617335.1 uncultured Oscillospiraceae bacterium
GATTTAAATATATATGCCGCTATGGCGCTTTGCGCCAGGGCATAAGGTCCCTAAAAGTCAGCTTTTTATGGGCGCTCCAGTAAGCATCAGCCTTGGCTATTTAGAGGCTGTGGAGCTGGTTTTTGTGGGCTTTGTGGCGGCGGTGGCCTTTGGTTATGCACCGGAGGGACTTCCTTATATTGAAGTTACGGCTATGGATATTAAAAGCATTATGATGGGCGGAACCTATTCTTATCAGCTGGCCGCCAAGTCCTACAGTGAGGCCGTTGAGGAGGTTTTCCGCAGAACCGGCTATGAAAAGCTAAGCTCTGCCGGTGGTATTACAAGCCTTGAAATTGAGGATACCCCCGATAAAAAGGCCGGCGGCGGCGACGAAAACAAGGCCAGTGCCGACACCATAGAGATGACGGCGGAAAGTGACTATGAATTTGTGGTAAAGGCCGCAAAAAAGTATAACTATGAGTTTTTTATAGACAGGGGCGTTGTTCGCTTTCGCAAGGCAAAAAGCATTTTGGATGCCCTTGCGGAGATTGGCATTGGCAGCGGCATTCTAAGCTTTCACACGGAATACAGCATCACAGGTCTTGTGGGTAAAATAGAAGCCCGCGCCATGGACGCAGGTCAGGGAAAGCTTATAAGCTCTGAAAAAAAGCGGGAGGGAACTATATCCACCTCCGGCAAGGCCGAGGGACTTATAGGTAAGGCCGCAAAGGTGTATATAGACCCAACTATAAAAAACACCGATGACGCCGATGCCAGAGTTTCCTCTCTTATGGAGCAAATGAGCTATAGGCTTGGCTCTTTAGAGGCCGAATGTGTTGGCATTCCTGAGTTGGTTCCCGGCCGGTTTATAAAGGTTTCCGGCATGGGAGCGCCTGCGGATAACGACTTTTACATAAGCTCTGTCACCCACGAAATTATGATGGAAGGCGGCTTTCGCACAAGACTTTCCGGCTGTGCCAACAAAATGATAAGCTAAGCTTCCATAAACCTTTGTTCTTTATCCCGCCGTTTTTTGACAAAAGGAGAAACTATATGGCTCTTTACGATATTATAGACGAGATAAGCGAACGTCAGGTGACAAAAACGGAAACCGGCGACACCAGAGTTTCCGGTGTCCTGCTTGGTTTAGTCTCAAAAAACTACGATAAAGATATGCCCGGAAGAATTTGTGTCACCATCCCGGCTAGGGACAAAGACGCAAACGAGCTTCAATGGGCAAAGGTTTCCATGCCATCTTCCGGCTCAGCCTGGGGTCACTATTTTCTGCCGGAGGTTGGGGATCAGGTTCTTTTGGCCTTTGAAGGCGGAAACATTGAAAAGCCCTATGTTATAGGCTGCGTTCCAAAGGATACCGATAAATTTCTGACCCAGTCTGCAGATGAAAATAACCGCACAAAGCGCATTGTTACAAAGCACGGCAGCATGATAAGCTTTGACGACTCTCCCGACGACAAAGACGGGCTGAAAGACAAAATCTGCATCCAGACGGCAGATAAGGCCCACACCATACTTATGGACAATGAGGCCAAAAAAATTCGCATTTCCGACAAGAAAGACGAAGATTACATTGAGATGAAAACAGAGGAAGGCTCCGGCTCTCTCACCATTAAAATTAAAAGCAAGGTAAGCATTCTGGTGGGTGATTCGATAAAGCTTGTTTTAAACGGCGACAGCGGAACCGTGAAAATAGAGTCCAAAAAGTTCACTGTGGAAGCCGGCGACCAGATTACCATGAAAACTGACGGGATGCTTAAGCTTGAAGGGGGCACCATCTCCCAGTCGGCCACCTCTGCCTTTAAGGCCGAAAGCAGCGGCTCTGTTAAAATCGGCGGTGCGCCTATCACCATAGGCTAGGCATAAAACCATAGCAGCCGAAGTCTTTTTCATATTAAGTTTTGCAAACCACCTCTTTTATAAGGGAGGAAGTCTAATATGCAGCAGGATTTTTTAGGAACCGGAATAAAATTCCCCCCTCGGGTAGACCCGGGAACGGGGCGCTTTGCCATGGCTTTCGGTGCTCAGAGCGTTAAGGAATCTATATACCTTATTTTAATGACAAACCGCGGTGAGCGCTGGCTGGAGCCGTCTTTTGGCAGCAACCTTATGAGCTATACCTTCATGGATATTTCCGTCACCACCCTTTCTATAATGTCGGATAACATAAGGAATCTGATACTTTCTCAGGAGCCCCGTGTTTCTGATGCTACTGTTGAGATTGATGCCCAGTCCAGAGAGGGCTGCCTCATTATTCTTATAAATTATATGCTTGCGGGAACAAATGGCCAAGGCAACATGGTGTTTCCTTTTTACCTGAATGCGGCAAGGGAGGAGCAGACAGATGAAACATTCTAACGGCCCTCTTATTGACCCTCGGGGAGTAAGTCAGCTGCGGGAGCGCTTTGCAGAGCTTTCCGCCTCCTATGTGCCAGAATGGCGCTTTGATCCGGAAAGTCCCGATGCCGGCACCGCCTTAGCCCTTATTTTCATAAACCAAATGGCGGATAACATAGGAAGGCTAAACAGGCTCTATGGCAAATACCACACGGAATTTGCAAACCTTGTGGGGGTTAACCTCTTGCCTGCCGTGCCTGCCCGGGGCATTGCCGTTTTGCAGCTTGCCTCGGACACTGTTGAGGGGGTTGCCCTTGCCTCCGGCGCAAAGCTTTTAGGCCAGGGTAAAAATGGCGAGAGCATAATTTTTGAAACTTTAAGTGATATTTACGTCACCGGCGCAAGGCTTCGCGACCTTGTTGCAATCTCCCCCCGTCTTGGAAAGATTATCCCCATTATGAATGGGCCGCAGCCTGCAAGGCTGCTTTCTGTTACGGCTTCTTCCGGAGAAGAAGCCCCCCTTGAGGAAATTTCCTACTCCCCTGCCCCCTTTTCACCCTTTGACTTTGATAATGATGGCATAGAAAAAAATGCAGTCCTCATATACCACAGCAGCATCCTTAGAGCGGGTCAAGGTATGAGCATACGGATAAAGGCCCTGTCTAAAGATGGCAAAAACCTTGCGGAAGACTTTGCAAACCCTGAGGAATATGAGCTTTTGCTATACAGCGAAAATGGCTTTGTAACACCTGACAGCGTTTCCCTTGAAGATGGAGCCTTAAGCTTATCCCACAAAGATGAGAGTAAATTCTTGGATGACGGCGGCTATGTTTTGTGCATAGAAAAGAAAACTGCCCCTCAGGATGATATAATTTTATCCGAAGTCCGCCTTTGCACCCTTTGCGGCGAAACTCCTCCCGCTTTTGTTATGCATAACAGCGACGAGCAGCTTGTGGATAAGTTTTTACCCTTCGGGGAAACGGCCGCCCTTTACGACGAGTGCTATATAGGTGACGACAGGCTGTTTTCCCAGCAGGGAGCCGATATAAACCTAAGCTTTCATCTGTCTAGCCAGCAAAAGCTTGTGACATTCACTCCAAAGCAGGAGGAGGCAGAGCTTAAGGTTATAAAGCGCAAGCCCCGTGCCATTTTGTTTGACACGGCAGACACCTGCCCTGAAAAGGTGTCTTTTGAATACTACAATGGCATCGGCTGGAAAAACCTTAGCCTTAAAAGCGAGCTTTCCTCCCTTTTTGACGGCAGCTTTGAAGGCACATTTAACATAGACTTTGTCTGCCCCGATGACTGGCAGCCTATTACAAACGGCGGCTTTTCCGCCCGTATGCTGCGTATGCGCATTCTGCAAGCGGATAATTGCTATCTTCAGCCCTGCATACACACAATGCCTGTCATCACAGACCTGCGCATAAAATGCAGCTATGAAGGCGAGTGGAAGCTGCCCCAAAGGCTTGAAACAATTTGCGGCACCATAAAAAGAAACCTTACAGACAAGGTTTTGTCAAGGAAGGACTTTCCCGCCTTTTCTCCCCTGCCCTACGGCTGTGACGCTGTTTATATGGGTCTTGACGAAAAGCCAAAGGGTGCCCCTGTGAGTTTTCTTTTTGACATGGCGGAAAGTGTTTTGCCAAACACCTCTCCTTTGACCCTTGAATACTCCACCATAAGCGGTTTTAAACCCCTTAAAGCCATAGACGGCACAAGGGGCCTTGCCCGTTCTGGGACTGTCCTTGTTTTGCCCCCTAACGACTTTGCCGCCTTTCCTGTGGAGGGAGTTTCCCGCTTTTGGCTTCGCCTTACGGATACCAGCGGCCCTTCCCCAAAGCGCTCACGTTTTCGCCCTCTTATAAAGCGGCTTCTTATGAACGCCGTTGATATAATAAACAGGGAGACCCTGCCCGAGGAAGACTTTTTCATAGATGTCAGCTCTCCCAATATGGTTTTTCCCCTTGCTGCTAAAAACGTGTATAAGGCAAAGGTATATGTAAGCGAAATGCCCCTGCACTCTCCTGCCGCCATGGAGCAAATGGCTAGACAAATGCCCGATAGGGTGCGGATTGTCTATGATTTTCTTGGAAACATCACCTCGTTTTTTGTTCTTTGGGACGAGGTTGAAAGCTTTGACGTTTCCCGCCCCGGCGACAGGCACTACATAATAGACAGGGCGGAGAGCTCGGTTATATTCGGAGACGGTGTTCATGTTATGATTCCCCCTGCCCAAAGCGGAGCAGCCTTCACAGTTTCTGCCCTTTGCTGCGACGGTCAGGCGGGCAATCTTCCTGCCGAGGCTGTAAGTTCTGTTTTTGAAGGCGGGCTTTTCCTTGGGGAGGTTTATAACCCCATAGCCACCTATGGCGGCAGCGACCTTGAGTCTGTAATGAGCGCTCAAAACAGGGCAGCCTCCATAGTCTGCGGCAGAAACTGCCTTGTCAGCGAGGTGGATTTTATTCGGGAAATACACTCCTATTCTGATGCCATCGAAAAGGTTGCCTGTATTTCCGGTCTTGATATCTGGGGGAGGCAGTCCCCCGGCACCATCACCATTGCCGTTATGCTCTGTGATTATTCTGACGGTGCGCATTCCTTTGCAGGGCTTCACGATGGTCTAAAGGCAAGGCTTTTGTCCCGTTGTGAAGCCACGGTTTCACCGGAGGATATGAACCTTTGCGAGCCTTCTTATGTTCGGGTTTCTGTGGACATTTGGATACAGGTGGAAAATGCCTCCCACTCCTTTGAGGCACAAAACCTTATCCTTGACAGCATAAGAGACTTTTTAGACCCCCTTGCCAGAGAGGGGCGTGAGGGCTGGGAAATGGGAGTTTTACCAACGGATACCCAGCTTCGGCAAATGCTTCATTCTCTGCGCTTTGAAGGCCGCATAACAAAATTTATCGTAACCGCCCGCTATATAGACGAAAGCGGTGCCCACGAAACCGATCTTGACCATCTGCCTAAAAACCCCTTTTCCATTGCGATAAACGGAGAGCACCGTGTTTTTATGGAGCTGGATAACCACTGATATGGGGAGGTTAGCCTATGCTTAGCAGCATAAATCTAAATGACAAAAGCTATGAGGAGCTTCTTGCCGAGGCTCTGGCGCAAATACCCCTTTATACAGACGAGTGGACGAACTTTAACGTCTCTGACCCGGGTATTACAATGCTTCAAAATCTAACGGCCTTTAACGTCCTTCAGCAGGAGAGCATTTCCACAGTAAGCGACGCTATTCGCCGCAGGCTTTTGTCCCTTGCCGGCTACAGGGCCAAGGAAAACTGCCCTGCCTGCATCCTTGTTCAAAATCCTTCAGGAGAAAGTCTTTCCCTTCCCGCTCACTATCATCTTAAGGCAGGCTCCCTAAGCTTTGAAACTAAGGCTGCCTTAAGCACAAACCCCTGGTTTTTAAAGGCTGTATACACGGGAAAAACCGGTGATTACAGGGAGATTACAAGGCTTGTAAGCACAAAAAGCTCTGCCGCCGCCGCAATTTTCGGCGATGAGCCAAATGTGGAAAACGCCTTGTACTGCATCCTTGACACAGAGCCGGAGCCGGAGTCCGAGCTTGTTTTCTGGGCACAGGTTTCGGGAGACGAAAATCGTGCCCCCTTTTCAGGAGATGAAACAGACCCGAAATTTTCCCAAATAAGCTGGCAGTATTACACTGAAACCGGCTGGCAAGACATGGACTTTTACGACGGCAGCCGCTGTTTTCTCACAGACGGGGAAATTCGTCTGCGCTTTGGCAGCGCCCCTGCCGCCCTGTTTCCTGAAACAGACATCTACGGCCCTGCTGTGCGCTGCCGTCTTATTTCTCAGGAATATGACGTTCCCCCTCGGCTCCAGTCTCTTTCGGGAAATCTTTTTCCCATGTATCAGCAAACTACCAGCGCCGCTGTTTTTTCCCTTCCCGGTGATGACAGCGTTTCTGTTTTCAGCAGTCTTGCAGCTCTCGGCAACATTTTTGTATACTGCCGTGAGGAGCAGGGCGGTGACTATCTTCCCTATGCCGAGGCTCCGGAAAAATTCAGAGGCGGCGGCAGGTTTTATACCCTTTCAATTTTGGAAGACGGGCTGCAAATAAGCTTTGACTTAGAACGCTTTGGCTTTGCTCCCTTTGCCGGTGAAGATTCTGTCCTCCTTTGCTGTTACGATAACGAAATGCTCCACCACAGGGCACTAGGTCCTGTTTACGGCTATGACAATCAGGAAATAAATCTGGAGCTTGTCTCCGGTTTGGTGCCGAAGGAGCTTGCCCTTCTGGTTCAGCTGCCCTCCCGCGAGGAGGGGGAAACTCCCCGTTTCCGTCTTGTTCGCCCCGACAGTGAGGATATGAACGAAATTTCCTATTCCGTCTTGTCCGAGGAGGGCAAAATTTTAATCCGCCGACCCACCTATGACGGAATTTGCAGCCTTTTTTTAGTCCAATGTGTTACGACCCATGGTCAGGCAGGAAATCTGCGCTCAGGCGCTGTTCTCCAGCTTTTGGGCGGCTATGACGGAACGGAGACAATAAGAGAGTTTTTCGTGCCCTCCAGTGGTTTTGGCGGTCAAAGCTTCGAAACGGCAGAGCAGCTTCGCCTGCGCTTTACAGGGGATATGCGCGGCTCCGGCTCTGCTGTTACGGCGGCTGATTATGAAGCCTTGGCAAAATCCGCCCCCGGTCTGTGTGTTCATAAGGTAAAAGCCGTGGTTTTTCCCAAGGAAAACCTTGTAAAGCTTGTGGTAAAGCCTTATACTGATAAGCGGCGGCCGGAGCTTTCGCCCTTATACATAAGACAGCTTTCCGCTCATATGGAAAAACGACGTATGCTAACCACAAGAATCGAGCTTATACCCCCCCGTTATGTCCGCATTGACCTTGACGCAAAAATCTTTGTAAAGCCGCATTTTGAAAAGGCCAGGGAGGAAATTATAAGCCTTCTCCAAAGCCTTTTGGATTATGAAACAAGTGATGTTCCCTTTGGAAGCTGGGTTCGCTTCGGCGAAATTTACGGTGCTTTAAGCCGCCTGCCCTGTGTTTTGCGGGTGGATTCCCTGCGGCTGAAGCCTGAGGACAGGCAAAACCTCACAGTGGTGTCCTCGGACTTTAAGCTTTCTGACAATGCCCTTTGCTATCCGGGGGAAATTAATCTGGAGCTATCAAATCTTGTTTCAAAAAATAGATAAAAAGGCCTTGCAGCAGTCATAAATGCCGTAAAAAGCCTTTTTAGCGCCGGCTCCTTTTAAGGTGGTGTGTTATGTCAGGCATAATTAAAAAATACAGCTTTGGGAAAAACCGTCTCTCACGAAGCCTCATGCGGGGCTTTAGCCTCACAGATGAGGGCAGCCTTGTGACCTCCGGCAGGGCTTCCGTCCGACATATTTTCCTTGGCGGATTAGACGGGGCGGAAAACGGCCTTAACTGGGGCAGGCTGTCTTTTAAGCTTCAGTCAGAGGGGGACATGGCCCTTACTCTGCGGGCAATGGCCTCGGACGACCCAATTTTTATCCGCAGCGGCACCTTAACAAAAATTGACGATTTTCTTTTAGACCCCGATATTACGGCAGATATTAAAGAGCGCTTTTTCGACATGGCCGGCGGTCTTGAAGCAAACGGAGCGAAAGACGTTTTGCTTAATGGCATCTCCGGACGCTACCTCTACCTCTGGCTTAGTCTGGAAGGGGGGAAAAGCGCCAGCATTTCCGACCTTGCCGTTTTCACCCCCGGGGACAATTTCACAAAAACCTTCCCCGCCGTATACAGGACGGAAAATGACTTTTTCAGCCGATATATGTCAGTTTTTTCAAGTCTTTACCATGAGCTTCAGGAAACTGTTGATAAGCTTCCCTCCTACCTTGACCCGGACTATGCCTCGGTTACGGCTTTAAGGCTTTTTTGCTCATGGCTGGGCATCGAAACCGAGGGCAGCCTTACAGATGAGGACAGCCTGCGCCGTGTTTTAAAGGCCGCTCCAAAGCTTTTGGCGGCAAAGGGCACGAAAAGCGCCATCGAGCTTGTTATAGAGCTTTTTATTGATGAGCCGTTTTATATTGTTGAAAGAAACCTTCTTACAAAGCAGCAGGAGGACTCCAATATGTACGGCAGCTCCCCCTATGATTTTTCCATTCTCATAAATCGTGAGGCAGACGAAAGACTTCGCACCTGTCTTGAGTTTTTTATAAACCAATTTAAGCCCATAAGAAGCCGCTGCCGGATTATTTTCTTCGGCAGAGACAGCAGCCTTGACTCTTTCACCTACCTTGACTTTAACGGCACTGTACTCCAAAGTCAGGCAGGGCTTCTTGACGGGGGCCAGTCCTTAAGCGGCTCCAGCTACCTTCAATAAAAACACAGGGCCAAACCTTTCTTTCTAAATTCCCAATGCACAAGGTCTCGATTTTGTCCTTTTATTTTCGGGGGACTTTGGCTTGTCAGTTAATAAATTCAAGGAGCGTGTAAGTATGACTATCAAAACATCGCAGGAGGGCACAAAGGCTATTTTGGCCATTGAAGGCCGGATAGACACAAACACCAGCCCCCAGCTTCAAGATGCCCTGCTAAAGGCCTTCCAAACGGCAAAATCTGTAACAGTTGACTTTGCCGCCGTGCCTTACATAAGCAGCGCGGGGCTTCGTGCCCTCCTTATCGGACAAAAGACCGCAGCTTCAAAGGGGCTTACCATGGAGCTTAAAAATGTCTCTCCGGCAGTGTTCTCTATTCTGGAGTCTGTGGGCTTTTCAAAAATTCTCACCATTAACTAAGGGGATTTAAGCGAAAAAAGTCTATATTTCAGCTTTTTTGTTATTCCGCTTTTAAAGCTATATATAAAAGCCAAAACCCTTAAAAATTTATAGGGTCTTGGCTTTTTACGCATTTTTTCGGCCTTTTCAGCCTGCCGATTCACTTAAGTTTTTCTGGATTGTGAAAATATTTTTCCCGTCTTCACGCCTATAGGATACATCATCCATGCTATTTTTAACCATATATATGCCAAGGCCGCCCACGTCTCTGTCTTCCGCGGAAAGGCTTATATCAGGGTCTGCCTTTTCAAGGGGATTATAGGGAATCCCCCCGTCCATAAACTCTATAATAACCCGCAGAGGCTCTTTTTCCACACGGCAGCGTATGCTTGCCTCACCAACCTCCGGATGGTAGGCATAGTGGGCGATATTTACATATATTTCTTCCACCGCAATCTCAATGGCGAGAAGGTCTTCCATAGGGCAGTTATAGCTTTCCAGTATTCCGCGAACGAAGGCCAGCACTTCCTCCAGACGCTCTGTTTCCGCGCTTATAATAAGTTCTTTCATGGGCTTTCAGCTCCTTGTCGGTTTATCTGCCGCCTGCTGGTAAGCTGCGGCGGCCCTTAGGTAAATTCTTCCACAATCGCGGTGTTTCTATGCGTTTTCCCTGCCTTTAAATTTAATTCCCAGCATTGTAATGTCGTCAAACTGCTCCGCTTCGCCAACAAAGGCCTCCATAGCCTGCTCAACAGCATATAAAAGCCCCTTCATATCTTTATCGGCGTTTTCATCTAAAGCATCCTTAAGCCGCTCCTCGCCGAAAAGCTCGTCGGAAATGTTTGTGGCTTCCGTCACCCCGTCGGTATAGAGATACAAAATATCTCCGCCGGAAAGATCCAGCTGAAATTCCCCGTATGAGATGTTTTCAAGCCCCGCCAGAACAAAGCCCGGGTCAGACTTAAGGTAGGTAAAGCTTCCGTCAGAGCGCTTTAATAAAGGTGGGTTATGCCCTGCGTTGCCATAGACCATTTTGCCGGTCTTAATGTTTAAAACACCCATCCAGGCGGTTACAAACATGGCTGCATCGTTGTTTTCGCAAAGCTGGGTGTTAACCGCGGTTAAAACCTGAGAGGGTGCTTCGCCGTTTTGGGTGTGGTTTTTAATAAGAGTTTTTGCTATAACCATAAATAGCGCCGCCGGCACCCCCTTGCCGGAAACGTCTGCTATAATTATACCGAGATTTTCCTCGTCCACAAGGAAAAAGTCATAAAAATCCCCTCCAACTTCCTTTGCGGGCCGCATACTTGCGAAAATGTCAAGCTCCTTGTGCTCGGGAAAGGGCGGGAAAATACAGGGCAGCATAGAGGCCTGAATTTGGGTTGCCACATTAAGCTCTGCTCCTATGCGCTCTTTTTCCGCCGTAACAGCCGTTAGCTCTTTTATATGCTGCTGAAGGCTGCCTGTCATGGAGTTAAAGGCCAGAGCCAGAGTTTCAATCTCGTCTCCAGTTTTAATTTCCAGCTTCGTGTCAAGGTTGCCTCCTGAAATTTCCTCCACCCCACGGCTGAGGTGAGCCAAAGGCCCTGTGAGCTTTTTGGAGAAGAAATAGCTTAAAATAAAGACCATAATCAAAACAAGGCAGACAACTGCAACAATGGCTATAAGAGCCGTTTTAACAGAGTTATCAACAGCCAGAATGGCAGCGTCTGTCATGTCCATTATGCTCTCGTTAACCTCGCTGACAGGGCGAAGGGCTTCTTCCACATCCATAACTGTAACAACGCCCCAAGGCAAAACGCTCATAGGCTGGCAGGCCATGTAAACCTGCCTTCCCTCATATTTAACCTGAGCCACGGAGGAAGTGCCATCCAGCATTTCTTCCATCATCTTTGCAATTTCGGGGTTTTCGTGCTTGGTCATGTCGGTGGTTTTAATCTCGCCATGCTCATCTCTTTGAATGTAAGGGGAGATTATAACACTGCCCTCTTGGTTAACCACAAAGGCATAGCCGGTTTCACCTATGGAGGTGCTTATTATTTCTTCGTTTAAATTTGTCATTAAAGCGCCTATGCCCACAACCGCCCTAACCTCTCCCAAAGAGTCAAACACAGGGGCGGCGCAGGTTATGGCAAGGCCCCGTCCCATGGCATCGCTGAAAACATCCGTCCAGATAAGGCTGCCCTCATTCTTCGCGTCTATATACCAGCCCCTTTGTCTGCCGTCTATAGTTTCGGGTTTTTTGTCTGAATCGGGGTCCACCATTATAACAAAGCCGCTTTCTGTGGCTATGTAATCTGCCGTTATGTCCTCATCAACTTCTGTAATATGCAGTAATATATCTTTGCAGTTTGCCACAAGGCCAATTTCGTCTTCAAGCTCAAGGGCAGAAACCCCCTCTGCAAGCAAAAGCTGAGTTGTGTTTGTGCCGGCAAGTAAGGGGTCCGGTGCTGAAACCTTTTTTACGGAATAGTCTTCGGGGCTTGCATAAAGGTCACCTGCGTAATCCGCCAAAATCTGTGTGTAAACCTGCTGTTTTCCAAGCTTTTCATCGGCTATGGAGGCCTTTGTTTCTGCCGTGGAGCTTAGCCTTTCCAGTATCTGCTCTTCAACGGCCCTGCCGCTGCTGTCTCCCGCTGTGGTGCCAAGGTTGCTGCTGGCCTCAAAAACGTCTGTTCTTATCATATTCACGCTTATAAAGGTGACAACACCCATAAGAACCATTGAAAACAGTGAGATAACGAGAAGTATTAGGAATATTTTCCCCCGTATGGTTTTCATAACGACCTCCTGATAAAATATATAAAGCCCGTAAATCGCCAGCCCTTAGGCTTCTCTTACTTCACCGCCGGCCTTTCCGCCGGTTTTTTTCTGTGATTGTGAGCTGATATAATCATAAACCTGCCTGTAGCCCTCGTCTATTTCCAGCCTGTCAAAGGGTAAATTTAGGCCCAGGGGATGGTGCATTATCATAAATTCGCCGTTTCCGCATAGGGGATGGAGTCCTGTGAAAATAAAGCCCCAACTTTTAAGAACCTCATAGGCATAAGCCGCTGAAGGGTCGTTTAGGTCAATGAATATATTTATGGTTTGCTCTGCCTTATACGGCTCTTTTAAAAGCCCCTTGACAAGCTTTTCAAAATCCTCACCGCATTTAAAAACTTCCACTGTTTTTGTAAGGTGGGTTTCGTCCTGCTCCCAGTGATACATAGTTTCGCCTTCGGGCTTTTTACCCTCCTCCTGCCTAAAGCTTACACCAAGCTTTTTGTATATGCCGTTTATAAAGCTTTCGTGTTCCGGCGGCAAATGCAGGCTGCCAGCGTCTTTTTTCCCCTTTGGCAAAACAGCCACGGCAAAAGACTGTTTCCGGCAGCCTTTTATGTCGAAAGAGTGCTTTAATATGTTGTTGCTGTGAACAAAAAGCAAAAAGCCTGTGGGTATAAAGCCGCAGCTTATAGTCTGGCGCTGGGCTATGGAATGAAAGGTAACGGAATGGACAGCAACAGCGCTGTACTCATCAATAGGAGGGCTATCCAGCATGGCTTTTGTAAACACTGTGCCGACACCAAAGCCCCTATAGTCCTTTCTTACAACGTGCATGGTCATCTCGGGCACCATATCAAGTCCTTTGCAGGGGGGCAGAGCAAGACTTGCAACGGGCTCTTTTGTATCGCTGAAGGCAAGATAGCATAAAATCTTGCCCTGTTTTATTTTTTCTGCCAGCTCAAAAGTGTTGTATATGTACTTTTGAGGGTAGCTCTCCCCATATTCGTCACGGATGCAGGCTTGAAACCCCAAAATATCCTCAGCAGCATTGGGCTTGACCTCTTTAAAATCGCATTTTAGCTTTTCTCCGGTATTTTCTCTCGTAAGTTCTACCATTTTTGCACTTCCATCCTTAATGTCACAGCTTGTGAGCAGCGGAAAATCCCTAGCCCGCATCCAAGTTTTTGAGCAGACGCCTAAATGAGCACGCTTAGGTTGTTAACACCGAGAGTTCTTGTATATTTTATATCACGGGCAGAGGAGGCCACCATTTTAATCCCAAGGCTTTCTTCCATATTATCCGGATTACTTTCGTAAAAACTTATGGGGTCAAATTCCCGCCCGCCGTTTCGTATGCGCAGGATAACATGGTCTGTTCCCGACAGAAGGCGAACGTCCATATAGCCCTCGTCAAGGCCTTCAAAAGCATTTTGGGAGATAGACAGTAAAAGCTCCTCTAAGGCCAGTGAAATAATCATGGCTCTTTTTTCATCAACCTTGTTAATAGCTGAAAACTCCGAAATTTTTTCTGAGGCGTTTATTATGGAATCCGTGTCGTTTTTAACGGAAAAGGCTATGGAACGGGCGTTTTTTTCATCTTCCTCATTTAATAGAAGAAGCCGTGAAAGCCCTCGTTTTTTTCCGTAAATGAAAGAAATTGCAAGGGTTAGCAGCACTGTCAAAGCCTCGCCTGCCGGTATGCCTGCCCAAACCGCAAGAGGGGAAAGCTTTGATAAGAGAAGGGAGGCAGCAAGGGGCAGGATAAGGCAGCGGCAGGCTGATATAAGGTTTGAAAACCATAGCACGCCGATGGTCATAAAGTGGAACTGATAAAGATTTGTAACCATGGCAAAGGGCATACTCAAGGCAAACATAAAGATGGCAAGCATTGCCGACTGGAAAAGATTCTCGTCGTAAAGACCGAAGATATGGCATATGCTTTTCCAGAAAACAGCAAGGGCAAGGCCGAAGGCCGCAGCCAGAAAAAGCCCCCAGCGCAGAGAAACCCTCATAACATGACGGATGCTCACATAGTCTTTTTCCCCGAAGAAAACCCCCGACAGAGGCATAATTGTTTGGGAAACTCCCAAGAGAATGGAAAGGGCAAAGGTGTTTACGTTTGCCAAAACGGTGAATACAGTAAGACCTCCCAGTCCTAGAATGCTAAGGAGCAGCCTGTTGTATAAAAGGGTTCTCAAAACTGTGAAAAGATTTGTAAGTGCCGTGGGGCTGCCTGTGGCAAGAAGCTCGCCTGTGGTTTTTATTTCGCCTTTAAAGCTGACAAGGCGAAGGTATGAGTCTTTTTTTAAAAAACCATGTAGGCTGTATAGCAGGGCCGCCAGATTGGAAAGCACCACCGAAAGACCTATGCCCCCCATGCCCATATGGAATACCAGCAAAAACACAAGGCTGAAACAAATATTTCCAAGAGCCATTATGCCAAACATCCAAACTCCTATATTTGGCTTTCCCATAATGCGGAAAAAGTTAAGGGGTATATATAAAAGCATGGTAGTTATGGCCCCGGGGATAAAATAAAGGCAATAATCTCTTGCAGCGCTTCTTATTTTCCCCTGAGCGCCCAAAATGTCAAGGAGCTTTTCAAGAAACACAAGAGCTCCGGCTGTAACAAAAAGTCCCACCGCCAGCATAAGAGCAAGAGACAGGGAGAAAAGCCGGCTGACCCCCTCATGGTCATCTCTGCCCAGACGGCGGGAGGAAAGGGCAGCGCCCCCAACACCGATAAGAGAACCAAGTGTCGTATATACGAAAAAAACGGGGCTTACAATTCCCATGGCAGCAAGTCCCTCAGAGCCTAATACGTTTCCTGCTATAACTCCGCCGGAAAAACTTGATATTGTGCCCCCTAAAAGAGAAAGTATGGAGGGAAAAAGAAACTTTCTGAAGGTTTGTGTAATAAAAACGTCATTGTCCCGCAGGCTATTTTCGCCATCCTTTTCCACTTAGTTTCCTCCCCCTTATTTATACTAAGGTTCAAAGCCCTGCCATAGAGCTTAGACGCGAATTTTTCATCTTTTTATATACTAACAGTTTAATCCGCAGGCCCTTCCTTGTCAATGACGGCAAGGCCTTTATATGCCGTCATATAGGTGAAAACAGACTTGTTTTAGGAAACCTTTAGGATTGTCGGCTGTATATATTATAACTTTATGCTAAGATATAAATAGCAATAAGGCAGATGGGTTTATAAAGAGCATGAAAGCTGCCTTTTTATACTCTGTTTTAATATGTGGATATAAAATAAGGGGGCTATAATATGGACGAAGAAATCCTGAAGGAAAAAAAGGTCCAAGAGGCATTTAAACATCAGGAACAGGCACCGGTACAAGCAGAACAGCTTGAAACTCTTCAAAGCTGGGGTGATGCTCAAGGTGAGCAGTTGCAGCGGCAAAAAGAAAGCTTTGCTGAAAATATTATGGAATATCAGTCTGCTTATGATGAAGCCTCTATAAGTCAAATGGAAATACGCGCCCAAAGGCTTCGAGTTAGCTCCTCGGCAGATGCCGGAGGGCCGCTCATAGGTCAGCCGGCAGCAAAAGACAGCTATAAAGCAAGGCGTGAGCGTCAAAAAAAGCGTAAAGCCGCCTTGAAGGTCTGCCCTGTGGGAGATGAAAACACTCTGGAAATTGCCGCCCAGATAAGAGCAACTATTGACTGTCGCACAGCAGTAATCGACGACGAAGTAAAAAAGCTTGTAGAGAAAAATGGTACTGACACCCGTGTCCTCAGGGCTTTTTGCAATGACTATAACCTTGATAGAAACGGTAATCCCCTAAGTGAGACAGACGAATATATCCAAAAGGAAAACGGCAGCTTTATGCGAGAGTATGCAAGCGGCGACCCCCTTTTGCGCCGCCCCCACCTTGACCGTATAAAAACGGAAATGATAAGCTGGAGTTTTGACATGAAGCGGGATATGTTCACGCCGGAAAATCTTGTAAGTCGTGCTGCCGAGTATAAGGCAATGGCAGATAAATTTACATACTTTGAAAACCTTCAAAAGGAAAACCTCGAATACTTTGAACAGCTGCCCCAGTTTGAACGTGAAATTCTCGAAGAACAGGCCAAACTGGGAGTCGCATTTACAAATACCTTCGCCATGCACATGAACGCATTGGGTATTAATGTTAACCTTGGTAAGGTTTACGGTTATGACAGCAAGGTGCCGATAGAACTTGGCCTTAATATGCGGGACGATGCCACAGCAGATTATTCAAACAAACTTAAATCTTATGGCAGCGGCGTGAGAAAACTCTTTACTGATGAGGTTGAGCGGCTTGCGGAGGCAGAAAGCTCCTTAGAATTAGAGAAAGAATTCACCGAGCAAAATGAGCTTTTATCGCGGAAATTCGGCGTATCCTTCCCTCATGGCGGCACTCCTCTTTTATATGAAGATTTCGCGAAATATCGGAATATGATTCTCGAAAACCCCGAAGCACACCAGCGTAACAGGGAATTAATCGACAAGGTTTTTTCCGACTTTTTTAAGACTCAAAGCAGCCGCAGTGAGCGTTTTCTTTACAGGCTTAAGCTGCAAAGAGTACAGAACAATAACAGCATCAACCCTACTGAAGACCCGATTAAAACCTGGCTTACTCATCAGGCAAGCGTCTTATTAGATAAATGCTCCAAAGAAGATGGTCTTATGGAACACTATGCAGGGGCTCTTATGGATATTATGGCGCATTTTTTACTCGGAAAGCCTCTAAGCGACCCAGCCGAATCTGCTTTGCAGCGCTACAAGGCAGCGGCTGCAGAAGAAGAATAGGGGGGGAGTTAAATGATGGAAACGACTATAATAGACCGTGGAAACCTTGACTTTTTTGCTTCTTTTCTCCTTCCGGATGCTGCCCTTCTTTTGAAAGAGGGTAGGCCCATTTTTGCTCTTGGGCTTGTTGAAAATGAGGAGGCCTGCGGCGCCCTTGCCGGCGGCCCTAGAGATGGATACTTTGAAATTTCGTCCTATTTTGTTGCCCCTGCAAAACGCGGCAGAGGAGGCGGCAAGCTTCTTCTTGAAAGCCTGAAAAACTGCATGGAAGGACAAAGCTCTCTTTTCGGCATACGCTCGGACTTTACTGTTACAAGCGCTGAGCTTTCTATGTATGAAGACTTTCTGCGGCACTCGGGCTTTGAGTTTAAAAAACCTCGGGAAACCATATATTCCGTCAATCTTTCCTCCCTTTCAAAATCCCCGTTTTTCTCAAAAGCCACGGGTGGGGTGAAGGTCCATCAGTTTTTGGAAATTCCCACATCCTGTGTGCGTGAGCTGGACCGCTCGGTCCGTGTATCGGAGGAGGCCATTCTGCCCCTTCCCCTCCATAAGGCAGAACTTGACCCGGAGCTTTCCGTTGCTGTTATGGACGGCTCGCGGATAGACGGTTTTATGGTGTTTGACCGCTCCATTAACGATAAGCTTACCCTTGCCTATGCTGATTCCGGAGCAGGCGGCTCTGCCGCTTTTTCCGCAATGCTGGCAGCTTCCTATAAAAATGCCTTGGCAAAATACCCTAAGGACACCGAAATTATAATAAACTGTGTAAACAGCCTTTCTATCTCCCTTCTAGAGAGGTTGGCTCCCGAAGGGCGATCCCTTTCAAGGTCTGCCTTTTTCCTGACCCCTTAAGAGAAATAATAAACCTAAAAAAACATCTGCCCGTCCAAAGATTTGCTTTGGGCGGGCAGATACTTTTACTCTTGCTGACTTTTAAAAACGGCAAATTTATCAAACACCGAAGGTGCGGTGTTTATTCCATCCTTGCCGAGCTTTTCGTCAAAAACGCTTTTTTGTGTATTTATGGAGCTGCCGCTTTCTCTTTGCAGCCAAAGCTCCATATCCTCCGGCTCATTGTCAGTGGGAGGATTTCTTTTCTTTTTGTTCTGCTGGTCTATGCGCCGGTCCAAATCCCTTTTTAAGGCCATGGGGCATCCTCCTCACATTTTTGCGCATCAGATAAATCTATCCTTAGAGAACAAGATGGGCATAAGGCTCAAAGTCTGCACGGGTGAACACCTTACCGGTTTTAACAAATTCATAGCGTATGGCCTGCAAATAGTGCTTCATATGTACCTCCCCTTCGGCTTCCGGGTCGGCAGCAGCTAAAAAGGCTGCGTTGAGTATGCAGTTTTTTATGTTTCCGCCCACAAACTCGAAGCGTTGGGCAAGAAAATCTATGTCCACATCCTCGGCTAAGGGGGTGTTTTTCGGAATCGTGGCGTTCCAGAGAATTTTGCGGGTTTCCGCATCGGGGAACTGAAATTCCACAATAAACTTCATGCGGCGGAAAAAGGCGGGGTCTATATTGTGTTTATAGTTTGTGGCCATAACGGAAACCCCGTCGTAGGCCTCAACCTCCTGCAAAAGCAGGGCGGTTTTGTTGTTATTAGAGGACTGGTTGGAGCCGCCGTCGTCACTGCGCTTTGCAAAAAGTGTGTCACACTCGTCGAAAAATAAAACTACGTTGCATTTTTTCGCTTCTCTGAAAATCATGGATATGGATTTTTCCGTTTCGCCAACGTATTTATCCACAACCTTGGACAGGTCAACCCTGTAAAGCTCCAGATTAAGCTCGTTTGCGATAACCTGAGCGCACATGGATTTTCCCGTTCCGGGAGCACCGAACAAAAGTACGGATAATCCACGGCCATACTGATATTTTTTCAGGTAATCCCATTCCTCATAGACCTTTTTGCGGTAAATAAGCTGATCGCAGGCGTTTTTAAGGGCAAGCCGCTGGTCGGGATTCATAACAATGTCGTTCCAGCCGAATTTTGCGGGAATACGGGTTGCCTTTTGGGTAAGCTCGTGGCTCATTTGGTTGTTACAGGACTGGAAAAGAATGCTGCGGGGAATGTCGGCCTTTTTATCCATGGCCGCAAGGGTTTTTGCCTGATGGATGGCGCTTTTTATTTTACCCGGTGTAAAAAGAAACTTTGCCGCCATCTCGGTTAAGTCAACGTCGCCGGCAAAGCTGTAGCCTTGTGCATAGTGGTCCCAAACCTGCTCACGCTCCCTTGTGTCCGGCGTTGGAATTTCAATCTGGGCAAAGTCCATATCGGTTATCTGCCTCATGGGCAGCTTTTCCATACTGACGGCAAAGGCAGGAATATCGTACTTTGTAAACTTGCCAAAGGCTAAGTCCATATAGCCGAAGAACTTTTCCTTTTCCTCCTCACGGTAGCCAAGCCCGTCTAGGCAGACGCAGGAGTCTGTTAAAATACACTCACGGGCGGCAGCCCAAAGGGCCTTATCCACAAAGGCAAAATCATAGACAAATAGCTTTGTGCAGTTTATGGAAACGCAGCCTTTCCCTCTGTCACGGCAAAAATGGGTGATGGTAAACTTTCTTCCCGCTCCCTCATCTCCCCACAGGGCAACAATATGTCCGCCGTCATCATAAAATATGTTAACAGCATCTAATATGCTTCTGTTGGCTATAAAGGGGTCAATCTCCTTTTTATCAGTAAGTCTTGAGAAAAAGCGGGTATAGTTTTCGTCTATACGGCTTGGCTCGGGGCCGAAAAGAAAATCTATCATCCTCTTATCGGGAGATACAACCGTTGAAAAGGGCATTGCATTGTTTATGGAAAGGGCAAAAACCGGCGTTAACTGCTCTAGGGCAAGGGACATTTCGCTATAGGCCTCGGTTATGGAAAAATTCCTTCCGTAAAAAACTCTTGCTGCAGATTCTATGGTTGGGGCAGACAGGGCGCCGTTTTGGTTGACCACCTGAAAAACACCGGCATAGCTTGTCTGGGTGGCGGATAAAACAGCACAGGCAAAGCAAAAGGTGCTAAAAGGGGATAGCTCCAGCTTTTCGGAAAGCTCGTGCATGGGCATGAATATATGACCTTGGGCTTTTTGTGCCCTGTCTTTTATGTATTCCATGCACTCTATGGCTGAAAGGCTCCCGCCTGCATCTTTTGCTGAGACATCCTCTGCAAATTCTGCAAAAAGCTCATCTAGCTCTGAGGGTGCCGCCTTGGCCTCCGGCTCTTGAAAACCGCCTTCATCTTCAGTTTCTTCGCCGGATTTTAGCAAAAACTCTGCCAGCTGCTTATCGCAAAGGTCCCTTGCAATTTCCACATCGGGATAAAGTACGTTTTTATAGCCTCCTGACTGGCTGGCAAAGAGTCCCATAAGCCCATCAATGTATTCGGATAGGCGCATATCCACGCAGGCAAAAAGATAGTCTGTGTATTCTCTGTAGCTTCCAAAGGGTATTTCCCTTTTATCGGGAGAGAAAAGTTCACTTAAACTTGCCATTGGGCGCCTCCTTAGATATTTGTAAATATGTATCCTGCGCCCCGAACAGTTTCTATTATGCCCGTGCGCTCCGGATCCAGCTTTTTACGAAGGTTTGATATATGTACCATAACGGTGCGTACGTCTCCAAGACTATCGCTGTCCCAGACATTTTCATAAATCTCACGGTATAGTAAAAGTTCGTTAGGGTGACCTATCATATATTTAAGTATTTCGTATTCAATAGATGAAAGGCAAATTTCCTCCTCGCCTCTTAGTACTCTGTGGCGGACAGTGTCCACAGAAAACTGATTAAACTGATAAATTCCCCGT
>CAZTXG010000031.1:0-19701 GCA_964617335.1 uncultured Oscillospiraceae bacterium
TAAGCTTTTATATCCTTCCTCACTGTTTTTTCCCTTCTGTTTTCCCTGCTCATCCTGCTTTTGCTCATTTTCTCCTGTGCCCTCTCCGCTAAGTATACTAAGACGGCTCATAATTTCAGGATTATCTCTTAAGTTCATAATAAGATAAAGTCCTATCAGCATGATGAGCATTACAAATATGGTCTTTTTAGTACCCAAATTTCCGCCTCCCTTGCTTCATTTAATCAACTGAAGCTTTATTCTTTGCTTAGGGCAGCTTTCTTTTAATTATCATTTATACTTATGCTTATAAGCTGTGTCCTATTCCACAGGCGGACCGTCTTTTGATGGCTCTTTTTTGCTTTCTCCGGTCAAAAAACTGTAAATCTTGCTCCGAGGGCTAAAAAAAGGATTTACATAATGCAAAATTATTGACAACCTTCTTGCATTTTTCATAGTTTTACCCTCTGGTCAACTATCAAATGTCTAATAAATATGGCAATGCGCATATACAATATTTTGTGTTTAGGCCTTGCAATGCCAGTGTTATCAAGGCATATCTTGTGGGTATGTTTAAATTATCTCATTTCATTTATGTCATTTTGTACAAATTTGCTATTGAAATTTATACATAAAAATGAATATAGTTATGTCATAAGATGAAATGTACTATTGGCATCTTATGACCTAAGAAATTTGAACTGGGAGCGTATTATGAAACATAGGCTAAAATCTAAAATTTCAATAATATGCGCTGTGTGTTTGCTTTTTTGTATAGCGGTCGGCTTTTCCGCTGCATATGCCGCAGGTGATACGGAATATGGCGAGGCGGATTTTACCGACGCTGAAATACCCATGTACATAAACGGCATAAAAGTTGCCGATGGAGTTAAGGTTTTTGATACAACCTATATCTCACTTCGCGCATTTGTAGAATTTGTTGGAGAGCAAACAGACATCGCATGGAACGAGGAGACAAGCACTGTAACTGTTACCTGCGAAGGGCTTGAACTGACTGCCGCAAGCGGCGCAAATTACTTTGCCGCTAACGGGCGCTGTTTCTATGTCCCTTACGGCGTTCTTAATATAAACGGCTCTATTTCGGTACCGGTGCGGGAGATTGCAAAAGTCTTTTCTGTGGATATCGAATGGGACGAGGAAAGCTCCTCTGTCAGTATTTGTGCCGACGGGCCTTCCATTATCGAGAACGGCGGCGACTACTATAACATTGACGACCTATACTGGCTTGCCCGTCTCATAAACTCTGAGTCGGGAAACCAGCCCTTGGATGGAAAAATTGCCGTTGGCAATGTGGTAATGAACCGTGTAAGTGATCCCAGCTGTCCGGACAGCATTTACGGCGTAATCTTTGACAAAAGATATGGCGTTCAGTTTAGTGTTACCGAAACCGGCGGTATATACGCAGAGCCAAACGAAGAATCCCTGATTGCCGCTAAAATTTGCCTTGAGGGCTACAATATTGTTGAAGACTCAATTTACTTCGTAAACCCCGAAATAGGCGCCTACTCATGGTTTGTGCAAACCAGAGTTTTTGTTGCTACCATTGGCGACCACGATTTCTACGCATAGATATTTACTTGCTGAAAATAATATGTTATAGTTGCAGGGTGTACCAAAAGGTATGCTCTGCAACTATTTTATTAATTTTCCGCGGAACTAAAACATATATGACCGCGATTGAGAGGTATAAATGCTTTCAATATTAAAAGACGGCTTTAAAGAGCTGTCCCTTGAACTTACAGACGAGGCAGCCCGCAGGTTTCAGCTATATTATGATTATCTCACCCAGCGAAACGCCGTTATGAACCTTACCGCCATAAACGGCGAGGCCGACACCGCGCGTTTGCACTTTCTCGATTGTGCGGCCCTTTGCAAAATCTATCCCTTTGCCGGCAAATCCGTTATAGATATCGGAACCGGCGCCGGCTTTCCCGGCCTTCCCCTTAAAATCACCCAGCCGTCTATAGAGCTTTGCCTTCTTGACGGAACAAAAAAACGAGTGGACTTTTTGCAGGAGACCTGTCAAATCCTTGATTTCCCTGATGTTCGCTGTCTTTACGAAAGGGCAGAAAATGCAGCCGCAGACATAGGCGGCAGCTTTGACGTGGCTGTTTCCCGGGCTGTTGCACGTTTAAACGTCCTTTGCGAGCTTTGCCTGCCCTTTGTTCATGTTGGCGGGGTCTTCATAGCCATGAAGGGTCCAGACTGCAGGCAGGAGCTTCTGGAGGCATCAAACGCTATTTCCATTCTAGGGGGCGGCGGCGCAAAAATAGAAAAATATATAATTCCAGGCACAGATATAATCCACTCTGCGGTTATTATTAAAAAGCAAAGGCCCACTCCCCCTGTTTATCCCCGTAATTTCGGGCATATAAAAAAGCAGCCTCTTTAAAATAATATAAAAACAAGGCTTCCGTACCTATATCTTCGGGGGCATGGAGGAAAAATATGATAAACCTACCCGAGCTTTTCGGCAGCATGGCCTTTAACGAAACAGTCATGCGTGAGCGCCTGCCCATGGGGGCATATAAGGCTTTGAAAAGCACTATGAAAAAAGGCGTGCGGATGGATATGGACACCGCCAACATTGTTGCAAATGCCATGAAAGACTGGGCCATAGAAAAAGGTGTTACCCACTATACCCACTGGTTTCAGCCTCTTTCCGGAATTACGGCGGAAAAGCATGACGGCTTTATAAGCCCCTGCGCCGGCGGCGGAATTATAATGGAGTTTTCCGGAAAGGCTCTGATTAAAGGCGAGTCCGACGCTTCAAGCTTTCCCTCCGGCGGCCTTCGGGCAACCTTTGAGGCCAGGGGCTACACCTCTTGGGACCCCACCTCCTATGCCTTTATAAAAGACGGTGTTTTGTGCATACCCACGGCCTTTTGTTCTTTCAGCGGCGAAGCGCTGGACACAAAAACTCCCTTGCTGCGCTCTATGGAAGCTCTAAACACCCAGACAAAACGTATTTTAAAGCTTTTTGGAAACGACTGCAGCCGAGTTTTTTCCACCTCTGGTCTTGAGCAGGAGTATTTTCTCATTGACCGCAGTACATACAACCAGAGAAACGACCTTATATACACAGGACGAACACTTTTCGGCGCCCGCCCTCCCAAGGGGCAGGAGCTTGACGACCATTATTTTGGTTCTATAAAAATTCGTGTATCCGCCTTTATGAAGGAGCTTAATGAGGAGCTTTGGAAGCTTGGCGTTCTGGCGAAAACCGAGCATAACGAGTCGGCCCCCGCCCAGCACGAGCTTGCCCCCATCTTCACCACTTCCAACATTGCTGTTGACCATAACCAGCTTACAATGGAAATCATGCGAAAGGTTGCAAAGCGCCACGACCTAACCTGCCTTTTGCATGAAAAGCCCTTCGCCGGAATAAACGGCAGCGGGAAGCACAATAACTGGGCCATCTCCACAGACGACGGCACAAACCTCTTAGAACCCGGTGAAACTCCCGAGGAAAACGCCCAGTTTCTTCTTATCGTCTGCGCCGTTATAAAGGCTGTGGACGAATACCAAGACCTTTTGCGCATCTCTGCCGCTTCCTGCGGAAACGACCACCGTTTAGGAGGCAACGAAGCACCCCCCTCTATTGTCTCCGTTTTTCTCGGTGACGAGCTTTCGGCGATTTTGGACGCAATTAAAGACGGAACTGTCTATGACAAAAAGGAATCCGGCAGCATAACCGTCGGTGTGGATGCCCTGCCCGCCTTCCCCCGGGATACGACAGACAGAAACCGCACCTCACCCTTTGCCTTCACAGGAAACAAGTTTGAGTTTCGTATGCCCGGCTCCTCCATGTCCGCCGCTTCTTCAACAACTTTTATAAACACCATTGTGGCAGAGTCTTTCCGCCAGTTTGCCGATAAGCTTGAAAATGCTTCAAACTTTACGGCGGAGCTTAATGAGCTTATTAGAGAAACAATAAAAAAGCACGAGCGCATAATATTTAACGGCAACGGCTACGACGAAGCCTGGGTTAAGCTTGCGGAAAGCCGAGGGCTTTCAAACTATGTAACCACTGCCGACTGTATGCCCCGCCTGACTGACGAAAAAAACATAAAACTTTTTGAGCAGCATGGCATTTACTCGGAAAAAGAGCTTTTTGCCCGAAGGGACATACTTTTAGAAAACTACTGCAAGCAGGTGAAAATTGAAGCTCTCGTTATGATTGAAATGGTGAGGCGAGACATTCTCCCCGCGGTAATCCCCTATGAAAAAACCCTTGCTGACGCTATAATCGCCATGAGAACCGTTTCAAAAGACCTAAACTGCCGGACAGAAACTGCCCTGTTAAAGCAGGTATCTGAGCTGTTAGAGCAGGTTTCGGACTGCTGTGACAGTCTTGAAAAGTCTGTTGCCGGCATATGCACCCAGCCTTCAGAGCTTTACGGCTCCCTTAGAAGCTGCAACGATGTGGTTTTGCGGGATATGCAAAATCTTCGCTCGGTTACAGACAGGCTTGAAACCCTTGTGGGCAAAGACATCTGGCCATACCCCTCATACGGCAGACTGCTTTACAGGGTCTAAGCAGGCAAAGCTTAAGGTATCAACAGTCATATACATAGGTCAAGGAGTATTTAGATTTTTTTCTAAACACCCCTTGACCTATTTTTTAATATATGCTAAAATCTATTTAGATAAAATTCTAAATTGTGGAGGTGGAGTATGGGCTTTCCGGATACCTTTAAGGCCTTGTCCGACCCTGTTAGGCGTGAAATTCTTTTGATGCTGAGAGGCGGCCCCCTCTCTGCCGGTGAAATCGGAAAAAACTTTGATATAACGGGGGCCAGCATATCCTATCACCTTTCACAGCTTAAAAAGGCCGGTCTTGTCATGGAAACAAAGCAAAAAAACTATGTATTTTACGAGCTTAACACCTCAGTTTTCGAGGAGCTTATGCTGTGGTTTTCTCAGTTTAGGGGGGGAGAAAAATGAAAGCAATCAATAAAAAACAGCTTATAATATCTTGTCTTGTCTGCCTTTTGCCTCTCGCCCTTATTTTTTCCCTTTGGGACAGTCTGCCAGACCAGCTTCCCATACACTTTAATATGCAGGGTGAGGCAGATAACTACGCTCCAAAGGCAGCCGCTGCTTTTGGCCTTCCGGCTTTCATGGTTTTTTTAAATCTTATAATCTATTTTGCAATTAATGCCGACCCAAAAAAGAAAAATGTAAATGGAGCCATAGCCTTAATCTCTCTGTGGATTTCCCCTGTTTTAAGCCTTATTCTTGTTCCCTTAACGCTATTTAAGGGTCTGGGCTACAATATCCCAATAAATATTGTTGTGCCTGCCTTTGTGGGCCTAATTATCATCATAATAGGCAATTATTTGCCAAAAACCCGCCAAAGCTACACAGTGGGCATAAAGCTGCCGTGGACACTTAATGACGAGGAAAACTGGAACAAAACCCACAGGTTTTCAGGCTTTGTCTGGGTCATTTGCGGAGCTGTTATTTTAATTAGCTCTTTTCTCGGCGGCGGTTTCTTTTTTCTGATTTTACCTATTATACTTTTGCTGCTTCTCCCCTTGGCCTATTCCTATCTGCTGTATAAAAGAAAATTAAGGAATAAACAATAAAAACTCAAGGTTTGGCCTCACCATATCAATGGACGAAAGCCCTCAAATTGTTGGCCTTTACCTAAAATAACCTTTAAAAACCACGAGAGTGCGGCTTCATTTTGCCGCACTCCCTTTTATATTCTCCCTATAAGATTAATAACAGCCCCTAAGCTCGTGCAATATACCCGCCATCATATGGTCAGTGTACCGTTTTCGTCCTCCAAAACTATCAAAATCTTTTCCTGCTCACCTGTAATGGCGTTAACATATATGATAAAGCGCTGCTCATTTGCATCCTCGCACTCATACTCATGGCAAAGCACCTCTCTTTGTCCGGAGTTGGGGATAAGAACAGTGCCGGAGCCTAAAACCGTCAGTTCCTCCGGAACCTTGCTTTCGGCGGCTTCAAGAGAAACCTCAACCGGAGGCAGCTGCCTTTGATAGTGGGAGGTTATATAGCCGCTTGCCTCAAAGCTTTGCAGGCTTCCGTCGTCAAGGGCTATGCCAACTTTTAAAAGGTCAGAATAGCAGACAATCCCCTCCTGAACCCAGGCAAAGTTTGCCGTTAGGATATTATCGCTTATAAGGTAATAGCTCTCCTTCATATCCGTATAACCCCTGCGCTCTAAAAAGGTTTTTGCCATGTCTATGGCTTCCTTGGGGCTAAGCTGGCTGGTTTCAACATAGCGTGAGTTTAAAACCTGATACACAAGACCGCCGGCCTTACTCACCGTTACACTGACATTGGCATTTCCAAGCTGGGTCTCAAAGGTGTAGGAGGGTATTTTTCCCTTTACCTCCCCTGTTGGATAAACCTGCTCGGCTCTAACCCCCAAAAAACGCGCGGCGGCCTTTCTGCCCTCGGATTTGTCTATCTCATCTTTTCCCTCAAGCATTCTGGGCTGTATATCCGCTATATGCTCAGAAAAAGGCCCGTCATATATAAGGGCCGGAATTTCCGGAAACTCAACTTCTGCCACTGCTATGCTGTCTCCTGCCGTTTGGGGGATAAATTCCCCCTCCCGCTCATCAAAGCTTTTGAGGCTTCTTTCGTATTGCTCCAGACTTACAAGTCCGCTGCCCATGGTTTCCTGTATAGACTTTAGGTTCATAGTCAAAATCGAAGCCGTGTCGGAAAGGGCCTTTAGATTTTCCTTTTCCTCCTGAGTAAACTCCTGGCCGGAAGCTGCCTTTTGAGACAGGGCAAAGGCATAGTCACCAACCTTGTTTATAAAAGCCGTGGTCTTTTCAAGCTCCGTTGTGGAAAAAGGTAAAATGCCCATTGCCATATCCGCTGTCTGGGCCTTTGCAAACACCTCGCTGCAAACGGCCCCTGCCATTCCCGATGATGTTACGAGGAGGCTCTTTTTCAAGGCATTGTCAAGGTCAGAAACTCCTGTAACCAGCTCCTCAAAAGCATGGCGGTAGTTTGTTGCTATATACCTGTCGTTTTTTATGCATCTGTTTATAGAAACCACAGAAACGGCGCTTGCCGCCACAGCAACTATGGAGAGCAAAGTAATTATTGTTATCGCTGTTCTTTTTTTCATATGAAAACACCCCTTTTGTGGCTATGTTTCCACAATCGGGGCGTTTTAAATGTGACAAATTTTTCTTATACTATTTTCACGGCAAATAAATCACGAAAGCTTGTCTATGGCAAGCCTGATTCTCCTTAAAGATTCCTCTTTTCCCAGTATACGGCAAATTTCCACAGCGCCGCCGGGAGTAACGGCTTTTCCTGCTGCGGCTATGCGCACAGGCCACATAACGGCGGCGTTTTTAACTTCCAGCTTTTCGGCAAGACCCACCATGGCTCCGTGGATGCCCTCGTCATTCCATAGGGGCAGTTCTTCTAGGAGCGGCAAGGCGGCTTTAAGCATTTCCAGAGAAACCTTTTCGTCGGTTTTGGATTTTTTATTAACAAAAAGCTCAGTGCCGTATTCAGGGAGACTGTCAAAAAAGTCTATCTTTTCCGGTATATCCGTAAGCTTTTCCGTGCGGGGCTGCAAAAGGGGCGCAAAGGCCAAAATGTCGATGTCGGGGTTTTTAACGCTCTGCCTTATATAGCCCTCCGCAAGCTTTGTAAAGTCCTCGGCAGAAAGAGCCTTTATATACTCCGTGTTAAAATAGCTAAGCTTTTCCATGTCAAAAATAGCGGGGGACTTGGAGATGCCGGAAATGTCAAACACCTCACATAATTCCTCCAGAGAGAAAATTTCCCTTTCTCCACCGGGGCTCCAGCCCAAAAGAGCCACATAGTTAACAATGGCCTCGCTTAGATAGCCTTTGGCTATAAGGTCCTCATAGCTGGGGTCGCCGTGCCTTTTGGACATTTTGTTTTGGTGGTCACGCATAACCGGTGAGCAGTGTATATACTTCGGCACTTCCCAGCCAAAGGCTTCATACAAAAGATTATACTTTGGCGTAGAAGCAAGGTATTCACTGCCCCTAACAACATGGCTTATGCCCATAAGGTGATCGTCTATGACATTGGCAAAGTTATAAGTTGGCAGTCCGTCGGATTTTATGAGAACGTTTTCGTCTAAAGTGTCATTCGGAACGCTGATTTCACCAAAAATCTCGTCGTAAAAAGTGGTTGTCCCCTCTTGGGGTATTCTCTGGCGGATTACAAAGGCCTCTCCCTGTGAGGCTTTTTTGTCAGACTCCTCACGGGAAAGAAAGGAGCAGGGGTCTTTATGCTTTGTAAAATCAGCTTCTCCATCTTTTTCAGCCTCAGTTTTTTTGCAAAAACAGCGGTAAGCTCCGTTCTTTTCTAAAAGAAGCTCTGCGTATTTTCCGTAAATATCCTTGCGCTCCGTCTGAATATAAGGACCTACAGGGCCGCCCACGTCGGGGCCTTCGTCGTGGTTAAGGGCGCAGTCGCTCATGGTTTTATATATGACCTGCAAAGCGTCCTCTACAAGTCGGCCCTGATCTGTATCTTCTATGCGGAGAATAAATTTCCCCTTATTTTTTCTTGCGATAAGGTAGGTGTAAAGGGCTGTGCGAAGGTTTCCAACGTGCATGTACCCTGTGGGGCTGGGAGCAAACCTTGTGCGAACCTCTCCCCTGGGTATTACCTTTTCCATATCCTCAAACCACTTCATGTCCATTTATAAAAAGCTCCTTTTCCTTTGCAATTATGATGCAACAATATAATATTTTACCTTGCGGGGATTGTCAAGGGCAGCTAAAACGTGTTAGAATGAAAAATTAGAGAATAAGTAATAATAATCACAGAGGTATATCTTATGAATAACTATATTTCCGAGAAAATGTTTGCCCTTACACAAAAAAACAGCGCCGTGCGTGAAATGTTTGAGGAGGGCCGCCGCCTTGCAGCCATCCACGGCCCTGAAAACGTATATGACTTTAGCCTTGGCAACCCCTATTTCCCCGCTCCGGACAGGGTTAAAGCCGCTATTATCGAGGTTTTGGATGAAGACGAGCCGGGTCTTATCCACGGTTATATGCCCAATGTGGGTTTTCCCGATGTCCGTGAAGCTTTGGCAAAATCCTTAAACCGTCGCTTTGACACGGATTTTACAGGCGGGAATATTATCATGACAGCCGGAGCCGCCGGCGGGCTTAACGTAGCCTTAAAAACCCTTATAAATCCCGGTGATGAAGTTATAGTCCTTGCCCCCTTTTTCCTTGAATACGGAAATTATGTTTCAAACTATGAGGGAAAGCTTGTTGTAGTCCCCGCTCATTCCGAGGACTTTCAGCCTAATGCCGAGGAAATTGCAAAATTTGTAACGGAAAAAACAAAGGCAATTATTATAAATTCTCCTAACAACCCCACAGGAGTCATCTACACCGAGGACACCATAAAGAAAATTGCCGCCATGCTAAACGAAATGCAGGAAAAGTACAAACACCCCATTTTCCTTATTTCCGACGAGCCATACAGAGAGCTTGCTTATGATGGCGCAAAGGTGCCTTGGCTTACACATTATTACAAAAACACCATAGTGGGCTATTCATGGTCAAAATCCCTCTCCCTGCCCGGCGAGCGCATAGGCTATCTTGTAATCCCCTCAGAGCTTCATGACTTTTCTCTGGTGTTTGATGCTGCAGGCATAGCAAACCGTATTTTGGGCTTCGTCAACGCTCCTTCCCTTATGCAAAGGGCCGTTGCAAAATGCCTTGAGGAAAGCACCGACATTGCCTCTTATGATACAAACAGAAAGCTTCTTTATAATGGGCTTCGGGCTGCAGGCTTTGACTGCGCTTATCCCCAGGGTGCCTTTTATATGTGGCTCAAAACTCCCTGTGATGATAAGGAATTTGCCCAGATGGCAAAAAAATATAACATCCTTGTGGTTCCCGGCTCCTCCTTTGCCTGCCCGGGCTATGTACGCATAGCCTATTGTGTCGGCACAAAAACCATTGAGGGGGCTATGCCCGGATTTTCTTCTCTTGCAAAAGAGCTGGGCTTAAGACCGAGAGATTAAGGAAGGACGTATATAATGGACGAAAAATCAATCAAAAAAACTATTTTCAGCGGCATCCAGCCCTCGGGTGAGCTTACCCTCGGCTCATATCTCGGCGCTTTAAAAAACTGGGTGCAGCTTTCCGATGACTATAACTGCTACTACTGCATAGTAGATATGCACTCCATAACAAGCCGTCAGGAACCGGCACAGCTGCGCCGCCGCACCATTGAGCAGCTTGCCCAGTATATTGCCTGCGGTCTTGACCCGGAGAAAAACACCATCTTCATCCAAAGTCATGTTCCCGCCCATGCGGAGCTGGCCTGGGTCTTAAACTGCTACACAATGTTCGGCGAATTATCCCGTATGACTCAATTTAAGGATAAAAGCTCTAAAAACGCTGAAAATGTAAACGCCGGTCTTTTCACCTATCCAACTCTCATGGCGGCGGATATTCTCCTTTATCAAACCGACCTTGTCCCCGTTGGGGGCGACCAAAAACAGCACGTGGAAATTTGCCGTGATATAGCAAACCGCTTTAACGGCATACACGGTGATGTTTTTAAAGTTCCCGAACCCTATATTCCAAAGGTCGGCGCCCGTATAATGAGCCTCACAAGTCCAGAAAATAAGATGAGCAAGTCAGACCATGACCCCGGCGGCTGCATCTATCTTATGCAAAAACCCGAGGAAATCATGAGACTGTTTAAAAGGGCTGTTACAGACAGTGATTCCGCTGTTCGTTATGACATTTCCGAAAAGCCCGGTGTGTCTAATCTTATGCAAATATACTCTGCCGCCACAGGCAGCAGCTTTGAAGCCATTGAAAATGAATTTTCCGGCAGGGGCTACGGCGACTTTAAAGTTAAAGTCGGTGAGGCCGTAGTGGAGCTTTTGCGCCCCATAAGGGATGAGGCCGATCGCCTAATCGCGGATAAGGCCTATCTTGAGGAAACATATAAAAACGGCGCTGTTAAGGCCTCTTTAGCTGCCGGGCGCACCCTTAGGAAGGTTTACAAAAAGCTTGGCTTTGTCGCAAAATAACCCCGTTTTTTAATTGCCGAACCTTCGGCATTGAAAGGACACTTGTCACCATGCCTATAAATACAGAGCTTGTATTAAATATTCTTCTTGCAATTTTAGTCGCCTTTATAATAAGTTTTGCCGCCACGCCCATAGTCAAAGCCTTTGCTAAAAAAGTTGGTGCCATTGATGTGCCCCTTGAGGCAAGGCGTGTCCATGATCATCCCATTCCCCGTATGGGCGGCCTTGCCATCTTCCTTGGCTTTTTGCTCAGTGTGCTTTTATTTGTGGATATAGACAGGCAGCTTCAGGGAGTTTTGCTTGGCTGTGTCATCATAGTCACCATAGGTGCCATTGATGATGTTGTCAGCTTAAATGCCTGGGTGAAGCTGATTTTTCAAATAATCGCCGCCCTTATGGCTGTTCTACACGGAGTAAAAATTGAAATTTTGATGAACCCCATATTCTGGGGCGAATCAGAATACTGGATTTTGGGGTTTATGTCTATACCAATCACAGTTTTATGGATTGTGGGCATAACAAACTCCGTAAACCTTATAGACGGCTTAGACGGGCTTGCCGTGGGGGTTTCTGCCATAAGCAGCCTTACCATGCTTATCATTGCTGTTTTTGTTTCAGATATAAGCGTTGCCATGGTTTTGGCAGCCCTTCTGGGCGCCTGTGTGGGCTTTATGCCTTATAATATCAACCCAGCCAAAATTTTTATGGGAGATACCGGCTCATTGCTTTTAGGTTATGTGCTTTCAACCATGTCGATTTTGGGGCTTTTCAAGTTCTATGCAGTTGTGTCTTTTGCTGTGCCCCTGCTTGCAATTGCGGTGCCCCTGCTTGATACGGTTTTTGCCATAATCCGAAGGGTGCTGCGGGGACAAAGCCCCTTTCATCCGGACAGGGGGCATTTTCACCACAGGCTCATGGATATGGGCTTAAACCAAAAGCAGGCTGTTGCCATACTTTATTCAATAAGCGCCGTTTTGGGTCTTGCCGCTGTTTTAATAACCACCAGCGGAGCAGTTAAGGCTCTTATATTCCTTTTGGGGTTTTGCCTCTGTGCTTTTCTCTGGACTTTTGTTTACGGAAGGCTGCAAGGCTGCTCCGGCAGGTCAGCTAGAAAAAAAGCCCGTTACCACTCGGCTGCATTTATAGAAACACCTGAGCAAAATACGTCCGGCAGCGGACAGGATGGGGAGGTAAATAGTGAAAAAAATTAAGGTTCTCTCCGTTTTCGGAACACGCCCAGAGGCAATAAAAATGGCACCTTTAGTGCTGGAGCTTTCTTCAAGACCGGAAATTATAAGTCAGGTCTGCGTAACAGCCCAGCACAGGCAAATGCTGGACGCTGTGCTTTCAGCCTTTGGCATAAATCCGGATTTTGACCTTGACATTATGCAGTCCGGTCAAAGTCTCCATGACATAACAGCCCGTGTTCTCCAAGGCCTCAGCCCTGTTTTAAAAAGCGAAAGCCCTGACCTTGTCCTTGTCCACGGCGACACTACAACAACCTTTTCAGGGGCTTTGTGCGCCTTTTACGAGGGTGTGCCCGTAGGTCATGTGGAAGCCGGCCTTCGCACCTTCGACAGGAATTCTCCTTTTCCTGAGGAAATGAACCGCTGTATGGTGGGAAGGCTTTCCCAGTTTCACTTTGCCCCCACAGCGCAAAACGCCCAAAACCTTCACAATGAGGGCATAAATGAAAATATCTTCATAACCGGAAACACAGTTATCGATGCAATGGGGTACACAGTTGGAGACGGCAGCTTTAAAACGCCGGCACTAAAGGCTCTTGACTTTAACTCCCGCCGGGTTATAACCCTAACCTGCCACAGGCGTGAAAATTACGGTGAGCCTATGGAAAATATTTTCCGTGCCGTTTCTCGGATAGCCGCGGATTTTCCGGAGGTTTCTTTTGTCTACCCTGTGCACTTAAGTCCTTATGTCAGGGAAACAGCGGAAAAGTTCCTTGGGGGCAAAGAAAACATCTCCCTTATAGAACCGCTGGATGCCATGGAAATGCACCGCCTAATGGCTAAAAGCTTTTTCATAATGACAGACAGCGGCGGCCTTCAGGAGGAGGCCCCTGCCTTGGGCAAGCCTGTTTTGGTGCTGCGCCGTGAAACCGAGCGCCCGGAGGCTGTTGCCGCCGGCACGGTAGAGCTTGCCGGTGTTGAGGAAAACCGTATTTACGAGCTTGCCCGCAGGCTTCTCACAGAGCCATCCGCCTATGAGCGTATGGCAAAGGCCGTTAACCCCTATGGGGACGGATTTGCCTGCAAGCGCATAGCAGATGCCATTTTATTCGGCTTTGGTCTGTCGGATAAGCGCCCTGAGGATTTTCGCCCATGAATAAAAAACTTATTTACGCTTTTATAGCAGCCATTGTCCTGACACTGCTTGTTGTAATCTTAAGCACTGTCAGGTCTGTAAGTCAAACCCCTTCCATAAGCCTTCCCTCGCCGGACTCCGAAGAAGCCGGCGCGAATGCCGGCAGTGATATGGACGTTCTCGGCGTTACAAAAGACACGGTGCAAATTGTCCTTTCAAAGCTTAGTAAGGTTGAAAGCTTTTCACGCAGCTATATAGTCACCACCTATTGGGATGGAGGCGAAAGCGAGGAGTCCATAAATTACTGGCAAAAGGGAGAGGATGTCAGAATGAGCCTTTCCCGAAACGGTCACGTTAAAAACACCCTTATGGCACAGGGCAGGCTCTACCTTTGGTATGACTCTGCGGATAAAATAAGCGAAACTGAAATAAATGAAGAAAGCCCTGCCTCAACTGACCGCTACGCAAGGCTTATCAGCTATGAGGAGCTTTTGGAAAGCGACATAGCTGATATAAAAGATGCAGGCTATATTGAAAAGCTTGGAGAGCCGTGTATATATGCCGAATATATAAGTTCAGATAATTATGTAAACCGGGTATATATCTCCGTCAACTCCGGACTTTTGCTTGCCTATGAAAGATATGAGGGCGAAAATCTTGCCGTTTCCATGGAAGCTGTATATACAGACCTTTCAACTCCCTCGGACAGTATATTTGCCCCGCCTGCTTAATTTCTTGCTTTTCCCCTGTTTAAATAAACAGCATTATCCCTGCTATAAGTAAAAACTCTATGTCCCCGCTCTCCCTGTATAAAAGGTAGAGGACGGCTATAAGCACCAAATCCTCCACATCGGGGACAGCTTTTTTAACCTTGGATAATATGCCCCCCAAACCGTCGAGAATTCCGGCAGCACCCGACGGTTTTTTGTATTCTGCCCTTCCGGATGTATCGCCGGAAACTTCAGAAGCGGCAGGGGGGGCAGATGGGGCTTGAGTTCTTGGGATAAAATCCGGCTCTGGTATATGCTCTACCTTGCCGGTTCTGGCATCATACCTGTTCATTTTACCACCATTCCTTCCTGCCGCTATTTATAAGACAACACCAAATCCATTGGCCGGAATTTGTGCAAGCAGCATAGTTTCACACAAGGGCTTTCCAGAGCTTTTAAAAAAATGTGCCCTAGTCCCCCTTGCTGATAAACACAGAGCCGGCAGCTCTCATCACCTTAGCAGCCTTCATCGCCATATCCAGCTTTCCCCTGCGCTTTTCGGAAAGCCAGGGCTTCATAGCCTCCAAAATCTGGGTTTTGTCACGGGAGGATTTTTTAGAGCCTCCCAAAAACTTTCCTGCCGCCGAGGCAAGACCTCCAGGCAGGTTTGAAAGCCCCGACATAAGCCCATCTAAGGAGGCTCCGGCAGGGCTGACTTTTTCCTCTGCCGGCTCCTTATTTTCCTGAGAGTTTGAATTTTCCCCGCCTAAAAAAGTTCCTGCCAGCTCCATCACTTTTTTCATCTGCTCGGGATTTGACAGGACACCGTTTATCATATCCTCGATATTATCCATGGCAGGAACCTCCTAAAACTATTTTTTGCCGAAGCTCTCGCTTACTTTTTTTACAAAGGCCTTTCCGTCCTCTGTTGACATTACCTGATTCAAAATGCGGCTCAGGGTTTCCTGGTCCCCTTCCATAGCCGCCTTTTTAAGCTCTTTGCCGTCAACCATTTTGCTTAAACTTTTTCCCTCTTTGGAGTTTACAAGGCTGTCTGCAGCGCCTTTTTTTCCGCCGGTGAGAAGCTCCTTGCTCATTTTTTCAAAATTATTCATTTCACGCCTCCTAAAACCGGTTTTCAATTTAGTATATTCATTTTCAGGCTTTTGGTTACAAATACTTTAAAAAAAGCTATTTAAAGGAGGGTTCTTATGAAGCTGGCCGTTTTTTCTGATTCCCACGGAAGCCCCGAAAAAATGCTTAAGGCAATAAAAATGTCAAAACCCGACCTCATAATTCATCTTGGCGACTCTCAGGGGGACACCTTTAAAATAAAAAAGCAGTTCCCCCAAATCCCGCTGAAGGCGGTTAGGGGAAACTGCGATATGAATTCAAATTTTCCAAAATCCGAAATCTTGACACTTTGCGGTTTAAAGCTGTTTTTAACTCACGGACACTTACACTTAGTTAAAAGCGGTCTGTCCCTGCTTTGCGCCGAAACAAAAAGCCTTGGCGCCCACGCCGCCTTATACGGCCACACTCACATGGCGGATATCCGTATGGAGCAGGGCGTATATTTCATAAATCCCGGCTCCTGCGGTTATGGGCCCGCCCCAAGCTACGCTGAAATATATCTGGATGAAAAACAGGGGTTTATGCCTCGTATACTAAGGCTTTAGGTGCCTAGCCCTCCTGCTCCTCCGGCTCCGGAGGAAGTGTGGGCGTTGGAGCCTGCGTTGGTGTCGGTGTTGGGGCGGGTGTTGGTGTGGGTTCTTTTTTAAGCTGGAACACAGCGTATATACTGTGGTCGCCCGTTACCCTTGTGAAGGTGTATGAGGATACAGCCCCTATACTTGTTCCGTCTACCTTAAGCTCCCGTATTTCATATCCCGAATCCGGTGTTATGGTGAAAGTCTGGTCTTTGCCCTCCTCCACAATTACAAGCCCCTTAGGACTTATGCTGCCGCCTGTTCCCGCTGTCACCGTTATTGTAAATCCGGCAGGTGAGGGCGAAGGCTCCTCCCCTTTTGATACGGTTACGGTTACTATGTCACCCTTTTGAAGCTTTGCCCCCTCAAGGGGACTTTGTGAAACCACCCTGCCTTGAGTTATAGTGCTGTATATATCCTCTGCCCTTGTGGCCACAAGACCGGCTTGGGTGATTTCTTTAAGGGCCTGCTCATAGGTTTTGCTTAGAACATTTGGCACAGTGACATACTCTATCTCTGTGGACTGCCCTGAGCTGTCCTTCGGGCCTTTTGATATGGTTAATGTCACAAGGTCTCCGGCTTTAAGCTTTTTGCCCTCTTTAATGCTTTGTTTAATAACGGTTCCCTCAAGAGCCTCGTCACGCTGGAGCATGGTTTCCACTTTAACCCCCATAGATTCAAGCAGCATTATAGCTGTTGCATCTGTCTGACCTACAAGCTGGGGCATCCTGTTTATCTCGTCCTCATTTTTGTTAAAATCAAAGGCCCCGCTCATTATAGATATAACAAGTGTAAGCAGGGCTATAAGGGCAACCGCTGCCACCGCAAGCTGCTTTTTAAGGTTGTTCGGCCTTTTATCTTCACTTCCTCTTTGAGGGCTTTCCTGCCTGTGGTTGGGAGAAACAGGCCGCGGGGCGCTCTGGCGCACCGGCGGCGGGGCCGTTTGCTGGGGCGCTGTTTTAAAAACCTGAGTATCGTCTGTCTGCTGGGGATTTATTACTCTTGTGTTAAATAGATCCTCATTATCCAAAGGCCGCTGATTCTCGGAAGATTCAGCTGCGCCATTAGTCTGGGGCGCTGCAGAGGCCCCGTCTTCCGGCAATATGTAGTACATGGCGCCGCAGTTAGGGCAGGCACCAAGGTCTGCATCCATGCTCTTGCCGCAATTTTTGCAATTTATCATTCTCATTTTTCAACCTCCAAACAGCTTGCTTCTTCTTTGCCGCATCTATCCTTGAAGCAGGCCGTCTTTTGAACATTTTTATTTCGTTTCTCACTCATTTTTTAAAGCCGTTTATCCCAATACAAATTTACCGCATATAAATATCTTCCTTATTTTTAAACACATTTAATCATACAGTTTGTATAAAAGATATTTTACCACAGGCATTGGGGCATTTCAAACAAGATATGTAAATAAAACATATAGATGAAATTTGCTTTAACCTAAGGTATATGACATATCCAAAAAAACATATAAACCAGCAAAGGAGATCTTCGCCTATGAAAACCGCTCTTGTAACCGGCGCTTCAAGGGGCATCGGCGCCGCCATAGCCCGAGCCTTAAAAAGAGATGGCTTTAAGGTTTTTATTAATTACAATCAAAGCTGCGATAAGGCCATGGCCCTTGCAAACGAGCTTTCCGCCACTGCGATAAAGGCCGATGTGTCCGATATGAATGAGGTTCAACATATGTATGACGAAATCGGAGGGGTAGATGTTCTCGTCTGCAATGCGGGAATTTCTGAATACGGACTTTTTTCGGATATGGGCTATGAAGCCTGGAGAAGGCTTTTTGCCGTTAACGTAGACGGGGCATATAACTGCATCCAATGCGCCCTTCCCCATATGATAGCTCAAAAAAGCGGGGCTATCATAAATATTTCCTCTGTCTGGGGCCTTTGCGGAGCCTCCTGCGAGGCTGGGTATTCCGCCTCTAAGTCTGCCCTTATCGGCCTTAGTCTTGCCCTTGCAAAGGAGCTGGGGCCTTCTGGGATAAGGGTTAACTGTATTGCCCCCGGGGTTATAGAAACAGATATGCTCGCTTCTTTTACTCAGGCGGATAAGGAAGCTCTGCGCTGCGAAACACCCTTAGGGCGCTTAGGAAAGCCCTTGGATATAGCAGAGCTTTGCGCCTTTCTCGCCTCCGACAAGGCAGGTTTTATAACAGGTCAGCTTATTGCTGCCGACGGGGGTTTTTCTTTGTAAGTCCCCTTTCCTCTCAATCATTCTTTTAATCTGTAAAAATATTTTTATACCCCTGTTGTGAAGCAGTAGAAAATAAAATTATAAAAAGGGCTTGGGATATTGTATTCCCCAAGCCCTTTATTTATATGCTTTTGTATGCTAAAGCAACTTTAAAAGCTGTTTTCTAGTCTTTAAAAAGCTTTGAAAGCTCTGTGATATACCTTGGCAGTGCCCCTTCAAAATCCACCCCGTCACGACCGGAGGTCTTTCGGATTAATGAGCGGTCTATGCTGTCTGTAACCAGCATAATTGCAAGGTCAATCGAATTTTTAAGTCCCGCCCCCCGCACAAAAAGTGCTGCGAAAGCCGAAGAAAACAAGTCTCCCGTGCCGTGAAAAACTCCCTGTCTAAGGTGGCTGTATGAAAAAATCTTCTCTCCGGTTTTATTGTCTATGGCGGCGGCACCTATGCTGTCTGGCGTGGGCTTAACTCCGGTGAGGACTATAGTGCCCCCGCAAATCTCCGAAAGAGCCTTTAGAAGGGAGTTTATATATTCTTCGGAATGAGGGCCTTCCTCGTAGGAAATTCCTGTCATAAAAGCCGCCTCAGTTATATTTGGGGTCAGTATATCCGCCTTTTTTGAAAGCTCTACAAAAGCTTTTGCCATCTTATCGTCAAAGCCCGTATAATATTCCCCGTGATCAGCCATTACAGGGTCAACAATCACTTGGGTCACGTCGCTTTTTATAATTTCAATTGCCTGCTCTAATAGCTTTGCCTGATCGGCAGAGGCAAGATAGCCTGAATAAACACCGTCAAACTCAATCTTTTCTTTTTTCCAATGGCGGGCTATGGGCAGTATTTCATCTGACAGGTCTTTGAAGGTAAAGCCCTCAAAGTCGCCGGTGTGGGTTGATAAAAGTGCCGTGGGTATGCATGAGCACTCAACCCCGCTTGCCGAAATAATTGGCAGAGCAACTGTTAGTGAACACTTTCCATAACCGGAAATGTCGTGTACAGCCGCTATCCTCTTAAGTTTTTCCATTTTGCTTACCTCTGTTTTCTCTTGCTGCTCCGGATTTTTATATGGTGCTTTCCACTGTTTCACAAAATGAAAACAATAGTTAGCCATAGGGCCTTCCGGAAGGCAGCGCTCTGGCGCAGCTCTTAAATGCCGCCATTTTTCTTCTCTGTAATATATTATAACAGCTTTATCTTCTCATGCAAAATACTAAAAAATTTTTATGTAATTTAGTCATATTTTTGCACTCCAAAGTACAAAACATTAACTTCACTTACAAAGCTGTGCCGGAAAACTGGAGCAAAATGCTCAAATGGGACATATCCGGAAGAAATTAGTCTGAGGCAGAAATGGATATAAATACGGTATACATTATTTGCAGGACTTATGCTAAAAATCTGTGCTTATGATATGAGTAAGTGGGAGGCAAGACAGTTTTTTAAATTTGTAAATAGATAGCTGCAAAGAAAAGAACATAAAGATAAGAAAATAAAAAAGCATCGAGTTTTTTTGAAGCAAGACACTTTTATAAGCTATTTCAATACTTTCCATTGACTTTATCTCAAATGAGCTTTATAATTTATCGGCGAGTAAGTTGAATGACCGCGGGCATAAGGCGAAAGCCTGTGCGTGAGGAAAGTCCGGGCTCCATAGGGCAAGGATAGCGGGTAACGCCCGCCGAAGGCGACTTCAGGA
>CAZTXG010000032.1:0-18601 GCA_964617335.1 uncultured Oscillospiraceae bacterium
ATACCATAGCCGCACAGCGGCGTTATGGTATATGCCATCAAATCTGTATGATATCTGTTTTCAGATATTATACCATAGGCACACATCACACACTAGTCTGTAACCTTTTCGTCAGGAAAGGGGACTATAATAGGAATTCCCATATATTCGGTAATGTGAACGTGCATTTTATAAACTGTTTCAATATTCTCCGATGTCATAACCTCCAGCCCGCCGTAGGAAAAAAGCTTGGAGTCCTTTAGGAAAACAAAGCGGTCGCAATAGCGTATTGCCAGGTTAAGGTCGTGGATGACAATGGCGACACAAATGTTGTTTTCCCTTGCGATTTTCTTTACAGTCTGGAGAACTTCATGCTGGTTTCGGGGGTCTAGATTGCTTGTAGGCTCATCTAAAAGCAGAAGCTTTGGCTCCTGAGCAAGGGCACGGGCAAGCATTACCTTTTGGGCCTCGCCTCCGGAAAGCTGGGAAACGTTTCTGAGGGCAAAGTCCTCAAGCTTCATTTTATGTATGATATCGCTTACAATCTGCCTGTCTTTTAAGTTTGCGTCCCACTTAATATAAGGCTTTCTTCCGAGGAGAATTGAATCGAACACAGTCATGTTAATTGAAGAGCTGCTTTGGGGAACATAGGCAATGTTCTGGGCCATCACGGTTTTGCTCATTTTGTATACGTTTTTGCCGTCAACCATAACGGTGCCTTCCTGGGGGGTGCAAATGCGGTCTATGCATTTTAAAAGGGTGCTTTTTCCCGCTCCGTTATTTCCAAGAACGGCTATGCATTCGTTTTGCTTTATATCAAAGCTGATGTCCTCAAGAATTTTTCTTTCCGACTTATCATAAGAGAAACTTATATTATTAATTTCAACCATTGCTCTTAAACCCCCTAAACAGAAGATACAGGAATAAAGGGGCGCCCAAAAAAGAGGTGATGGCACCGATTGGAAGGATGACGGGAGCTATTACAAGTCTTGCAAAGGTATCCGCAAGAATGAGCAGCAGGGCGCCTGCAACAGCAGAGCTGGGAATCAGATAGCGGTAGTCGTTACCCACAAATCTTCGCATAATATGGGGAGCCACAAGGCCAACAAAGCTTATAATTCCCACAAAAGATACGGCAACCGCCGATGCCAGAGAACAAATTCCAAGGCTTATCAGCATAACCCTTCTTGTGTTAACACCAAGGCTTTTTGCAGTGTCGGCCCCGCTTTCCATAGCATTGTAATTCCAGCGGTTAAGCAGAAAATACACAAGGGCAAGGAAAAGCACAATAGTTAAAATCAAAATCTCTTTCCAGCCTGCCGAACCAAGGTTTCCAAAGGTCCAGAATACCACGGAGCTGATTTTAGTTTCGTCGGCAAAATATTGAAGCAGAGTGCTTCCGCCGGAAAATAAGGAGCTTAGGGCAACACCGGCCAAAATTAACCCGCTGGGGCCCAAGTCCTTTTTAAACTGTGATAATAAAATGACCACAAGCGTTGACAGTGAGCCGAATATAAAGGCGCACAAGGTTACTATATAAGGATTGTTGATTGTTACCGCAGAGGCGGCAGAGTCAGAATTAACAACTCCGCCGCCGAACACAATGATGCCCAGAGCAGCGCCGAAGGCCGCCCCCTGAGACACGCCCAAGGTTGAGGCCGAGGCCAGAGGGTTTTGCAAAACGCACTGCATAACCGCACCGGAAACCGCCAAAACCGCTCCCACTACTATGGCTGCCGTCACTCGGGGCAGCCTTATATTCATAATTGTAATTTGAGATTGAGGGGAAGCCTTGCCGAAAAAGCTGTTGAATACCTCGGCTATGGGAATTTTCAATGAGCCGAAGCTTACGGCGAAAAGGCCCCCAATTATAGTGGCAATAAGGACTATTACAAAGGTAAGTTTTTTCCGCCTTATATAAGCCTCATAGTTTTCAAGTTGGTTAAGGTTTTTGTTTGCCATTATTACTCCCCAAGCTCTATCTTGCCATAGCCTGACCCGGATTCGTTAAGAACCTTTAGATAGTCATCGGTGCCAAGAAAGAATTTAAAAATTTCATTGGCCTTTTCCTCAAAGTTTATATCCTTAAACTCCTGAGGATAAAGAAGGCTTCCAACATAATAGCTGTTGGCAATGGGAATTTCCACGTTTGAATAATAGCTTGTGGAGCTGGGATACTGGTAGACATCACCCTTTACAACAGCCTGAAGCTGATTATAAAAATCAGGCATAACAGAAAAGTCCTGCCGAACCAAAGCAACTCCGCCGTTATCAAGGAAGATGTACTGGGGGTTCCAGCCTAAAACCTGCTCCTTATCGATAAGCACACCGCCAACAGTGTCGGAAATGCCGGTGGTAACATCATTTGCGGCTATGGCTTCGAACACCTGATATTTCGAGTAAACACCTTCGATTCCATGGGCACCTTTAAAGGTTGCGGCCGCTCCCAAAACAGAGGGCTTTCCCTCTTCGGGAACATCCGCGGTTCTCTTTGCTAAATCTTCAAGGCAGCCGTCTATAAAGCTTATAACTTCCTCGGCCCTGTCCTGAACAGAACAGACTTCAGCTATAAGGCGAAGGGCCTCTTCATAATCTTCCGCAAAAAGGGTACCCATGGCAACAGCAACTGTGGGAACTCCGGTTTTGCTTTGAATTTCATCAGCCAGCTCTGAGGAGTATGAACAGAAAATAACATCAGGGGCAAGAGCGATTATCTGCTCAGGATAATAGTCTGTGGCACCGGCGGCATCTGTTCCTACAATGGGTAAGTCTGCCCAAAGGTCTTTATTGGCATAGGCATAGGCTGTAACAGGGCTTATATCTCCAAAAGACATACTGCCGATTCCAACGGCCTTATCCGCAAGACCAAGATAGGTAATCATGCGGGGGGCATTGCCCAGAGGGACAATTTTTTCAACAGTTTTGGGTACTTCAACTGTGCGTCCTGTCATATCGGTAATTGTGATTGAAGCTTCACTATTATCCGCATCCTCCGTCTTGCTGCCGCAGCCGCTTAATACGCAGACTGCTAAAATAACAGTTAAAATAAGTATAAGAAATTTTTTCATTAAAACTTTCTCCCTTTTATAAAAATCAGTTTATTTTTCTGAATATCCCCTTGCCACTATATTTACACATCATTTTGCTCGCTTCAAGCCCCCTGGGGGGATATTCTTAGTAAAATACTGCAAAAACTATACTTTTATCTATTAATTGTGTTTAAATCTGCCTTAAGCACGATTTTAAACTCTATTGACAAAAGGCTGAACATTAAGTAGTCTGTAAACAAAATTAAAGTGCCGCATAAAGCCTTATGCCAATAAGCCGAAGGTCAAAAGCACTTGAGCCTTTATAAAGGGGTTTGTATGAACAAAGCTGAAAAAGCCCTTCTTAAATTCTTCTCCAATATACTAACAGATGTAAAAAAACACTATAAAACTTATCGCTTGCTTTTAAATGTTTTTAACCCGGGGTTTGCCCAGGTTTACGGTGCCCTTGACCGGAAAATTATTGTTTCCGGCAGGGAGATTCCCCTGCGGGTTTTTCAGCCCGGATCCGCTAAAAAGCCCAAGGCTATGATTTTCTTTCACGGCGGCGGCTGGGTTACGGGAAATATCGACACCTACACAAAAATATGCGCCATTATGGCCAAGCGCACAAAACATACCTTAGTATCTGTGGACTATCGCCTTGCGCCGGAAAATCCCTTTCCCGCGGGACTTGAAGACTGCTATAATGTGGCCAAAGAGCTTTTTAAAAAGCCTTATCTTTTAGGCTGCAAAGCAGAGGACATCACCTTGGCGGGAGACAGCGCCGGAGCAAATCTTGCGTCTGTTGTTTCCCTTATGGCCAGAGACAAGGCTGAGTTTTGGCCAAAAAAGCAGATTTTAATTTATCCCGCCACATACTTTGACCACGGAGAGGATTCACCATTTCCCTCGGTGCATCAGTATGGAAAAAGCCATCTTTTAACGGCGGAAAAAATACAAAATTATATGGATTTGTATGTCCCCAATACGGAGGACAGGCTAAGTCCCTATGTGTCGCCTTTATTGTCAGAAGATCTGTCAAATCAGCCCGAAACTCTTATTATAACGGCGGAATACGACCCCCTAAGGGATGAGGGCGAGGCCTATGGGGAAAGGCTTAGGGAATTTGGAAATAAGGTGTGGATTCATAGGATGAAAGGCGCCTTGCACAATTTTCTTGCCTTGCGAAAAAAATCGGGTGCCGCTGCTCAGTGCTATAATGTTATGAATGGATTTTTACACGGCGAAAAAAACACTAAGGCGGATACGCTATGAGAAACAAAGGAGAGGCGGAAGATTTATGAATAGTTTTGGGTATTCCGAATGGTCAAAACTCGACAATGCCTCTAAAATATTTCCTGCCACATGGAGCCATAAAGACCCTAAGGTTTTTAGGATTGCCTGCGAGCTTGAAGATGAGGTGAACCCGCAAATTCTTCAGACCGCTCTTGACGATGTTATAGAGGACATCCCCGTTTACAAATCCGTTTTAAGACGGGGAGTGTTTTGGCACTATCTTGAAAGAAGCAATATAAGACCCCTTGTGGAAGCCGAGGATACTACTGTGTGCGCTCCTATCTATACAGGACAAAAAGACAGGCTTTTGTTTCGTGTTTCATATTTCAAAAATAGAATTAATATTGAGGTGTTCCACGCCCTGTCAGACGGTGCCGGCGCCATCTGCTTTTTTCAGACCCTTCTTATACGCTATATGAGTTTATGCTATAATATTGTGTGGGAAGCTTTGCCCAGAACAGCCCCCTTAAACGGTCTTATGGACGACAGCTTCATAAAGCATTATGTGGGCGGCAGCTTGAAAAGCGCGGGAGCGGGAAAAAGTGAAAAAGCCTATAGGATTCGGGGAACAAAGTTTCCTGATAAGAGAATGGGTCTTGTGGAAGGGGCAATGTCGGTTGAAAAGCTTCTTTGTGAGGCTCGAAGCCATAAGGTGAGCTTAACGGCTTTTCTGGCCTCCTTATTTATTTATTCCATAGGTCAGGAAATGAACGCAAAGGGTAAAAAGCACCCTGTTGTTTTGAACATACCTGTCAATCTGCGGCAATATTACGAGTCGGTTACTGTGCGAAACTTCTTTGGCCTTGCCGCTATAAAATGCCGTCTTGATAAAGGCTCCGAAATTGATTCTATTATACATGATGTGGCCGAGGCTTTTAAAAAGACCTTGACAAGAGAGCGGCTGGATGCCAGAGCAAACAAATTAATTGCCCTTGAGCAAAACCCTTTGGCAAGGATAATTCCTCTGCCTATGAAAAACGGTATTATGCGGCTTTTTGCGAACAAGGCCCTTAAAAACACCACTTCTTCCATTTCTAACGTGGGTAAAATAAGTATGCCTGCAGAAACTTCCCCGTATATCCGCCAGTTTTCTGTGTGCATAAGCGCTTCAAGACCTCAAATGACCCTTTGCTCTTATGGGGACAGGCTTGTTGTGAGCATTGCCTCCCCCTTTAGAGAAACGGAAATACAAGGCTGCTTTTTCAGGCTTTTATCAAATTTAGGTATGGAAATTGAACTGTCATCAAGTATGTAGCCGGGAGGAATAAAAATGCTTTATTGTCCCCAATGCGAGGTTTATATCCGCGGCAAGGCGGAAAGATGTGTGCTCTGCCAAAGCTGTCTTGAGCCTTCCGATAAAAATTGTGGAGATGAGGAGGTTTTTCCGGAAATACCTCCGGCCTTTGAAGCTCATTTGGCCCTGCGTATACTGGTTTTTATAACCTTTGTAGCCATTGCGGGAAGCTTTTCCCTCCGCATGATTTTTCCAACAGCTATAAACTGGCCCGTGTTTGTGGCCTTTGGCCTTGTGAGCCTATGGCTGGGGCTTATTGTCATACTTCGCAAGAGGCATAATATCCCAAAGGCGATTGTCTGGCAGGTCAGCCTTGTAAGCCTGCTTTCGCTTTTTTGGGATTGGCAAACTGGCTGGCACGGCTGGTCTTTGGATTATGTGATTCCCGCAATCTGTGTCACAGCCGAGCTGCTCATGTATATAAGTGCGAAAATCATGAAGCTTGGCCCCAGAGATTATATAATTTACGCCTTGCTAGGTGCAATCTTCGGCATTTTGCCCATTGCTTTTATACTATTTAATTGGATTCATGTTCTTTATCCCTCGGTTATCTGCGTCACCGTCAGCATAAGCTTTCTTGCAGGTATTTTTATCTTTCAGGGAAAAGACATACGATATGAGTGGAATAAAAGAATGCATATTTAAAGCCGCGATATAAGAAAAAAGCAGCTTCTCCTGTTTTAAAATACAGAGGAAGCTGCTTACTTTTTTAAGTTTTTACCATAGGCTTGCGCCTTAAAAATACATTAGGTTTTATACCCTTTTCCAAAAAAAGTCCTAGCTCTATTGGGGCGACAAGGCCTTTGCGCACTCCTCAAGAAGCTCTGCCGTTGCATAGACATCAGGCAGGGCCCTGTGGGCAGTTGGGACCTGTATATTCAAATGCTTTTTCATAGAGGAAAGACTGTGGCTTTGCAAATCTGGAAAGGCCTTTTTGCAAAGAGCCAGGGTATCTATAACAAAATTTGAAAGGCTCTCTCCCCCTTCTTTAAAAGCAGCTTTAAGAAAACCCATGTCAAAGGGGGCGTTGTGGGCGGCTATGGGGGTTTCCCCTAAAAACTCCCGTATGCTCGGCAGAAATTCTTCAATGCTGGGAGCGTCCGCAACCATTTGGTTTGATATGTTGTTTATCTTTTCCGCTTCAATAGGTATGCCGCAGCCGGGATTTATAAGGCTTACAAGGCTTTCTTTTTCCCTGCCCATAACATATTTCACAGCGGCAAACTCCACTATCCTGTCCTTTTGAGGGGATAGTCCCGTGGTTTCAAGGTCAAGAACAATGTATTCCTCCGGCAGCCTGTAAAAGCCTGTTTGCATATCTTTTAAATATTCGGCATTTATGCAGTGGAAGCTGCCGCCAAGGCTTATGACCAAAGCGCCGGAGTCTGAATAGCCTTCAACAGAGCAAAGACTAGGCTTTTCAGCATATACTCCAGTGTAATAAAACTGCTTTACATAGTTTTGCGTTCTTGGCACCAGAAATAACTTTTTTAAAAATTGCAGCTTTTCCTCCCCAGAGGAAAACCTTGTCCAATCTTTCGGCTCTATCATAAGCTGTCCTTCCCAAATCCATATATGTTTTTCTTGCCGTATCTGCTTTATACCACAGGCATAGTATCTGACAGATTGACCCCCTTGTCAAGAAGTCCGGCGCATTTTGACATACTTGCCGGAACAAAGGGCTGCCTTTTTTCGTCAGAAGATAAACCGTCAAAAGGAGGCAGCGCATGAAAAATAAAATTATCGCTATGGTTCTAAGTTTCGCCCTTATATCAGCCCTTATGCTTTCCCTGTCCGGCTGCGGTTCAAAGCCGGAGGCAGAGGAAGATACGGGAGCGGGGACTGAAAACCTTATGGCGGGGCTTGACTCAAACACAGTATCCCAAGATATAAAGCTAAACGAAGCCCAGAAAAATAAGCTTGCGGATTTTGGTGTGTCCCTTTTTAAAGACAGCGATGCCAAAGGGGAAAATACCCTTATTTCTCCCCTGTCCCTGCTGTGCGCCCTTGCCATGACGGCAAACGGAGCCTCAGGGGAAACTCTTGCCCAGATGGAAAAGGTTTTCGGCCTTGACCTAACGGAGCTAAATACCTTTATGCACTCATATACGGAAAGTTTGCCCTCAGGGGAAAAATACAAGCTGGGTCTTGCAAACTCCCTTTGGTTTAATGATGAGGAAAGCTTTGAGGTTTTACCCTCCTTTCTCCAGACCAATGCCGACTACTATGGAGCCTCTGTTTATAAAAGAGTTCTTGATGACGCCGCCTGTGACGAGATAAACAGCTGGGTCAGCGAAAAAACCGACGGTATGATTGAAAAGATAATTGATGAAATCCCAAGGGACACTCTTATGTATCTTATAAACGCCCTTGTTTTCGACGGGGAATGGGAAAACATTTACAATGAGTCTCAGGTTGCAGACGGAGAATTTACCGCTGCATCCGGAGAAAATCAGGAGGTTAAAATGATGTATGCCAAAGAGCATACATATCTGGAAGACAGCGGCGCCACTGGCTTTTTGAAATATTATGCCGACAGAAAATATGCCTTTGCAGCTCTTTTGCCCGACGAAGCTGTATCAATAGATGAATATATTGCCTCACTCACAGGAGAAAAGCTTATGAACCTCATAGATAAGGCCCAAGATGTTGAGGTGAAAACCTCCATCCCAAGGTTTGAAAGTGAGTTTTCCATAGAGATGAGCGAGGTTTTAAAGAAAGCGGGCATGACCGATGCCTTTGATTCGTCAAAAGCTGATTTTTCCTCCCTTTCAAACTCCCAAGAGGGCGAAATATTTATTAGTAAAATATTGCACAAAACCCGCATTGCCGTAGACGAGCGGGGCACAAAGGCGGGAGCCGCTACGGCGGTGCAGGTGGATAGGACATCTATGCCCTTAGATGAGCCGAAGACCGTTTACCTTAACCGCCCCTTTGTGTATATGCTTATAGATTGTGAAACAAAGCTGCCTCTTTTCATAGGCAGCCTCAGGGAAATAAAAGCTTAAAATTTTACAGCAAGGCAAAAAATCTTTTGAATTTGCAAGTCAAAAGATATACTGAAACAAAGCGCTTCCCGCCGTGAGGATAATTAAATATAATAAGGCTATAGTTTTGCTCCCCCTGCAAAAGACAGTTTTTTCTGTCTCTTATAGGGGGAGCATATTAAAATCGCTGTCTTTTTTATAAACTTATAAAAACGCTGCAAAATAATTCAAGGTCATTTTCAAAAGCCCGTAAATTTTTTCTTTAAGCCTTTAAGGCTGTAAATAAACTTAGCCCTATAATTATTAAACCGAAACACAGCTGGGAAACTGCTGTTATCTTTGATTGATTATCCCATTTGGGTGCAAAAAAACGAGACGGTTTTTGGGGGTCATAGTAAATGGTGTAAGCCCTGCCCGAAACAATCTGGTTTTTAAAACTCGCCGCATAGCTTGAAGCAAAAACCTGGGAATCTCCATTTTCATCGTCAAACTGGAATATAGGATAATAATAATCCGTAGAGGGCCAAGATAAAAGGCTGCGTTTTTTTGCGGAATCAAGTATAAGTCCTGTGGTTTGTTTTGTGCAGCTTAAAACAAGCAGTCTTAATTTTATAAGCTGCCATATGCCCTTTATTATGAGTATGCCGCCGATGGCATAGGCTATAAGGAAATAAACATCCCTCATCTTCACCCTGCCTCCTTAGGGTTCATGCTGCCGGTCCTGTAGCCTTCAAGATCCAGAGATACATAGCGAAAACCAAAAGTTTTCAGCTTTTCCGTCACCTTTTGCCTAAAATCCTCCGATATAAACTTTTTGATATCTTCAGGCGAAACCTCTATACGAGCAAGCCCGCCGTGGACACGGACTCTCGTCTGGTAAAAGCCTTTTTCCATGAGAAAGCCTTCGGCCTTTTCCACCATGCGGAGCTTTTCCCCACTTATAGTTTCCCCATGGGATATGCGGGAGGCAAGGCAGGCATAGGCAGGCTTATTCCAAGTAGGAAGCTCCAGTCTTTGTGAAAGTTCCCGAATTTCTGCCTTTGTAAGGCCCGCGTCCAGAAGGGGGCTTAAAACACCCTCTTCCAAAATAGCCCTGCGGCCAGGCCGAAAATCGCCCATATCGTCAGCATTTGTGCCTTCAGCTATGTGTTTTATCCCCAGCTCATCTGCCTTTTGCCTAAGAGCTTTAATAATATTTTTTTTGCAGTAATAGCAGCGCTCGCTTCCGTTTTCAACAAACTCTGCCAGCTCCAGCTCATTTATCTCACATATTATATGGCGTATGCCTTCAGATTTACAAAACTCTATTGATTCCCGCCGCTCAAACTCCGGAACCGAGTGTAAAAAAGCTGTTACGGCAACTGCCTTATCTCCCAAAACATCATGGGCAACCTTCAAAAGCAGAGTCGAATCAACCCCGCCGGAAAAAGCAAGCACAAGGCTTTCGTACTCCCCCAGCTTCCGTTTCAAGGCCTCATATTTTTCTTCAAGTGCAGCCATAGCTCACCTTTCTTCTTCGATAGATTTCCTGACAAGCTCTCCTGCTTCGGCAAGGGTCAGGCTGTTTTTTTGGGCTATCAAAACCAAATCTTCATACTCGGGCTTATACCTGCCTCCTGCCTTTTTTATGCGCACGGGACCGTGGGGAGTTTGGATTTCTTCCTCTTTTCTTGGAAGGACAATTCTTCTCTCATTAGATATGCGAAGTCCAAGGCTTGTGGTGTGCCGAAGTATCATAGCGGAAAGTCTTTTTGTGTCCGCACAGCGGCAAATGCAGCAAAGCATAACGGCAGGTCTTGATTTTTTCATGCCTATGGGAATCGTGTAAACATCCAGAGCACCCGCTTCCATAAGAATCTCTGCGGCAAAGGCTATGGATTCCCCCGTCATATCGTCTATATTGCAACGGATTTCATCAACACTTTTGTCGGAGTCTGCGCTGCCTTCACTGTTCCCAAGCATGGCCCGAAGGCAGTTTGCACGGGGGAAAACCTTGGTTCCCACGCCATAACCCACAGCCCTTGTGCTCATTAGGGGCATGGGTCCGAAACCATTTACAAAATGGCGCAAAAGCGCTGCTCCGGTTGGAGTGCAAAGCTCCCCTTCCACCTGCCCGCCATAGGAGGGAATTTCCTTGAGCAGCTCTGCCGTTGCCGGAGCCGGAACGGGAAGCAGGCCATGAGCACAGCGAACATAGCCGCTGCCCACATGAACGGGAGATGCCATAATTTTGTCCGGAGCAAGCTTTTCTATAAGCATGGAAAAGCAGACAATATCGGCTATGGCGTCCATAGAGCCAAGCTCGTGAAAATGCACCTTGGAAACAGGGCAGCCGTGAACCTTTGCCTCGGCTTGAGCTATGCTTTCATACACAGCGGCGGCATTTTCCTTTACTTCTTTTGTAAGGGGCAGGTTGCTGATTATATCCATAACGGCTTCAAAATCCCTGTCATGGCTATGATCGTGATGATCGTGATGCTCATGTTGGTCTTGGTGCTCATGCTCATGAAAATCATCGTGATTATGGTGCTTATCATGGCTATGGGCTTGCTGATCAAAACTGTTGGCGGCGTGCAGGCTTTCACCGCAGGATCCTTCATTTGGAAGCTCCTCCATGCCGTCTATCAGCATTTTCACCTTACGGCCGCGGATTGAGCAGGTTTTTGCCTCGTGAAGTTCCATTTTAAGCCCCGGTATTCCAAGCTTGTTAAATTCATCAATAAAACATTCCGGCGATGGCAGAATATCTAAAAGACTTGCGCAAAGCATATCTCCCGCCGCACCCATACCGCAGTCAAAGTATAATATTTTCATACGTTTTTCCCCATATGGTTTATCATACCGGCAAGATAGCCGGCGCCAAAGCCGTTATCTATATTCACAACAGAAACACCGCTGGCACAGGAGTTGAGCATTGCCAGAAGAGCCGAGATGCCCCCAAAGGAAGCACCGTAGCCCACGCTAGTGGGAACAGCTATAACGGGGCAGTCCGCAATGCCGCCTATTACGCTTGCCAAGGCCCCTTCCATTCCCGCAATGGCTATTATGACATTTGCATCCTTTAAAAGCTCCATATGATGGAGAAGACGGTGAACCCCTGCAACTCCCACATCATAGAGACGAAAAACCTCGTTGCCAAGGGCCTCGGCAGTTATGGCAGCCTCCTCTGCAACGGGCATGTCGCTTGTTCCCCCTGTGGCAATGACTATTTTTCCGCCGCCATCGGGTTTAGGCATATCTCCAACAATGCCTATACTGCCTATTTCATGGTATGTGAGGGGGTGTTCCTTTGAAACAAGCTCTGCTGCCTGCCTGCTCATTCTGGTTATTATAACAGTTTCCTGTCCGGCCCGGCGCATGGCCGACACAATTCCCTCTATTTGTTCCGGTGTTTTGGAAAGCCCGTATATAACCTCGGGGGCTCCCTGTCTTAGGGAGCGGTGGTGGTCAACCTTGGCATAGCCCAAATCCTCAAAAGGCTCAAAACGCAAAAGCTCCATAGCCTCGGAGGAATTTATCTTTCCGCTTTCAAGCTCGCGAAGTATATCATGAATTTGTTTTTTCTCCATAAAGCATTCTCCAAACAGTTAAAGGTTGAAAGGTAAAAGGGCAGATTTAAAAGTTTATTTTATCACAGAAATCCTTTTAAAATAAGTGTTACAGCCATTATAGGTAAAATTATATATACAAAAAGAGTAATTTTCTCCTTATTTATCTTCCGGTAAAGCTTAATTGAAAGAGCGCCCGCAATTATAACGGCGGCAAGGGCGGCCAAAAGTTCGGGAGCAATGGAAACATTTATATTTTTATAGATGAAGGTGTGCATTATTACAGAGTACAGTCCGGCAAGCAGGAAGCTGGATTCAAGGCTGGCCTTTAGCTGAAGTGTGTTCTTACACACGTTCAGATAGTATATCATAAGAAATGGCCCAACTATGTTAAACAGTCCTGTGGAAATGCCGGTTATAAGCCCCGCTGCCGCCGCTGTGTACCATCGTCCGGGAAGTTTTATATTTCTACGCTTCATTATAATAAAAAGCATATTCACAGCGATTATTAGCCCCGCTAAAATTATCCGCAGCAGCATTTCGTCAAATATACTCAGCATATAAAGGCCGAGGTTTATGGTCAAAAAGCAGCATAACACAGGTAGAAGTATAATTTTATAGTCAAGATTTTTTCTTAAGGTTATGGACATCTGTATGCCTATGGCCACAACGCAAATTGCGGAAATGGCGGAGCAATCTGCCATTGGCAGAAAAAGCGGCATTACAGACATGGCGATCAGGGCATAGCCAAATCCTGTGGCCCCCTGAGTAAAGGCAGATATGAAATTAACAAGGAAAATTAAAATCAGCTTTTCGGCAAAAGGCATATTAAATCCTTTCAGTATAGGTAAAAAACAGGCCGGCAGAAAGCTTGCAGCTTTGACTGCCGGCCCTTTTTACACCCTACCACCATTTTATCTGATCTGTTATATGGTTTCTTATGGCGATAAACTCCGGTGAGGTAATATCACGGGGGCGGGGAAGGTCTACTATAACTTCTTCCTTTATCTTTGCCGGCTTATTTGTGAGGATAAGCACCCGCTCGGCAAGATAAACAGCTTCCTCGATGTTATGAGTTATAAAAACAACTGTTGTACCGGTTTCCTTCCAAAGCCTTATTACCTCGTCTTCAAGATAAAAGCGCAGCTTAATATCCATCTGTCCGTAAGGCTCATCCATTAAGAGAAGGTCGGGTTCCAGAGCAAAGGCTCTGCCTATAATTATACGCTGGGCGGTGGATATGGAAAGCTGATGGGGGTACCTGTCACGAAACTCCTGCAAACCCAAAAGCTTTATAACGTTTTCCACCCGCCGGTCTATCTCCTTCTTGGGGAGCTTTCTTATTTCCAGACCAAAGCGAAGGTTCTGCTCCACTGTCAGCCAGGGCATTGAAGAAGGCTCCTGAAAGACAACGGCAAGGCTGTGCTTTTTGGGATCTGCAGGTACGCCGTCTATATAAAGCTCGCCCTTGGTTGGCATATATATTCTTGTAAGAAGGTTTAAAAAGGTGGTTTTTCCGCAACCGGTGGGGCCTACAACACAGACGAACTCGCCTTTTTTAATATTAAAGGAGATATCGTCTAGAACGTGAAGGTCACCAAAATATTTCGTAAGATGCTCCACCCGCACCTTGTGTTCTTCTTTTGTATTCATTGATTACCTCCAATATTAAAGCGCAAGGTCCGTGTTATCCGAAATTTCGGCACGGATACGCAGAAAATCCGGAGAGGTCGTATTTCTCGGACGCCCAAGGCTGTTAAGGTCATATTCTTTTTTTACAACAGCAGGGCATTTGCTTAAAAGGACTATGCGGTCTGCTAGAAAAACCGCCTCCTCAATATTGTTCGTTACGAAGATTATTGTCCTTTTTTCCTTCTCCCAGATTCGCAGAACCTCCTCTTGCATGGCATAGCGAGTCTGGGCGTCAAGCTGGCCGAAGGGTTCGTCCATCAGTAAAATTTCGGGGTTATTGGTGTATGCTCTTGCTATACCCACACGCTGCTTCATTCCGCCGGAAAGCTCATGAGGATAGGATTTTTCAAAGCCTGTAAGGCCAACCAGGTCTATATATTTTTGGGCTGTCTTTCGGCGCTCTTCCTTGGGAACTCCTTCAACTTCAAGGCCAAACTCAACGTTCCCCATAACAGTGCGCCAAGGCATAAGGTTAAGGGACTGAAACACCATTCCTATGCGGCTGTCGCTGCCCTTTATTTCCTCGCCCTTTAGATAAATCTTTCCGCCAACCGGCTTTTCAAGTCCGGCTATCATATTCATTATAACTGTTTTTCCACAGTGTCCGGGCCCAAGGAGAACCAGAAATTCATTGTCATAGACCTCCATGGATACGTTTTCAACCGCGTCTTTGACGGTATCTTTTATAACATAGCTTTGGGATATATCAGAAAGCCTTAGCATTACTTCTTTTTTCTCGTCCATGGGCAAATCAACCTTTCTGCAAACTGCGTGATAATAGCCAGAAGCGCCCCTACAATACCAATGGCAATCATTCCCGTAAGAACCAGAGGCATATCAATAGAATCCATTCCGCGGGATATAAGGAAGCCGACACCGGCGTTGGCCCCAAGCATTTCCGCCGCAAGCACCACCATCCATGCAGCAGAGGTCGAAGTGCGTACACCGGCGAAGATTGCATCTAAAGAGGAGGGTATCGCTATTTTGAAAAGGCGCTGGGCAGGGGTGGCGTTAAAGACGGTTCCCACGTCAAGATACATTTTTTCAACAGTGCTAAGTCCCGCTTGAACGTTAACCACTATGGAAGCCAGGGAGCCAAAGATAACAATAAGTACCTTGGGAAATTCACCTATACCGAACCACAAGGTTATAAGGGGTATCCACGCTAAAGGGGGCACGGCTCGGAAAGCGTTGAACATGGGGCTAAAAAACGCCTTTGCTTTTGCGTTCCAGCCGATTAAAATGCCAAAGGCAATGCCGAAGGTCCAGTCAAAAAGCAGGGCAAGACCTATTCTTCTTAGGCTGACAAGCACATGACCTGTTAAACTTAGTTTTTTTATGGGCGAGGTGTAAAGTCTTACTGTTCTTTCCCAAACCTCGGAAGGTGAGGGGAAGTTCCCCACTCCGGACGAGGCCAAAAGCCACAATCCGATAAGCATCAGGATGGAAACTACAGGAAGCACTTTATAGAGAATGCCCATGCGGTATTCTTTTATTTCCGCTATGCTCATATTTGCTGTTTTGTTTTTATTCATAGCTTCTTCCACCCCAATACGACATTTTCCAGTTTGTTAATGACGGCTGTTATCAAAACGCCTAAGGCTCCGATTACAACAATGCCCAAAATAACAAGGTCAACGCGGCCGTAGGAGCGTCCCATGAGAATCATGTAACCCAAGCCGCTGGAGGCTGCAAGCATCTCAGCTGCCACAAGGGTTGCCCAGGCGTTTCCAATGGCCACCTTTACTCCTGCAAAGGCCATAGTAAGCGAGGAGGGTATGCCGACTTTATAAAACACAGTGAAGTTTGAGGCGCCAAAGGTTTTTCCAACGTTTTTTAAAACTTCCTTCGTTTGCCTGATTCCTGTGTATGAGTTTATCAGACAGGGGACAAAGGCCGCAAAAAATACGATAAAAGCCTTTGCGGAAAGCCCTATACCAAGCCAAACTATCGTAAGAGGTATCCAAGATACTGGGGGGATTGGGCGGATTATCTCAAAAATCGGGCGCATAAAGCTGTCAAATCCACGGTACCAGCCCATCAGCCATCCCAAAGGAACGCCGATAACAACAGCTAGCATAAATCCCAAAAGCGCTACCTCAAGGCTTGACCAAATATGGACAAGAAGAACGGCTCCGTCCGGATTTGGGTCGGAGAACTTTAAAATAAAAAGTCGAAATATCTGCATTACATCGCTTATTTTTTTTGAGTCAACAATTCCGCTTAGAGCCATAACCTCCCAGGCTATGAAAAAAAGCAATATGCCGCTGATAGATAAAACCGTGTTTTGATATGTTATTTTTTTCTGTTGCTTTTGCACCAGCGAGACGCGCTGTTCGTTTGTTAGTCTGTGTGTCGTTTCGCTCAAGTGTATCCCTACTTTCTGGGCAAATCTAAAAGAGAGTGTTAATATCTCTTCCCGATTTCATAATTCAGCCTCCCCCTTCCCCGCGGGGAAGGGGGAAAGGCCTGAAAGTTCTTATTTACCGAGAAGCTCTTTTGCCGCTATGGCAACGGAAGGATCTATGCGCTGGTCATCAAGGTATCTTGTGCGGTCTTCGTTGGTGTACTTACCTTCGCTGATAAAGAAGTCAAGACCGATGAGTATATCTTTTTCAGCCTGAAGGAGGTCGCGTTTTGTGTAAAGTCCCGCAGTGTCAGGGCTGGTTTTTGTAAACAGATCTATCCATTCATCAACTGTGGGGCCTCTGTACCATTCCATGGTGCGGATGGCAATGTCCTCATTGGCAAGGAAGCCTTCCTCGTCACAATGCTCAAGATACCAGTCGGCAGCCTGCTGCATGTTGGCATCAGATTCATAGCACCACTCAACAGCCATATGGAAAACAGTGGTGGCGGTTACAAGAAGGTCAAAGTGGTTTTCCATCATGTTCTGCTGAGCAAAGGTTCCGCAGGGCATCGGAATGCCAAGCTCGCCGGAGTCGGAGATGCGCACATGGCCTGCATCCTCTGCCGCTAAAGCAATGGCGTTCCAGCAGCCCAGAACATCACCGGTACCGCCGTTAAAGCCGGTAAGGGCGTTTGCGTTGTCCATGTTTACAGATTCGATGTCAGCAAGTGTAAGACCTATGTTGTTCAGATACTTTGCCAAAACTGCCTGAGCTGTGGTTCCGGCCGGATAAACTGCCGTTATACCCTTCCAGCTTTCGGGGTTTGTGGGGTCTTCCGCAATGGGGGAGCCTTCACGGGCAAAGATTGCAAGGTTTTCCTCATAGTCTGTAATGTCAATAAGAGAGAAGTCATAGCCATAAAGGCCGTTTGCAAGGCCGCCGAGGCCGCAGGAGGCTATGTCCCACTCGGCGTTTGCTTCCATCATTGCCGGTCCGCCGGTGAAGGGTATATATTCAAGCTCTATATTGAGAGCGTCGAATACACCAATCTTATCGGCGAACAGGAAGGGGTAGGATAGGGGGGAGCCGGTGAAGAAGCCCACACGCAGGGTCTGCTTCTCCTCAAAGGGAGTAAGGCCCCAGGTGAGGTCTTCCGCCTCGGCGCTGCCTCCATTGTCGGGTGTGGTCTCGCCGGTGTCAGGGCTTGTCACATCCGGGGTCTTGGGCTGCCCGCCGCAGGCGGCAAGGGCAAACAGCATTGTCATTGCAATTAACAGGGAAATGAGCTTTTTCATAATTCCATCCTTTCATAATCTGTTGTTATTTATAATCTCCGGTCTTAAGCACGGAGTATTACCGATAAAGTCAGCAGCCGCAGCCGCCGGCGCCGTGCCCGCAGGTTCCCTCATAAGGCTCATCTTTCATGCATAGATGGACAGAGCCGATTTTATAGGTTTTGGGCAGGGCCAGAATGTTGGGATTCGGGCCTACAAATTTTTTCTTCGCGTCTTCTAAAGCTTCTTCAAAAGTGGCGCGGGTTTTTAGACCCATGCCCCTTGCTATACCCGGCTCCATTGCGCCGACGATATAAATAGCAGAGGTATTAACTTCGGCCAGATGCCCGCAGCTCATCATGGAAAAACCGTGGTAGGGGTGGAAAGCTCCCGCAAAACGGTACTTGCGGATATATTCCTCATTGGTGGCAAAATACTCGCCGTAGCGGTCCATGTCCGGAAGAATGTTCATATAGTCATGCTGGAACAGCTCGTATACATCTCTGAGATAGGGCCAGCGCTCATCGTGAAAATATCCGTTGCAGATAGAGGAGCAGATGATAACGCAGTTATCGCTCATAACACGCTTATGGCGGATAACCTGGGCTGAGAGGGCCTGCATCATCTGAATAGGGTTTGTGCCCATGCCGTCACCATAGTGGAAGTTCTGGGGCATACCAAAAACCATGATGTCATACTTTTTCTCTGCATAGGGTACATAGGTGCGCTTATCGGCAACTTTCCAGGAGGCAGGCTGCATTTCTGCGGCATAGCCGGAGAAAACCTCAATCTGGCGGGCATAGGTGTCAAGCACAGCGTCACAGCAGAAAAACTTTTTTCCCATGCACTTTTCCATATGCATACCGATTTCGTCAAACTTTGAGCGCATAAGGCTTTTGCCGGAAACAGGGGTAAAGTCCTCCCTATGCATAACATCGGGTATATGGTGGGTGGCAATGGAGCGCCAGGTGGTGATGCCGGTGGTGCAGTGCTTGTATCCGCCGGAATAGCCGCCGTAGGGGTTGCCCTGAGTATGGCCGATGAGGATGGGAATGTCAGAATCATATACATACTTGTTCATGACAACGGCATCGCCCCGCTCTGTGCAGCCCAGATCCACAAGGTTTTCCGCATCTTCGGAGTCGTGGCTT
>CAZTXG010000033.1:0-17571 GCA_964617335.1 uncultured Oscillospiraceae bacterium
TTCCCATGGGGAAAGAGTTTGGTATTACCTTATTATCTTTGCAGCGGTTATGTTCGTCGGCCTTTTCTTCATAAAAAAGAAAGAGGAAGTAAAGAAGAGCAGCAAAGGAAAAAAGAAGGCAAAATCCAAAAAGAAATCCTAGTTTTTACAGCACGGCAGACAAAACCTGCCGTGCTCTTTTATTATAAACTACCACATTTTGTGCAAAGAGACGAATGTCGGCACAAAACTTTCCCTTGACATATCAAGGGTCTGAAAGTATAATTACCGACGAGAGTTTTTAATCCTGGTACAAAGATGCCGGTAAAACACCCACAACATTGGCGGAAAATTTCTGCGAATGCGGATTTAATCTGCTTATCGAGTGCCTTGCCGGATTATGGCAGGGTATTTTTTATGGGTTTATCTAAGCTGGGATTATCTAAGGCTTAAAGCGGCAAGCTCTGCCCTTTAACAGCGAAATCCGCGTTTGCCTGATGGAACGGGAAAAAAAGTAAAGAGAAAAACACTTGAGAGGGAAAAGATTATGAACAAACACAAAACCGCCTATCTGCCAGACGAAACTCCGCCAATAGGAAAGCTTTTGCTTTACGCTTTACAGCAGGTCATTGTCATGTTTCCGGCAACTGTAACAGTGGCTCTTATCACAGGCTTTCAGGTTTCAACCACAATTTTCGCCAGCGGCCTTGCAACCATTTGCTTTGCACTTATAACCAAAAACCAGCTTCCAATGTATTACGGCTCAAGCTTTGCCTATCTTGCCGCCATATCAGGGCTTATGGCTGCCGAGGGTTTTTCAACCGTCAACGGAATTTTACCTAAGGAAGCCATACAAATAGCCCAGTTCGGCATTGTGATGTCCGGCCTTGTCTCCATATCTGCCGGCCTTGTGGTGCGCTTTGTGGGCCGTGAGGCAGTGGAAAAGGTTCTTCCCGCCAGTGTAACCGGCTCTGTGGCAATGATAATCGGCCTTACCCTTGCAGGCAACGCCTTAAGTGACGCTGCTCCCGCTGATGGTCAGCCGCAATTAGTTTGGATTATTTCTTTAGCAACCCTTTTATCAACCATTTTATTTTCCAGATACCTCAAGGGCTTTTTAGGCCAGCTTCCCCTTATTTTAGGTGCGGTTTTCGGCTGTCTTGTGGCCCTTGTCATCTCCCTTGTGGGAGGCGATGACATGAACTTTTTCCGCAGCCTTCCTCCGGAAGCTCTTGCCGCCTCCTCTTGGAAGTTAGGCGACGGCAGCATTTTCGCCCTGCCTGCCTTCTCCCTGCCCAAAGTTTCCTGGGCTGCCGTTGCGGCCATAATGCCAATTGCCATAGCGACAATTCCCGAATCCACAGCCCATGTTTATCAGCTTGACATATATGTTAACAATATTGCGGAAGAAAAAGGCTCAAAGAAAAAATACGACATGGCCGGTATGCTTGACAAAAACCTTATTGGCGACGGTATCTGCGATATGATTTCCGGTGTCATCGGCGGTCCCGCCGGAACAAATTACGGTGAAAACATCAGCACCATGGCAATAACCAGAGTTTTCAGTGTTCCTGTTATTGTTGCCGCAGCTGTAATCGCCATGATTATATCCTGCTTTACCCCCCTTGTTGGTCTTATCTACGGCATTCCCCTGGCCGTTATAGGCGGACTTGAAATTTATCTTTTCGGTGCCATCGCCGCCCAGGGTATCGCCATTATGATAGACAAAAGATGTGATATGTTCTCAGTTAAAAACATCTCGGTCATTGCAACCATCATGGTTTTCGGCCTTGGCATCCACTATGTCTACGGCGGCTCCATGCCCTTCTTCGGAATCCAAATCCCCGCCGTTGCCGGCGCTGCCATATTCGGCATACTCCTAAACCTTATTATGAGCATAGGTGAAAAGAAAGAGCATAAAGCTTAAGGCAATACCATAATGTTTTATCAGATTGAAATTATAATTTAAACCACCAAAAACACCGCCTTGCCGCAGAAAAACGGCAGGCGGTGTTTTTATTTTTCCAACAGTCCTAAAGCCCGCATTTTTATGCGGCTGCAAATACTTTAATCCAACACCTTTTCCAAGCAGACAAGCTGAATATCTTCCAGCCCGTTAAAGTTGCAGTCTATAATCCCAACCTCGGAAAAGCCAAGCTTTTTATAAAGTGAGCGGGCCGGTGTGTTAACAGCATTGGTGTCCATCCGCAGGGAGAAGCAGCCCTTTTCCCTTGCATAGGCTTCATAATCCTGGACAAATTGCGTGGCAAATCCACGGCCGGAGGCCTCGGGGTCTACAACCAAAGTGTGCATCACCAAAACCTTATCCTTCGGCGCATCAAGCTGCCAGTTTCCCCGAACATAGTCGTCCTCCTGCTCGTGGTTAAGCCTTGCAGCGGCAACAACTTTGCCATCGGCTTCCATAACAAACATTTCGTCCTTTAAAAAGGACTCCCTAGCCGTATTTTCCGTGGGATAAACCTCCGGCTTCCAGCCTGTGGTGGACCCTGCCTTTGCTTCTTTTTCAAATATCTTTCTATATATTTCAACAACGGCATCAATATCTTTTTCTTTTGCTTTTCTTATCATTATAAGGCTGCCTCCCGCCATTTTTTGTCTTTGGCCTCAAGAGCGGCCGCACAGACCTTTTTAAAGCCTTTGTTTTTGAATATTACCTTAGTTTCAACAAAAGGTCAATAAAAATCTTAAGTCTTGTTTTTCTTCTTGTCAGTCCACTGCGGCTGTGGTAGAATATCCGCTGCGGCGCAATGCGCCTGCCTTATATTATCCTTTCTTTGGACTGTATACAAGATTTAACAAGCCGTGAGGTTGCTCCATGAATAAATATGCCATACTTTTAAACCCCGGACACAGCAGAGTTTACTTTGAAGCCTCCCTAAAGCTTTCGGCGGCAGAGCTTAGCCTTGCTCTTTCCCATGCCGGTCACAAGGACTTTGAAATAAAAGAGGAGTCCTTCGGCTCTGTGCCCTATCTCTGCTTTTGCTGCCAAGGGCAGATAAATGAAAAAACTTTGGAGCGGCTAGCTCGCTGCTCATTTACCTATGCCTTGTTTGAAGTTTGTGAAACGGACAAAGGGCCTTGTCTTGCTCCCCTAACCCTGCCAAATCCTCTGTATACCAACGGCGGCATAAGCTGCATTCTTAAATACTCCGGCAAAACCAACGAAAACTTCACCCGTTTTATGATTAACCTCGCGCTTTTTTCTTCACCTTTTTACGGGGAAAAAATAAAGCTTTTAGACCCTGTGGCGGGCAAGGCGACCACCCTTTTTGAAGCTCTTTCTTTGGGCTATGACGCCTATGGCATAGAGCTTTCGGAAAAGGCCGTCCACGATGCATTTACCTATCTTAAAAAATATCTGGAGACGGAAAAGTTTAAGCACCGCTGCGGCCACGAGACCATTAATATTAAGGAAAGCTCCGCCGGCGCGAAGAGATTTTTTGCCGAGCTTGCCAAAACAAAACAGGAGATGAAGGAAAACTCCGTAAAGCACTGGGAGATGGTTTGTGGAAGCAGCCAATACGCAGACAGCTATTTTAAGAAAAACAGCTTCCACCTCATAGTCGGCGACCTTCCCTATGGGGTGCAGCACGGCAATGTTTCCTCCTCCCGCCAAGGCTCTTTTACACGAAGCCCCAAGGAGCTTGTCTCTCTTTGTTCCCCTTCTTGGCACAAGGTTTTAAAGACCGGCGGAGTCATTGCCCTTTCTTGGAACAGCTTTGTTTTCTCAAGGCAGCAGTTTGCAAAGCTTTTGGAAGATGCCGGTTTTTCCGTTTTTTACGGGGATCTATATGAAAGCCTTGAGCACAGGGTGGATAACTCTATAAAAAGAGACCTTATACTGGCAAAAAAGATTTAAATCTCATTCTTTTGCAGCTTTTTGTAAAACTATAAATACCAACAAAAACCGCCCTTAAGCTTAAGCTCAAGGGCGGTTTGTTTTACATATCAGTCTAAAATCTCGCCGTCGTTAGATATGGTTATAATTTGCCAGGGAATCATTTTACCGCTGTTTTGCAAAGCGGTTTTAACCGCGTGCTCCATTCCTCCGCAGCAGGGTACTTCCATGCGCACCAGAGTAATGCTTTTTATGTCGTTTCCAAGGAGTATATCCGTAAGCTTTTCGCTGTATTCGCCGGAGTCAAGCTTTGGGCAGCCGATGAGAGTTATTTTATTGCGCATAAACTCCTGATGGAAGTTGCCATAGGCATAGGCCGTGCAGTCTGCTGCTATGAGCAGGTTTGCACCGTTAAAATACGGAGCGTTAACAGGAACAAGCTTTATCTGAACAGGCCACTGGCGAAGCTGGGATTCGGGCTTTTGAGCAGTCTCAACAGCCTTAACCGGAGCAGGCCTTACTATGCTTTTTGACTGTGAGCCGGGGCAGCCGCAGGGAAGGTCCTCCCCTTGAGTCTGCTGCTTTTTCTTCATATTTTGTTGAACCGCCTCCGCATCAAAGGGCAGAGCCTCACGCTCTATAAAAGTAATAGCCCCTGTTGGACAGGAGGGCAGACAGTCTCCAAGACCGTCGCAATAGTCGTCCCGAAGAAGCTTTGCCTTTCCGTCTACCATAACAATGGCGCCCTCGTGACAGGCAGTGGCGCAGGCTCCGCAGCCGTTACATTTTTCTTCGTCTATTTGAATGATTTTTCTAATCATGATTTTTCCTCCCACTTGATTTTGTAATTAAAAGATACTATAATAATTACATCAAGTATGTTGTTATTCCAACAAAGGGGAGAAAAATGAATTATAAGCTTCTTGTAAAAACAGAGCTTTTCCGCGGTATCTCCGAAGATGAGGCGGAAGCCATGGTAAAATGCCTTCAAGCTAGATATAAATGCTTTAATAAAGGTGAGTTTATTTATCGAACGGGGGACCCAGCTGACTCCATGGGTCTTGTTATCTCCGGCGGGGTAAACATTGAAAATGACGATATCTGGGGAAATAAAAGTATCATAAACCATGTAGGCCGCGGGCAGGTCTTTGCGGAAACCTATGCCTGCGTGCCAAATCAGCCAATGATGGTAAACGTTGTGGCGGCGGAGCAAACAGAGGTTTTATTTTTAAACACCGAAAAAATGCTTAAAACCTGCCCCAGCTCATGTTCTTTTCACGCAAGGCTTATTAGAAATCTGCTTTCCGTAACCGCTTTGAAAAATATGCATCTCAGCCGCAAAATATTCCACACCACACCGAAAACTATTCGGGGAAAGCTTCTTTCCTACCTTTCCGATCAGGCCATGCAGCAGGGTAAATACAAATTCACCATACCCTTTGACCGGCAGCAGCTTGCCGATTATCTGGGGGTTGACCGCAGTGCAATGTCAAACGAGCTTGGCAAAATGAAGCGTGAGGGGCTTTTGGATTTTACAAAAAACTCCTTCCAGCTTCTGGAGGCCGCAACAAAAGAAGGCGGCTTTCACTAGAGATTATAGCCCTCCTTTCATTGAACTAAATTTTATGATAAGCGGCATTGCGGCGCAATGCACCTCAAAAATATTAATCTTCCCTTAAAATAAGCACAAAAAACACGCAGGCTGGCTTAGCTTGCGTGTTTTTTTAAATCCTGCTCTATATTCCTATAAATTTACATGGCTAATATGCAAAAGCCGCAAATCCTCATAGGTATAAGTGTTTAAAGCTCTTTTGTCAGAGTCAAAGCTATGGGTGGCAATCAAAATGTTCTCCGGTGAGGGATTGCGCCCCACAGAGACAATGACAGGAGAGTGCCTAAACTCTTTTCCGTCAAAGGAAAGCTGTATTACATCTCCGGGCTGTGCCATGTACAAGGGCGCATTTTCCGCAACAGGGCCTATACCTCGGTTATTCACCAAGAATTGGTAAAGGTATTCCACCCCCGTCCAAGAAGGGGAGCGCCTGTTAATGTCATAATAATACCAGCCGACGGTAGGTGTTGGGTTCATGATTTTTGCTCCGGCAAAGATTACCTGAGATGCAAAGTTTGTGCAGTCTCCGCCGATTTTTTCAAAGTCATAATATTTGGGGTTTCGCCCAAAGGCCCATTTGTGGGCATATTCCACGGCACTTTCCCTGTCGTAATCCCTTTTCACAACGGCCGCCCTCCTTCTCCCTTTTAAAGGCTTAAAGGCAAAGGCATCCGACTTTGCCCTCTGGGTCTTTTTAAAGAGGCTCGGCACATTATATTCAGGATTGTGTTTTTCCGAAACAGCTTTTGGGAAAGGCGTTTTTAATTAGCTTGGAGAAAAAGCTCAAAATTATTTTAAACATCTCGAACAGAGCTTATGGCAGAAACCACAGGCACGCTGTTTTCGTCACAGCTTACCTTGGAGATAACCCCGTAGACACTGCGTATCATATCTTCATTTATAACCTCACCGGGCGCTCCGGATGAATGCAGGCTTCCATCACCACGGAGCACCACCACATGGTCGGCAAAGCGGCAGGCAAGATTTATGTCATGCAAAACTACTATTATGCTGACCTGCCTTTCATTTACAATCTGCCTTAAAAGCTGGCACAGCTCAAGCTGCCTTTGAAGGTCAAGGGAGTTTACAGGCTCGTCCAGTAAAATAACCCGAGGCTCCCGCACCAAGGTTTGGGCTATAAACACCAGCTTTTTCTGGCCGCCGCTAAGGTCGCTGAAGGGTCTTGGGGCCAAGTCCTTTATATTCAAAGCCTCCAATGTATCCATAACGCTTTTTAAGTCCTCGCTGCTTACCTTGCGCCTTAATTCCGGCAGCCTGCCTAAAAGCACCATTTCCAAAACCGTCAATGCAGAAGTGTCGATATCCATCTGGGGCAGGTAGGACATAAGCTTTGTTTTTTCCTCAGAGGGCATCTTTGTTATATTTTCATTTTCATACCATATGCTTCCCTTATACCTTAAAAGCCCGAACATAGATTTTAAAAGGGTGGACTTGCCCGCTCCGTTTGGCCCTAAAATTACATTTAAGCCCGAGCTAAAGGAGATATCTATATTTTTAAAAACCGGTATGCTGCCGCCCTTGGACTTATAGGCAAAGGATAGTTTTTCTGTTCTCAGCATCATATCGACCTCATTTTACTGAAGATAATCGTTAAAAACACAGGTATGCCCACAATCGCCGTTACAAGACCTATGGGTAAAACAACCCCTGGGATTATAAGTTTACTCACCACAAAGGAAAGCCCCATAACAACAGCGCCGATAAGAGCGGATATAGGCATAAAAAACCTTTGTTCCTCACCTACAAGCTGCCTTGCTACATGAGGGGCAATGATTCCGACAAAGCCCACAGAGCCTACAAAGCTTACAGCAAAGGCTGTTAAAAGAGAGGTTAAGATTATAACCATCCGCCGAAGCTTTCGAGTGTTCACCCCAAGGCTTTTTGCCTTCGTGTCATCAAGGGTCATTGCCGTTAGCTTCCATGAGTTTAGATGCAAAATCACAAAGCAAATCACAAGAGCTCCCAATACAATGTAAAACTTTGTCCAGTTGGTTTTTAAAAGGCTGCCCATATTCCAGAAAACAAGGCTTTTTAAGTCCTCGTCGTCGGAAATATATTGAAGAATCATGGTAAGAGCGTTAAAAAGAAAGTTAAGCGCCACACCGAAAAGGATGATGGCGTTTTTCCCCGCCCCGCTTCTGCCGGCAAAGCTATAAATAAGAACCGAGGCCAAAAGAGCAAAAACAAAGGCATTTGCCGTTATCATCAAAGGCTCTGACACATTCAGCACATTGGTGTTTAGAATAAGTCCCAAAGCCGCTCCGAAGGTTGCTGCATTTGTTATGCCCAAGGTATAGGGGCTGGCAATGGGATTTCGCAAAATTGTCTGTATTTCGCAGCCGCCAATGGCAAGGCAGGCTCCCACAACAAGGGCCATAAGGGACATGGGCAGGCGCACCTGCTTTACTATCATGGCCTTATGCCCCTCCCCTTCCCCTGTAAGGAGAATTTGTATAATCTCTTTTAGGGATATGGGGGATGAGCCTATGGAAATGTTCAGAAGAAACAATAAAAACACAGCTATAAGGAGAGCCGCCGCAAGGACGGCCCGCCTTTTCATCATTTTATCGTATAAATTGCGCTCCGACTCCAAAGTCTTATCGGGGGGCAACTACTTCACCTCCCCGGCAGAGAAAAACCAGCCGGTGATGTCGCTGTCCACCAGCATAAAGCGCTGGAAAAACTCATCCATAACCGCTTCGGGGTCAAAGTCTGTAAACTCATCGGGATAAAACTTCGTAGCCAGCTTTAAGGCAGAGTAAAAACCAAAAATAGAGCGGCTTGAAGCGTGGGCAAGCTCAAACACATTTCCATTTTTAACAGCGCTAAGCTCCTCCCAGCCGGTGCGGTTTAAGATGTCGAAGTCCGGTTCTGAGGGGGCCGAACCTTCAAAGTTATCCATCCAGCCTGCTCCCGAACCGCTTAAAACTATAAAGTCGGGGTCGGCTTCAAGAACATATTCGGGATCTAAGGTGCTGTTTGACCCCTTGCCCCCTGTGGCAGATTCAAGAAGGATGCTGTCTGCGATATTTTCTCCTCCTGCTGCCGCAATAACTGCGCCCCAGCCGGATTTGCTGGTGCTTGTGCTGCCGTAGACCTCGGCATAGCCGGATTTTTCATAATAAACTGTGGGCATATCGCTGCGCCCTGTAAGGTTTTTGGATGCGAGAAGGTCAAACTGCTCATCAATAAAGGAGGCAACTTCTTCTGCTCTTTCTTCCACCTGGAAGATTTCGCCCAACTGCCTTATGGTTTCCTGAGCAGAGCTTACAAAAACTTTGCCCGGCACATCAATAAGGACTATGGGTATTCCTGCTTCCTCCAGCTGGGACTCTATTTCAAGAGCATAATTGTGGGCGCCCATGGCGGAGTTTACTATGAGAACATCGGGGTTAACGGCAAGAATCATTTCAAGGTCAAAGGGTGCGTTATGCTCTGAAATTTTCCCCACGTGCTCCATATAGTTTCCGATTATGGGCGTATACAGCTTTGCGTAGGCGTTAAGACCGTGACCGCCGTCCTGACCGGAGGCAACAAGCTTATGGAAGGCATCCTCCCCAAGCAGGGGTATCATGTAGTCTATAACGTCCATAGTGCTGATTGCATAGCTGGAAATAGGTGTTTCCAGTGTGACCTGCCTGCCCTTGGAGTCTGTAAGCTCTATAGAGCCTGTCACCGGAGCCTTTTCCGGAAGCTTTGATAAATCAAGAGCCGCAAGCTCATATTCATCGGAAACAGAGGCTTCAAATCCGTAATCCTCTGGATTAAGCCCTGCCTTGGAAAGTGCATCGGCAACAGCTGCGAGGATGGAGTCTGAGGTAACTGTTGCCCCTGTCACAGCGTCAATTTTAAGGGACTGTTCAGAGACGATCTTTTCCGGAAAGCTTTCTATGGGGATGGTTCCCACATCCTGGGTTTCCCCATGATTTTCATCAACGGTGACAGAAAGTATCTTGCCGGCGCTGTCAAGCTCAACATCCACCGAAAGCTCCCCATTATAGGCTGGGGCAGTTCCTGTGTATATACCTGCGTAATCTGTGCCCTCGTCTGCCCCTGTTTCGGGGCTGCCCTCATCTTTTACTGTGCAGGCGGCAAAAAGCATTAGCAGCATTGTGAAAATAAGAATAATAGAAAATGTTCTTTTCAATGTGTTCTCCTCCATATCTTTTAGATTAAATTTACCTAACTATGGGTTTTAGGGCATAATAAATAAACCATCCCCCCCTCGGAAAATGAATTTATAGCTGCCGACAGGCAGGTATCCTGACTTGCGCCCCCATTATGCCGCCTTCCCGGCTTTCGCCAGTGGCATAGTGGCACAGGGTTCTATAGCGTTTACAGTAGCGGGGCTGTTACGGATTTTCACCGTATTCCCTATTAATTACAAAGTAAACCTGTCGGAGATAATATTAAGTTTTTATGGAGGCCGGATATCTCTGGTGGATATCCGCTGTTTGGCGCCCCTTGCGCCATATTATAAATTGACATTTTTGTTTTCTCTACTTAAATCCATGTTAACAGCAGAGTCGAAGTATGTCAACACTTTTGTATAAGTCTCCGCTTAAATAAAGTCTTTTTTTATACAAAAGCTCCATAGGCCATAAAAGTATAAAGGTTTTCGCTTGGATAAGGAAACTTTATTTTTCTATGTCTAAATCAAACAAAAAGACTAGGTTTCGCTCCTTATATTCTTAGCTTTATAAAAAAATACCCCGCTGTTTCAAGGCAGAAGCTGCCTTTTAACAATGGGGTTTTATGTTTATTAAACTGTTAGATTGGTTTTTTAGTCGTCCCCATCCTGAGGATAAACGCTTACCTCTATGCGCACAAGGGCACGGCGCAGGAGAATTTGATAGCTCTGCATCTTAAGGTCATCAGAGCGCTCTTGCAGCAGCAGCTCAACCTGCTTGCGGTCGTCCTCGGCTCTGGTAAGGTCGATTTCCTCCGGCCGCTGGGCAATGCTTGTAAGAATGCTTACCTTGTCGTCTTTTATTATGGCAGCACCGCCGAAAAGGGCGATTTTTTGCTCGGTATCCTCGTTTATTATACGAAGAATACCATCCCCTAAGGCAGCGGAAGTCTCCTCATGACCGGGCAGAATTCCCATGTCGCCATTGACACAGCGCATAACAACCATATCGGCTTTTTCGTCTATCTTAAGCCCTCTGGGAGTTATGATTTGCAAATGAACTTTCTTTTTTTCCATGTCCTCACCCATTTGCTTTTCTGAATCTTTCAACTACCTCGTCAATGGTTCCGGCATTTAAGAATAATCCCTCGGGTATTTCGTCATGCACACCCTCAACAATTTCCTTAAAGCCCCTCACGGTTTCGTCCATGGTTACATATCTGCCGGGGATAGATGTGTATTTTTCAGCCACAAAAAAGGGCTGGGACAAAAAGCGCTGAACCTTTCTTGCTCTGTCAACAATAAGCTTGTCATTTTCAGACAGCTCGTCAACTCCAAGGATGGCAACAATATCCTGAAGGTCTTTATAGCGCTGCAAAATACTCTGGACAGAGCGGGCAACACGATAATGCTCCAAGCCTACAATAGACTGCTCCAGTATGCGGGAGGTGGATTCCAAGGGTGAAACGGCAGGGTATATGCCCTGCTCCACTATAGAGCGGGACAAAACCGTTACAGCGTCCAGATGGGCAAAGGTTGTTGCTGTGGCAGGGTCTGTAAAGTCATCCGCAGGGACATAAATCGCCTGGACAGAGGTTATTGAACCGGACTTTGTGGAGGTTATGCGCTCCTGCAGGCTGCCGATTTCGTTTGCAAGGGTGGGCTGATAGCCCACGGCACTGGGAACACGGCCCAAAAGTGCCGAAACCTCTGAGCCTGCCTGAACAAAGCGGAATATGTTGTCGATAAACAGCAGAACGTCCTGCTGGGCCTCGTCTCTGAAATATTCTGCCATGGTAAGCCCTGTCAGCCCCACACGCATTCTAACTCCGGGAGGCTCGTTCATCTGGCCGAAAACAAGGGCCGTTTTGTCGATAACTCCGGATTTTATCATGTCATAGTAAAGGTCATTTCCCTCACGGGTGCGCTCGCCCACTCCGACGAAAACGGAATATCCCCCGTGTTCCTTTGCTATGCTGTTTATAAGCTCCATTATAAGCACGGTTTTACCCACGCCCGCTCCCCCGAAAAGGCCGATTTTACCGCCCTTGGGATAGGGGCAAAGAAGGTCTATGGCTTTTATGCCGGTTTCCAGTATTTCAGGGCTTGTGGTTTGCTCTGCAAGACTGGGCGCTTCCCTGTGGATGGGCCAGCTTTCCCCGGACTTTGGGTCCGGCTTGTTATCAATGGCCTTGCCTAGGACATTTAGCATCCGCCCCAGGGTTTCTTCACCAACGGGAACTGTTATGGGGCTGCCCGTGTCTATGGCCTCCATTCCCCTTTTAAGGCCGTCTGTCGGATGCATAGAAATGCAGCGCACGGTGTTGTCCCCCAGATGCTGCATTACCTCCAGCACAACAGTTTCTTCGCCGTTTGGTATTTCTATAGCATTGTATAACGCAGGCAATCCGCTTTCAAATCGGAGGTCAAGCACCGCGCCTATTATTTGCACAATCCTGCCTGTGTTTTTATAGGTCATATAATTCCACCTTTAATTCAATATGTTGGCGCCGCTGACAATTTCGTTCAGCTCCTGAGTAATGGCTGCCTGACGTTTGCGGTTATACATTCTGTTCAAATCATCGATTATATCTGTGGCGTTTTTGTTGGCCGATTGCATATTAATCATACGGGCTGCGTGCTCACAGGCCAGAGATTCCGAAAACAGCGCAAAAAAGAGTGTGTGCAGATATAGGGGCATGATATGGTTTAAAAATGTATCCCCATCCGGCTCGTATTTTTTCCCAGAATCAGTTTTGCCGTATTCCACTCCCAGTGAAATAGGCAAAACCTTCTCCACACGGGGTACATAGTTTAAGGTTGATTCAAAATGGGTGTAGGCTATGAACACTTCGTCAATCTCGCCTTTTAGGTACAAAGAAGTGATAAATTCGCTTAAGCGTCCGGAGCCTTCGTATATTTGAGCTTCGGATACGTCTGTAATCCTTCGGAGAATGTTTTTGTCACGCCGCTTGAAATATTCGCTTCCCTTAGCGCCGATAACAAGTATCTGCTCATTTTTACCTTTATTCATATGCTCAAGGGCAGCTTTTGATATATTAAGGTTATATCCGCCGCAAAGGCCCTTGTCGCTTGTTATAACGATATAAGCTGTGTTTTTAACTTTCCTTTGCTCCGTAAAGGCGTTTTTGCTGATGCCCTCATAATTTGACAGGTCCTCAATAAGGCTTTGCAGCTCATGGCTTAAAGGGCGAACCCCCTCCAGCCTAAGCCTTGCCTTTTGAAGCTTTGTAACCGAAACCATATCCATGGCTTTCATGATTTGCTTTGTGGTGCTAACGTTGGCTATTCTGTGCTTGATGTCTTTGATTGAAGACATGGCCCACCTCCCTGAGCATAATCATGAAGCTCTTTAAACTCTTTTATAGCATCTTTGATTTTTTCCTCAAGCTCTGGTGAAAGCTTTCCGCTCTCACGCAATCCCTCTATAATAAAAGGCTTTTCTCTGTCAATAAAAGCTAAAAACTCCCTTTGAAATTCACGGACCCGTGAGCAGTCCACATCCATAAGATGCTTGTTGATAAGAGCATATAAAATAAGCACCTGCTTTTCCACAGACATGGGCTTATACTGAGGCTGCTTTAATATTTCCATAATGCGCTGGCCCTGACCGAGCCGCTCTAAGGTATCCCGGCTAAGATCTGAGCCAAACTGGGCAAAAGCCGCAAGCTCCCTATACTGGGCAAACTCAATGCGCAGGGGGCCGGCAAGGTTTTTCATAGCCTCAATCTGGGCAGAGCCTCCAACTCGGGAGACTGAAAACCCCGGGTTTATTGCAGGGCGGACACCGTCGTTAAACAGCTCCGCTTCAAGATAAATCTGTCCGTCAGTTATGGAAATGACGTTTGTGGGAATATATGCTGATATATCCCCCTCCTGAGTTTCCACAATGGGCAGGGCGGTTAAAGAGCCTCCGCCGTGTTCCTCGCTCATGCAGGCAGCTCTTTCCAAAAGTCTGGAGTGAAGGTAAAAAACATCTCCGGGAAAGGCCTCCCGTCCGGGGGGGCGGCGCAGAAGAAGGCTTAAAGCCCTATAGGCAACGGCGTGCTTTGAAAGGTCGTCATAAACCACCAGTACATCCTTGCCCTGGGCCATCCATTCCTCGCCTATACTGCAGCCGGAATAGGGGGCTAAGTATTGCAAAGGTGCGGAATCACTGGCGGTTGCAACAACAACTGTTGTGTATTCCATTGCGCCTGTCTCTTTTAAGGTGTTAATAATACGGGCAACTGTTGAGGCCTTTTGACCAATTGCCACATAGACACAAAGTACGTCTTTATCCTTTTGGTTAATAATTGTATCAATGCAAATTGCCGTTTTCCCCGTCTGACGGTCACCAATAACAAGCTCTCTTTGCCCTCGGCCAATGGGAACCATGGCATCAATCGCCTTAATTCCTGTTTGCAAAGGTACATTTACCTCACGGCGCATTATAACGCTTGGAGCAGGGCTTTCCACTGCCCTGTATTTTGAGGCGGCAACATCGCCCTTGTCATCAATGGGCTGACCTAAGGCATTAACCACACGGCCTATAAGGGCATCCCCCACAGGCACTTGGGCCATTCTTCCCGTGAGCTTTACAGGGTCGCCTTCTTTTATGCCGGAATCAGAGCCCATAATTACAGCGCCTATGCTATCCTCATCAAGGTTTAAGGCCATGCCGTAAACCTCGCCGGGAAACTCTAAAAGTTCACCGCTCATGGCGCCATGAAGTCCGTAAACACGGGCAATGCCGTCGCCGACCTGTATGACAGTGCCTGCCTCGGAAACGTCAAGCTTGGATGAAAACGCCTTTATCTGCTGTTTTATAACCATGCTTATCTCATCTGGCTTTACAATCATTCGGCACCCCCTCTTTTCAATCTGTCTTTCATGTTGTTTAACTGAGTTCTAACTGTGCGGTCAATAAGCCGCCCTTCCACATGGATATAAAACCCTCCTATTAAAGCAGGGTCCACCTGAGCTTCTATTTCCACCTGCTTATCAAGCTTTTTTTCCAGCAGCTCACCAATGGCGGAAAGCTGCTTTTGACTTAAGGCTCCAGCAGAAACAACGCTTGCCGTCACCTTACCGCTATGGAGGCTTAGCATTTCTATATAGGAGGCTATAGCAGGAGCAATAGTCTGTTCACGGCTTTTTTCCACGGCAAGATATAAAAAACCCATTAAGTCGTCTGATATTTTGCCTGCAAAAAGCTCTTGCAAAAAGTCGTATTTTTCCTCATTTGTAATATGGGGATGAGTCAAAAACTCCTCGCTGCCCTCAGTTTTCAAGGCCTTTTGCACAAAAAGGGCCTGCTCCATATGCTTTTCAGGCCTTCCGCTTTCCAAGGATAGGTCAAACAATGCGGAGGCATAGCGGTCTTTTAGCTGAGCCATCTTGCTTCCTCCAATTGTTCCATTGTCTCGTCAAAAAGCCTATCCTGAGTTTCAGCGTCGATGGAATGCTCCACAAATTTCCCCGCCATAAGGGAGGAAAGTTCGATAATATAAAGCCTCGTTTCCTCTTTAAGACGCTCTCTTTCTGCTGAAATGCCCTCCTGGCTGTGGCGCTTTATGCTTGCGGCCTCATGTCTTGCCTCATCCAGTAAATGTCTGCTTCTTTCAGCGGCGGTGTTTCTGGCAGCTTCCAGAATTTTAATGCGCTCCACGTCAATTTCCGCAAGCTTTTTCTCATATTCGGCTTTAAGGCTCACTGCCTCCGCCATTTTTTCCAGTGCGTCATCAAGCTGTCCGCTTATTTTGCCGCTGCGTTCAGCCATAAACTTCTTCACTGGTTCATATAAAAAAAATCCGAGAACAGCAGCCAGAACAAGGACATTAAACAGCATAATTCCAATGCTTATAAGGGTTTGCTGGTCCAGCCCGAATACACGTCCCTCAGGCACAAGGCTCGTTAAAAGCGCAATTTCAAAATTCAAATCAAGAGGCCTCCCTTCTTAAGAATTTGCCGTAAACGGGAGATTTACGGCAGGCAGTTTTAGCATGGATATAAACGGGAGCTTGTCCCGCCTGAATAATCAAGGGCTTATCCTGCCATCTGCTGGATATAGATGCTGACCAGTGGATTTGCGAAAAGCATGATAATGGCAACAAGAAGTCCGTATATACCGGATGTTTCTCCCATGGCAAGTCCTATAAACATAGCGCTTCTAATAGAGTCGGAAGCCTCCGGCTGGCGGGCTATGGACTCAATAGCCGTAGACGCGACATTTCCCTGTCCTATGGTTGTCAGTATACCGTTTAAAAGTGCTATGGCCGCGGCGATGTGGGCAACGGCAATGATAAAAGCTAAGGGGTCCTGCATAAAAAATTCCTCCAATAAGTGATTTTTCTAAATTTTATAATTTGTTGGTTTATAAGCCGGGCCTATTCGGCGGCGCCTCTTATAAACATAATGCTTAGAATACAGAAAATATAGGTTTGTAAGGCTCCCATTAAAAGGTCAAAGTAAGTATGCAGCACGGCAGGGATGCCGAATTGCAAAACTGTGGGTACAAGAGAATAATAAAGAGTCATCAATATAAGCCCTGCCAAAACGTTTCCAAAAAGACGGAAGCTGAGAGAAATCGGCGTTGCCAATTCACCTATAAGGTTCAGGGGAAAAAATATGGGGTGCGGCTCTATAAAGCCCTTTAAATATTCTGTTTTACGATGCTTCACACCCATAGCATGAATTAAAATGAAGCTTGCAAAGGCAAGGGCAAAGGTTGTTGCCCAGTCTGCAGTGGGCGGCCGAAGGCCAAACACTCCGCTGACGCTAGAGCTGAAAATAAACACAAAAACCGTAAAAAACCATTTTCCCAGAGGTTCAAGTTTTTCCCCTCCGGAGTTTTTTAGGAAATTATCAAATGTCTCCACAACAATCTCAACGGCATTTTGGAATCCCTTTGGTATTTCCTTAAAGCTTTTCAGCTTTATGCGAATAAAAACCGCAAGGGCAGAAAGCAGCAGCATGATAATCCATGTGTTTACTATTGTGCGGGTAATCCAGATTTCTACCCCGCCAATTTCCAGAACCCAAAGGTTATCGATATTAAAATCCAAGTGAAAATCACCCCCTGTTTGCCAGTTTTCAAGAAACTGCCCTTAGTTTTTTTTGGAAGATTTCTCGGAAAACCTTAAAACATATAAGGATAGCTGAAAAGAGAAAACACCGGCTACAGCCCCCCAAAGGCTGATTTCAGGAACAAGGGCGGCCGCAACAAGAACGGCGGCACTTAGGAAAAATCTTAGCAAATGCTGCAGCTTTACATAGTTATCGGCAGTTTTTTGCTCAAGTCCAAGAGCCTTATCCACGGCTTTGTCAAGTAGTATAACCTTATATGAGCTTAAAGCGCTGCCAAGCAAGCAGCCATATATGAAAGGCAGGCAAGCTAAGCTGCGGTAATAAATTATAGAGGCAGCAATAAAAACCAGCATTAAAACGCAAATTATTATAATCATTTTTTTAGCAAGTGGTGTAAGTTTCATAAGTCATCCTTCAAGCCGATAGTTATTTTTTTTGCCCCAGGTCAAAAAGAGCCTTAAGGGCAGCTCCCGCTCCCAACAAAGAAAAAAGCAGCAGGAGCCATGGCGAAGTGCCCAGAAGATTATCTAAAAATCTTCCTATAAACACTCCGATTAGCACGCACGCTGCCATCGTTATCCCGATTTGCGAGAAGAAGGATAACGCACGCAAAACCTCTTTACTGGGTTTTTTATTGTCTTCCTGCTGATTTTTCAGACTGTATAACCTCTTTCGTTCAAAAGAATATTATATGCATATATAAAAAATGGGGCACAAATGATTATTAAGATCATTTGCACCCCATTTTGGGAATTCCGAATAAGCAAAAGCAAATTTAAATACCGCAATGATCGTAGTATTTTTTAGAAGTTTTCTAAGATTTCTTCATTAATATAATACATATTAACACAAGTCTTACGAAATCTCTACTGTTTTTACGGT
>CAZTXG010000034.1:0-17000 GCA_964617335.1 uncultured Oscillospiraceae bacterium
GCAAGGTTGGTAATGTGTTTGAGGACAGACTTGCAGATGTGTGGGTTTGTGAGATTGAGCAGTTTAGAGATTATAGCAAGTTTAAAAAATGTGCCAAGTGTGAGCTTATGGCCTATTGCAGGGGCTGCCCTGCAGTGGCCAGCGGTACAAGCGGCAGTTTTTACGATACCGATCCCCAGTGCTGGAAGGAGGTAAAGGGCTATGAAGGCAGTACTACTGCGTGATGTTACACCGGCGGAGCAGGTGCGTCTGGAAGAAATAGAAATACCGAAGGTGCAGCCCGGCTGGGTGCTGGTTAAAGTAAAAGCCTTTGGTATGAACCACTCTGAGCAGATTCTGCGGCTTTCGGAAATAAAAGCCGATTATATTAAAAAGCCAATTATTCCCGGCATTGAATGCGTGGGTGAAATAATAGACCCCTCGGACAGCGGCTTTAGGGCCGGGCAAAAGGTGGCAGCTCTAATGGGGGGCATGGGCAGAAGCTTTAATGGCAGCTATGCCGAATATGCCCTTGTCCCTGCAAAGCAGGTTTTCGCCATTGATTCAGACCTGCCTTGGAACAGGCTTGCCGCTGTGCCGGAGACTTATTTTACCGCTTGGGGCTCTCTGTTTCAAAACCTGCGGCTGCGTTCGGAGGACACACTTTTGATTCGTGGGGCAACAAGCGCCTTAGGTTATGCTGCCATGCAGCTGGCAAAGGCTCTGGGATGCAAGGTCATCGCCACCACCCACAGAGAGGAAAAGTTGCCTCTAATTGCAGAGGCTGACGAAGCTGTGCTTGACACAGAAGCTCTTGCGGGAACACTTTCCGGTGTGACAAAAGCTTTGGAGCTTGTGGGACCAAAAACGCTACGGGACACACTGAAGACAGTAGAGCCTGGGGGCCTTGTCTGCAACACAGGCGTTCTTGGAGGCGTGTATGCCTTAGACGGTTTTGACCCCATCAAGGAAATTCCAAACGGTGTGTATCTGACGGGATTTTTCAGCAATTACCCAAGCCAAGAAGCTATGGACAATATTTTTAGCTTTATAAATACCCATGGACTGGAGCCTTGCATTGGAGAAACCTTTGCCTTTTTGGATATCCGAAAAGCCTGCATAGCAATGGATAGGGGCAAAGTGAACGGCAAGATTGTTGTGGAGCTGTAGAGGTTTCAAAGGATTATTTAGAAAGAAAGCGAGTGAGCATGATGAAATATGAGGGGAATATCTATCGCCCGCCATTAGAGGCAAACGATGTTTTACTGCAGGTGGCAGTGGGGTGTACCCACAACCAGTGTACGTTTTGCAATATGTTCAAAGACAAAAGCTTCCGTATCATGAACGAGGATACGGTTATTGAAAACCTGAAGGAAGCGGGGCGTTTCTACCGCCATGCCGACCGTGTGTTTTTGGTAGATGGAGATGCCTTTGCCCTATCGGCAGAAAGGCTTGAAAGACTTACCGCTCTTATCCATCAATACTTACCGAATTGCAAGACGATTACGATGTACGCAGCAGTTCGTAATATCATGACAAAAACCGATGAACAGCTCAGAAAACTGAGAGAAACAGGCATAAACGATCTCTATGTCGGGATTGAAAGCGGGCTGGACGATGTGCTTTTAGATGTCAAAAAAGGGCACACTGTCACGGATGCTATCACCCAGCTGGGCCGCCTCAACGACACGGGCATACGCCACTGTATGATGCTAATGCCGGGCCTGGCGGGAAAAGGCCGAGGCGTGGAAAGCGGAATTGCAGCAGCAGAACTCGCAAATAAGACAAAGCCGTTTTTAATCATTCCTACCACAGTGGGTGTTTTTGAGGGCACAGAGTTGTATGAAAAAATGCAAAAGGGAGAGTTTACGGAGGCGGGAGAAAAGGAAAACCTTCAGGAGCAAAAGGCGTTTTTAGAGTATGTGGAGCTTCCGGAGAGCTATTACTGGTCGGCCCACGCTTTAAACTCCGCTCCTATGGCGGGATTCTTACGCAAAACAGAGAAGGAAACCATGATATACACCTTGGAACAAAGCATCGCAGGCATGGACGATGAGGTTTTTAAGGCAAAATTTAGGCGTACTTCGCTGTAATTTATAAGGAGAAAATGAAATGGAGTACAGAAAAGAGAAAAATGCCATCTACCTTCGCCTTGATAAGGGAGAAGAAGTGGTGGATACAATAAAAAAACTCTGTGAAAAGGAGCAGCTTGAGGGCGGATATTTTCAGGGTATCGGCGCCTGCGGCAGGGTGGTTCTGGCAACATGGATTCCGGAAAAGGAGGATTTTATCCATCATAGGCTAAGGGGAATGTTAGAGATGATTTCCCTTACAGGCAATGTGTCCATTGACCAAAATGGGAAGGCCTTTTCCCACAGTCACGGAGTTTTTTCCTACCTTAAGGACAATGGGGAAATTGCCGTGGCGGCAGGTCATTTGGAAGAAGCAGAAATTAGCTATACCGGTGAAATAATACTGACCCCGGCGGAAGAAAAATCGGCAGAATGTTTGACAAAAATGCGGGGATTGAGGTTTGGAAGCTATCCTAAAAGGCGGTGAAAAATATGCAAAAAAAGAATGGAGATTTAGGCATTGATGTTAGGCAGATGGAAAAACTTAAAAGAGAGCTAAATGGGTCGGACGCCATTGTAATCGGCGCCGGAGCGGGGCTTTCCGCCGCCGCCGGCTTTAGCTATTCAGGGGAGAGGTTTAGGCAGCATTTTAGCGACTTTGAAGAAAGATACGGCTTTCACGATATGTATTCCGGCGGTTTTTATCCCTATGAAACTCAAGAGGAATATTGGGCTTACTGGAGCCGATATATTCAGATAAACCGCTATGAAAAAGCGCCGAAACCTGTTTATGACACGCTGTTGCAGCTTGTACGGGACAAAGATTATTTTGTTCTCACCACTAATGTGGACCACTGCTTTCAAAAGGCCGGCTTTGACAAAAACCGCCTGTTTTACACCCAAGGGGATTATGGTCTTTTTCAATGCTCGGAGCCCTGCTGTCAGAAAACCTATGAAAATAAAGAGCTAATTGAGGGTATGGTTAAAGAGCAAAAAGATATGAAAATCCCAACTGAACTGATTCCAAAATGTCCCCATTGCGGCAGAGCAATGGCCATGAATCTTCGCTCGGACGACTGCTTTGCAGAGGATGAGGGCTGGCATAAGGCGGCTAATCGCTACAGCGACTTTCTTCGCCGCCGCGAGGGACTGCGGATTCTTTTTTTGGAGCTTGGTGTGGGATATAACACCCCCGGTATTATTAAATATCCCTTCTGGCAGATGACGGCGGAAAACCCAAGGGCGGCCTATATCTGTATCAATAAGGGCGAGGCGGCCTGCCCTCGGGAGCTTAGAGACCGTGCAATTTGCATAGATGGGGACATAGGCGAGATAGCGGCGCAAATCGGCGCAGCTTATGCCGCGTAAAGTGCGTAATTTAAATGCCCCGATATGTTGAGCAGGCAAAAAGATTTTCTCAAACAGAGGAAGCACAGTGGCAGCTGTTTCGCTCTCTGCTCAACCTGCGTGAGCCTGCTCCTATCAGTAATGAATTTATAAAGTTGTAAGACGCTTTTCTACAAAAGGAGATCGCGGATAAGGGCATTACAGCGCTTTCTGATCTCAAGCCGGTGCGGGAGGGGCTGTATTTGTGGCAGGGAGATATTACAACACTTAAAGTTGGCGCCATAGTAAACGCCGCTAACAGCGGACTAACCGGCTGCTATATACCTAAGCATAGCTGCATAGATAACGTGATTCACATCTTTGCCGGAGTTCAGTTGCGCCTTGAATGCGCTAAAATCATGGAAAGTCAGGGCTTTCCTGAGCCGACTGGAACAGCAAAAATCACAAAAGCCTACAACCTGCCCTGCGAACACATTATCCACACGGTAGGCCCCATTATATCCGGCCCTCTAACAGAGAAAGACTGTAAACTTCTCTCCTCTTGTTACCGCTCTTGTTTGGAGCTGGCAGAGGAAAAAGGTCTTTGCTCCCTTGCCTTTTGCTGTATCAGCACAGGGGAATTTCGATTTCCAAACCAAAAAGCGGCGGAAGTTGCGGTTAATACGGTGGAGGCTTATAAGAGGGAAAGCGGCAGCTCAATTAAAATAATCTTTAATGCGTTCAAGGATGAGGACTATTTTATTTATCAAAAACTCCTTATTTATGAATCATTTTAGCAAACCACCATTGTTTAATACATGCAGCAGTCGCATGAGAAGATGATCAAAATAATATTATGTCACTGGAGCATTTTAGTAGTTTAACAAGAGAGGGAATTGCACGGCCTGCACCTAAAAAGCCCCCTTATGTTATGAACACACCAAAAACCATGTTTTCTGTTCAAATCATTTATATTAATTAAGAATACTATAGCTTTATATGTCTAATTATATACAAAACGGACTGGATTTCGAAAGAAAAGTAAACAAACTTTTGCCTGAATTGGACAAATAATGTCGCACAGGCATGACCGAAATCATGCCCGTTCCAAAAAATACATATTACTGTCTTATAATTCCGGTCTTTTTAGGCCGGAGCTTTTTTTATTAAAGCTTATTTTATTTTTCTGCACTCTAAATAATAGCGTTTATCCCTGGCAGGGCCTATGGAAAAGCTCTTTGCCGGAAAAACTCCGCTTTTAATTATAGAGGGAAAAAGCTCGTTTTTATCCATAGAGGGAAGCAGCAGTCCGCAGCATCCCTGATTTTTGGACATTTCTATAGCAGAATCGTCATCATGAATATAGTCAAGCTCACCCCCGTGTTTTTCTATATAATGAAGGCAAAATTCCTGAGCAGCGGCTATGGCCTGACCTATGGTAAGACCGCAAAGACTAATGGTTTCAGACTTTTCCCCGCAAAGGCAGCGAATTTTATGACAGCCCCGCTCGTCTTTGTTTTTCTCTCTGAAAAAAGATTTTGCCGCCTCAAAAAAACCCTCGGTATCGGTTTTAAATATAACTCTGTGTATAGGCTCGAAAATCACCGAGGGGTCGTGGATGTTAACAAGCTCTGCAAGACCATATCTTGCTGGATGACCTTCCCATTCCTCCGGCGAAAGTCCCTGTTTTATTTTTTCCCAACATAATTTTGCCGTGGCAAGGCTGTGGTTGCCGTCGCCCATGGCAATTATAACAGGCTCTCTGCCCTCAAGCTTATAGCGTTTTTCAAGGTAGTCTGGCTCTGATAGGGCGGAAAGAGCCTTGCTTGCTTTTTCGGCATTTTCACCGAAAACACGGCTGCCTTTTATACGGCCGCCCCCGTCCATAAGCTCAAAATCATAAAGAGGTTCACCGCCTTTAGCGGCATCTATAACAGTGTTTTCAGGGTTGTCGATGAAAACCACAATATGGGGCAGCTCTAAACTTGCCCCCTCACGCACCTGTACCCTTGGCGGCAGCCGGTCTTCAACCGTGCCTTCCGTTGCCCGCACAGGAGAACTTGAGTCCTTGTGATAGTCATAGGTTTCTAAATCTATAAGGCCCAAAAGCCCCCGGCGTGTATGCCCCACTGTAAGGGAGCGCTCTATATATATAAAGGAGTTTGAAACGGTTTTAAACACACCATTGGAAATATATCTTTCCATTTCAGCGTTAATTTTTTCGGTTTCCCCTTTATTGTCTTTGCTGCCAAGATAGGCCTCGGGCAGAATTAGCCGCAGGGTTGAGGGGGCTGCCCCCACCTTAGCATCAACAGAATCCCAATATTCCGGCTGGGATGTAAACTGGTCGCAGGCTATAACACTCCAAAGGTGCAAATCCGCCTTCTTCGGCAGAAGAATGTCCCCGGGGACAAAAAGCTTTTCCATAATAAAAGAACCTACCTTTCCCATTGGGTTTACAAAAAGGCCATTAAAAATATGTCCTTTTGGGGGTCGTGGCTGCGGCATATGCAAACAGGCTGATTATATCCAAACCATATTTTCACCCAAAACTTATAAACAAATTTCTATGCTTCGATATTTTAACAAACCTAGCGCTGCTTTGCAATAGCCCCAAGTCGAACAAGGCACAAAAAAGGAGCATTTTGCCGAAAGACCTTGGCTTACAAGGGCATTTGTGCTATCATTGCAAAAGGAAACAAAGGAGCGAGTTAACTATGGAAAATGTTTTAACAGTTAAAAGAACTTTAATAGAAAAATTCCTGCCCGCAAAGGGCATTTCCTCAGAAAACAGCAGGGCTGTTGTGGATATAATTAATGAAAATTTTGAGTTTATCCCCCGTGGAATTGCAGAAAATGACCCCAGCCATAAACAGATAATCCCCTATGTGGTCATCTGCCGCAAAGACGAGGTTTTTGTTATGCGCAGGCTTAAAAAAGGCGGGGAAAGCCGTCTCCACGGGCTTTTGTCCCTTGGGGTTGGCGGGCATATAAACTCCGAATACGATTTGGGCGGAAATATTTTGGAAAACGGTATGCGCCGAGAAATAGACGAGGAAGTTTTTATAGAAAAGCCCGGAGAGCTTACAGCCAGAGGGCTTATAAATGATGACCAAAACGAGGTTGGCAGAGTGCATCTTGGGCTTTTTTTCACCATGGAAACTCAAGGGGAAGTTTCCGTGCGTGAAACGGAAAAACTTGAGGGCTTCTGGGTAAAGCGCAATGAGCTGTCCAAGATGCAAGAAAGCATGGAAACCTGGTCACAGCTGGTTATCCCAATGCTTTAAGCTTATTTTTCCTATTTTGAAACCTTATATAAATACAAAAATCGCAGTTTTCAGCTTAAGAAAACTGCGGTTTTTATAATGGCTGAAAGTTTGCCAAAAGCAGGTTTTCTACCTTTTTCCCTTGTCGTAAATTTCTCCCAAGGCTCTTGGGGCACGGTTTGTGGAGGAAAAGAACATAAGCAAAAGGAGGGTCAAAACATAGGGCAAAATCATAATAATATCCGCAAAGGCGCTGGTAAACCCCAAAGCCTGAGCAAGCTTGTACCCGCCGCTTCGGGCAAAGCCGAAAAGCAGACAGGCCAAAAGAGTGGGGCCTATTTTCCAGTTTCCGAAAATCAGCGCCGCAATGGCAAGAAAGCCGTAGCCAGAATAAATGGTGGGGGAAAAGCTTGCGGAGATAGAATAGGCAAAGCACATACCCCCAAGGCCGGATAAGGCACCGGAAATCATAACCGCTATAAAGCGCAGCTTTGAAACGCTGATTCCCGCAGCGTCCACAGCATGGGGGTTGTCCCCGCAGGCACGAAGGCGCAGACCAAAACGGCTTTTATAAAGGACATAGCTCGCAATAAGAGCTGCTGCAATTATAATCGGCTGATAATAATAAACATCGGTGAAAAATGCCCCCAGAACAGGAACCCTTGATATGACGGGAACGGTGAACTTCTCGCAGATGCCCAAGACAAATTTGTTTGTAGGTTTGCCAAATAAAACGGTGTTAAACTGGCTGGTTAAAAAGGCTGTTAAAGCCGTTGCAAGAATGTTTATAACGACGCCGGATATAACCTGATTTGCCTTAAAGTTTATGCACAAAACCGCATGAACCATTGAAAACACCATACCCCCCAAAAGGGCAAAAAACATGGCGGTAATAAACATGGGAGTTTCTATCCCCGCAAGCCTTCCGCCGCTGATTGCCATAACAGCGGCAGCCCCCGCAAAGGCACCGAAGCCCTGAAAGCCCTCTAGTGCAAGGTTTGTAACTCCGCTTCTCTCGCTGAAAATGCCGCCAATTGCAATTATAAAAAGAGGAAGGGCAAAGGCAAGGCCCTCTATTATGATATAGTTCATACCCTGTCCCCCTCCTCATCTTCCTGTCTTAGTCTGCGCTTTTCGTCTCGAACCTCGTCTTTTGCCTGAGAAACCCTGTGCTTTATATAAGCTCCGCAGGCAGAAAACAGCAGTATAAGCCCTGTTATAAGCTGGGATATTTCCTGAGGGACATTAAGGGTTGAGCTCATATAGTTGCTGCCCTTTGATATGACAGTTATTAGAAGGGAGGAAAACAAAATTCCGATGGGATGAGAGTTGCCCAAAAGGCAAACAGCAATGGAGTCAAAGCCCAGAGATGACAAAACTCTCGGCTGAATGGAGTTAAAGTTTCCAAGATAATAGGTAACACCGGCAAGTCCGGCGAGAGCGCCCGAAATCGCCATAGCCATAATAATGTTTCTCCCAACGTTTATGCCAGCATATTTTGCCGCCTTTTTGTTGAGTCCAACCACCTTAAGCTCATAGCCCGCACGAGTTTTGTCCATAAGAAACTTAACAAGAAAGGCCGTCGGTATAGCAAGGATAAAGCCCAGGGGGATGTCCATTTTAAGACCGAAAAGTTCAATATTCGTAAGGGTCAGCCTTGCGCTTGCGCTGATATATCGGGACTGGCGGGAAACCGTGTCTATAAATCTTGTATTTATGAAATAGCTTATAATATACGAAAAAATATAGTTTAGCATAATCGAGGATACAACCTCATTTATGTTAAATCTATGCTTTAACCAGCCTATAAGCGAGCCTGCCGCCCCCCCGCCCGCTATGCCGATTATAAGCACCAAAGGCAGGGCCGCCGCTGCCGGAAGCTTGCTATATCCAATAGTAATAGAGGCTATGAAACCGGGAACGAGCATCTGCCCTGATATGCCGATGTTAAATAGGCCCGCCTTAAGAGCAACAGCAACTGCCAGCGCCGCAAATATCATAGGAGTAAGGATGTTGAGCATGCTCATAAAGTCGGTTAAAATGTTCTTTTTTGCGGCATAGCTTACCTTTGGCAGTAATCCGCTGCCCTGCAAAAAGCTGCGAAAGGCTATTAAAGGGTTTTTACCAAGGCTGAGCAGCAATATGGATGCGGCGAGAAGACTTAAGATTATGGCAAAAAGCGGTATGGTAAAGCCCTGATATTTTTCATTTCCTAAAAGGGCGATAAAACTTCGGCGAAAGGGGTTTTTCAAAGCGTTTTTCGGCTTTTTCATACAGACTTCACCCCCATCATAAATTCGCCCACCTGATTTGAAGTAAGGCTGCCGGCGGCAGCTATGGTCTGCATTTCGCCGCTGTACATAACGCCTATGGTGTCGGCAAGGCTTATAATTTCCTCCAGCTCAAGGGAAATAAGGAGAATTGCCTTCCCCTTTTCTCTTTCGGAAAGTATCTGTCTGTGTATATTTTCGATGGCGCCAATGTCAAGCCCCCTTGTGGGCTGGACAAAAATCATAAGCTCGGAATCGGAAACTATCTCCCTTGCCACTATGGCCTTTTGCTGGTTTCCCCCAGACATGGAGCGAACCTGAGTTTTTGCCCCCTGACCGCTTCGAATGTCATATTCATCTATAAGTTTTTGACCATGACTTAAAAATTCCTCATGGCGCAAAATGCCGTTTTTGCAGAAAGGCTCCTTGTAATAATCTTTAAGGGCAAGATTTTCCCCAAGGGAAAAGTCCAGCACAAGGCCAACCTCCTGCCTGTCTTGGGGAATGTATGATATGCCTGCCTCCGAGCGCTCTCGGACGCTCATTTCGCTAATATCCCTTCCCTTTAAGCTAATTGTGCCGGAGGACTTTATAAGTCCCGCTATGGCATCGGCAAGCTCCTCCTGCCCGTTTCCGGAAACTCCGGCAACGGCAAAAATTTCACCTGCTTTTATGTCAAAGGAAACATCTTTCACAACTGCCACACCGTCAGAGTTTCTAACGCCAAGTCCAGAAACAGAAAGTACATTTTCTCCAAAATTGGCCTTCGCTTTTTCCGTTTGGAAGCTGATTTCCCTGCCCACCATGAGGTTTGCCATGGTTTTTGTGGAGGTAGTTTCAACATCCAAAACATCCACAAGCTTGCCCCTGCACAAAATAGCGCAGCGGTCAGCCACCTTTTTAATTTCTTCCAGCTTGTGGGTTATAAGGATAATAGTTTTTCCCGAATTGCGAAGCTCTCTTATAATTTCCAGCAGAAATTCAATTTCCTGAGGGGTAAGAACGGCTGTTGGCTCGTCAAAAATAAGAATTTCCGCCTCTCGGTAGAGCATTTTTAAAATCTCTACCCGCTGCTGTATGGAAACACCGATTTCCTCAATCTTTTTTTTGGGGTCAACCTCAAGGCCATAGCGCTTTGAAAGCTCGGCTATTTTCTTGTTTGTGCCCTTGACATCCACAGAGGGCAAAAGACCCAGAAAACGGTTTTTCGGCTCCATCCCCAGAATGATGTTTTCTGTTATGGAATAGTTTTGAACAAGCTTAAAATGCTGATGAACCATGCCAATATTAAGTTTTGCGGCATAGGCGGGAGAAATTATGTTCTCCTTTTTACCGCGAATGAAAATTTCCCCCTCATCCGGCTCGTACATACCGAAAAGCATACTCATAAGGGTGGATTTTCCGGCTCCGTTTTCACCCAAAATAGCGTATATCTCGCCTTTTTTTATGGAGATGGAAACATCGTCGTTGGCAACTATTCCGGGAAAGCGCTTTGTTATATGGCGCATTTCAACAATATAATCGTTCATAGCGGCTTCTTCTTTCCTCTGGTAGTTAAGACATATTTAATCTATTTTACACGTTTGCTCCAAGGCTGTCAAAATAAATAATCTTCTGTCTGATTTTATCCATTCAGCGTTTATTTTCGCAAAACAAACAATCTATTCAGCTTTAAAAAGCTCTGTACTTTTAAAACTCCAAGTTAAAATTCAGCTTGCAAGCTTATCTTTTCGTCGGCGGTAAAGTTCTCCGAAGGCGGCTCCGCCTAAAATCAGAATGGCACCTGCCGCCTGTAATGGAGATAAGCGCTCATGGAGGAAAACCGCGGAGAGTGCCAGAGCCGAAACGGGCTCCAGATATCCGCAAATTGCCACAGTTTGGGCAGGCAGATTTGAAATAGATGAAAAATACAAATAGCAGCCTATGCCTGTGTTTACTATGCCCAAGACCAAAATCGCCCCTATGCTTTCGGAACTTATGTCTATCTTTGCTCCCTGCTTTATCAAAACAAATATTCCAACTGTTAAAAAGCTTATAAAAAGCTGATACATAGAGTTTTTAAGACCCTTTATCCCCGCTGCTTTCTTATTAAAAATTACCATAAAAGCATAGGTGACAGCCGACATAATCCCGCAAAACAGCCCCCATGAAAGGCCTTTTTGGTAAAGCTCCTGATTGTTTAGTAAAAACATTCCGCACAAAACCGCAAAAAAGCCTAAAAGCTTTGCCCCGCTTATTTTTTCCCCAAATACCAAGGGGGAAAGGGCCATTACAAAAACAGGGCCGCAATAGTAGGAAAGTGTTGCAAGGCTCACTCCAATATTGGCATAGGCTTCATAGAGAAACATCCAGCTTGCCCCCATGGAAACCCCTGAGATAATTATGTATAAAATATCCTTTTTGCCTGCTTTTTCATCTATTGGACGCTTTGTAAAGATATAGACGGCAAATAAAAACAAGCTTCCTATAAAGGTTCGCAGCAATACAATTTCATAACTGCTCATAAAGATATGGCTTGCCACAATTCCATTGGAGCCAAAAATTAATACAGACAGTAAATATTTAAAATACGCTTTTTTCATGGTTTTATCTCTCACTAAAAAATTATTATATATGCTAAGTGTACCATAGATTTACGAGTTTCGATAATATATATTTTTTTCTTCTTATTTCAAGACAAGAAGGATTGGGCGGGTCTTTGCGAAAGTGTATAGTAATACGATAAGATAAAAAGACAAAGCTTCAAAAATCAGATAAGGGACACTGCCTTATACAAAGCAGCATCCCTTATTTTTCAATATTTAATTTCTAAAATTTCATACTGCTTGCCTCGGTGCTTTAAATAGCTGTTTTAGTATTTAAAGGGCCAAGTCATTTTATAAAGGTCTTATTCCAGGCCTTTGAAACTTTCAACAGTTTCCTCGCTGAAGTTAGAGGGAGGAACAATTTCGCCGCTCTTTATGAGCTGATATACTTCATCAAGGGCTGCAAGAGTTTCCTCAGACAACTGCTGGCGTCCGTCTGCTGAGACATAACCGGTGGAATCGCTGTCGGCATAAAGGGTGTAGTTTCCGCCCTCGAAGCTGCCATCCGCAATGGCGCCCAGCTGGCGCTCTACGTTAATGGCCATATTCTTAAGAGCAGAGGTTAAAACGATGTTGCTGTCGCCGTTTACACCGTCGTCAAACTGGTCAACGTCACAGCCGATAACATAAACACCATTTGCTTCCTTGGCAGCTGTGAAAACGCCGTTTCCGGAGTTTCCGGCAGCTACGAAGATAATGTCAACACCCTGGTCAATGAGAGCCGCGCCGACAACCTTGCCTGTTGCAGGGTCGTTAAAGTCGCCAACATAGTTTCCGCCCACATCGATACCGCGAACGTCAACACCTGCATAGGAAGCTATTTCAACACACTCGGCCTCGGTGCCAAGCTTTGCGTTAGCATAGGCAACACCTGCTTCAAAGCCAAACTGATAGTTGACATTAGAAGGATAGGCAATGCCGTTTACAACAGCGACCTTTCCGGTCTTTGTCTCCATGGCAGCGGCAATTCCCGCAAAGAATCCGCTTTCATGCTCTGCAAACTGCATGGCGTAGATATTGTCCACAACAGGAGAATCTCCCTCAGCATCTTCCATGTTTGCTGGGAAGGAGTCAACAAGGATAAAGAACTTGTCGGGGTTTTCCTGAGCCAAAGTGGTGATTCCGCCAAACTGGAAGCCGGGGGTTACGATAACGTCGTAATCTGCTATGATTTCTGCAACGGCATTCACGGAGTTGTTGATGTCGCCCTCCTGAATGGGGCTTACCGTAGAGCCGGGATTTGCGTCGATAAAGGCCAAAATGCCCTCATAGTTGTCCTGATTGAAGGAGCCGTCGTCCACGCCGGAGGGGCTTGTGACTATGGCAATCTTAAGGCCTTCGCCATCTTCGGTGTCGGGGGCAACCGGAGTGTCGGTTTCAGCGTTTTCGGGAATGTCTGTTTCCGTAGTGGGATTTTTAGCACCACAGGCGCCTAAAGCAAAAATCATTGCAAGGGCCAGTGCTAATGCAAGAAACTTTTTCATTTCATACCTCCATAAAATATGTAAGCCTTAGCGAAGCATCTGCTCCGCACTTGACGTGGTCATTATAATCCTTTTTCCAATAGTTTGCAAGTAAATAACATTATATTTAAATATTCTTAACATTTACTTAACACCTTTGTAATAACTTATGTGCAGATAAAGGCCAAAATATGCCTTTAATTAAGGCCTCATAAAAGCTTTTCCCCCTTCCGGCGGCTTTATAAAGACTCGGAAGGGGGAAATTTTTAAAAATCTTTGAAGCCATGGTCACAGATATGGGAAAGCAGCTGTCTTTAGCCATGGCAAAGCAGGGCAGCTTTTATAGTATACTGCTTATTTTAACAATGGACTTGGTGACAAGCTCTGTAAACTGTTTTGAAACACGGTTTGCCGTTTCCTGAACCTCATCATGGGTGAGGGGCTGATTTGACATACCGGCGGCAAGGTTTGATATGCATGAAATACCGCAGACCCGCAGGCCCATATGCCTTGCAGCTATGGCCTCCACAGCGGTGCTCATACCCAAAGCGTCCCCGCCTAAGGCCCTGCACATTCTAACCTCGGCAGGACTTTCAAACTGGGGGCCTGTAAGCTGAAGATAGGTGCCTTCTTTAATATGAATGCCGTTTTCTGCAGCAGTCTCTCTTATAGCAGAGCAAAGCTCCAAGTCATAAATGCGGCTCATGTCGGGAAAACGAGTTCCCAGACTTTCAATATTTTCCCCGATTAAAGGTGAGGGAACAAAGCACGAGATTTGGTCACGGATAAGCATGAAATCCCCGGGATTAAAGCTAAAATTAGCCCCTCCCGCGGCATTGGTTAAAAAAAGAGCCTTTGCCCCCATAAGCGCCATAAGCCTTGCGGGCAAAACAACATCGCTCATAGGATAACCTTCGTAATAATGCACTCTGCCCTGCATAACAACAACGGGAACCTTTTCAACGTAGCCGAAAATAAAACGTCCCTCATGGCCTAAAACCGTGGATACTGGAAAACCCTCGATATCCTTATATTCAATAACAGCACGGGCATCAATCTGCCTGCCGTAATCACCAAGACCCGAGCCTAAAATAAGTCCAATAAGGGGCTTAAAATTTGTTTTTCCCCTAATGCAATCAAGACAGCTCATAAGCTTTTTTTCTATATCCATTATAAACCTCCGTTTTTTTCTTTTCTTTGCAAGATTATTTTACCACAAGCTTTAAAAAAAATCCATACTTGACTTAAGGCCCTATGGGTTTATTATAATATGTATAAGCACTTTTTAAGAAAGGATGATAATATGGACATTCGTGAAATGCTGGTTGAAGCAGGAAAAAGGCTTTTAGGCGAAGGTCTGACAGTTGAAACATGGGGAAATATCAGTGTAAGGGATGCCCAAAGTTTAGTTTACATAACTCCTAGTGGTATGGATTATGAAACCTGTATTCCTGATGATATCGTGGTTATGACCATGGACAAAAAAATCGTTTCCGGTAAAAGACGCCCCTCTATTGAAACAGACCTCCATCTTGGAGTTTACAGGGCAAGGCCGGAAGTTGGGGCGGTTTTGCACACCCACCCCATTTATTCAAACGTTTTTGCCGCCATGGGTGAAAGTATTCCCCTGGGCATCTGCGACGAATCCGCCCAAGCTCTGGGCGATACTATAAAAACTGCCTGCTACGCCCTTCCGGGCACCATGGAGCTTGCGGGAAACTGCGTTAAGGCTCTGGGTACAAAAGCAAATGCCTGCCTTTTGCAGTCCCACGGGGCTGTCTGTGTAGCAAAGGATTTAAAGGGTGCTTTTAAGGTTGCGAAGGTTTTGGAAATGACAGCTGAAATATATTACAGAATCCGTGCAATAGGCGGCAGCTTCATTCCCATTTCCGATGAAAATATTAAGGCAATGCAGACCTATGTGGCTGAAAGTTATGGTCAGCCCAAGGATATTTAATAAAATAGGGTTTTTGATTTTAAAGGAGATAAAATGGAAACAAAAAATTGTATAAGCGCAAGGCGGAGTATCCGAAGCTTCACAGATAAGGCAGTCAGTGAAAACGATATTAGGCTCATTGCCGCCTTGGCTCAAAATGCACCCTCATGGAAAAACTCCCAGACCGCTCGGCTTTATGCTGTTACAGACAAAAAGCTTCTTGAAGAAATTTGCGCCGGCCTGCCGGAGAGAAATGGAAAAATTGCCGGCGGCGCTCCTTTAATTTTTGCCATCAGCTCTGTTACGGGAAAAAGCGGTTTTTCCAATGACGGCAATCCGGACTCCATCTACGGCGAGGGCTACACTTTTTTTGACTGCGGGCTTTTTGTGCAAACTCTCTGTCTTGCCGCCTGCGATTTAGGCCTTGGAACTGTTATCATGGGACTTTTTGACCCTGAGAAAATAAGGCCCCTTTTAAATATCCCTCAGGGAGAAAATGTTATAGCTCTCATCCCCTGCGGCTATCCGGCAGAGGAGCCGAAGGCTCCGCCCCGCCTGCCCACAGATGAAATACTGCGCCTTAAATAGGCTGTTTTTCATAGCTTTAATTTTAGAGGAGAACGGTGTCCCCTCCCGTTCTCCTCTGTTTTTACTATTAAAATCCCTAATTTAAATGCAAATTTGTGTATAAATGATAAATAAGTCTTTATTTTAATTAGCCAGTATGCTATCATAGCCCCGTGGCATCTTAAGCTGCAGCACAAAATTAAAAGGGAGAATAACATGGACAATAAGATGAAGGAGAAATACGGCCTATTAACCGCTATCGCCATGGTAGTTGGTATAGTCATAGGCAGCGGCGTATTTTTCAAAGCGGAAAAGGTTCTTGCTGTAACAGGAGGAAATCAGCCCCTTGGCATCCTTGCCTGGCTTATAGGCGGCGCCATAATGATAATCTGTGCATACACCTTTGCCAAAATGGCCACAAGGTACAGCTATGTTAACGGCCTTGTAGACTATGGGGAAGTTACAATGGGAAACAAATACGCTTATATGATCGGCTGGTTTATGACGATGATATATTACCCCGCCATCACAAGCGTTTTGGCCTGGGTTTCCGCAAGATACACCTGCGTTTTAATCGGCTGGTCCATAGTGGGCCCCGAATGCCTTGCAATAGCCGCCTTTTATATGTGTACAAGCTATGCGGTAAACGCAATTTCCCCTGTTCTTGCGGGCAAATTTCAGGTTTCAACAACCATTATAAAGCTTGTTCCCTTATATCTTATGGCCATAGTCGGCACAATTGTCGGACTTTCCAACGGTCTCACCATTGAAAATTTCACGACTGTTGTTCAGCCTGTGGATAATAAAATGGAAGCTCTTTTAACAGCCGTTGTGGCAACGGCCTTTGCCTATGAGGGCTGGATTATCGCAACCAGTATAAATGCCGAGCTTAAAAACTCCAAGAAAAATCTTCCTAAAGCCTTAATTGTGGGCACCCTTCTCATTGTTATTACTTACATTCTTTATTATGTCGGTCTTGCCGGCGGAGTGACAAACGCTGTTTTGATGGAAAACGGCGAAGCCGGAGCAAAGCTTGCCTTTGAAACGATATTTTCAAAGGTCGGCGGCACGGCTTTGTTTGTTTTCATTGTAATCTCCTGCCTTGGCACCTTAAACGGACTTATGCTTGGCAACACTCGTGGAATGTATGCCTTGGCCGTCCGCAACCAAGGCCCTAGGCCCGACCTATTTAAGCAGGTTGACAAGGTTACAAATATGCCCACAAACTCATCTATCCTTGGTCTTTTCCTCTGCTCCTTGTGGCTTTTGTATTTTTATGGCGCAAACCTTGTGGAAGTTTCTTGGTTCGGTCCTTTTTCCTTTGACCCCTCAGAGCTTCCCATAGTAACCATCTATGCTCTTTACATCCCGATTTTTATTGCTATAATGGCTAAAGAAAAGGATATGGGCTTTTTCAGCCGTTTTATAATGCCGGCCCTCGCCATTTGCGGCTGCTTGTTTATGGTGTATGCCTCATATTTTTCCCATGGGGAAAGAGTTTGGTATTACCTTATTATCTTTGCAGCGGTTATGTTC
>CAZTXG010000035.1:0-15178 GCA_964617335.1 uncultured Oscillospiraceae bacterium
TAAATATTTGTATATTATGTATATTTATATAATGACAAATTGTGCAGCCCGCCGATATATCGGCGGGCTGAAGTGTTTAAAAAGTATGTTTATAACTTTTATCAGATCTAGAAAAGTCTAGCTAAGTCTTTTTGCCATGTAGTCATGGGCGGAAACTTCCAGAGTATCATCTAAGGGGGGCAAAGAAAATTCCGGATTGCGCAGAGACAGGGCAGTTTGCAAAAGCAGGTCGGCAAATTCAGGGTTCTTCGGCAATATGGGGCCGTGACAGTAGGAGCCGAAAACGTTTTTATGGCGAACTCCCTCGCCCCCGTCCTCACCGTTATTCCCATAGCCTTTCAAAACCTTGCCAAGGGGCGAAACCCCCTCATCAAGATAGGTTTTTCCGCTGTGGTTTTCAAAGCCCACCACTAAACTGCCGCCGTTTTCTTCGCCGCAGCGGAACATATAGTTGCCGATAAGGCGGGATTCCGAGCTTTCGGTGTGCATATCGATAGCGCCGATAAAGTCAAGCTGGCGGCCGCTTTGGAGCTTGTAATACTGACCCATCATCTGGTAGCCGCCGCAGATGCACAAAAACACCTTTTCATCATTGACGGCAGAGAGGATTTCCTCAGCTTTGCCGCCATGAAGGTCACGGAGCAAGACCTCCTGTTCAAAATCCTGACCGCCTCCGATGAAGAATAAATCAAAGCGGCTGAAATCGTCGTTTTTCCCAATAGGCAGCTTCGTAATCTCGCAGTCTATTCCCCGCCATAAAAGCCTTTTTTGAAGGCAGAGGATATTGCCGGTGTCCCCATAGAGGTTTAGCACATCGGGATACAGGTGGCAAATATTAAGCTTCATAGTCTCCCCCTATTCCCAAAACTGCTTACCGCCGTAGGCAGCGCTCATCTTTTCACGCAGGGCCATCATAGCGGTGTAGGTTGGTATTATCACAAGCGGCAGCTCCTGTGAGCCCATGGCAGAAATAAGCTCCCCGTAATCTTCAAAAATCCGAAGTTTTTCCGTGTCTATTCCGGCGTATTTAAGGCGCACAGCCATATCGGCAGAGCGGATGCCGCAAACATAGACACTTTCAAGCATTTCGCTTAAATCACAGAGCTTTTCAAAGTTAACATCCCAAATCCATGAAATGTCAGTGCCGTCGGCTATATGGTCGTTAAGGCAAAACACAAAAACAGACTTTTCACTAAGGTTTCCCAAATAGTTTATAACCTGATTGCAGCCGGCCGTGTTTTTAACAAGTATCATACGGGCCTTGGTTTTGCCCATGTCAAATTGCTCCATGCGCCCAAAACCCCAGGAAAAGTCAGAAATCGCCTTTTTCGCTGTGTCACGGCTTAAACCCATGGCTTCAGAAATTGCAAGGGCGCCGGCGGCATTATATATATTGTATCCTCCGGGAATGCTTATAGAAAACTCCTCGGGGCTTCCGAAAATGTTTATCATCACGGAAGTTTCGTTTTCGCCCCTGCTTAAAATCTCTGTGACGGCAATGTCCGGTTCTGGGCGCTTATAGCCGCACTGGGAGCAGAAAAAGCCTCCTAGATGGCCGAAGGTGTGGTAGGAGTATTCATACTCATGCTTGCATCTTATGCAAAAAGGAGCGTCGGAAACCTCATCTACCTTTTCCTCATATATGGGCAGGCTGACCCCGTAGAAAATTACCTTGTTTGGGATTTTCTCGGCTATGGACACTGTAAGGGAGCAGTCCGCATTAAGGCAGACAAGAGCTTCTGGTGAGTTTTCAACGCCGCCGAGGATGCTATCCAAGGTATTTGTAACCTCGCCGTAGCGGTCAAGCTGGTCACGAAAAACATTTGTGACCAAAACCACTTCAGGGTTTAAAAAGCGGCAAACTTCCTTCGAGGCGGCCTCGTCTGCTTCAATGAGCGCAAAGGTTTTTTTCGGCTTTCCCAAAAGGCCGGAATGGGAAACAAACTCAGCGGTTATGCCGTTTATAAGGTTTGCCCCAGAGCGGTTTGCAAAATAGGAAAGTCCAGACTGGGCAAAAATTTCCTCTGCCATACGGGCGCTTGTGGTTTTGCCGTTGGTGCCTGTTATGATTATTGTGCGGACATTTTTCCCCAGATGCCCCAAAAGTTCGGGATAGATTTTAAGTGCAATTTTACCGGGGATGGCAGTTCCCCCGCGACCCATAAGGCGCAGGAGGAAAACAGAGGCTTTGCAGGCGCAAATAGCCAAAAAAATCTTTATTTTCATAAACCAATCACTTTTCTTTAGTATTGCGGGCAGGTCAAAAACTTCAGCTTGTACAAGATATAGGTGTAAAATTAGGACAGCAGAGAAAGAAATTCTTCCTCGGATAAAACCGCAAGCCCCAGCTCCTGAGCCTTTGTAAGCTTGCCTCCGGCGGCCTCGCCTGCTACAACATAGCTTGTTTTCTTTGAAACCGAGGAGGAAACCTTTCCGCCGAATTTTTCTATCATGACGCCGGCCTCGCCCCTTGTCATCCCTGCAAGGGTTCCTGTTAGGACAAAGGTTTTGCCGTTAAAACGGGTGTCGCTTATTTCCTCATTGCTGTCAAAGCTGACCCCTGCCTCCCGCAAAAGCTTTATCTGATGCCTTGACTGAGGGCTAGCTAGCCACGAGACGATAAAATCCGCTGTAACAGGGCCGATGTCAGGCACAGCAGTTAAATCCTCACGGCTTGCCTCGGAAAGAGCGTCCAGATTAGGATAGTGCCTTGAAAGGGTTTTTGCGGCCTTTTGCCCAACCTGGCGGATGCCAAAGCCGGAAAGCAAACGGGCAAGACCATTATCCTTGCTTTTTTCAATGGCGGAAATAAGGTTTTGCGCGCTTTTTTCACCCATGCGGTCAAGAGCAGAGACACTGTCCCTGTCAAGGTAATATAAATCAGCGGGACCTTTTATAAGCCCCTGTTTTATAAGAGCCTCGGACACGGAGATGCCAAGACCTTCAATGTCCATTGCGTCTCTGGAGGCAAAGTGGACAATATTGCGCAAAAGCTGGGCCGGACACTCAAGTCCTGTGCAGCGCAGGGAAGGCCCGTCGGGGTCTTTTAAAACAGCAGAGCCGCATTCCGGACAGTGGTTTGGGATTTTATATGGCTCTGCATCTGATTTGCGAAGGCTGCGGTTCACACTGATTATTTCGGGAATGATTTCTCCGGCCTTTCGGATAAGCACAGTATCTCCTATTCGGATATCAAGCTTATCTATAATATCCTGATTGTGTAAGCTTGCATTAGTTACCTTCGTTCCTGCCAGGCGCACAGGGGCGACTACTGCCTTGGGGGTTAAAACTCCGGTGCGGCCAACGTTTACAAGAATGTCCTCCACAACAGTTTCCTTTTCCTCCGGCGGATATTTATAGGCGGCTGCCCAGCGGGGAGCTTTGGAGGTGCTGCCAAGAAAATTGCGGTCTGCTATATTGTCAAGCTTTATAACAGCCCCGTCTATATCAAAGGGGAAATCCTCTCGGTTTTCGCCTATGCTGATGATTTTATGGCGGCAGTCCTCATAGTTTTCACATAGGTCATGGGGAACAACAGGAAAGCCCATCTCTGCCAAGGCATCAAGAGAGGCGGCGTGGGAGGAAAAAGCCTCTCCGTCGGTATATTGGAGGTTAAATATAATAATGTCAAGGCGGCGCTCTTTTGCGATTTTGCTGTCAAGCTGGCGGACGGAGCCTGCCGCCGCGTTTCGGGGGTTTGCAAAAAGCTTTTCGCCTTTTATTTCCCGCTCCTCGTTGAGACTAGCAAAGGTTTCACGGGACATATAAACCTCACCCCGAACAATCAGCCGCCATGGAGCGTTTTTTATAATTTTAGGCAGGGAGCCTATGGTTCTAAGGTTTTCCGTAACGTTCTCCCCCACAAGACCGTCTCCTCTGGTGGCCCCTAGGTGAAGTCTGCCGCCGATATATTCCACGGCAACGGAAAGACCGTCTATCTTCGGCTCAACAGTGAAAAGGGCAGCTTTTCCCAAGGCGGTTTTTGTTCGTGAGACGAAGGATTCCAAATCTTCATAGGAAAAAACGTCGTTTAAGCTCTCTAGGGGAACCTCATGGCGCACAGCTGTGAACATAGACTCGGCAGTGCCGCCCACAAGCTGGGTGGGGGAGTCGGCGGTTAACAGCTCCGGATGCTCATTTTCAAGCTTCCGGAGCTGCTGCATGAGCTGGTCATATTCATAATCCGGGGCGCTGGACTCGTTTAGCTCGTAGTATTCACGGTTTAGCTCCCGTATTTTATTTTTGAGGTTTTGGATTTCCTGATTTACGTCCATGGCACCCTCCGTTTTTATGGCTTATTAAGACTTAAGTAGGTGTTTGGAACCTTGCCCACAACAATGGTTTCCGCAATGAGAACCTCGCTTAAAACCTCGGTGGTTTTAACCTCCCAAGGCAAAAGTACATCAATTTCAACCCGAACATCAAGGATTATCTGATGCTTTATCTGGTTGATGCCCGCTGAGGAAAGCTCGTTTCTAAAATCCGCAAAGGAGCTGGTGAGCATGATTATCTTCACAGGAACTGTTGGCCCGCGGCCTAAAAGCAGGTTTGAGCCTAAAAGGTTTCCGATTGGTATATCAATGTCAAGCTCGCCGTTGTTGGTGGATTCTATAACGCTGCGCAAAATTTCCGAAGAAAGGGTGTTTATGCGGGACATATTGGCTGATATTGCCGTCACATTGCCCTCTGTATCTTTTTCAAGGCTTACAAAATAGTCGTAGGAATACTGACCCTTGCTCATTTTGTCGTTTATCTCGTCGTTAATGGCAACGGTTACGGTGTCTATAGCATCGGAGATGGCAATTTGTGAAGAAACTTCTTTTAAAAAAGCAGATATGGGCAAGGCCAGCGCTCCGATAACTATTATAACCATCATTGTGATAATAGCCAGCTTTTTTTCGGGAGCAAGAGGAAGGCGGCGCAATCTGTAGCGGCGGCGGTGAAAACTGAACTTTCGATTCATAAAAGGCATAAAGATACCCCCCAGGCCATTTTATGCTCCGCTGCTTTTATATAGAAGGATTATTGGGAAAGAAGCCTTTCACAGGCAAGCATAAGCCCAAGCTTTCCGCTTTCATAGGTAAGCCCTCCCTGCATATAGGCAAGAAATGGCTCACGCATAGGCCCGTCACAGGACAGCTCAATGGACGAGCCTTGTATAAAGGCCCCTGCCGCCATAACAACCTCGTCGGCATAGCCGGGCATGGCCCAGGGAATGGGGGTTACAAAACTGTCCACCGGAGCACCCCTTTGTATGCCGGAGCAAAACTTCAGAAGGTTTTCAGAACCTCCAAACTCTATCATCTGGATGATGTCATACCTATTTTCGGTGGAGGAAGGTGAGGTTTTAAAGCCCAGACCCTCCATCATGCCTGCGCAAAAAGCGGCGGTTTTAAGGGCTTGGGCAGTTATGTGGGGGGCCATGAAAAAACCCTGAAACATAAGCCTTGACTGACCCAATGTGCTGCCGCACTCGCCCCCAATTCCCGGAACGGTCAGGCGGGCGGCGGCCTTGTCCACAAGCTCTGCCCTGCCGGCAACATAGCCCCCTGTGGGGGCAAGTCCGCCGCCGGGGTTTTTTATAAGGCTTCCGGCTATAAGATCAGCGCCCACGGCGCAAGGCTCTAAAGTTTCTGTAAATTCGCCGTAGCAGTTATCCACCAAAATTACGGCGTCGAGGTTTACCTCACGGATGGCGGAGACTATTTCGCCAATGTCTGAAACGGACAGGGCAGGGCGGCTGGAGTAGCCTCGGGAGCGCTGGATAAAAACCGCCGAGACGTCTTTTTCACTTGCGGCCTTTTTTATGGCTTCAAGGTCTGGTCTGCCGTCTTTTCCTAGCTCTGTCTGCCGGTAATTAACCCCATAGTATTTAAGAGAGCCATAGCCCTCGCCCTCAATGCCTATGGTGTGCAGCAAGGTGTCGTATGGTGCGCCCGTTGCGGAAAGAAGGGTTTTGTTAGGTGTGCAGGCGGCAAAAAGGGCCGAGCCTATGGCATGGGTGCCGTTTACAAAGCCTAAGCGCACAAGGGCCTTTTCGGCGCCAAAGACCTTTGCATAGATATTTTCAAGGGTGTCACGGCCAAGGTCATCATAGCCATAGCCTGTGGTTCCTGCAAAGCAGGCCTCGGACACACGAAACTCGTGGAAGGCCTCCATAACCTTGAAGGTGCAGGCCTCGGATACTTCGTCAATTTTTTTAAACACCCCGCAAAGGGAGTTTTCTGTTTGCTGGGCTAATTCACGAACCTGTGGGGATATACAGCTGATGCTCATTTATTATGGTTTCCTTTTTATTTATATGTTTAGCGGGACTTATTCTTCTTCGGAGATTTTCTCTAAAAGCATAAGAACAAGCTCGGGCATTTTTTCAAAATCCGAGATTCTAACGATGCTTGCAGGGGAGTGTATGTTCCGAATGGGAGCGGATATTGCAATGGTGTCAACCCCAACACCGCTGCGCTGAATGGCGGCAGCATCGGTTCCCCCTGCAACCATGTGCTTTGTCTGCCAGACTATGCCCTTTTCGTCGGCAAGCTCTGTGACAGTTTTGTAAAGATTGCGGCTGTAAATTGTGCCCCTGTCCATAAAGGGGATAACAAGACCGCCGCCTGCCTTGCATATTTTTTTGCCCTCGGGCACATCAGGAAGGTCTGCTGCCGTTGTGGCTTCAAGGACTATGGCTATGTCCGGCATTATGCGGTTTGCGGCAATTTTTGCCCCTCTAGTACCCACTTCCTCCTGAACCGTGAAGGCAAAGCTGCAATCACAGGGCAAGTCCGACTCTAAAAGCTTTATCATGGCGGCGCAGCCTATGCGGTCGTCAAGGGCCTTGGCCTTTAAAAAGCCATCGCCAAATTCATAGATACTATCGTCAAAAACAGCGGCATCCCCCAGAGACACAAGCTCTTTTGCTTCCTTATCGCTGGAGCAGCCAATATCTATATACATATCCTCTCTTTTGGGAACGGTTTTTTCCTCTTCCTTATCCACAAGATGGTAGGCCTTTATGCCGATTATGCCGCAGATACGGTTTTTGCCGATATATACACGTTTTCCTATGATAACACGCCTGTCCACTCCGCCAAGAAAATCAAAGCGAAGATAGCCGTCCTCGTCGATGCCGCTTATAATAAGCCCAACCTCGTCCATGTGGGCGCAGATAAGAACCTTTTTACCCTCGGATTTTTCGCCTTTTTTGCTGACAATAAGGTTTCCTAAGCTGTCTGTTGTTATAGAGTTTGCAAAGGGCATGACCCGCTCTAATATATAATCCCGCACCTCGTCCTCGCAGCCGGAGGCACCGCTTAAATAGCAAAGGGTTTTTGTGGTTTCAAGCATTACATACCCTCCTTATCCAATGTAGTTATAAATTCACTTACCAAGGTGACTATGGCCTCGGCATCCCGTATATCCATGGTTTCAACAGGGCTGTGCATATATTTTAAAGGCAGGGACACAACAGCCGTGGATACCCCCTCACGGCTTACCTGTATGGCCCAGCCATTGGTGCCGCTGCTGCCGCTTATAACCTCGGTCTGGTGGGGGATGGACTGGTCTTTCGCCAGCTCGAAAAGGGCAGCCGTTATGTTCCTATTCATATTAGGCCCAACACCTATGGCAGCGCCTGCCCCAAGTTCCATGGTTTCACCCTTTTTACTGTCCGGAGTTTTGGCGTGGGTAACGTCTAAAACAATGGCATAGTCAGGATTTATGGCATAAGCTCCTGTTGTGGCACCCCGAAGACCGACTTCCTCCTGAGTGCTTATAAGGCAATAGACATCGGCGTTTAAGTCCTTTCCGGCAAGGCTTTCCATAACCTTTATTATAATCGCCACACAGGCTCTGTCATCCATAGATTTTGAACAAAGCTGATGCTCACCGAAGGCTTCACCTGCCCCTGCAAAAACAACAGCAGTCCCCAGAGGAATGCGGCTTTTTGCCTCATCGGCGGAAAGACCCACATCTATAAACAGCTTTTTGGGGTCCAGTGCCTTTTCCATATCCTCCGAGGACAGGGCGTGGGGGGGCATGGTGTCTATAATACCGTGGATGGGAGGGTTTGTTAAAAGCTTTACCTCCCGGGCGGGCAGCATTCGGGGGTCTATGCCGCCAAGATTTGCAAAACGCAGAAAACCGGTTTTGTCGATATCTGTTACTATCATGCCGATTTCGTCCATATGAGCGTCCAGCATAAGCTTTTTTGCTCCGGCTTTTCCGCAGCGTTTAATAGCTATGAGGTTTCCCATTACATCTGTTTTTATCTCGTCAACATAAGGGGATAGCAGCTGGCTTATCCTTGCGAAAGCAGCGCCCTCAAAACCTGAGGGGGCGGAAATTGCGCAAAGGTCTAAAATCATATCTTTTAGCTCCATAGTTTACTCCAATCCCAGAACAATTTCACGGAAGGTGTTTCCGCGTTCCATAAAGTTTTTAAATTTATCAAAAGACGAGCAGGCAGGGGATAAAATAACAACATCGCCCTCACTTGCAGCCTTGGCAGCGGCTGTTACCGCCTGCTTAAAATCGTCGATAATATAAATCGGAAGGGTCAGGCGGTTATAGCCCGGAGTGTTTAAAACAGCGGTTTTTATCCGCCCTGCCGTTTCCCCTGTAAGGTAAAGAGCCTTTACCCTCTGGACTATTTCCGTGCCTAAATCATCAAAGGGAATGTGCTTATCGTGGCCGCCGGCTATAAGTATGGGTTTAACCTTTGTAAAGCAGCGCAGCCCGGCTATGGTGCGGGTGGGGCTTGAGGCGATAGAGTCGTTATAAAACTTAACCCCGTCTTTTTCCCTTATAAGTTCAATCCGGTGAGGCACACCCGGGAAGCTTTTTGCAACCTTGCGAAAGGCAGAGTCTGTAATATACTCAGAGCAGGCGGCATAGGCGGCCATATAGTTTTCAACATTGTGCAAGCCGGGGATAAGGATGGCGGCGGCGGGCATTATTTCATGGACCTCATAGTTTTTTGCCGAATAAATAAGCTCCTCGGCACAAAAACAGCCGCTTTTAACTGAGTGCTTTAAGGAAAAATAAGATATATTCGACTTTGCCGCAGCAGCAAAGGTTTCGGTGTTTGGGTCGTCGGCGTTTAGCACCAGAAGGTCTGCCGAATCCTGAAGAGCGAATATAGAACGCTTGGCATTAACATAATCATCAAGGTTGGGGTGAACATCAAGGTGGTTGGGGCTTATATTGGTTATAAGGGCAATGTTAGGCTTGCACTCCATGCTGTGAAGCTGGAAGGAGGAAAGCTCCAAAACGGCAAAGTCTGTTTCTTTCATTAAAGGAACCTTGTCAAGAAGGGGAGTGCCAATGTTTCCCCCAAGGAAAACCTTGTGCCCCGATTCCCGTAAAAGCTCTGAAATAAGGGTTGTGGTAGTGGTTTTACCGTCACTTCCCGTAACGGCAATGGTACGGCAGGGGCAAACCTTGAAAAAAGCCTCCATCTCAGAGGTGAGGGTGCTGCCCCTATCCTTTGCAGCCTGAAGCTGGGGGGTGAAAGGGTGCAGCCCCGGAGTGCGGAAAATAAGCTCTTCGCAAAGATCCTCCAGATAATCATCTCCAAGACGAAGCTTTGCCCCTCGGCTTATGAGGTAGTCTGCCTCCTCAAATTTGCTCTTTGGGCGCTTGTCCCTAATTGTTACTTTGCAGCCTTTTTGGAGCAAAAGCTCTGTTAAGGGGGCATTGCTGATTCCATAGCCCACAACGGCTATGGACTTATCTTTTATAGAGTCTAAATAGTTTTCTAAAGTCATGGCACACACACCTTTCGGAGTAAATATTATACATTACATCTTCTTCTAATTCAATACTTACAAAAAAGAGAATCCTCTTAAATGAAAAAAGCTAGATTGTGTCTACATGAGATGAAAGCTCTTGATTTTGAGGGGATTTTTCGTCAGGCAAGGCAAATTTTCGCAGGTATAATTGCTTTATAGCAAGAAAATTTAACGAAGGATGGCGGAAAATCCGCCAAAAGACAGGCATTTTGCTCTCGTGTAGACACAATCTAAGGCTCTTATGCTTGCAAGGACTTGTCCTATGGGTTATAATATTTTATTAGCGTATAAACTTAAATTTAACTAAAAAGCTTTCCCCCGGCCCTTTGCCTACTAACAAAAGCCGAAGGGCGAAAGCTTACCGGGGACGGCAACGGATGCCGCCGTCCCCGTATATTAAAGCCGTGCCGCGCGATACGACTATTAAGATAGTATGCGGCCTTTGGAGCCTTTGCTACCCAAGGGCGGCCTTCATGGAGGATGGAAAATGACTAAAATAGCACCTTCTATACTTTCAGCAGACTTTGCAAACCTTCTTTCCGATGTAAATGAGGTAAAAGCCGCTGGAGCGGATTATCTTCATTTTGACGTTATGGACGGCTGCTTTGTCCCTAACATCAGCATTGGTCTGCCGGTGCTCAAATCCCTGCGCAAGGCTACGGATATGTTTTTGGATGTCCACCTTATGATAGACAGGCCCCACCGCTATGTTAAAGATTTTTGCGAGGCAGGGGCGGATTTGGTGGTTTTTCATATAGAGGCCGACCAGCCCCAGCATATATTCGAGGCCATAGAAACCGTTAAAGCCTGCGGTAAAAAGGTGGGGCTGTCCCTTAAGCCCAAAACTCCCGCCAAAACCATTATACCCTATTTAGATAAGCTTGATTTGATTCTTATAATGACTGTGGAGCCGGGCTTCGGCGGTCAAAGCTTTATGTATGAGCAGCTGGACAAAATAGCGGAGATGAAAGCGCTTATAAATGAACTTAACCCCTCTTGTGAACTTCAGGTAGACGGCGGGGTAGACAGTAAAACCTCAAAGCTTTGCAAAGACGCAGGGGCAAATGTTCTTGTGGCCGGCAGCGCCGTCTTTGGGCAAAAAGACAGGGCCGCGGCAATTGAAGCCATCAGAAACGCATAAAAATCTTTGCCCTTTTTGCCCTTTAGACAGGTAAAAACTTTACAAAAAACTGTTTATGCCGCCCTTTTGCGGATATTTATCTCAAGGAGTTTTAAAAAAATGTCATTGTTCCCAGCCCCCTTGGAAAATCTTATAGACAGCTTTGCCTCCCTTCCGGGCATTGGAAGAAAAAGCGCCCAGCGCCTTGCCTTTCATGTGCTGTCTCTGCCCGAAGCAAAGGCCATGGCCTTTGCCGAAGCTATTATTGCGGCAAAAAAAAGCGTTCATAGCTGCCCTGTTTGCCAAAACCTTACAGACGGGGAAATCTGCTCCGTCTGTCTTGACGATAAAAGGGATAAATCCGTAATCTGCGTTGTTGCAGAGCCAAGAGATTTGGCCTCTTTCGAGCGCAGTCGGGAGTTTAACGGGGTTTACCATGTTCTCCACGGGCTTATGTCCCCCATGAACCATATAGGGCCGGACGACCTTAAAATTTCAGAGCTTATTGCAAGGGTTGCCGCGGGAGATGTTCATGAAGTTATAATGGCAACCAACCCCGACACCGAGGGCGACACAACGGCCATGTATATTTCCCGGCTTATAAAGCCCTTTGAGGTTAAGGTTACAAGACTTGCCTACGGAATTCCCGTTGGCTCAAATCTGGAATATGCCGACGACGCTACACTTGTTCTGGCCCTTGAGGGCAGACGAGAAATGTAGCTTAATTTACCTTGCATTTTCACCAAAAATGTGCTAGGCTAATTGTAAGAAGGATACAAGCGACTGGAGGCTTATGCCTGCGGCTCGCATTTTAATATAGAGATTTGTACGAGAGTACTTATTTATAATGGTTTCAAGTATAAGACAGGCGGCAGGAAAAATCCCATGAACCCCCGCGGAAACAAGGCATTTGTCTTTATTTCGGAGGGAAAATGCGGGTTTTATTGCCATTCATGAAACAGCCGGACGAATTTCCATTATATCAGCGTAGCAGGGCGGATATAATAGGAATGAGCGTCTGCGGTTTTTTGCGCTCTTTGATACTGGGAATCTACATACTTTATTTATCAAAAGGAGAAAAAACTGCAAATGGCATCAAAACTTAAAATTATACCCTTAGGAGGCCTTAACGAAATCGGTAAAAACCTTACTGTTTTTGAATACGGCGACGACATTATCGTTGTGGACTGCGGACTGGGCTTTCCCGAGGAAGAAATGTATGGCATAGACATTGTCATACCCGACACAAGCTACCTTGTGCAAAACAAGCACCGTATCCGCGGCATCATTTTAACCCACGGCCATGAGGACCATATAGGCGCTCTGCCCTATGTTATGCGGGATTTGGACGCACCCCTTTATGCCACAAGGCTTACAGCAGGGCTTATTGAAATTAAGCTTACGGAGCACAATCTTCTGAGCAAAACCAAGATAAACGTGGTTAAGGCAGGGGACACAGTAAAACTGGGGAACTTTCAGGTGGAATTTATCCATGTTAACCACAGCATAGCAGATGCTGTAGCTCTGGCTATAAAAACACCCATAGGAACCCTTATACACACAGGGGACTTTAAAATCGACGTTACACCCATACAGGGGGGCATGATTGACCTTACCCGTCTGGGACAGTTGGGAAATGAAGGGGTTTTAATGCTCCTTTCCGATTCAACAAACGTTGAAAAGCCCGGATATTCAGAGTCTGAAAGCAAGGTGGGCGCCCGCTTCGACCAGCTTTTTAAAGACTGTAACAAGAGGATTATTGTCACAACCTTCGCCTCTAACGTCCACAGGCTTCAGCAGATTATAAACAGCGCCGCAAAGTTTAAAAGAAAGGTTGCCATAACAGGCCGCAGCATGGAAAACGTTATGCGTGTTTCCACGGAGCTTGGCTATATGGATGTTCCCTCGGATATTTTTGTGGACATAAACCAGATTAATTCTTATCCGAAAAATAAGATTGTCGTCATCACAACCGGCAGCCAGGGGGAGAGTATGTCGGCTCTGTACCGCATGGCCTTTTCCGGCCACCGTCAGGTGGAAATAGACGCGGGGGACAGGGTTATAATCTCGGCTTCCGCAATCCCCGGCAACGAAAAAACCATAAATCGGGTTATAAACGAGCTTTTCTTAAAAGGTGCCGAGGTGAACTATGACAGGCTTGAGGAGCTGCACGTTTCCGGACACGCCTGCAAGGAAGAGCTTAAGATGATACTTGCTCTTACAAAGCCTAAGTTTTTCATGCCCCTCCACGGTGAGCAAAGGCATCTTTCAACCCATGCCCAGCTTGCGAAAACCATGGGGGTTTTGCCGAACAATGTTATAATAGGCGACATCGGCAGAATAGTTGAGCTTACAAAAAGAAGCGTAAAGCTTGGCGGAAATGTCCCTGCCGGAAAGGTTCTTGTGGACGGCACCGGAGTGGGAGACGTGGGAAGCGTTGTTTTGCGTGACAGGCGGCATCTGGCCCAGGACGGAATGCTTGTAGTTGTAATGACCTTATCCGCCGAGGACGCAAGCCTTATATCCGGACCGGATATAGTAACCCGCGGCTTTGTGTATGTTAAGGAATCCGACGATTTATTGGAGGAGCTGCGCCGTGTTACAACAGAGACTTTGGACGCCTGCGAAGTCCAGCGTATAAGTGACTGGGCGACAATAAAAGCCAAGGTAAAGGCCAATCTATCCGGATACCTTTATAAGCAGACGAAAAGAAGCCCCATGATATTGCCTGTTATAATGGAGGTATAGGAAGCTTTCCACTAAAAAACACAAAATAAGTTCTAAACCTTACTTTATAAGGGAAAACAAAAAAGCGCTCATCCGGTAAAAAAATTCCGGAGGGGCGCCTTAATTTATATGTATATTTTCAGTAAGGCAGGCCCTGTGGCACAACAAAGCGGGCGGCCTTTGGCACAACCTCAATTTCCATTTCAGGAATTTCGTATATCTCACCGTCAAGGGCATAGATGAAGTCTTTACCGCCTTTTATACTAAGCTTTTTGCAGCGGCGGTAGACCATAAAACTTGAGCAGCGCTCATCATCCAGATGAAGGCCGTTTTTATATAAGCTTATGAGCCTTACGAAAGATAAGCGTGAGATAGGGTTTACAAGGCATAAATCCAGATATCCGTCGTCGTTTTTTGCCCTTGGGGCGCAGAGGAAAGAACCGCCTATATATTTACCGTTTGCCACTGTGCACAGCAAAATGTTGCCGTCTATAATCACTTCGCCATCAGCCTCTATACGGCAGGGGGTTTTCATAGAACCAAATAGAGCCTTTGCGACGCCGGTATAGTAGGCACGACTGCCGCCAAAAATCTTATTGTATTTGAGCATGCTCATATTTTTAGCAGCAACAGCGTCAAAACCAAAGTTGCAAATGTTAACGCAGTACCTATCTCCCACGCGGATAAGATCTATAAGATGCTCTGTGCCTTCCAGAAGATTTTCCACATTGAGAAAACTTTCAACAGCTCCGAAGCCTCCATAATATTTCACAAAGTCATTACCGCTGCCGCAGGGGTAGCAGCCGAAGGCTGCATTCTCAAAACCGGCTATGCCGTTTGCCACCTCGTTTAAGGTGCCGTCTCCCCCGCAGGAGAAAAAACGCAAAGGCTCTGTGTGTGACTTGCAATACTCGGATACATAGCGGGTTGCGTCTCCGGCGTATTTAGTGAAATAAATTTCGCAGTTATACCTGCCTGAAACCTTAAGGATTTCCTTTTCAACAGCATTGCTTGAGTCCTTAGAGCCGGCAGCCGGATTTACGATAAAAATATTTTTCATGCACCTGTTCCCCTAATTTATGTACCTTTTATGCCGCAAAAGCTGCGACACTCGTCTAAAATATCATTATATACTTTAAATTTGATATAATCAAACAAAATTTACGAAATTTCGAGTTTTTGCCACAAATTAGGGCTTTGCACATCACTTGTGCGGGGGTATAAAATAGTTGACATTAGATAGCTTTCATGCTATTATACCAAAGCGACCGAAACGGAGAGATGTCCGAGTGGTCGATGGTGACGGTCTTGAAAACCGTTGTGCGAAAGCACCGGGGGTTCGAATCCCTCTCTCTCCGCCACTTTTCTATTTGGCAAAGGTGTGAGCATCGGTTTGCGAAGTCGCCGGATGTTTCCGACGGCGGAAGAATTTAACAGCTTTTATTTTTGGCTTGGAGAAGTACCCAAGAGGCCGAAGGGGCTCCCCTGCTAAGGGAGTAGTGCGTGATGAGCGCAGCGAGGGTTCAAATCCCTCCTTCTCCGCCAA
>CAZTXG010000036.1:0-13905 GCA_964617335.1 uncultured Oscillospiraceae bacterium
GTCCCCCTTTTATAGTTTTGAGTGTCCAGCTATGCTCTTTTTTCTCTCCTCTGTCTTTGCATCAGCTTCTTGAAGCCTCATACATTAGCCTACTATGTTTTTAAGCCTCTATCAAGTGTTATTTGTGCATATTATATAAGTTTGGTTCTTAAATCATAATTTATTTGTATTGTTCCTATAACTTTTGTAATTATAGATTTATGCCCCAGCTAAAATGGGGTCTAAATTAGGGTCTTTTGCCGTTTTACATCATAACTTGCAAAAGCCCTGTACATTGTTACCACTTTTAGTATCATTTTTCTGTAAAAATACATATGGCTATTTTTTAACAATCAAAGAAAAAGACCAAAACTCTCGCTTTTTTTGTTTTTCTGTGAATGTAAAGTTAACTTAAGGCGCTCTTGCGAGCCTATATTCAAAATGCTATAATGTCTGCAGAGCGGATATTATAGAGCGGCTTTAGCGGCTTTAATATAGTTTTGCATATGCATATTTATATGGTTTTTTGGGTTCATACTGTGAATTTTGGAGGATTTGATATGAAGGCTTTTTCATTTCCCGAAGGCTTTGAGCTGGGCACGGCTTCCGCCGCAACGCAAATCGACGGAGACTGCAAAAACAGCAATTGGTACGACTGGTACCTGAAAGGGCACATAAAAGACGGCGCCGCCCCCGACATTGCCACAGGCCACCGGCAGTTTCTCGAAACTGACACGGAGCTTATGGCTTCTATGGGTCTGCGCCATTATCGTTTTGGCATAGAATGGGCAAGGGTAGAGCCTAATCCCGGTGAGTTTTCCAATGAGGAATTTAATAAAATCCGTGAGGAAATAAAGCTTTTGCACAAGCACAAAATTCAAGTGCTGCTCACCATCCACCATTTTTCAAACCCCCTCTGGTTTGAAAAAAGCGGCGGTTTTTTAAGGGAAGACTGCGTCGATATTTTTCTGCGCCTTACGGAAAATGTTGTGGAAAAGCTTGGAGATCTTGTAAACGAATACATAACTATAAACGAACCTAATGTATACGCTGTCAGCGGTTTTATGACAGGGGACTTCCCTCCCGGTGAAAAAAGCATAGCAAAGGCCCTTAAAGTCATGGATAATATGGCCCGCTGCCACCGTGAGGCATATAAAAAAATCCATCAAATGCGGGGTTTCCGTGGTTTTCCCGACACGAAGGTGGGCTTTGCCCATCATATGCGCAGCTTTGTTCCGGAAAACCCTATAAATCCTCTGCACCGTATGTTTGCCTCGGTTTCAGAGTATTTTTTCCAGACCCGCCTTCAAAAAAGCGCTTTGCTTGGCAGCGGCGGCGAAAAGGGGCGCTATGCCGACTTTCTCGCTATAAACTATTACTCCCGCACAGCTTCTAAAGGGCTTTCCGACGGCACCTTAAAGGGAAAACCCATAAACGATTTGGGCTGGGAGGTTTATCCCCAAGGTATAGTTGACTGCGCCCAAAAGCTTCACGAAATATGGCCAAAGCTTCCCATTTACATTACGGAAAACGGCACGGCGGATAACCAAGACGCCTTCCGCAGCCGCTATATTTACGAGCATTTAAAGGTCCTTTGCGAAAGCGGACTGCCTGTCACAAGGTATTATCACTGGTGCTTTGTGGATAATTTTGAGTGGAACGAAGGCTTTACCGCCCGCTTTGGTCTTGTTTTTCTAAACCTAAAAACCATGGAGCGTAAAATCAAAAAAAGCGGTGAGTTTTTCAGCCGCATGATAGCTGAAAATGGTGTTACCGAGGAGATGGCCGAAGAGGTCTTAGGAGAGGAGTATAGGCTTGGCTAATGATAAGTGGTGGAAAAACCGGATAATTTATCAAATTTATCCCATGAGCTTTTGCGATTCAAACGGCGACGGCATAGGCGACCTTCAGGGGATTATTTCAAAGCTTCCCTACCTTAAATCTCTTGGGATTGGGGCCTTGTGGCTTTCTCCCCCCTACCCCTCACCTAACCGTGATAATGGCTATGACATCAGCGATTACTGCAATATCCACAAAAACTACGGCAGCCTTTCCGATATGGACGAGCTTATAAAAAAAGCCGGAGAGCTGGACATTAAAATCATTCTCGACCTTGTAATAAACCACACCTCCGACCAGCATGAGTGGTTTCAAAAAAGCCGCCAAAGAATTGAGCCGTACACTGATTTTTACCTATGGCATCCCGGTAAAAAGGGCAAGAAACCCTCTAACTGGGGCAGCTTTTTCGGAGGGGACTGCTGGGAATTTGACGAAATGCGGGGGGAATATTACCTGCACCTTTTCGCCAAGGAGCAGCCGGACTTAAACTATAAAAACGAGGCTGTTATAAAGGCTGTTGAAGATGTTATGGGCTTTTGGCTAGAGCGCGGCGTTGCCGGTTTCCGCTGTGATGTTATAAACATTCTTTACAAAAACACCCTTGAAAACGGCAGGTGGAAGCCTGCCTTAACCGGCAGTGAGCACTATATTTCCACAGAGGGGCTTCACAGGCTTTTAAACCGCTTTAACCGTGAGGTTTTTTCACCTTATGACTGTTTCACAGTGGGGGAAACTGTGTTTGTGACTCCAAAAATGGCAGAGGAGCTTACAAATCCCCAGAGGCAGGAGCTTGACACGGTTTTTGCCTTTGAGCATATGGAGACAGACTGCTATTTTATAAAATGGTTCCTTCGCCCCTTTTCTCCTGACCGTTTTTTTAAAACTCTGACAAAATGGCAAAACGCCCTTTCTTGGAACACAGTTTACTTTGAAAACCACGACCAGCCCCGAAGCGTTTCCCGCTTTGGCAACGACATTTGCTATCACGCTGAAAGCGCCAAGGCTCTTTCCACCCTGCTTTTAAGTCTGCGGGGTACGCCTTTTATGTTTCAGGGGCAGGAAATCGGCATGACAAACTTTGACTACCCTGATATGGAAAAGGTGAGGGATATAGAGTCCCGCAACATTTGGAACCTTAGCGGCAGGCTGCATTTCCCCAAAAAGCTCCGCTGGAAAATGATTAAGCTTAAAAGCCGTGACAATGCCAGAACTCCCATGCAGTGGAGCGATAAGATAAACGGGGGCTTTTCCACTGGGGAGCCTTGGCTTTCTCCAAACTCCAACTATAAGAAAATAAATGTTGAAGCTCAGGAAAAGGACGAAAATTCCGTTTTGTCCTATTATAAAAAGCTTATTGCCTTAAGAAACGGCAGCGAGGTTTTAAAAAGCGGCAGCTTTAGGGAGCTTTACAGAAAGGGCGGGGTCTATGCCTTTTCCCGTGAACTAAATGGGGAGCGGCTGATAAGCCTTATAAACCTTACACAGGACACAAAAAAAGCTCCCCTTTCCGGAGAGGCGCTTATTTCAAATTACGGGAAAAGCTTTGTTTCCGGTGAGCTTTCCCCATATGAAGCCGCAATTATAAGGGGGTAGGGTTTTGGACTGTATAAGCCATAAGGACAAAAGCTTTCTTCTTTCCACCTTGAGCAGCTCTTGCCTTATTATGATAAATGAGCACGGCCATGTTGAGCAGCTCCATTACGGCCCTGCCGTGAGCATGGAAGATGGGCAGGCCCTGCGCTATAAAAGAACTATGCCCTACGGCTCTCAGGTGATGTATACCCCCGAAGATGAGAGCTATTGCCTTGACAATGTTCCCCTAAACTGGTCGGGCATAGGAAAGGGGGATTTTCGCCTTACACCTTTGGAGCTTATTATGCCCGATGGCTCCTTTACCTCTGATTTTATCTATGAGTGCCACGAGATACATAAGGGCAGCCATCCGGCAAAAACCCTTCCCTGCGCCTATGCAGATGAGGAAAATCATGCTCAAAGCCTTGTTCTTCACATGAAAGACAAGGTTTATGACCTTCGCCTGCGGCTGATTTACACGGTTTTTCCCGAAACCAATGTAATCACCCGAAGAACAGAGCTTGAAAACGGCGGGGATAAACCTGTCCAGATACGGCGGATTATGAGTATGCTCATGGATTTGCCCAATCGGAATTTTAAAATGGTCACCTTAGACGGAGACTGGATTTCCGAGGCAAAGCGCTCGGACAGGAGCCTTATGCCGGGCTGTTTTGTTAACGAAAGCGTCACCGGCTCTTCCTCAAATCGCCACAATCCCGGTGTTCTTTTAGCGGCAGAGACCGCAAGTGAAGATTACGGCGAGGTCTATGGTTTTAATCTTGTTTACAGCGGAAACCACTATACAGCGGTGGAGCTTTGCCCCCGTGACATGGTGAGAATTGTAAGCGGTATAAATCCCCTTTGTTTTTCATGGACTCTTAAAAAAGGCGAGGTTTTTGAAACGCCTGAGGCTGTGATGACCTATTCCTCCCAAGGCTTTAACGGTATGAGCCATAATTTTCATAACTTTATAAACCGCCACATAATTTCGGGGGACTGGAAAAATAAAGAGCGCCCTGTTCTTATAAACAACTGGGAGGCCCATTTTTTTAAGTTTACCCGCCGAAAGCTTTTGGCTCTGGCAGGGCGGGCAAAAAAACTGGGAGTCGAGCTTTTTGTCTTAGACGACGGCTGGTTTGGTGAGAGAAACGACGACAGGGCAGGTCTTGGGGACTATGAGGTAAACCGCAAAAAGCTCCCCGGGGGCATTTCCGCCTTGTCTAAAAAAATTAAAGCCATGGGTCTGGACTTTGGCCTGTGGTTCGAGCCGGAGGGCGTTAACCAAAACAGCGATCTTTACCGCCGCCATCCGGAATTTGCTGTGAGCATCCCCGAAAGAAGCCCCAGCCTTGGCAGAAATCAGCTTATTTTAGACCTTACAAAGCCTCAGGTGCGGGATTATATCGTTGAAAACGTCACCGGCATTCTTGACAGCGGAGAAATTTCCTATGTGAAGTGGGACATGAACCGCCATATGAGCGATATGTTTTCGTCCGCCTGCCCCACAGGTGAGTTTTTCCACCGCTATATCTTGGGGCTGTATGAGGTTTTGGAGAGAATTTTTCGCCCCCGTCCTCACATTTTATTGGAAAGCTGCTCCTCCGGGGGCAACCGCTTTGACCTTGGTATGCTATGTTATTCCCCGCAAATTTGGGCCTCGGACAACACCGATCCCATTGAGCGCCTGAGGATACAAAAAGGTCTTTCCTACCTTTATCCAATTTCCACCATTGGCGCCCACGTTTCCCAGTCGCCGCACCAGCAGACCCTGCGCTCAAGCCCTCTTTCCACCCGTTTTAATGTTGCCTGCTTTGGGGCCTTTGGCTACGAGCTTGACTTTGGCGAATTATCGTACATCGAAAAAAAGCAGGTGAAAAAGCAGATTGCCTTTTATAAAAAGTACCGCAAAACCCTGCAATTCGGAGATTTTTACCGCTATGACCAAGGTTTTTCCAATAGAGAAATCTTTCTTTCTGCCGAAAAAGATGGCTCTGCCGCCCTTTTAAGCCTTGTTCAAACCCAAACCCAAGCCGCCCAAAGTAACGACACTCTCCGTGTAAAGGGTCTTTTGCCCAAGGAACAATATCAGCTTTCCGCTGTTTCTCAAAAGGTTTCCATTGCCCGCTTCGGCGGTCTTTTAAAACACATAAGCCCCCTTCACCTTAAGCCCGACGGCTTTATTCTCCGTATGGCAAATAGGCTTTACGCCCTTAGTGACGGAGCCTTTGAGCTTTGCGCCACAGGGGCGGCCTTTTCCCAGGGGGTCAGCATAAATAACCAGTTTATAGGCACAGGCTACCATCCAAAGCTTCGACTGTGGGGAGACTTTGGCTCACAGCTTTACACAATTTTGCCCTTTGGGGATAAGCCGGGGCATGGGGAGGAAAAAAATGAACAAGCTTGATAAGAAAAACATGGTGTTCTTCGGCCTTGGAACTGTTGGCCGAGATATGTTTTATGCCTTCGAGGCAAACGCCCTTATCTATTACCTGTCAAACGTTCTCGGTCTGCCCATTGGAGTATATGTAGCCACAAGCCTTGTGTTCACGGTGCTGCGTATTTTTGATGCCATAAACGACCCCTTTATGGGTCTTATAATCGATAACAGCCGCTCTAAATACGGTAAGTTTAAGCCCCCCATGCTTTTAGGCGCTGTTTTTGCCGGTGTCTTCTATCTTGTTTTGTTTGCGGATTTTGGCATACGCAGCTATTGGTTCGTGGTTATTTTTGCCGCGGCCTACCTGCTTTGGGATATATTTTACGGCTTAAATGACATTGCCTATTGGTCCATGCTCCCCTCTTTAAGCCTTGACCAGAAGCTGCGGGAAAAGATGGGCGCTTTTGCGAGAATTTGCGCAAACGTGGGTATGTTTGCCATTATGGTAAGCTGGGAGCCTATCACCAGCGGTCTTGGCAACACGCCCCGAGTCTGGTTTATGGTGGCCTTGGCGGTTACGGTTTTAATGCTGCTATTTCAGCTGTTCACCATTTTCGGGGTTAAAGAAAAGCGCCAGATGTTTACCCATAAGGAAGAAAAAACCTCCCTTAAGGAAATGTGGCAGGTGCTTACACAAAATGACCAGCTTCTTTGGACAACCCTGTCTATGGCTCTTTTCATGATAGGCTATATGACCACCACAACCTTTGCCATATATTACATGGAATATGTTTTCGGCAACAAAGATATGTATGCCGTTCTCGCCGCCATTGTGGGTGTGGCCCAGCTTTCTGCCCTTATAGTTTTTCCTGTGTTTTCAAAGCGCTTTTCCAGAGAAAAGCTTTATCTATACTCCACCCTTCTTGTAACCGGCGGCTATATTGTGTTTATGTTTGCGGATAAAAGTCTTATTATTATAGCCATTGCAGCCCTTATGCTTTTCATAGCTCAGGCCTTTATCCAGCTTCTTATGCTTATGTTCCTTGAGGACACCATAGAATACGGCCAGTGGAAATTAGGCCGGCGCAACGAAAGCATAACCTTATCTGTTCAGCCCCTTATAAACAAAATCGGCGGGGCAATTTCCATGGGTTTTGTAAGCCTTTCCCTCATCTGGGCGGGCATTAAAACCGACGAGGTGGCGGCAACCGCCATAGACGACAGGGGAAAGCTTATTATTAAACTCGTCATGCTGATTTTGCCTCTTTTCTTTATTATTTCAGGTTATATTATTTACCGGAAAAAGTTTAAAATAAATAAGGAAATGTATGATAAGATAATAGCAGAGCTAAACAGTCGGGGCGAGCTTGATTTGGATAAGGAATATCTCTAGGCTTTTGCTCCGGCAAAAAATAGGAGAAACGCTCTTACAATGTTATTTAAAACTTTTCTCCCTATTACAAAAAATCTGCCTCTACTTTTTATGAGCTAGGTCAGGCGAAAAGATTAAAGCTTTTTTACTTATATGAAAGGAAGGCTTCACTTATGGAAAACTTCACCTATTACTCTCCAACCTACTTTGCCTTCGGTGAGGGTCAGGAAAAGAAAACCGGCGAGCTTGTTCGTCGTTTTGGCGGCTCTCGGGTGCTTTTGCACTATGGCGGCGGCTCCATTAAGACAAACGGCGTTTACGAGGCTGTCTGCGCAAGTCTAAACGAGGCAGGGCTTTATTTTACAGAGCTTTCGGGGGTTTTGCCAAATCCCAGAAGCGGCCTTGTCTATGAAGGTGTGGAGCTTTGCAAAAAGGAAAAGCTGGACTTCATCCTTGCCGTGGGCGGAGGCAGCGTTATAGATTCTGCCAAGTCTATCGCCCTCGGTGCCTGCTATGAGGGGGATTTCTGGGACTTTTTCAGCGGCAAGGCAAATGCCAAAGCTGCCCTTGCTGTGGGCACAGTTCTCACAATTCCCGCCGCCGGAAGCGAAGGCTCACCCAATGCCGTTATCACCCATGAAGACGGAAACCTTAAATGGGGCAGCCAAAAAAGCAACTTGATGCGGCCTAAGTTTTCAATTTTAAACCCTCGGTTTTCATGCAGTCTGCCCCCCTATCAAACTGCCTGCGGCATAACTGATATGACAGCTCATATCTGCGAGCGCTACTTCACCCACACTAAGGATGTGGCAATTACAGACAGGCTTTGCGAGGCTGTTTTAAAAACCATTATAGAAGCCTCCCGAAGGCTTATTAAAAATCCCGGCGACCTTGCCGCCAGGGCCGATATAATGTGGGCGGGAACCATTGCCCATAACAACAGCCTTGGTGTGGGCCGTGAGCAGGACTGGGCAAGCCACCAGATTGAGCATGAGCTGTCCGCCCTGTTTGACTGCGCCCACGGGGCAGGTCTTGCCGTGGTTATGCCTGCCTGGATGGAATATGTCATGGGGGAAAATGTCATGCGCTTTGCCCAGTTTGCCGTGAGAGTTTGGGGCTGTGAAATGAACTTTGAAAGCCCCGAAAAAACAGCGGCGGAGGGTATAGACTGCTTCCGTCTTTTCCTCAAATCCATAGGTATGCCCATAAGCTTTTCCGAGCTTAATATTCCCGAAGACAGCATTGAGGATTTGATTGCCCACAGAAAACTGCGGGGCTTCCCCTTTGGCAATTTTATGTCTATTGACGAAAACGCAATGAGAGATATCCTTAAAATTGCGGCGAGATAAGCATTTTGTAAAATAAAAATTCCGCCGGTGATATTTTATCACCGGCGGAATTTTTTCTAAGCCGCCTTTACCATAAATCACGCAGGCTTGCGGGCATGGCATTATAAAGCTGCTGGGCCAGCTCCTCTGCTGTGGTATTAAGCTTTCCGCAGACCCAAAAATGGGTGACTCCCACGGTTCCGTGACAGAAAATTGTCAGCCCAACCTCTTCCTCGGGAGTAAGACCCGTTCCGCGGCAGCGGATGGTGACCTCCTCAACCTTTTTATAGGAGTAGTCAAAGAGGTAGTTGGAGTAGGAGTTTTCCCCCTGGGATGAGTATGCCCTGCTCACACGGACAGCATCTTTCTTAGACTCATAGGCCAAATGATAGAGCAAATCCTTCCACGAATTGCAGGTTTCGTGGGTGAAAAGGCTTTCTACCAGACGTTTGTAGCTGAAATTCATAACGTCATATTTATCCATAAAATAGCGGTAGAAGGTGGCCTTGGATATGCCGCTTTTATTGGCTATCATTTCGACAGTTATCCTGTCAAAGGGATATTGGGATAAGAGGGAATTGAAGGATTCCAGTATTATATGCTTTTTTCGGTCCCGCATAGGAAGTTGCCTCCATATATTCTTAGTTTACAAATTTTATCATATCCTTTCCATTATGTAAAGATTTGTGGGATAAATGTCGTATATGCGCAAGTCCTTGCTTCTGTTTTTGTATAAGTTGCTGGTATCTTGCCCTAATACATGAAAATGCGCCTGGGGACACTACAGCAATGCCCCTCAGGCGCTCTAAAGCATATTTTATTTTAAGGCTGCAATCTTATTCTGCCAGAGCCTTTACTGCCTGATATTGCTTGTTATCGACATAAAGCTCGCCCAGATAGGGGTTGCGCTTTGTTTTAATAACACGGGCTATCATGTATACGAGGACAGCGGCATTTATGGCAAGGGCAGCGGCGCTTATAATAGTGTATACCGTGGGGTTATAAACAGAGTCCACCCTAAAAGCGCTGGCATCTTGGAAGGTCGGGAAGGTCTGGGCAAACATACACCAGATGGCAAGAGTCTGGGCCCTGTGCTGGAGCCATGCCCCCCGTCCAACAGTGAAGGCGCAAAGGGTGGGGGCAAGAAGCAGGGCAAAGCCGCAGTACCATGCGTGGTGGGGCAGGCAGTTATATGTATAGGCAAAGTTCCAGACGTCATATGCGATTATCCAAAACCAGAGCATATCAGGCCAGAGCATATCACGGCTTCCGTCTTTTTTCGTTACCTTTCGGATAGTAATGCCGAACCAGCCGGTGATGGTGATTATATTCAGTATGCCTGCAATGCCGTTCATTGTGTTCCAAGGTCCGCCAATCATGCGGAAGGTCGCATCAGACTCTGTAACAAACTGGTCAAGGCCCGCGGCAAGATTGTATAAGGCACCAACCTCAAAGTCTCTTACACAGGCTTCGATTATGTTTATTGCAAGTATGAGCGGGGGAAAGCAAAGAGCCCATTTCTTTTCAGAAAGTCTCCAGGGCTGTCCGGTTTTCTTGTTGGTACCGTGGACATAGCGGATGCACCAAAAGCCGATACAGCCGGCGGTGGATGAATATACCTTGGCAAGATGGAACCAGTCCGTATAGGTGGTGTCTCTCATAGCTGTAAACCAGATGACGGTTAAAACGATGGGAAGCACAACAAAGGCCGCAAAGCCGGCCCACTTGAAACGGCGGGCAACTTCGTTAAAGGAAAACAGACCTGCAAATACTAAAAGCCAAACTAAAATTACGCTTATTGTGCTTGTTCCCTCTGCAAACGTGAACATTTCTTTTCCTCCCAGATAATAATTATCCTCTCTTTTCCGCTTGCAAAAAGGCAGACTGAAAAGCAGCTGCTCATCATTCCTTGCCCCTGTGCTCGCAGATGCGGATATTATATCACTGGGCGTTTTGCTGTCAATAAATTCTCCGATACAGTTTGATAAATAAGTAACAATAATACACATCTTATGGAATTTGGGGCAATTTTAAGGTTATTGACCTTCACAGAGCTTGGTGATAATATATATAGATAAGGTTTAGTTGTGTTTTTACCTTTATACCTTTACATTATTTGAAAATCTTGATCCTTAAGGAGTAAAGCCTATTATGAAAAAAGCTTGGATAATAATTTTAGCCATTATCGTTTTGCTGGCTGTTGCCCTTGTTTCTCAGTATAACGGTCTTGTCTCTGCATCCGAGGCTGTGAGCAAAGAAACCTCAAATCTTGACTCCCAGTATCAAAGGCGTATGGACCTTATACCAAACCTTGTCACAACCGTAAAGGAATTTATGGGCCATGAGACAGAGATAATCGAGAAGATAAGCTCTGCAAGGGCCGCCATGGCAGGGGCAGGCAGCCTTGGGGAAATGGCCGAGGCAGACGAGCAGCTTACCGGCGCTTTAAATGCCCTTGTGGTCAGCGTTGAAAATTATCCCGATCTTAAATCAAACGAAACCTTTACAAATCTCATGGACGAGCTTGCCGGCACGGAAAACCGTATCACAACGGCCCGCCGTGACTATAACGAGGTTGTAAACAGCTATAACCTTAAAATAAAGCGCTTCCCCACAAACCTTTTGGCAGGTATGTTCGGTTTTGAGCAGGCTGAGTATTTTGAAGCCCAGCCTGGTGCCGAAAACTCTGTTGAGGTAGACTTCGGATGAAGCGGGCGGCAGCCTTTCTTTTAGCGCTCCTTATTCTGGCAGCGCCTGTTTTTGCTGCCAATATTCCCAGTCCAAGCGATAGCTTTTACGTTAACGACTATGCCGGTGTTTTAAGTCGGGACACAGAAAGCGGTATCATGGAGGCTTCAGTTTCTCTTGCAAAGGAAACCGGAGCCCAGCTTGTTGTCCTCACTGTGGAAAGCCTTGAGGGGATGAGCATAGCAGATTATGGGCTTAGGGTGGGCCGCTCTTGGGGCATAGGCTCAAAAAATGACAACAACGGCGTTTTGATTTTGCTTTCTACAGGGGACAGGGAGATAAGGCTAGAGGTTGGCTATGGTCTTGAAGGGGCCATAAATGATGCCAAGGCCGGCAGGCTTATCGATAATTACGCCATTCCCTATTACGCCGAGAATGATTTTGACAGAGGGACTTATGAGCTTTATAAGGCCGTTTTGTCCGTGGTTCGTGAGGAATATGGTCTTGACGCTCTGGAGGGCTATTCCGCTGCAGGACAAAAGGCTTCTTCTGAAACAGATGGGCTGGATGCGTGGGTGTATATTGCCATTATAGTAGTTTTTCTGCTGTTTTTTGCAGTTTTTGCCCTTTCAGTTTTATACAGCCTTGTAGTGGCTGTTTTAAGGCTTATTCTCATGCCCTTCGGTATAAAAATTCCCTATAAGAAAAACCGTGTCCTCGCCTTTTTTTACCTTTTCATGATAACATCCTCCAATGGGCGCAGAGGAGGAGGCGGCTCACGAGGGGGCGGCGGCAGCTTTGGCGGCGGGGGTGCCGGCAGGCGATTTTAAGCTTTTGCCCATAAGAATCATAGATCTGAATCGAGGAAAATACTTATGAATAAAGAATGCTACGAATTTTTCAGTACCAGCTTTCCCATTTGGGATAAGCTTAGCGAGGTGGAAAGGGATTTAATTTTACACCAGTCCTCTCTCACGGAATATAGCAAGGGTGAAAATATCCATGGTAACACTGGTAAATGCACAGGAGCCGTCTTTGTCAAATCCGGTGTTCTGCGCACCTATATTCTCTCGGACGAGGGCAAGGAAATAACCCTATATCGGCTTTATCCCGGGGATGTTTGTATGCTGGCCGCCTCCTGCGTAATGGAAACCATAACCTTCGACGTTTTTGTGGATGCGGAAGAAAAAAGTGAGGTTTGCATCATAAACGCCTCGGCCCTCACCGAGCTTTCCTCAAAGAACATTTTTATTGAAAACCACATTTTAAAGCTTACAAGCGAAAGGTTTTCTGAGGTTATGTGGGCGATGCAGCAAATTCTTTTCATGAGCTTTGACCGCCGCCTTGCCGTTTTTCTTTTGGCCGAAATAGAAAAGGACGGAGGCGATACCATACATCTCACTCAGGAGCAGATTGCGAAATACATGGTATCGGCAAGGGAGGTTGTCTCCCGTATGCTTAAATATTTTTCTCAGGAGGGTCTTGTGGAAGTCTCCCGCGGGGGGGTAAAAATTCTTGATAAGAAAAGGCTAAAGGAAATTGCCGGTTAATCATAATAACATATAAAAAAGGCCGGGGATTAGGTTTAATCCCCGGCCTTTTGCCTGAATAAATATGCCCCTTATAGCTATCCCCGCAAATCCGAAGCTGTGCAGGCAAGCAAATATGAAAAAACAAGCAGTCTTAGTTAAAACATGATGGTGCTTTTTAAGAAAACTTGTAAGGGGCGCAGACTGAAAACTCAGTCTGCGCCCCTTGTGCAGAGGAGAAAAAGAGGAGAGATTATATATGGAAGGACTACCAGAAATTATCCTTTTAATAGGCTATTTTTCAAGCATATCAAGCAAAACTTGCTTCGGCTGAACACCGACGGCCTTTGCTGAAACTTCGCCTTTATTGAAAACCACAATAGTGGGTATGCTCATAACTCCAAAGGCCTGCGCCAGCTCCGGCTGCTCGTCAACATTTATCTTTCCGACCTTTTTGTCAGTAACCTCGTTTGCAATTTCCTCAATAACCGGCCCTATCATCCTGCAAGGACCGCACCATGAAGCCCAAAAGTCCACGAGTACGGGAACATCGGAGTTTTTTACTTCTTTTTCAAAGTTTTCCTTCGTAATTGTTAAAACAGCCATACTAACAGCTCCTTTGATATTTTATTAAGCTCACTCACTTTATGTATGTATAATACCCCAAAAAAATGCTAATTACCGTGACAAGGTCACAATATCAAACTTTTTCCCTTTTTCACAAATTTTGTCCTGAGTTTTTTCGGATATCGTTGGCCCTCTTGTTTATATTTATATTCCCAATTTGGATAAGTTGTTTTTAGTATATCTGATTTCTTGGCTTCTCTTAACCAGTTAATATGTGCCTGCATAGTATAGTATGGACTAATTGCAAATTGTCCAAACATTACAAGCAGTATCGTATTATTTTTTTAATGAGAGGAGATAACTCTTTGAAAATATATAAATGCAGCGACTTGCCTGATAAAAACGAACAATGTTATAAGAAGTTTTGTTGGCCCAACTGTAGGCCCCCATGTCCGATACCGCCGCCCTGTCCGCCTCCAAAGCCATGTCCGGTACCGCCGCCCTGCCCGCCTCCAAAGCCTTATCCTCCAACCTGCTCCAAGGTATGCCAAAACCAAGAGGGCAATCAGAATCAGGATTTAGGCGATTTAAATCAGTCCCAAGGGGACCAGACAGAAACCCTCGGCGACCTGACCCAAGTTCAAGGCAGCGAAA
>CAZTXG010000037.1:0-10614 GCA_964617335.1 uncultured Oscillospiraceae bacterium
TGGCTGCCTTAATTAGCAGCTAAAGAAGATACTTTTTACTGATGTTATTAATAAGGAAACAAGCCTAAAACCGATTTAATTGCGGTTTTAGGCTTGTTTTATAGGCAAAGAAATAATTTTTGAGCTAGGGAAAAAGTTGCGCTTAGCAGGGCAAGACTTTTATCTGTTTTCCGGAAAAATTACAATAAGCAGCATTTTAAAACGCTCTTCAGCGTACACGGCATGAGGTGTTTTTGAAGGCATAACTATGGTGTCACCACCGGAAAGAATATACTCAGTATCTTCAATGGTGACTTTGCCTTTGCCGTCAAGGGCGATTACCATGGCGTCGCCGTCGGATTCGTGGGCGCTGATTTCCTCGCCTTTGTCAAAGGCAAAAAGGGTAAGGCTGCGGTGCTTATTTTGAGCCAGAGTTTTGCTGACTATCTGGCCGGGCATATAATCTACGGCTTCAGTAAGAGAAAGATTTTTCCCGTGTTCAAGGTTTTTTATAAACTTTTCCATTGTAATGTCCTCCCTTTTATACATGAATGCACTAAGGCATCTATAAATATATGTTACCACATAAAACTAATTATATAAAGCAAAAAAATTAAATAATAGGCTTATTAGCAGGGCAACTTTAAAACTTTTTAATAATGGTTTTCCCTCTGGGGATGGGCTATGCAAATAAAATTAAATATAAGATGAGCTTGTCTTGGCCTTCACCTCCAGGTAATCCCAAAAGGCATTGGCAATATTCATTTCGGAAATGATAAAAGCAATATTCGGCTCATCGGATTTAATCATCAAAGTTCCCTGACCGCCCCTGCCGTAAAGCAGCAAATTCGGCGGCACAGTCTTATCCACTACATAGCGATAATTTATGTTTTCGGAGGCTAGCTTTTGTATATTCGCCCGGTGAGCCTCAAGCTCCTTTGCGGTATAACACAGGCTGGGAGCGCCAAGAAAATCGGCACAGGGCAACTGCTGCAGGGGAGCTTTCATTGCAGTGTCTGATAAAACATCTGTGTGACAGTATCCGGCAAGGCCTTTGGTAAAGGAAGTGCTGCTTTTTTGCCAATACTCAAAAATACGGCTTTTTGGCGAGCGCTCCTGCATGGATTTTGCCACACTTTCCGGCATAGTTGCCAAAGTGGGGCCTCCGGCCATACACACTGAATTGCCGCTTCCTTCAAAAAAGAGACTTTTATCAAGGGCTGAACTTAGCATTCCGCGGCGGCTTATAATTTGCATCAAAGGACGGCAAAGGAGAAAATAGCTTTCATATTCCTTAACCAAGGCTGCAATGGCCTTTGGGTTTACTATAAGCTCGTTTAGCATACCTTCTGTGTCCCTGCCCACAGAAGCTGAAACGACAGCGGCAGATTTAGGAGCTATAAAAAGACTGCGTCTTATTATACCGTCTCGCAGGCGGGGGTAGTAGTATGGCTCAATCATACCCGTCATATAAATCGGCATCCACTTAGTTACGGCTTCCAGCAATTCATTTAAATCCCGCCCCACATGATGGATAATTCTGACACGGTTTCCCATATTAAGAGCTTGTTTAAAATCCATGGCCCAACGTGCTGTAAATATAGGGTTTTCATACATCCAACCCATATCCTCATCGCTGCTAAGAAGCAGGGTCTGAGGGGATTTTTCTTTTTTTATACGGTCAAAAAACTGCATTACCGCCTCTTGCTTGCCCTCTGGGCCATAGTAATAGCGTTTGGCAGCTGGCAGCTCGCCCTCTGGAATGTCAAGGTTTACAATGCCGGATTTTCCACTTGCAGTAAAGCTGCGGACAAGCATTTCCATGTCTGCCGCAGGGGCAGCCGTACCAAGAAGCCAAGTTTCCAAAAGCGCCGCCGCTTCTCTTTCATCCCTTGGCCAAGCCGCTAAATTAAGTTTGCATCGGAGGGCATCACGCTGGTAGTCTGAATGGACACGCCTTGCAAGATAAATGGACATAGCCGGCAGAAAATCCGGTTTTTTAGGCAGGGCGCGGCTGCCGTTTTTTAAACGGCTAACATGTGACGCGTTTAAATTAGCTGCCCTGGCCAGTTCGCTGGCTTTGGTGTGGGTCAGCTCCATAACTTGATTAAGACGTTCTGAAAACAAGCTTATACCCCCGTTTAAATGTGACTTTATATATAATTCTAACATAATTAGCGGAGCAAACCAAGGCTTATGGCACAAATCGTGCCATAAAAAATGGCACGGCCAAAAATCTTTGATAAGTGGTCAAAGGAAGGCTTGCTTGATATACTTATAAATTAGGAAAGTAGTATAAAAAAGCATTAGATATAAAGAGCGGCATTTTTAATCTGAAAATTGGACGGATTTGCCCATGATATCCAATTGATTTATTGCTTATTCAAGCTAAAAAACGCAAAGCTCAGGGAAGGGATAGAAATGAAACATATGCAGGTTAATAATCGTAGGGAGGAAATTCCGCCTTTTCCCCATCATAAAAACTTTCTTTACAGAATTGATAAGTTTTTTAATCCGAACAGTTTTTTTACACAGCTAAGCCACGGTAATTTTATTACAGTTAAAGAGGTTATAAGAGGACATAGGCATAAATGTGCCATACCGAGGGTGCTTCTCATAGACCCCACAAGCAGCTGCAATTTGCGATGTAAAGGCTGCTGGGCTGCCGACTATGCCAAGGGCGATTCTCTATCCTATGAAAAGCTTGATGATATTATAAATCAGTCCGAAAAGCTGGGAATTATGGATATTCAGCTGTCCGGAGGGGAGCCTCTGCTGCGGAAAGATGACATTCTTCGGCTTTGCCGCAAGCATAGGAAAACCACCTTCGGAGTTTTTACCAATGCAACATTAATCGACAAGAAGTTTGCCGACGGCATTGCCGAGGTGGAAAACCTTAATATGTATGTCAGCATCGAAGGCACCAGAGAGGAAACGGATTTTCGCAGGGGAGAGGGGGTACATGAAAAGGTTTTAAAAGCCATGGCCCTTTTAAAGGAGCGTAATATTGGCTTCGCCTTTTCCACCTGCTATCACTCCAAAAACTACAAAACTATTGCAAGTGATGAATTTCTAGATGAAATGCGGGATAGAGGCGCTTGGTTTGGCTGGCTTTTCAACTATGTCCCTGTGGGTAAAGATGCGGATTTATCCCTTGTTTGCACACCTGAGCAGCGGGCTTGGGTAAGAGAGAAAGTAATGGATTATAGTAAGAGAAATAACTGCCTGATTATTGACTTTTGGAATTCAGGACATACAGCCTATGGCTGTGTGGCGGCGGGAAGCGGTTATCTGCATATTAACGCAAAAGGTGATGTGGAGCCCTGCGCTTTTTGCCACTATTCAGACTGTAATATTCACGACTTATCTCTTGTTGAAGCCTTGAGGTCTCCGTTTCTAACAAGATTTCGAGCTTCCCAGCCTTTTTCTGATAACCCTCTGCGCGCCTGTCCAATGATTGACGTTCCGGAAGCCATAACGGAGGTTATAAACAAGGGCGGCGCCCATTCCACACATTACTCGGAGCCTGAACCCATAGAAACTTTTGTTAATAAGGTAAGCGAAAACGCAAAAAATTGGGAGCCTGTGGCAAAAAAATTAAAAGAATCTTTAGGTGAGGACAAGGCAAAAATTTACAATACATTTGTAAGGTTTTTAAACATGAGAAAGAAGCTAACTGACGGCAGAAGAAACATTAGTTTTGACATAGAAAAGGATTAATCATTTAAAAGGGGGAATTGCAATGAGTATCAGAAAAAAGCTTCAAAGATTGGGGCTTGTTCTTCTTAGTGCTTCAATCCTTATATCCGCCGGAGGCTGCGGCAAGAAAAGTTCCGGCGGCTTTGGAAAATTAGAAAATAACATAAGAGAAACCATCGGCGAGACTATCAATAAAGTTGTTCCGAAAACAGCAGCAGAACTTTTTGCGGAAGGAGCAAAAAAAGCCCTTGTAGAAGCCTTGCAAAAAAGTGAACAAATCAACTCCGCAAGATTTAATTTGCTTATGGGCACAGGGCTTAGGTCACAGGAGCAAAGGCCGGGATACACTAAGTCTGATATTGTTATATCAAATGCTTCAAATCCCAATGAAACCATTTCTATAACTATGGAAGCAGCTTATGACCCGCAAACTACAGACAGCTCAATGGGCATAATCATTGGACAAAACGGCGAGACAACCGGAAGCGGAGGCATTTACTTTTACGATAACTATATGATTGTAAAAAAAGCTGATATAGATAAGCCCATGATACGTCATACTATAGAGCCGGATGTGGCAGATTCCTATAAATCCCTGCCCGCTCTAGAGCGCTTTATGCGCCTGCTCTCCGAGCCTCTAAAACCGAAAATAAGCGAGGGGGAATGGCTTTCTTCAATCGATTCATTTTTGGAAGCTGTTTATGCCTCAGCTGCGGAGGAAAACTTTGTTTTGGAAAGCCAAAACTCAAATTTTGCGGGCTTAGATGAGGACTGCGCTGCAATAACCTTAACACTTAGCGGTGAGGCTGCCGCAAACACTGTACGGGGCTTAGGGGAGCTTATCTCTAAGGACCCCTCCTTAAAGGCCATTTTTGTCTCATATCATATGATTTATGAGGATGTCTACGGTGTTACAGGCATGGACGGGCTGCTGCGAGATTTGGATTCCTTAAGCTCCGAAGAAATAAACGCTATGAGCCTAACCTTTAAAATCCTTTTGGGGGACAATTCTTCGGCACTGTATATAAGCGCAAATGCAGAAGAAAAGTCCAGCAGCCTTCTTTTAAGGTTTTTTGAATTAGGATATGCAAGTCAGATGGATATTAATTTTACAGGATTTGACGGCGGCGGTGTTAAATTAAGCGAGATTAATTCCTATGAAGGCGGGGATAACTATTCGGGACTATTCCTTTTTGAGGATTTCTCTCCGGGAGGTATGCGCCAAGAGTATGCGGAGATGAGGTCGGAAAGCGTTATAACAGAGGACAGCTACACATCAAATCTAAATTTAGTTTATAACCGTGCCCCTGATTTTGACTTGGAATCTATTGATGTAAACGGAAGCTATGATTATTCCCATGTAAAAAGCGGCCAGAACATTATAGGCCAATCCAGCGGCTTAAGCACTGTTAACATTGGCGGAGACATTAATAATTTTAACATATCAGTCACTATTAATCAGGATGAAGCCGGCCATCCCGTAAGTGCTCCAGAGTTTATTGAGGGGCTTGGCATAAGCACATATGAGCCTGCAAGCCTTTATCCTGTGCTTGGAGAAACCTTGACTCAAGAACAATATAATAATGCGCCAATTTCTATGAAGCTTGTGTTCTCTATTATATCCATGCTGGTGTAATTATGGAATACGAATTATTAAAGCTCGAAGCTGTCTCCAAAAGCTACGGCAGCTTCACCGCCCTAAAAAACATTGGCTTTTCTATGGGGCAAGGGGAAATACTTGGGCTTTTTGGTAAAAACGGCTCAGGCAAGTCAAGCCTTTTAAATATTATTGCCATGGCCTTAAAGCCGGATAAAGGAAGCATCGTATTTGACGGAGTCAGTGGAACTTTAAACCCAATGGAGGCAAGAAGAAAAATCGGATATGTCCCTCAGGAGATTGCACTTTTCGAAGAGCTGACCGTTGAGGAAAACCTGCTATGCTGGTCGAAGCTGCGGGGTAAAAGCGCAAAAGCCAAGATTATGGAAATATCTGACGGGCTAAACTTAGGGGAAATGTTATCCAAAAGGGTCTATACCCTTTCCGGAGGCATGAAGCGCAGGGTTAACTTTGCGGTTGCCCTTCTCGGCAACCCTAAGCTGCTTGTTTTGGACGAACCTTTTGTGGGCCTTGATATTGACAATACTGAAATAATTGAAGACATTATGAAGAAGCTTTCGGACAGCGGAGTTTCCCAAATTGTTTCCGGCCATTCGCCGGAGCAGTTAATTCCCCTAGTCCATAGGGTGATGGTGCTTTCAGATGGGGAAATTGCCTATCTGGACGAAAGGGGCAGCTATATGCAAGAGGCAGCCAGCCGAAGCATAAAGCATTTTATGGGGGATATAATCAGGGGTAAATTGCAATGAGCGCCATTAGATTTTTCTATTATGACATTAAACGATTGTTTTTTCACTCATCACTTTTAAGCCTGTGTTTATTTTCGCCTCTTATTGTCGTCTTGATTTTTTCGCTGGTTGTTTCCCCCATGATTTTTACAGGCAAGGGTCTGCACTTTAATCTTGCCCTTTGCAATGAGGATGAAAGCACCGAGGTTAAAGAGTTTATAAGCCAGCTTGTAAACTCTCAGGCTCTTATTGACCTTGTAAGCGTTTATCCCGTGGACACAGTGGAAAAGGGCATTGAATTAGCCGAAAAGGGAAAGGTTTCGGTTTTTGTTCATGTTCCCCAGGGTGTTTTCTCGGATATACGAGAGGGCGAGGATACAAGAGCTGCAATTTACGGCACCCATGCCCATTCTCTGGAGATGGAGCTTATTACAATTGCCTTAGACAGCTCCCTTTCCGTTGTAGGTAAAAGTCAGAATGTAATGGAAGCGGCAAGGCTTGTTATTCTTGAAAAAGGAGAAACAGCTAAGGATGCCGGAGATTTCTTAGACGAGGCAACGGCCTTTGCCTTAAATGAATATATGGGCAGACGGGAGCTTCTTGGACAAATCGGACCTATTTCACCTTTGGGAGAACATCTGCCGATTGAGTATTACATAAGTGCAATTTTTTCTATTTTTGCCGCCTTGTCCATGCTTCCCCTGATTCACTTCAGCGCAGCCGATTCAAAAGGCCCAATTTTGCGGCGGGGGCTTTTATGCGGAATTGGGGCGGGCAGGTTTTTCACGGCGAGAATTGCTTCGGGAACGATATTTATTTTCCTTGTTCTTGCAATGCTTTTTCCCAGCTCAATTGTTTTGCGTCTGGCGGGTAAACTCCTTGGCGGCATATATGTAAGCAGCTTTGCGGCTCTGCTTTTTTCAATGCTGCTTACATCCCTTGTGTTTTCGGCTTTGGCTCTTACTATAGCTACTTGGCTTCCAAACGAAAAAACTGCCCTATGGTTTGGATTTTTCTTAACAGTTTTTATGGCTGTTATCTGCGGAGCAATAATTCCCGAAGGCTCCCTTCCGAAGGCGGCTGCTGTTATTGGTAAATGGCTGCCCCTTCGCACATCTTTGAGAATGCTCTCCTCATCACTTTTTAACTACAGTCATGAGGCTTTCATCATGGATGCTTTAAAAGGTATAGGTTTTGCTGCCTTTTTATTACCTTTGGGGTTTTTAGGGCTTAAAAGAAGGGGATAAACGACGTGAGACTTAATTATATGCTGAAAGCAAGGCTTGCCCATTTACTAAGGGAGCCTGTGTTTCTTGTTTTCATAATCTTGTCCATTGCCATTTCAGTTTCGGCGGCATTTTTTGCGGCGGAAAAACAGCAGGCTGGATTTAAACTGGCGGTTGTTTCCGAGGATACGGGCCAGTTAGGGGAAAGGCTTATTTTACATATCCTTGATATTGAAGAGTTTTCCGCCAAGGAAATGACGAGGGATAAGGCTCAGCGCCTGCTTCAAAATGACCGGCTTGATGCCTTGCTGATTATCCGCAATAATTTCTCTGAAAGCCTTTTGGCCGGAGAGTTTCGAAATACTCTGGAGATTTTTACATCACCTTCCTCCCAAGCTCCGACAACCATCACAGAGCCTATTATAAATGGAGCTATGATGCTGTGGATGGAGGAGTTTGCCACTATTCGTACAAGGGAATATCTTCTTGAGAGGGGAAGGGAATACAACGGCGAGGATGAGAGCTGGCAAAGGGATGAAATGAAAAAACTTTGGGAAGCGGGGGCAATGATTTACGTTGATAAAGTTGAGCTGAGCGGCGGAGCAGGACAATCAAAAGACGATATCCCCTTGAATGTCTGCATTAAATGGTATTGCGCTCTTAGTATGTTCTATCTTTTGCACGCCGCCTCATGGGTGCTTGAATTAAACAAAAGCGGCCTGTCTGAAAGAATAAGGCAGGCCAATATCCCCAAGTGGAAACTAATACTCAGCAATTGCCTGCCCTCTCTTTTAGTAGGCATTTTTGGCTATTTAATTGCTGGAACCCTTGGAAGCCTGCTTACAGGGGTCGGCCTCAATAAGCTGTTTATAAACTTAATATCCGTAGTTATTTATCTTTCCGGCCTAATCGGAATGACGCTTTTTGTTGTATCAATTTTAAAAAGCAGCTTGTCTTTAATTTTCATAGCGCCGGTTTTAACTTTTTTAAGCGCTGTTTTAAGCGGTCTTCTCGTGGAGCTTCCAAAATTGGCCTATGTGCTTATTTGGCTCTCTCACGCCCTGCCGGGAAAATGGCTTGCCTTATCACTTGAAAAGCCCCTTAAATACTTGCCGGGGGCAATTTTGTGCTGCGTAATTTGGCTGGGAGCTGGACTTTTAATATCAATTCGGGACCAAAAGAAATCCAATAAGCTCCATAGTATTTAAAACAAAAACCTGTATGCATAGGGCTTATTTCTCATAGAGCATTTATATTGCAGAAGCACATAAGGGGAGTATCTCTGTTGAAAGCAAAAACAAAAAATCCATATGCATTAAAATTATGCTTTAAAAAAACCGGTCTGCATCAGTAATAATGCAGGCCGGTTTTTAATTATATCTGTGAAATTTTCGCTATATGATATGCGTGGTCGGCACAGCGCTCAAGGTCAGAAACCATATCTGTGAATATTACTCCGCTGCGTGGGTTACAAGCAGATTTCTTTAGCCTGGCAATATGGTTTGAGATAAGCTCACTTTGCAATCTGTCAACCCGCTGCTCATGTTCCTCAACCTGTTCGGGGCTTGGCGGATCATCTTCATTTTTATAGCTTCGAAATGATACATCTAAAGCAGCCAAGGTAGCATTAGATATAGTTTTTAGTTCTTCTAAGGCTTGATCCGACAGGCATAAATTCTTATTTATCATGATTCGCGTATATTCCGCAATATTTTCAGCATGGTCGCTGACACGCTCTATATCGTTTATAACTTGAAACATTATGCCAACTGTCTGTGATTCTTCAAGGGACAGCTTCTGAGCGCTTAGGGTAACAAGAAAGCCCGCTAACTCATTGCAAAGAAAGTCCACATCACTTTCCACATCAAAGACCCGCTGGGCCTTTTCTTCATCTCTATCAAAAAAGGCTTCAACAGATAGGCTTAGATTGTCGATTGCCATTTCATACATACGAAGAATTTCGTCTTTTGTTTTGATTACTGCAACTCCGGGAGGAGCTAGGAGAATGTCCGGATTTATGGGGCTTAAAAGGGATTTGACATCAGAATCAATGTCACGCTCCGGAATAAGGCGCAAGATTAAACGAGTGATGAAAGGAACAAGGGGGAAGAGACATAGGGATGCAACTAAATTGAAAACCAGATGAAGGTTTGCAATTTGTCTTGAAACATCACTGGGAGAAAAATTCTCAATAAATGTGATGGTCTGAGGAATGATATTTATTATAATGATAAACAGTCCCGCTCCGAAAACCTTTTCCATCAGGCAGGCATAAGCGGCTCTTTTGCTTTCATTGCTGCCGCCGATAGATGCCAGTAAAACAGGAGTGCAAGCACCGATGTTCATTCCGATAATCATATATATAACAGAGCTAAGTCCAATCGACGAACCAAATGTTTGCATTGCAAGGACTTGGAGAATACCGATTGATGCCGATGAAGATTGAATTACAGCGGTAAAAACAATACCAAAAATAAGCGATAATATAGGATTGTCATATTGATTTATAAAGGCTGTAACAACAGAGGATAGATTTAGATTGTCTACCGCTTCACCCATAATATAAATACCGGTAAATAATGTGCCGAAGCCAAGGATGATAAAACCGATACGTTTCACATTTTCATTTTTTATAAACTGATATCCAACAACGCCGATAAATAAAATCAGCGGAGCAACAATATCAACATCAAAGGCTATAATCTGTGCAGTTATAGTTGTGCCGATATTTGCGCCAAGCATGATATATAGTGACTGGGATAAGGTCAAAAGCCCTGCGTTTATAAAGCCAATCGTCATAACGTTGACAGCGCCGGAGCTTTGAATCATCACCGTTATTCCAATGCCGGTTAACATAGATAGGTAGGGATTATGTGTTGCAGCTTCGAGAACTGGCCGCATCTTTCCAGATGAGACCTGCTCCAGCCCTTTTGACATCATGTTGATGCCGTATAGGAACATTCCGATACCGCCAAGCAAAAGAAAAACGCCAAAAGTCATATAAAATCCCTTTACATTACCCTGCTGCAGCAAGCCATTTTGCAGGCTGCCGCAACTTTATATGGAATCAGTTTTGTACAGCCAAGGCTTTCAAAGGCCCAAGGCCCCAAGCCCAGCTTGCAAAGCTGATTTTATGTATATATCACATCTAATATAGTCTATTTTGCCGATATGAATCCGATAATTATAACAGTTTGCAGACTTACTTTCCCAACAGAAAAAAACAGGCCTGCATTTTGCCGAAAAAACATGAACCGCCATACATTTTAGCAGATTGTCCACATCCATGCAAGTCTCTAAGTCGGAACCTTCGGAAATATTTTTAAAAGCTGCAACAACTTTACTGACAGCGTAAAAATAAAGG
>CAZTXG010000037.1:10714-13724 GCA_964617335.1 uncultured Oscillospiraceae bacterium
AGGTAAAGAAGATTTAAGCAGTCACAGAACATAAAAAACCCATATCTCTCAAGAGATAGGACTTTTTTAGTGAACTGGTAAAACAAGATATTCTTGATAAAAAATGTGTTGTTCTCCGGATATTGAGGCTTCGAAGGCCGAACCTTTGTTCCATACTATTTACACAGGGGCGAAAACACTTCCGTCTCCGGTCGGACGCTCTTATTGACAGTCGGAAATGTCAAGGGATTTCTGCTCTGCCAGCAAGCGAAACGCTGTAAATATATTATTATTTAAAAGCTTGCCGAACATTATTAAAAAATCGTCAATAGACTCTTTTCGGCCTTTCATAAACCACTCCTCAATCAGTGCAAACTTCAGCATTGAATATGCCTTAATAATATAAATCATATTGGAATCTGAAATAGTATATTTCATATCCTTTTCTTTTTCAAGAATACTAAGGGAATCTTCTACAAATACCTTCATTGACCTTTCGGATTGCAGGCTTAAATATGCGCGGATTTCGTTCCAATATCCAGATTCACAAACATTTTGCATAATGATTTCATTATCCGCCAAATACTGCATAACAGAGCCAAATCCAGTCTTCCATGTGGCATATGTGCAGTTACCATCTAATGCCGCGCATATTTCTGTTACAAACATCCATTTGAGCAGATCCACAATACTGTGAAAATGATAATAAAAAGTTTTACGGTTCATGTTGCAATCTTCCGTAAGTTCTTTTACCGTAATTGTGTCCACCATTTTGGTGCCCATCAACTTTTTAAGCGAGTCGGTAAGAACCCGCGGTGTATACAAAGCCATATTTCTCCCCCTACGAAAACTTTATAATTTAGTTGTGTTTTTAGACACTTACTATAAACTGTACCGATTTAGGGACATCCTAACATAATTGACCATTTACGGCAAGAACGATTTTTGCTATTCTATATTTAGCTCAATTGCATGACTTGATTACTGCAAAAAAATGAGTCAGGAGAATGCTTATGGATAAGACTGCGCTTACGCAAAAAATTAAGGACAAGGCTTTACAGCTTGGTTTTACAAAGGTAGGAATTACCACTGCTGATGATTTTGAAGAGTTTGAGGAGGACTTGCAAAGTAGGGGCAAGGCCTATGCATGGATGTTTACCCACTTTCCCGGCGGCCCTACAGACGGTATTCGCCCCCGGGATTTAATGCCGGAGGCAAAGTCTATTGTCTGTGTTGCATACGACTTTTCCAAAATTGATTATCCGGAAAATCTTCTTGCAAGCATCGGCAGAACTTACCTTTCAAACGGCTACCTCCCCAAGCCGGATTCACTAAACGGAAGCCGTCTGGCTCTTTTTCAAAAATATCTTGAAGAATTAGGCTGTGCTGTCTTTGATAAAGGGCCTCAGCAGTGCCCAGACAGATGGGCGGCCGCCAGAGCCGGCATTGTAACCTTTGGCGGCAATAATATGGCTTATGCTGAGGGCTGCGGCTCTTTTGTAAATATGTTTTGTTTTATAATCGATAAGGAACTTGACTATGACAGCCCCAGCATAGAGCGTCCCTGTCCGCCGGACTGCCGCTTATGTATTGATGCCTGCCCTACAAACGCACTTACCGAGCAGGGGAAAATGATTCCTTCCCGCTGTATCAGTTTTCACACATTTGGCATGAGCGGCTATGTGAAGGAAGAAATACGCATTGCCTCAGGCAGCCGGATTCATGGCTGTGATGCCTGTCAAGAAGCCTGTCCCCGCAACAAAAAGGCTCTTGAGGCTCCAAAACATAAAAGTCCCTTTTTGGAAAAGATATCGAAAGAGTTTGACCTTGAAAAAGTCCTCTTAATGGACGATGACTATTTTGAACGAGTGGTTTTCCCCATTATGGGAGCCTATACCGATGCCCAAGTCATATATGACGCCAAGGAGGAGCTATTTCCCCGAAGTGCCGCCATTGCACTGGGCAACAGTCAAGACGAAAGCCATGTTCCGGCACTGGAAAAGGCTCTCGGAACCCGCAGAAAAGTTGTGCGGGAGGCCTCTGCCTGGGCATTAGGGCGCATAGGCGGTGAAAAGGCAAAGGAAGCCCTGCTTCGCTGCAGCAAAACAGAAGATGACCCGGAGCTAATGCAGGCAATAGAGGAGGCCCTTGAAAAAATTAAATCGGAAATCAGGGCTTGATGAATAGTTAAATATCTGCGAAATTATCCCCATGCTCATTAAAATAACAGCAAATACTGGTCCAGACAAAGACAAAGCCCAGACTAATAAAATTTCTCTACGAAATTTTTAGTCTGGGCTTGCCCTATGCTTGGTGCCGGTGTTGAGTCAGGATTATTCCAGGAAATCCAATAATATCAATGGTTTTCAGGCGGTCGATATGTGGAATTATCTCCCCAACAACTGAATATTGATAGTTAAATTGTACGGTCAATCACCGTTACTTGAGTAATCACATCTCTCAGACGGTCACCGGAGACGATATATTCTAAGGCGTTGTCAGCCGTGTCAAACGAAACTTCCGTTTCCGGCTTATTTGGCTCGTAAATGGTGATTTTCATGTCTTTGCCATAACGTATAATCCAGTAACGCTGTCCTTTCCACTCAAATTCAATTTCTGCGCCACTATTAATGCTCATTTTAAATTCACTTATTGTTTTAAAGCGATTTTGTTCCGGTGTGTTGTGGCCAGTAATTTTTCCGTTCATAAGATACCCTCCGTGTTTTTTAAACTCTGGTGCGCCATTTGGGTAATTTATAGGCGGCCCTGGATGGGGTCCTCGCTCATCCCACTGAATATAATGATCATGCGGATTTGTGTGCTTGTCCGGTCTGCCATGATCAGTATTATGGCGTTCCCTGTCGGCTTTGCCGTCATTGCCAATATGGGTTTCTTTATCGTCATTATGGTTTGTATCACCGGGATTGCCTAGAAAACGTTGATCCTCAGGCTTGTTCGGTGCAACTTTTAACGATTACCTTTCTTTTAACGATTTGCCCTCACAGCCCCTCGGAAAACCACTACGGTTCAT
>CAZTXG010000038.1:0-12733 GCA_964617335.1 uncultured Oscillospiraceae bacterium
ACAAACGGTAAATAAACAGCGTGTTCACACCCGACACACGGAACAAACGGGAAACAGCAAGGGTGTTCACACAACAAGCGGGAACAGGGCTACCGGGTGCATTTTGTATCAAACTCGTGTTCTTTGCCAAATCCCCAAACTCTTATGTATCAAGGGTTTGGGGATTTTTCTTTACACCGCTAATTTAAAAAATAGGCCTATCGTTTTAAATAATCTTTATTTAAGCTGTTTATGCCGTAATAGTATATCTGTATGATAAACTCTGCCATTTGTGCAGGGGATTCTTTAGTGCCGTCATGAAGCCATTTTTGCAGCATACTGACTATGCCGGTAAATCCAAAGAGCTTAATGTATTCTTGAGTTCTCTCGTCAAAGGCCTGGTTTTGCTGGTCTGAGATAACTTGGGCAAGCTCTATAAGGTTTTTTTGAAAGGTAAAATCACAGTTTTCACTCAGCAAAGCCTTAAATAGCTCGACATTATCTTTAGCATAATCCAAAACTCTGCTTAAAACCTGTACGGATATGGGATGGTTTTCATCTAAGGCCTGTTTGCTTAAATGTTTGTTAAGGTTATCAAGAACCTCTTGCTCAATCTTATGCAAAAGGTCATACTGATTTGAATAATGGACATAAAAAGTGCTGCGGTTTATATCAGCGACTTCACATATGGCCCTGATAGAAATCTTTGATATATGCTGCTCCTGCATAAGCTGCACTAAAGCATTTTTTAAAAGACTTTGCGTCAGCCTGACTCGCTGGTCTGTTTTCTTATTGTCCATAAGCATACCTCATTTAACGTAATCCATCACTTTTAATCTAATCTGTTGGGCATCATGCCATTTTTCAGGGCAATGATGGTTGTAAACCAACACCATGTCTATTATAATATAACTCGGTACAGCTTGCAATACACGAATAAGGGGATTTATATGGATCAATTTTCAAATGCTATTATCAAACACAAAAAGTCGGTAATTGTCATATTTGCCGTTATCTCGGTGGTGTGTCTGTTTCTTTTTTTCTTTGTAGATATCAACTACAACATGGTTGACTATCTGCCTTCAGACGCTCAATCTACTCAAGCTCTTAAAATTATGGAAAGCGAATTTTCAGAATCCATGCCAAACGCAAGCATTATGGTTGAAAACGTTTCCCTTATGGAGGCCCTTGAGTATAAGGAAAAGCTTCTGAACATCGACGGTGTTTCCCAGGTTATTTGGCTGGATGATATGATGGACATAAGAGAAACTCTGGAGATGGGCGATAAAGACATCATCGAAGGCTATTATAAAGACGGCAATGCTTTGTTCTCCGTTACAATTTCCAAGGGCATGGAGAAAGAGGCCTGCAATGAGATATTGTCTCTGATTGGCGATGACAACGCCCTTACAGGTGATGCTCCTTCTCAGGTTTTTATTCGGGAAACTACAGCATCAACTGTTTTAAAAGCCTTTGCCATTTTAGTGCCTGTCATTATTCTCATATTGATATTATCAACAGCCTCCTGGCTTGAGCCTTTGCTGTTTCTTCTTGCTATCGGTATCTCAATAGTCATAAATATGGGAACAAATATTATCTTTGGCGAAATTTCCTTTATGACGAATTCAATAAGCCCGATTTTGCAATTGGCCTGCTCGCTGGACTATGCTGTTTTCCTGCTCCACAGCTTTCAGGACAAAAGAAAAGAATGTTCAGATGTTAATGAGGCCATGCGCCGTGCCATGAAAGAATCCATGTCCACCGTGGCGGCCAGTGCGGCAACCACTTTGTTTGGCTTTTTAGCTCTTTTATTTATGAACTTCGGAATAGGTGCCGACTTAGGTATAAGTTTAGCCAAGGGCATTATTTTCAGCTTTATTTCCGTTATGGTTTTCCTGCCGGCACTTATACTAAGCATTTACAAGCTTATTGATAAAACTCAGCATAGGCCATTTATGCCTGACTTTGGAAATATAAACAAGGTCTTATCGAAGGTTGCGATTCCTGCGGTGCTTATCGTTACTATTTTGCTTGTCCCCACCTTTTTAGGGCAGAGAAAAACCGATTTTCTCTATGGAAATGAAACTATAGACGCAAGCACACGCTATGGCAGAGACACACTTGCGATTGAGGATAAGTTTGGCAAATCCACTGTTATGGCAATACTGATTCCCAAAGGCGAAGCTGCCAAAGAAGAGCTGCTTTGTGATGAGCTTTCTGAGCTTGACCACATAACAAGCATTATGTCATATGCCGCAAACGTAGGTGCGGCCATTCCGCCGGAATATTTGGGAGATGAAATCACCGAACAGTTTTATTCTGAAAACTACGCCCGCATTATCGTGTATACAGATACGGCAGCAGAAGGGGATGCCGCCTTTAACACAGTGGAAAGCATAAGTGAAATTACAGAAAAGTATTACGGAGATGATTTTTACACTCTAGGTGAAAGTGCCAATCTATATGATATGAAAGACATTGTCCAAAAAGACAACGTGGTTGTCAATTGGATTGCCGTTATCGCTATTTTTGCTGTTTTGCTGATAACCTTCAAATCGGCAATACTGCCCTTTATTTTGGTGCTTACCATTGAAGCCGGCATATGGATTAACCTGTCCATTCCTTATTTCACCGGCACTCCAATCAACTTTTTGGGCTATTTGGTAATAAGCACAGTGCAGCTTGGGGCAACGGTGGACTATGCAATCTTGCTTACCAACACCTACTTAAGAAACCGTGAAAAGCTGCCGAAGCGTGAGGCCTTAAGCCTATCACTTGGCTCATCCTTTAAATCCATACTAGTCTCGGCCCTCACTCTTTCCACAGCCGGATTTACACTTTTTATCACTTCAACAAACAGCGCCATTGCCGACATAGGCTTATTACTTGGCAGGGGAACACTGCTTTCCTTATTTATGGTAATGTGCTTCCTTCCCACCTTACTAGTCATATTTGATAAGACAATTGAAAAAACCACTTATAAAACGAAGTTCTTTCGCAATTTATAAACTACATGGAGGCAGATATAATGAAATCTAAAATATACAAGTCTGTTTTGTCCGTCGGCTTAGCCGCGGTATTGCTTTTTTCTTCGGCAAGCCTGTCATTTGCGGCAGATGAAAACACGATTTCCGACCCCGATACAGCAGTTTCGGGCACGGCCGAAATAAAAACCAAAGATGAGGTCATATACGCAATTTTATCCTCGGACGGCAGCGTTCAAGATATTTATGCCGTTAACAGCTTTGCCCTTGCAAAAGCCGGAAGTATAATTGACTACGGTGATTATACCTCGGTTAAAAACCTGACGGATACAAGTGTCTTGACCCAAGATGGTGACATCGTTACAGCTCAAGCCGAGACGGAAAGTTTTTATTATCAGGGATATATGTCCGGAACAGAGCTGCCGTGGATATTCGACATAGAGTATTCTTTGGACGGGGCTAAAATTGCACCGGAGGACCTTGGCGGAAAATCCGGAAAGCTTGAAATTAGCATTAAAAGCAGCCAGAACACCGCTGTAGACCCTGTTTTCTATGAAAACTATATGCAGCAAATAACGGTAACCCTAGATAGCGAAAAATGCCTTGACATTGAGGCTCTGGATGCTACCCTTGCAAATGCCGGTAAAGACAAAGCTATCGTCTACACGGTAATGCCGGGTGCGGATGCGGATATTCATTTGTGCACCAAGGTAAAGGATTTTTCCATGACAGGAATTGACGTTTCCGCCATGCCTTTTTCAATGAACGTGGATATTCCGGATATATCCGATATGTTAAGCGGTTTTTCAGACTTAGCCAATGGTATTTCCAGCTTAAATCAAGGGGTAGGGAGCCTTGCCGATGGCGTGGCCGAGCTGCAAACAGGCACAGCCGGTCTTACAAATGGCTCATCAGATATAAAGGCAGGTCTTTACCAGCTGGACAACAGCTCCGGACAGCTTTTACAGGCATCGGAGCAGATTGGCGGCGCTTTAACAATGCTTGCCTCAGCTCTAAACGGCTCATCCCCAGAAGGACTGGATTTGGGCAGCCTCAACCAGCTTCCTATAGGCCTGTCTCAATTGGCCGGCGCTTTGGATGGTATGTCGGCTGGCTTAGCAGAACTTAAAAATGGCTTTACCCCGGCATATGCAGCTCTGGACAGCGCCATTCAGGGCATTCCGGCAGCGTCTGTTTCTCAAGAGCAGATTGCCTCCCTGTATGCTCAAATCGAACCCAGTCAGTATGGGGTACTTGAGGGGCTTGTCTCATCATATGCAGCAGCTCAAACTGTTAAGGGCACTTACAATCAGGTGAAAGGCGCTTTTGACGCAGTCGGTTCCACCATAGATACTCTATCCCCTTCAATAAGCACTATTTCAGCCGCTCTTAAGGATATGTCAAATAAAATAGATGAGGCTCTGTCCGGAGAAGATATGCTGGTGCAACTGGCACAGCTTTCCGCAGGTTTGACTCAGCTTGACAAAAGCTATGCGAAATTCCACAATGGACTTAGTGACTATACGGCCGGTGTTGGGGTTTTATCCTCCGGTTATAATGATTTTCATAGCGGCCTGTCTTCATTCGGAAGCGGCATTGGAGAGCTTTCCAGCGGTGCAGCTAAGCTTTATGAGGGCACAAAGCAGCTAAATAACGAAACGGCTAATTTACCAAACACCATACAATCCGAAATTGACGGTATGCTTAACTCATACACAGGTTCGGACTTTGAAGCAGTTTCCTTTACCTCAGAAAAAAATGAGAATACCAATTTAGTTCAATTTGTGTTAAAATTCGAGGGAATTGAAAAACCGGAAGAGGTAAAAGACACAGAGCTTGAGGCCACAAACGAGACGTTTTGGGACAGGTGGATAGCGCTGTTCACAGGGAAAAAATAGGGAGACGGCTATGGAACAGGATAAGATTTTTATGAGCGAGGCCATTCGTCTTGCGGAGCAGGCAGTAGGAAAAGGCAACGAGCCTTTTGGGGCTGTGCTTGTAAAAGACGGCGAAATCGTCTTTACCAACGAAAACCAAATCTACACAGGCTCTGATCCCACATTCCATGCAGAAGCGGGGCTGCTTAGAAGGTTTTGTGCGGAAACAGGGATTACAGACCTTAGGGAATACACCTTATATTCAAGCTGTGAGCCTTGTTTTATGTGCTGCGGGGCAATGGTTTGGACAAAGCTTGGCCGTCTGGTATATGCTGCCAGCGATATTGACCTTTGCAATATATTAGGAGTAAAGGGGGCCGAATGCTGCCGCCTTGTGTTTGAAAACTCCGGCTGGAAGCCCCGGGTGACACCTGATGTTTTGAGGGAAGAAAGCCTAAAGGTTCTATCCGCATATTTTAAAAAACACTCTAAGGGGTAGGAAAATGCCCGGGTTTAAAACGATAAGAAAAAGCTATCAGAAACGGAAAAATATAGATGGATATAATTATTAGAGAGTTTACAACTAAAGACCTTCCTTCCATGACAGAAATATGGAACTGCGTTGTGGAGGACGGCATTGCCTTTCCCCAGGAAGAAAAGCTGGATACAGAAAGTGGTCTTGCTTTTTTTGGCAGTCAGTCTTTCACAGGCCTTGCAGAGGATAAAGATACAGGTGAAATACTCGGTCTTTATATTTTGCACCCAAATAATGTGGGCAGATGCGCCCATATCTCAAACGCAAGTTTTGCCGTAAAAAAAGAGTGCAGGGGTCTGCACATTGGTGAAAAGCTTGTTTTGCACTGCTTAGAAAAGGCAAAGGAGCTGGGCTTTAGGATAATCCAGTTTAACGCTGTGGTTGCAACAAACCATGGAGCCATTCATCTTTATGAAAAGCTTAATTTTGTTCGTCTCGGCACAATTCCGGAGGGCTTTCACATGAAAAATGGAAGCTATGAGGACATAGTAGTTTTTTATAAGACCTTATAGTTAAAGCAAAGAGTCTACACAAAAAAGGCAGTACGGCTAAAACCGTACTGCCTTTTTATTCAGCTTCTTAAAACATACTCTGCATAGCGCACAGTGTCCATTGCCGTTCTGGCATAGCGGTCAGCCCCTATCATATTTGCGTAGTCTTGGCTTAAAACCGCCCCCCCAACAACGGTTAGTACATGAGGCTGCTTTTTCTTTAAAAGTTTTATTGTTTCATCCATTGCAGAGACTGTCGTAGTCATAAGAGCGCTTAGTCCAACAAGCTTTGCCTTGTTTTCTTCCGCCGCCTCGGCTATGGTTTCCGGCGGTACATCACGGCCTAAATCTATCACGTTGAAACCGTAATTTTCCAGTAGGGCCTTAACTATATTTTTTCCAATATCGTGGATATCACCTTTTACAGTGGCTAGGATAACAGGTTCTCCTTGGCTCCCTGTGGAGGGCATTTTGCTTTTTGCCTGCTCAAAAGCCGCCTTTGCCGCCTCGGCACTCATTAAAAGTTGGGGGAGAAAGACGGTTTTTTCCTCAAAACCCCTGCCAACAACATCCAATGCCGGAACAATCTGTTCATTTATAAGGGTAAGGGGGTCAGTTTCCCTAAGAGCATCGAGGGAAAGCCTTGCAGCATCCATGGTAAGCCCCTTTATAATGGCGTTTTTAAGTCCGTCGGTTCCACCCTTTGTTTCCTCTGAAACCGTGGCGGCAGAAAGATTTTCGCTGCTTGTAACTCTCTGGGCAAAGTCTATATAAGCGCTGCAGCTGGGGTCAAGACCGGAAAGAGCCATATAGCTTTTATATGCCTTTTGAAGCTCCACAGAAAAGGGGTTTACTATGGCAGCGGAAAGCCCCGCCGTAAGCGCCATGCTGAAGAAAGTTGCCGTAACATAGTCTCTGGAGGGCAGACCAAAGGAGATGTTTGATACACCCAGAGAAGTAAGGGCAGAAAGCTCGTCATTTATAAGGGAAATAGATTCAAGAGTTACCTGTGCCGCCTTTTGATCTGAGGAAATAGTGAGAGCCAAAGGGTCAAATATCAGGTCTTGAGGTGATATCCCATATTCTGCCGCAGAATTTGTTATTCTTCTTGCAATTTCAAGTCTGCCTTGGGCCGTTTCGGGAATGCCTTTTTCATCGAGGGTAAGGCAGATTATAACTCCGCCGTATTTTTTTGCAAGAGGGAAGATGGCAGCCATGCTTTCTCTGCTGCCGTTTACAGAGTTTATCATGGGCTTTCCATTATATATTCTCATGGCCGCCGCCATAGCTTCGGGGTTTGATGTGTCAATTTGCAGGGGAAGGCTGCACACTCCCTGAAGCTGGCTTACACAGTCAACAAGCATTTTAGTTTCGTCAATTTCCGGCAGACCCACATTGACATCAAGCACATGAACACCCTGCTCCTGCTGGGCTAAACCCTCCTTCAAAATATATCCTATATCGTTTTCCTTTAAAGCCTGCTTAAAGCGCTTTTTACCCGTGGGGTTAATCCTTTCGCCAATGAGAATAGGCTCATTTCCAAAGCTTAGCGCATGGGTGTATGAGCTTATTACAGTAAGCTCCTTTTTTTTGTTTTGCAAAGGGGTGATGTCAGCTGTTTTGGAAACCAAAGCCTTTATATACTCCGGCCTTGTGCCGCAGCAGCCGCCTACCACAGCGGCGCCGGACAAGACAATTTCCTTCATAGTATCCGCAAATTCTTCAGCGCCCAAATCATAAACTGTTTTTCCGTTTTCACTTCTGGGCAGGCCTGCATTGGGCTTTACAAGAAGGGGAACCGAGGCACAGGCTGTAAACCTTGGCAGAATTTCCAGCATTTTATCAGGTCCAACAGAGCAGTTTAGGCCTATTACATCTACTCCCAAGCCCTCCAGCATAGCCACCATTGCCTCCGGCGGCGTTCCGGATAAGAGATTTTCGCTTTCGTCATAGACATTGCTTACAAAAATCGGAAGGGATGAATTTTCCTTTGCGGCCAAAACCGCCGCCTTTGTTTCGTAGCAGTCGTTCATTGTTTCTATAAGAATAAAATCAGCGCCGGCCTTATCACCGGCATGGATAGTTTCGGCAAAAAGCTCCACAGCCTTTTCAAAGGGCAGGTCCCCCATGGGAGCCAAAAGCCTGCCGAGAGGGCCAATATCAAGGGCTATAAACAGGTCTTGTTCACTTTTTGCTATGTCTCGTGCTTTTTTTGCACAGGAGAGTGCAGCTGAAACTACTTGGGAAACACTTGGACTTCCGTCTTTCCCGTCAAACTTCAAAGCATTGACTCCAAAGGTATTCGAACAGACGGCCATGCTTCCTGCCTTGTAATAGGCAAGGTGCAGGTCTATAATTTCCTCGGGTTTTGTGAGGTTCCACATTTCGGGCTTCTCACCGGGCTTTAGTCCTCTGGCCTGTAAATACGAGCCTGTGCCCCCGTCAAGATAAAATATCCCGTTTTTGACTAATTCCATCAGCTTCATATAAAGTTTTTTCCTTCCACTTGTCTTTGCCTGTAAGTTAGCAATAAGGAGGGCTTGGTTTTACCCTCACAATAGCTTTTTGGGAGCTGTTACGATGTTTTTCCACTATTTCAATCTAAATTGACAGTCTGTTTTATTGCAAAGAGAACAGTCGGCAGCAGACTGCCGGCAGCCCTCTTTTCCAAGGCCAACAATGGCGGTGACAGATTTTTGAGGAATCATCAAGTATGACTCTGTAAGCCTTATGCCTGTGTGACTTGCAGCCTCTAAAGAGTCTAAAAGCTTAGCCTGTATTTCAATGGGCAAGTCCCCGTATCCGGGGCTGAAACGAGGTCTTAAAAAATATCCTTCATATTCCTCTTTCCATTGGGCGCACAGCCTGTCGCAAAAGCTTTCTATGGCTGTAGTTCCAACAGCATCCAGCAAAAGAGCCTGTAAAGGGGAGTTAACAGCCGCCTGCCGACGGGACATCTCCGCGGCAAGCCCCGTGGTGGCAGCAAAAATGATGGCTTTATCACAGCCGGAAAGGGTCTTTTTAAGGCGCTGCCCAGGTGCAAAGAAAAGCTCTAAATCGGTTCCGGAAGATGTTTCACGGCATGAAACTTCCCTAAAACAGGCCTTATATGAGACCTCTTTTTTAAACTCATCAATGCTTTTTAAAATCTGCTTTTGAAGCTGGGGTTCCGGCGTAGTTTTGCCAAGACCCAGATAACGGCAAACTTTTTCAAAGGGTATTTCAATAAGCTGCGGCTCTATCTCTATGACTTTTACTGCCTGACGGCTGCTCATTTCAAAATCTCCGATATATTACTTTGTATAGTTCTCGCAACGGAGGGATTGTTCATAGAATAAACGTGGACGGCATCAACTCCGTTTGCGTAAAGGTCCACTATCTGCTCTGTTGCATAGGCTATACCCGCCTGCATCATGGTTGCCGGATTGTCCCCAAAACGGTCAAGAATATACTTAAACCTTGGGGGCAGGGCAGTTCCGGAAAGGGCGGTTATTCTTTTTATTTGCGCAGCCTTGGTAACAGGCATAATGCCCGCTACAACCGGCACGTTTATTCCTGCTTTTTTTATTTTATATAGAAAATTGTAAAATATATTATTATCAAAAAACATCTGTGAGGTTAGAAATTGGCAGCCTGCATCAACCTTCATTTTAAGATATTCAATATCCTGATGCTGACTTTCCGCCTCGGTATGTCCTTCTGGGTAACAGGCTCCGCCTATACAAAAACCGCCGAAATCCCGCACCTCATCTATAAGAGAGGAGGCATAGCGGTAGTGCCAGTTTTCCTGAGGTGACATTCCCTGGGGAATATCTCCCCGCAGGGCAAGCACATTTTTTATCCCCGCTTCCTTCATTTTGTTTAGCTGTGCCAAAACTCCCTCACGGGTGGAGGAAACGCAGGTGAGATGGGCTAAAACAGGGATATCATGACGCTTTTGTATATCTGCCGCAATATCTGTGGTGTACTCACTGGTTCCGCCGCCCGCTCCGTATGTTACACTCATAAAGCTTGGAGAAAGGCAGGCAATTTCTTCCACAGCGGTCTTAATGCTTTCATAGGCTGCGCTGTTTTTCGGAGGAAAAACCTCGAAAGACAGGGAAGGCTTTCCCGAATTAATTACATCTGTAAGCTTCATGATAATTCTCCCTAATATAATTTTATATACTTTTGATATGAAATAAAAAACGCCTCCGGCGCCGATTATATGGGCTTTCCGAGGCACATGGTATTTGCAGATTTCTATGGGGGGTGAAAAAACGCAAAAGTTCAGGCAGTTTTTTGGATACCGCAAAAACACCCGCACAAACCATGTGTCCGGAAAGTGCGCATTCGTATATGATTTATTCTGCCAAGGCAAAAGACTTCATGCCAAATTTCCATTTATCTGCCTCTCCCTTTTAAAATTTAACTTAAATTATATCGATACAAGCTATCATTGTCAAGCTTCTTAGTTTATTTCGTTAAATTAGCATAGTAAACCTGTCAGCAGAAAAGGCGTATAAGTTTTATTAATGCTTTTGCATCTAGAAATAAGCCATGACTATTAAAAAATATACAATTAAAACAACTAGAAACAAGATAGATATATGGTTTATATAAATGTTTATTTCACTGCTTGACAAGGACAATTATTATGTTACACTTTATAGTGCAAGTCCACTAAAAATATTTAAGATTTTTGGCAGGTTAGCACAGACATTCGTACAAGTTAAAGTTGAATTATATAATTTTATTTCACGGAGGAACAAAATGGGTAACATTTGGCATGATATGAACCCGGGGAGAATAAAACCCGAAGATTTTTTGGCGGTCATAGAAATAAGCAAGGGAAGTAAAAAGAAATATGAGTTGGATAAGGAAACCGGTATGCTGATTTTGGATAGAATACTGTATACATCCACCCATTATCCCAGCAGTTATGGTTTTATTCCACGCACCTATGCCGACGACGACGACCCCTTAGATGTGCTTGTGCTCTCAAGTGAGGCCATTGACCCCTTTGTTACAGTAAGGTGTTATCCCATTGGCATGATAACCATGATTGATAACGGGCGAAATGATGAAAAGATTATCGCCATCCCTTATGCCGACCCCACATATAACTCTTTTAAAGATATAAGTGAGCTGCCCGGTCATATATTCAGCGAGATGAAGCACTTTTTCTCTGTGTATAAAATGCTTGAGGGTAAGCAGACCAGCGTTGATGAGGTTCAAAACCGTGATCAGGCAATTGCCACCATAAATAGGTCTATAGAGATGTATAATGACAAGTTTGGAAAGTGATAAAAAAGTCGAGCTTTTCTTGAAATTGGAAAAGGGCTTGCATTGAGACGAGCTTAATGCTATAATTTTAACTGCAATTTACATTAGGAGCTGTTAAAAATGGCCGGACATTCCAAATGGCATAATATTCAAAAAACTAAGGGAGCGCAGGACGCAAAGCGCGCTCAGATTTTCACAAAAGTCGCAAGAGAAATGATTGTTGCGGTCAAAGAGGGGGGCGGCGGGGATCCTGCTAATAACTCCCGTCTTGCAGCGGTTATAACCAAGGCAAAGGCTGCCAATATGCCCAACGACAACATTAAACGCTGTATCGAAAAGGCTCTCGGCTCTGCCGACAGCTCTAATTTCGAAAGTATAACCTATGAAGGTTACGGGCCCAGCGGCGTTGCCGTTATCGTAGAAACTATGACGGACAACAGAAACCGCACTGCTGCCGAAATGCGCCATTATTTCGATAAATACGGCGGTAATTTAGGCGCTTCCGGCTGTGTTTCCTGGTCTTTTGACCATAAGGGTGTTATTATCATTGATAACGAGGAAAATAAGCTTGACGAAGATACCGTCATGATGGACTCTCTGGACGCTGGGGCGGACGATTGCGTCACAGAGGGCGAGAGCTTTGTTGTTTACACCACTCCCGAGGCTTTTCAGGCAGCGGCGGAAAAGCTTGAGGAGCTTGGATATAAGTTCCTCTCGGCAGAGCTTGAGATGGTTCCCCAAAACTACATAAAGCTCACCTTAGAGGACGAAATCAAAAACATGAACAAAATGCTTGAAATGTTTGATGACAACGACGACGTCCAAAACGTCTGGCACAACTGGGAAGAAGAGGACTAAGCGCATTTAACTTTAAGCGGCAAACGCGTTTTTGTTTGCCGCTTTCTTTAGTAATTGGCTTCTGAGGAGAAAACTTCATGAAAAGAAATTGGCTTACAGTCATTATAGGACTTCTTATTGTAATCGGAGGTGTCTTGTATGGCTGCAATGTGCTGGGCTATTGGGACACGAACCTTTCCTTTGATGGCTGGTGGGCGCTTTTTATAATCCTTCCCTGTGTGCTATCCATGGCCACAGGGGGTATAAATCTTTTAAATTCCATAGGAGCCGGTGTGGGCATTCTTTTGCTTTTAAGCGCTCAGGGAGTTTTTCACGATAACCTTGGCTATAAGCTTATCGCCCCCCTTATAGTTATACTCCTTGGGCTGAACATCGTTTTTAAAGTCCCCGCAAGGATGCGCAAGGAAGGTAATAACGGTATTTTCGCCGGCAGCAGGGGAGACACTCACTTTGCTGTTTTCGGCGGAAACAAGCCTAAGTTTGATGATGCCGTTTTTCGTGGGGTAAACACCTATGCGGTTTTCGGCAGCATCGAGCTGATGCTGAAAAATTCAACTATAAAGCGCGACTGCACGGTTAATGTGTATTCAATTTTCGGAAACACCGACATCACCTTGCCGGAAAACGTTAGGGCCTATGTTACAAGCACACCGATAATTGGCAGCATTCAAAACACCTTTAAATCCTCTACAGTTCAAAATGCCCCCACAGTTTACATATGGGTGTTAACGGTTTTTGGCTCAG
>CAZTXG010000039.1:0-12524 GCA_964617335.1 uncultured Oscillospiraceae bacterium
AAAATCCAGATATGGAGGAAATAATGAGCGAGGTTTTATATAACAGCCGCAGCGAGCTTGATAAGCTGCCCTTTGGCGCTGTTCCAAATGGTGAAAAAATACGCTTTGGTATAAGAGTGTGCGACGGCTGCAAGGCCCAGGCTATAAGCCTTGTTTTTCAGAAGGACGAAGCCTATGAGCAGCTGCGATTTGACCTTAAACCTGTCTGGCAGGATAAGGGTTATACCCGCTTTGAAGAAAGCTTGAGCCTTGAAAAGCCCGGTTTATACTGGTACCATTTTGAGCTTATTTGCAGCGGCGAAACCCGACTTATAGGTAAAACTAAAAACGGAGCGGGTTTTTTGACCTCATCTCCGGAAAAATTTCAGCTTAGCGTTTATAATAAAAACTACAAAACCCCAAACTGGATAAAGGGCGGGCTGTTTTATCATATTTTTGTTGACAGGTTTAGAAAAAAAGGTGACGGCTCTATAAAGCCATCTGCTGTTATGCGTGATGACTGGGGCGGTGTCCCCCACTTTCTGCCTGACGAAAATGGGGAGATTCTAAATAACGACTTTTTCGGCGGAAACCTTGAGGGTATAACAGAAAAACTGCCATATTTTCAAAGCCTTGGGGTAAGCTGTCTGTATCTAAGTCCTATTTTCGAGGCGGCTTCAAATCATAAATATGACACCGGAGACTATATGAAAATAGACCCCTCCTTCGGAGACGAGGAAAGCTTCCAGAAGCTTTGTCATGAGGGGAAAAAATATGGTATTCGGGTAATTCTAGACGGAGTTTTTAACCATACCGGCTCCGACTCTCGATATTTTAACCGCAATGGCAGCTATGATGAACTTGGGGCATATCAGTCAAAGGAATCAAAGTATTACGACTGGTACAGCTTCACGGAGTTTCCCGAGGAATATGAATCATGGTGGGGCATAAAAACCCTCCCACAGGTTCGTGAGGAAAACCCCGATTTTTTAAACTTTATCTGCGGTGAAAAGGGAGTTTTGGAAAAATGGATGAGCTTGGGCGCCGCCGGCTGGAGGCTGGATGTGGCAGACGAGCTTCCCGATTTGTTTTTAGAAAAACTTCGTAAAAGAGTTAAGACTGAAGATGAAAAAGCCTTGGTAATAGGCGAAGTTTGGGAGGACGCTTCAAAAAAATTCGCCTATGGGAAAAGGCGGCGCTATTTTAAAGGTGACCAGCTTGACAGCGTGATGAACTATCCCTTTAAAAACGCTATCATTGATTTTATAAAAGGCGGCAGCGCCGAAGCTTTTCGGGAAACTGTGGAGTCCATCTGTGAAAACTATCCAAAGCCCTCCATAGACTGCCTGATGAACGGCCTGGGAACTCACGACACCGCAAGAATTTTAACGGTTTTGTCCGGCAAGGAATATCCAAGCCGTGAGGAAAGAGCCGCGGCCCTTCTTTCAGACGGGGAATTGCAAAAGGCAAAAGAGCTTTTGCGCCTTGCCTCTTTTTTGCAATTTACCCTGCCGGGGGTGCCTTGCATCTACTACGGTGACGAGGTTGGCCTTTACGGCTATGAGGACCCCTTCAACCGCCGCTGCTACCCTTGGGGAAATGAGGACACGGGGCTTTTGGACTGGTATGAAAAGCTCTCTAAAGCAAGGCGTTTTTGCCCTGCCTTTGCCGGAGGGGAATATAAAACCCTAAGGGCAAAGGATAATGTCTTTATCTTCCTGCGTGAAAACAGCAGGGAAAAAGCTCTTTGCGCCATAAATATGGGAGAAGGAGATTTAATCCTTGAAGCAGCAGAGCAGGACAGACTTTTAATTGGGCATAACTGTCTTGAAAACAGCGGCAGAATAACTATAAATCCCCGCGGCTGCGCTCTTTTAGAGGAAAAAACCACTTAAATTTCATGCTCTGCCTTTGTCTCGCAGTAAACACAGCGGTAAATGCCGTTTTCCCTGTCCGATAACTCAAAAATATGCGTAAGCTCCTGCTCAATGGATGTTATACAGCGGGGGTTTTTGCATTTTATAACACCGGATACCCTCTCCGGCAGCGCCAGCTGGCTTTTCTTGCAAATCTTCCCGTCTCGCACTATATTAACCGTGATGCCGGGGTCGATATAACCCAGAACATCTAGATTAATATCTATTTCCGAGTCGATTTTTATGATATCCTTGCGGCCTCCCCTGCGGCTTACGGCATTTTTTATTATCGCCACCGAACAGTCCAGCTTTGATAATTCAAGGATGCGGTAAATCTCCATGCTTTTGCCAGAGGAAATATGGTCAAGAACTATTCCGTTTTTTATAGAATCAATAGTCATATTATGTAAACCTCACTCAGAGCTTATTCAATTCCAAGAAGCATTAGGATAAGCGCCATACGTATATATTTTCCGTTTCTCACCTGCTCGAAATAGCAGGCTCTTTTATCTTCGTCCACTGCTCTTTCAATTTCGTTAACTCTGGGCAGCGGGTGCATTATAACAAGCTCGTCCTTAGCTGATATAAGCTTATCCGCTGTAAGTATGAAGGCATCTTTCAGACGAAGGTAGTCTGCCTCGTTAAAAAAGCGCTCTCTTTGAACACGGGTCATATACAAAATATCAAGCTCCGGCATCTTGTCCCAGTTATCTGTTTCCAGATAGGGAATGTTGTTTTTGTCAAGGACTCCCGTTCTCAAATATCCGGGGATTTTAAGCTCGTCCGGAGATATAAGAACAAAGCTGTTTCCTTCATATCTGCACATGGCTTCTATAAGGGAATGCACCGTTCTTCCGAATTTCAAATCACCGCAAAAGCCAATTTTAAGATTGCTTAGCCTGCCCCTTTCCTTATAAATCGTCAAAAGGTCTGTAAGGGTCTGGGTAGGGTGGTTATGTCCCCCGTCTCCCGCGTTTATAACGGGGATGCTCGCCGCCCCTGCCGCCACCATGGGAGCGCCCTCCTTAGGGTGGCGCATGGCAATTATGTCAGCATAACAGCTTATGGTTTTTGCCGTGTCCGAAACACTTTCGCCTTTAGATGCCGAGGATGAATTTGCCTCGGAAAAGCCCAATATACTGCCGCCAAGCTCCAGCATTGCTGCTTCAAAGCTTAGTCTTGTCCTTGTGGAAGGTTCGTAAAACAAGGTGGCAAGCTTTTTTCTTTTGCATTTTTCAGCATATTCGTCAGGGTTTTCAATAATATGCATCGCTTTTTTAATCAGGCTTTCAAGCTCGTCTATACTAAGGTCTGTGATGCTGATTAAATCCTTCATTTTTCAGTTCCCCTTTATCCATGTTTCGTCTGAGGGATTATCCCTGAAGGCTAAAACATGCTTTATATCAGATTGCAGGAGCTTTCCTTCCTCTGCCGCCGTTTCCAAGAGGCTGTCGAGGTTTGTAAGGCTTATATTTTTAACATTTGCCTCTTTCAGCCTGTCTTTTCCCTTTTGCATATTGTAGGTGAAAATGCTTGCAACTCCCAAAACCTCTGCCCCTGCAGAACGCAGGGCTTCAACCACTTCCAAAACACTGCCTGCCGTTGATATAAGGTCTTCAATAACAACAACCTTCTGCCCCTTTTTAAGCCTGCCCTCTATCTGGTTTTGCTTGCCGTGCCCCTTTGCGCCGGAGCGCACATAGCCCATGGGAAGCCCCATAATATGGCCGACTATGGCGGCGTGGGCAATGCCTGCCGTGCTTGTTCCCATAAGCACCTGACACTGGGGATACTCCGAGCGAATAACTTCACATAGAGCCTTTTCAATTTCTGTACGCTCCATAGGGGAAGTTAGCGTCAGGCGGTTGTCGCAGTAAATTGGGCTTTTTATGCCGCTTGCCCAAGTGAAAGGCTCATGGGGGTTTATCACCACAGCACCAACGGATAAAAGCAGCTTTGCAATTTTTTCTTTCATTTTATCTCCTTCTTTATATCGGTTTTAGGATGTTTTAGCTATTGTTTTTTACTTTCCCAGAAACTCATCAAGGCATCTTCTGTATGCTGCCAAGGGACTTTCTGCCTGAGTTATGGGCCTTCCCACAACGATATAGTCGCTGCCGATTTCCCTTGCCATGGCCGGAGTTGTCACCCTTTTCTGGTCGTTGACATCCCCTCCGGCAAAGCGCACACCGGGGGTGACTGTAAGAAAGTTTTTTCCGCAGCGGTCTTTAACCGAGGCTGCCTCTAAAGGTGAGCAAACCACCCCGTCAAGGCCTGCCGCTTTTGCGTTTTCCGCATATTTTAACACGGTTTCCTCAAGGCTTTCGTTAATGAGCAGCTCCCGTCTCATTCTTTCTTCGTCGGTGGATGTAAGCTGGGTTACGGCAATAAGCTTTGGACGGCTGCCGTCAGAGCGGGTTAAGCCTTCTAATGCTGCCGACATCATGGCGGCTGTTCCGGCGGCGTGAACATTGCACATATCTATATCCAAGGCGGACAAAACCGACATGGCTTTTTTTACGGTGTTTGGGATATCGTGAAGCTTTAAATCAAGAAATATCTTGTGCCCCATGGCTTTTATTTCCCGCACAATATCCGGCCCTCCGCCATAAAAAAGCTCCATTCCAATCTTCACAAAGGGCTTTTCATCTGTAAACTTGCGAAGAAAATTCATCACTTCTTCCCTGCCGGCAAAGTCGCAGGCAACAATAACATCTCTTTCCATTAGTGAGCACCTCCGATAATTTCACTTAAGCTCTTTATTCCGTACTTTTCCATGGCAGCAGGCAGAGCCTCAATAATTTCCTTACAGGCAAAGGGGTTTTTAAGGTTAGCTGCCCCCACCTGAACGGCAGATGCTCCAGCAAGCATCATTTCAATCACATCCTCGGCGCTGCTTACGCCACCCATGCCGATTATAGGAATGCTAACAGCCTTATACACCTCATAAACCATCCTTAGAGCCACAGGGAAAACAGCCTGTCCCGATAGACCGCCCATAACATTTGCAAGAATAGGTTTTTTTGTTTTAAGGTCAATCCGCATTGCCAAAAGCGTGTTTATAAGGCTTATGCCGTCAGCTCCTGCCCCTTCGCAGGCAAGGGCAATTTCTGCAATATCACTTACATTGGGGCTAAGTTTTATGTAAACTGGTTTTGAGCATACGGCCTTAACAGCACGGGTAACCCCTGCCGCCGCTTCGGGACTAACCCCAAAGCTCATTCCGCCTCCGTATACGTTGGGGCAGCTGATATTTACTTCGATTATACCCACCTGATCCTGTGAGTCCATTGCAAGGGCACACTGCACATATTCCTCAATAGAAAAGCCGCTGACATTTGCAATCACAGGTTTTATGTAAACTTCTTTCAGCTTGGGCAGCTCCGTTTTACAAACCTCCGAAACTCCCGGGTTTTGGAGCCCCACAGAGTTTAGCATACCCGAAGGACACTCGGCAATGCGAGGGGTGGGATTGCCAAAACGAGGCTGGACTGTTGTTCCCTTAAGGGAGATGCTGCCAAGAATGTTAAGGTCATAGAATTTTGCAAACTCCGCTCCGAAGCCAAAGGTTCCGCTGGCGGGGATTATGGGGTTACTAAGCTCTATGCCGCTTAGAAAAACTTTGGTATCTACCATATTATCTCCCCCTTTTCTAAAACCGGCCCTTCAACGCAGATTCTTTTTGCACCGTATTTTGTCTTACAGCTGCAGCCCATACAGGCGCCGAAGCCGCAGCCCATTCTCTCCTCAAAGCTAAACTGCCCGTCTTTTTCAGAGCAGTCATAAACCGCCTTTAGCATTGGCTCCGGCCCGCAGGAGAAGCTGTAGTCCCAATTTGTAATTTTGGCCATAGCATCTGCGACAAAGCCTTTTATACCATAGCTGCCGTCTGCCGTAGTCACAAAAACCTCGGCGCCCAGTGCCTTAAATTCATCCTCATAAAAAACATCTTCCTTACTGTTAAAACCCAAAACAACAGAAGGCCTTTTGCCTGTTTTTATAAGCTGACGTGCCAGTAAATACAAGGGGGGAACTCCCACTCCGCCGCCTATGAGCAGGGGTTTTTCTCCGCTTTTTTTAATGTCATAGCCGTTACCAAGTCCTGTGAGCAGGTCAAGCTCATCACCTTTACAAAGCCTGCTCATTTTTTCCGTGCCCACCCCCACCGTTTTATATATCAGTGTGAGCACCTCCCCTTCAAGGTCGCAAACCGAAACAGGTCTGCGGAGGAAGAGACCCGAAAGCTCAATGTTTACAAACTGCCCTGAAACCTTCATTTCAGAGGTATCTCCTTGAAGGGTCATTTTAAAAACATCTTTTGCAAGCTTTTCATTGCTTATTATTGTAAAAATATTCTTTTTCATTTATTCGCCGCCTTTGCCTCATCTATGTATACGGGCTTTCCGGAAAACATGGTCAGCCGGCATTTACCAAACACCTTATCTCCCACAAATGGGCAGGATTTCCCCTTTGATAAAAAGTCCTCTGCCCGTATTTCATATTCTTCATCTAAGTCAAAAACACAAAGATTGGCAGGCTGACCAATGGAAAGTCCGCTAGCCAGATTAAAGCGCTTTGCAGGGTTTTCATGCATCAGCTTAATAAGTGCTTCAAGGCTCAAAACTCCTGTTTTCACAAGCCTTGTATATAAAACGGGGAAGGCAGTTTCAAGGCCAACTATGCCGTTTAAGCTTCCTAAAAGCCCCTTCGATTTTTCTTCATAAGAGTGGGGAGCGTGGTCACTGGCTATAATCTCAACTGTTCCGTCTTGTATGCCTTTTATAAGAGCTTCTTTATCATTTTTTGTGCGCAGGGGCGGGTTCATACGAAAGCTGCCTTCGTCCCGCAAATCCTCATCACAAAGACAGAGGTAATGGGCCGCCGTTTCGCAGCTTACCGGCAGTCCCTCCGCCTTTGCTTTTCTAACAAGCTCTACCCCTTCTTTCGTGGAAATGTGGCAGATGTGAAGGTCACAGCCTGTTTTTCGCACCAAATCTATGTCTCTTTCAATCTGAACCCATTCGCTTTCCGAGCTTATACCTATGATTCCAAGTTTTTTGGCATAGGCCCCGTCGTGGATGGCGCTGCCCCCCAAGAGGGAGTTGTCCTCACAGTGGGCTGCTATGATTTTGCCGAGACTTTTTGCCTTTTCCATGGCGAGAAGCATCATTTCATCCCTTTGAACCCCAAAACCGTCATCGGAAAAGCCTGCCACATAAGGCGCAAGCTCCTCCATATCCGAAAGCGCAAGCTGTTTTTGTCCCTTTGAAATGCTTCCAAAAGGAAGGACTTTAACAGCGGCATCTTTTTCAATAATATCAAGCTGAGCCTTAAGATTTATAAGGCTGTCCGGCACAGGCTCAAGGTTTGGCATTGAGCAGACTGTGGTAAAGCCGCCTCTTGCCGCTGCCATTGTCCCGCTTTTTATAGTTTCCTTATAAAAAAAGCCCGGCTCTCTTAGATGAACGTGAACATCTATGAGACCGGGAAAAACAAAATGCTTGTCCATATCAAAAACAGCGGTGCCGGAAAAATCAGAAATTTTAGATGAAATATTTGAAATAATACCGTCCTTAACTAAAATATCAAGCTTTTCAAAGTGATCTTCAAAGAAAACTTTTGCCCCGCGGATTAAATATGCCAAAGCTTTCGCCCCCTCACTGCTTTAAATTTCACGATATAATATCATTTCTAAAAGCTTCTGTCAACATCAATTATAAAATTTTAGCATAATCCTTCATTTTGGGGCCTTCTTTTCCGGGTTTGCGCAAATATATAAAATGAAATGTAGGACTATGCCGCAAAGAAGCAGAAAAACCGATATTTATTGGAAAAGGCTTCAAAAAGTAAGCTTTGGCCTTGTTATGCTTTAAGAAAGTCATTTTATGTTTTCTTTGTTTTTTAAGCTTTGCATAAAAATACGCCCCGCTAAAAATAACGGGGCGCAACTTGCTTATTAAGTTAAATAATATGGCAGGCGGCCCAGTGACCCGTGTCGTATTCTTTAAATTCGGGAACGACTTCTTTGCAAATGGGTTTTGCATAAGGGCAGCGGGTGTGGAAGCGGCAGCCTGTAGGAGGATTCATAGGACTTGGTATATCCCCTTCCAAAACTATGCGCTGTCTTGCACGGCTTACCTCCGGGTCGGGTACAGGAACCGCTGAAAGCAGGGTTTGGGTGTATGGGTGCAGGGGATGGCGGTTAAGCTCATAGCTTTCCCCAAGCTCTACAAGACTGCCCAAATACATAACGCCTATGCGGTTTGAAATGTGCCGAACCACGGAAAGGTCGTGGGCTATGAAAAGATAAGTTAGCCCATGTTCGTTTTGCATATCCTCCAGCATATTGACAATCTGTGATTGTATGGAAACGTCCAAGGCGGAAACAGGCTCGTCACATACCAAAAATTCAGGCTTTACGGCAAGGGCACGGGCTATGCCAACACGCTGTTGCTGACCGCCGGAAAACTCATGAGGGAAGCGGTTTGCGTGCTCTGTGTTCAGCCCAACCTCGTCAAGAAGGGATTTTATCATATCCATGCGCTCGGCCTTGCTATTGGCTAGCTTGTGTATATCTATGGCTTCGCCGATTATCTCGCCAACGGTCATACGGGGGTCTAAAGAGGCGGAAGGGTCTTGAAAAATTATTTGCATTTTCCGGCGGTAAGGCATCATGTCAAGGGAAACTTTTTTTGAAATGCGGGTTTTCGGTTTTCCCTTTTCGTCAAGAACCGGCTGGTTTTTTTCATCTAAAATTGGAATAACCTCGCCGCCGCTATTGTAAATAGTTTTTCCGTCATAAATAATTTCGCCTGATGTTGGCTCATAAAGACGCAAAACAGTGCGCCCCAAGGTGGTTTTTCCACAGCCGGATTCTCCGACAAGGCCCAAGGTTTCACCTTTTTTTATCTGGAAGGACACGTCTTCAACAGCCTGAACTCCGGGGCCTTTAACTCCGCTTATCCGAAAGTATTTTTTAAGGTTTTTAATTTCAAGAAGAACCTTATCATCCATTGTTTTCGGCCTCCTTGTCTTTCATATTCTCCTGAACCCGAAGCCAGCAGGCACTGCTGTGACCATCGCCTATTTCGACATAGGGCGGCATCTTTTTCAGGCAAATCTGCATACAGCTTTCACATCTAGGAGCAAAGGGGCAGCCGTCAGGTGGGTTTAACATATCAACAGGGGTGCCTTCTATGGGGATAAGGCGCTCATATTCCTGAGCGTCAACTCTTGGCATAGAACGCAAAAGTCCAACTGTGTAAGGATGTGAGGGCTTATAAAAAATATCATTTACCGAGCCTTTTTCAACAATTCGTCCTGCGTACATAACGGATACCTTATCGCAAATTTCCGCCACAACACCAAGGTTGTGGGTTATAAAGATTATTCCCATTTGGGTTTTTTGCTGAAGCTCTTTCATAAGTTCTATGATTTGTGCCTGAATGGTAACGTCAAGAGCAGTTGTCGGCTCGTCGGCTATAAGGAGCTTTGGCTTGCAGATAAGCCCCATGGCTATCATTACACGCTGGCGCATACCTCCGGAAAACTCATGAGGATATTGCTTCATGCGCTTTTCAACATTGTTTATGCCAACCATGTCAAGCATTTCCGCCGCCCGCTTTTTTGCCTCCGCGGCAGAGATGTCCTTGTTATGGGCCCGAAGGGCTTCCACAAGCTGATTTCCGACGGTATATACAGGGTTTAGGGAGGTCATGGGGTTTTGGAAAATCATCGAAACCTTATTTCCCCTAAAGCTTGTCATTTCGTCCTTTGATTTAGCTAATACGTCCTCTCCCTCAAAGCTTATAGAACCTCCGATAACCTTTCCGGGGGACTGCAAAAGTCCCATTATGGAATATGCCTCCACACTTTTGCCGGAGCCGGATTCACCAACAATGCCCATAACCTCACCGTAGTTTAGGTCATAGCTTATGCCGCCCACGGCCTTCACCTCGCCTGCAGGGGTAAAGAAGGAAACCTTAAGATCTTTAACTTCCAGCAGTTTCCCTTCTTTTTTGCCCGAAGCAGCCTTAGAGGACTTGGATAGGGAAGTTTTTTTATTTGCGTTTTTCAAAATAAAGTCTCCTCCTTTCTTATTTCTTAAGTCTGGGGTCAAGAGCGTCACGCAGTCCGTCGCCAAAGAGATTAAAGGCGAGAATCATTATGCTCAATACTATTGCAGGTATAACAAGGCGATATCCATAGGTCTGGATTCCGCTTAAAGCTTCCGAAGCCATAGAACCAAGGCTTGTCATAGGTGAGGAAACACCCACGCCCAAAAAGGATAAAAACGACTCCAGAAATATCGCCGAGGGTATTTGCAGGCAGGTTGTAACAACAATCTGGCCTATGCAGTTTGGGAGCAGATGCTTTTTTATAATACGGCCGGAGCCGGCGCCCAAGGCACGGACTGCCGTTATAAATTCCTGCTCTTTAAGCTGGAGTATCTGGCCGCGGATTATTCGGGCCATGGTCACCCAGTATAAAAGACCGAAGGCAAAGAAAAGAGAAATGAGGTTTGGTCCTAAAAGCCCGATTAAATTTTGGAAAAAGCCGTTTCCGCTGTTTTGAAAATTTGTCAGCGCGGGTTTTAATGCTGTGGACAGCAGCAAAACCACAAGAACCTCAGGAATGGCATAAATAAGCTCAACTATGCGCATCATGACAGCATCCACTTTTCCGCCAAAAAATCCGGAAATTGAGCCGTAAGTGGCTCCAATCAGCAAAACAAGAAGGGCTGCGCATACGCCGATGAGCATAGACACCCTTGTGCCAATCATAAGCCTTACCATATTGTCACGGCCATAGCGGTCTGTTCCGAAAACATGAGGGAAGACCTTTTCACCGGATTCAATCCGCTCAAGCTCTGATACTGAATAGCCGAAGGCTTTGTATTTAATATTGTTTTCTTTTATAAAATCTTCAAGGTCCACAGTTGTAGAGTTAACAACCGCACGAATTTTGGCTATCTCCCTGGAGTTTAAAGCCTCGCCCTTTTCAGCTTCCGCTTCGGCAAGAGCGGCTTCAAGACGCTCTTCCGCGTTTCCGGAAACGCTGTCTATAAGGCGCTGGTCTTTAAGAGAATAGTGCCAAGGGTAAAGGTTTTCGGCGCCGCGGTTAAACTCGTCGTAGCCGTAAGGAACTATCATAGGCCCTATAAAAGCAAAAAATATAAGAAGGATTATCACCCCTAAGGCAACCATGGAAACCTTGTTTTTCCTAAGCCTGCGCCAAGCATCCTTCCAGTAGGAGGTGCTTTCACGGTTTTGGATGAAAGATTCTTTTTGCTCTTCACTGGCGGGCATAAAATCCTCAGGCCCAAGCTCCAGAAGATTTTCTATGTCGGGCTGCAGTGAGCCAAATTTCATTTTGTGCTTTGTTTTCGCATTTTCAGTTTTCCCTGTTTTATCAGCCAAGTTTACTCGCCTCCCTTCTCAAGCTTAATTCTCGGGTCAACGACCACATAGAGAATGTCCACAAAGAAGTTCATAAAAATAATGAAAGCGGCTAAAAAGATTGTCGTTCCCATTATTAAAGGGTAGTCTCGGTTTTGTATGCTTTGAATAAAATAACGGCCCAGGCCGGGAACGGAGAACACCGTCTCAACAACAAAGCCTCCGCAGAGGGTAAAGGCAATTTGGGGGCCGAGATAAGTGATAACAGGAATAAGGGCGTTGCGCAAAGCGTGCTTGAAGATAACTGCCGGATTTTTAAGTCCCTTAGCTCTGGCGGTTTTTATGTAATCCTGCCCTAAAGCATCAAGCATTGATGACCTTGCCTGTCTGGAAATATAGCACATAGGATAAAGCCCCAGAGCAAAACAGGGCAAGACATAGGCCTTTGCTCCAAGGCTTGCTTTAAATATGGTCGGAAAAATAGAGTCGTCACTTCCTCCAAGTCCTGTTAAAAGCAGCGAGGCCACAACAAAACTCGGCATGGAAACCCCTATGGTTCCTACAATCCGCAGCAGACTATCCACCCATGTTCCTCGGTTATAAGCGGCAATACAGCCCAGTGGAACGCCTACAAGCACGGCCCAAAGCAGGGCAATTGCGCCGATTTTTGCCGAAACAGGAAACATCTCCAGGATTATATCTACAACAGGTCTGTTTTTCTGCATTTTTAGAGAAACACCCATGTCACCTTTTAAAAGGTTTTTAAAATATTTTCCCAGTTGAACGATTCCCGGCTCATTAAGGCCGTATTTCTCGTTAAGAGCATCAATAGTTGCCTGGGACGGTGATTTTTCGGTCAACCATGGTGAACCGGGGATGGTGTTCATCAATAAAAAGGTTATGCAAGCGATAAGCAATAGGGTAATTATCGCCATGCCTAACCTTTTTAAGGTGTATTTAGCCATATCTTCACTTCCTGTATTTTTTTGCGGAAAAATTATTTGCGCCGAGCTGTGAAGCCCCCTAAAGCTGAATTCACAAAACACGGCAGCAAATTATATCTTTGCAATTTTATATCATTTTTACATATGAGTCAAGGCATTGGGGCAAACAACTTTCACCAATTGTTAGTTTTTTAAACCTTTACCAATATTTTATGTCAGTTTTTGCCGTGTTTTATTAAAGTAATGTAATAAACAGTAATAGTAATAGAGCAATAAAAGTTGAATAT
>CAZTXG010000040.1:0-11429 GCA_964617335.1 uncultured Oscillospiraceae bacterium
TAGAAAACAAAAAAGCCGTCAAAAAGCCTTGATATCAAGACCTTTTGACGGCTATGTGTGCAAAAGAAAAACTCAACCTTTGTATCAAAGATTGAGTGCTTCTATGGCGGAGAAGGAGGGATTCGAACCCTCGAAACCCTTTTGGGGTTTACACGATTTCCAATCGTGCGCGCTCGACCAGGCTACGCGACTTCTCCATAGTCAATAAAAAGCGCGGTAAATTGTTGGCTGCTGTAAAATGCAGCTTTTACATTATAATTTAGAATGTACTTATTGTCAATAGCTAGAGCAAATTTTATAAACAGATAATAGACAGAAAAATTATGAAAATATAGCACTCCGGTCCTGCTGCTCAAAACAAAAAAACGACTGTTTTAGCATCTGCTTAGCCTATTTCGTTAAATTGGCTAACTTAAGCTAAAAGTGTATTCTTTTTCTTGTCTTTTCCACATTAATGTGGTATTATTTTTTAGCGTGGCCCTAATCACGTAAAAACAAAAAGATCTATTGAGGAGGATCAGATGGACACAGGTACGATTCAAATTCTTATTTCCATGTCGCTGTATATGGCTGTGGTAATCGGAATTGGTGTTTATTTTGCAAAAAGGGCAAATCAAAGCTCGGAAAACTATTTTCTCGGCGGGCGCAGCCTCGGTCCCTGGGTTGCCGCAATGAGCGCTGAGGCCTCGGATATGTCCGGCTGGCTGCTTATGGGCCTGCCCGGTGTTGCCTATTGGCTTGGTCTTGCCGATGCGGCATGGACAGCCATAGGTCTTGCCGTGGGTACTTATCTAAACTGGCTTATAGTTTCTAAAAGGCTTCGGCGTTACAGCGAGAGTGCCGGAAATGCCATCACTCTGCCGGACTTTTTTTCTAATCGTTTCCACGAAAAAAAGAAAGTCCTGATGAGCATTTCGGCAATCTTTATCCTTGTGTTTTTCACAGTTTACGCTGCAAGCTGTCTTGTAACCTGCGGCAAACTTTTTTCAACGCTCTTTGGTGCCTCATATATATCCATGATGGTTTTGGGCGCCGTTTTTGTGCTGGTGTATACAATTATCGGCGGTTTTCTGGCGGAAAGCGCTTCCGACTTTATGCAGGCCATTGTCATGGTGATAGCCCTTGTAGTTATTGTTACTGTCGCCACCGTTTCAGCCGGCGGATTTTCTGCGGTTGTTGAAAACGCAAAAACCATTCCCGGATTTTTCGAGTTTTTCGGAATTGCAAGCCCCAGCCTTGATTCCGGCGGCGCTCAGCTTGTTGAAAATGGAACACCTCTTTTTGGAGCTGCCGGAAAATATGGCTTTATAACCATACTTTCAACCCTTGCCTGGGGGCTTGGCTATTTCGGTATGCCTCAGGTGCTTTTGCGCTTTATGGCAATTCGAGAGGAAAAAGAGCTTACAAGCTCCAGACGTATTGCAACAGTTTGGGTGCTTATCTCCCTTACCGTTGCCGTGTTTATTGGCATTGTTGGCAGGGCTTTATACCCCGCCGCCCTTTCAACAGCCTCAGAAGCGGAAAGCGTTTTCATACTCCTTTCCAAAAGTCTTCTGCCTCCCCTTCTTGCCGGCTTTGTTATGGCAGGCATATTGGCCGCCACTATAAGCTCCTCAGACTCTTACCTGCTTATCGCCGCCTCCTCCCTTTCCAAGAACATTTATCAGGGACTTATTAAAAAAGATGCCAGCGACAAGCAGATAATGACAGTTTCACGCATAACCTTACTGGCAATAACTGTGGTTTCCATTTTAATCGCTCTTAATGAAAACAGCGTTATCTTTACCATAGTATCTTTTGCCTGGGCAGGCTTCGGCGCAACCTTTGGCCCCCTTGTACTTTTCTCCCTTTTCTGGAAGCGCACAAACCGTGCCGGTGCCATTGCCGGCATGCTCGGCGGCGGCATAATGGTGTTTTTCTGGAAGCTGGTAATTCGTCCTCTGGGCGGCGCATGGAATATATATGAGCTTTTACCCGCATTTTTATTCTCCTGCGCCCTTATCATCATTGTTTCCCTCGTTACAGCTCCCCCTTCCGATGAAATACAGGCAGAGTTTGACGAAGTTAAAATGAAAAAGTCCTAAGATTAATTTATTTATTAAAACCAAAAAACCGACAGGCAAAAGCCTGTCGGTTTTGTTTTCCCTTTGTATAATCTTAATGAGCTTATTTTTGCTTTTTCCGCTCTTTTATCTGCCCCTGCCATAAGGCGGCTCAAAGTTTTCTTCTTCATAATCCCCATAGGGAGGGTCAAGGGCTTCATCGGCATCAAGACCATAGGGTCTTGGGTTTTTTTCGTGCATTGCCGGAATTGCTCCGGTCATCTCATGTTCCATAACTACAGAGTTAAATTCCGGATCTGTGCTAAGGGGAAAATCATTCGGCTTACGGTTTTTATTATTTTTAGCCATATCATCTTTCCTATACAATCGTTATTTTGCCGGCATTTTTCCGGCAGAAATAGTATTTGGAAAGTGTGCCTTAATATTCATAGGGCAAACTAAAAAATCCGCCTTAGCCCTTACACTTCTTCCCTTAAGGGTATAAATGAACCTATATCTATGAGCTGCCCCTCACTTAAAAACACCGGCCGCAGCTTCTGTTTTCCCAAAAAACTTAAAAGCTTTTCCCTGTCCGGCAAAGAAGACAAAGAACCTGAAAATGCTATAATGTCCTCTGAGAGTTTGAAGGCCGCCCCTCCGATAAAGCCCTCCGCAAAACCTGAAAGGAAAACTCCGCCGGAAGAAAGCTCTAAAACTTCTATACCGCAAGCTTTCATCATGGCTATCATGCCCTTATCAGAGCTTATGGCGGTATTTTCGGAAACAGGACACACGGCACATTTGGCATAGCCCTGCTTAACATTATAAAAAAACGGACTTTTTATAAAAATCTCTTTATCCGTGAGCTTTTTATTATGAAAAACCCGCCCGCCTATGGATAAGGCGCAAAGGTTGGCATCAAGGGGATAGATGTCTGCCTGCTCGGCTTCGGAAAAAATCAAATCAGCGCCTAAGGTCAGAAGCTTTTCGGCAAAGGCTGTGTTTTTAAGGGTTTTCGCCAGAAGAAAGCTTTTTCCCCCAAGGTGAAAAACGCTTAAATCGGCATGACCGGAAAGGCGGCTGTCCACTTTTGGGTTTTTAGGGCAGAGAAGAAGGGTAAGCCCAAGGTCTTCAAGACTTGAAAGCAGATTTTTGGGGCAGCCCTCCCCTACTATCAGACTTTTAAGCCTGCCCTTTGGAAGATTTGGCAGCTCAACAAAGCTTTCCATATAAAGCCCTAAGATAAAACCGCCGTAATGGCAGAGCGGATATTTTTCACCTTAATAAGCTCCAAGCCCTTGGGAGCCTTCACGTCCTCACGGAGATGCTCGGGCACAACACAGCGTTTAAAGCCCAGCCTTGAAATCTCCGCAAGGCGCTGGTCTAAGGCGCTTACGCTTCTAACCTCTCCTGTAAGACCAACCTCACCTACAGCGGCAAGGTCATTGCCTATGGGCCTGTCCTTGTAGCTTGATGCAACGGCAAGAACGGTTGCAAGGTCTGCCGCCGGTTCGTCAAGCTCCAAGCCGCCGATTACGTTTATATATGCGTCGCTTCCGCTTATGGGAACACCGCCCCGCTTTTCCAAAACAGCCAAAAGCAAGGTTGCCCTGTTATAGTCAATTCCGTTTGTATTGCGACGGGCGGCGTTAAAACCGCTTGGGGCAACAAGAGCCTGAATTTCTGCCAAAATGGGCCTTGTCCCCTCCATAACACAGGTTACACAGGTTCCGGGGCAGTTTTCCGGCCTGCCGGACAAAAGCGCTTCGGAGGGGTTTAAAACCTCTCTTAAGCCCATTTCAGCCATTTCAAAAACACCTATCTCGTTGGTGGAGCCAAAACGGTTTTTGGCAGCCCGAAGAATGCGATAGCTAAGGCTGCGCTCGCCCTCAAAGTATAAAACGCAGTCCACCATATGCTCTAAAACCTTGGGGCCTGCAATTGCCCCTTCTTTGTTCACATGACCCACAACAAAAATAGTAAGCCCCGCACTTTTTGCCAGCTGCATTAATGCCATGGTGCAGTCTTTAACCTGAGATATGCTGCCGGGGCTTGCGGAAAGCTCCGGATTATATAAGGTTTGTATGGAGTCTATTATAAGTATGTCCGGCTTTATTTCGCCCACAGCCTGCAAGGTGTCGTTAAGGTCGGTTTCCGCCAGAACATAAAGCCCTTCGCCGGAAACTCCAAGTCTATCCGCTCTCATTTTAAGCTGACGGCGGCTTTCCTCACCTGTGACGTAAAGGATTTTTTCCTTTTCTGTCACCATGCCGCAAAGCTGAAGCAAAAGGGTGGACTTTCCTATGCCCGGAGCGCCCCCCACCAAAACCAGAGAGCCGCGGACGGCTCCGCCGCCCAAAACACGGTTAAACTCTGAAAGCCCCGTAGAAAAACGTATTTCATCCCCTGCTGAAATCTCGTTTAAAAGCTGGGCAGAGGCCTCTCCCCCTTTGGCAAGGGTTTGGCGCACTCCCCCTTTAACCTTAATTTCAGAGGGAGCTTCTGTAATTGTGTTCCACGCTCCGCAGGAAACGCAGCGACCCGTCCACTTAGGGGTTTCATATCCGCAATCTGTGCAGAAAAAGCTGGTTTTACCCTTCATGTTTCACCTCTTATGTAATATCCTCATCCAGAAATTGGCTGTAAGCGCAGATAAGCGCTGTTGCCATTTTTAATCTGTAGCTATCCGTGCCTAAAAGCTTTGATTCCTCATGGTTTGATAAAAAACCGCACTCCACCAAAACCGCCGGACAATCTATGCTGCGCATAAGGAAAATGTTTTCCGGAACAGGCGCAGAAATCCGTCTGTTTTCAGGGTACACGGCAGCATCCATACAGCTTTGGGCAAGAAACCCAAGCCTTTCAGATGTCTTGGTCTTAGAATAAAAAGACTGGGGGCCGCGGGCCTTGCTGCTGGGAAAGCAGTTTTGATGAACGCTTATTACAACGGCGTTTTCAACAGTGCTTATAAGCTCCACCCTTGTTTCCTGGTCGTGGCGTTTACGTTTTGCAACGGTATTTGCCGTTTCCGGATATTCAAGCTCCTCAGTTTCACGGGTCATCGTGGAGGGAAGCCCCAAAAATCCTGCCAAAGCCGACATTTTAAGGCCGATATCAAGGTTTATAAGGCTCTCACGCACTCCCTCACGAGAGACGGCGCCTCCGTCCTCCCCGCCATGCCCCGGGTCTATCACAAGAATAGGCAGGTGCTCATTTGTTCCCAAAGCCGATACATAGGCCAAATCCTCATTACTGCCCCTTACGAAAAAGACAGCGGTCACTAAAATTAAAAACACTACAATAAAAAACAAAGCCTTGTCAAGTCTAATCACAGCAAACACAACATCACCTCCCTTCCGCTATATTATGAAGGGAGCAGGGCTGCTATGACCTTAATGCCATTGCCTTGACTTATAAAATTCATCTGTGGATTTATATTTTAATCTTTATAAGCTCAGCTTATACTTTAAGCTCGGCGCTTTCAGTTTTAAGCCTGTCGGAATATTGGAAAAGCCTTGGTCTTACCTCAAGCTCCAAAAATTCTGTTACCTGTTCCGGTGCCCTGCCGATGTACTCTAAAGGGTTCATTCTGGTCATAATTTCAGCTTTGCTAAGAGAAAACAAGGGGTCTGCGGCAATTCTTGAAACAAGATCGTTTGGTAAACCCTGCTCCTTAACAAGCGCCCCTGCCGCAATAGAATGAATGCGAATGCTCTCGTGAAGCTGCTGTCTGTCTCCGCCTTTTTTAACCGCTTCCATCATGATGTTTTCCGTGGCCATAAAGGGAAGCTCCTCCATTACGTGCTTTTCAATGACCTTTTCATAGACCTTTATGCCGGAAGCTACGTTTAGGTAGATATTCAAAATGGCATCAGTCGCCAAAAAAGCCTCAGGAACAGATATGCGCTTATTGGCAGAGTCGTCTAAGGTGCGCTCAAACCACTGGTTATATGAGGTCATGGCGGCATTTTGATAGTCCGCTATAACATAGCGGGCCAAGGAGCATATGCGCTCGCTGCGCATGGGGTTTCGCTTATAGGGCATGGCGGATGAGCCTATCTGTTTTGTTTCAAAAGGCTCCTCCAGCTCTTTAAGGTGTGATAAAAGGCGCATATCTGTGGCAAACTTTCCGGCGCTTTGGGCAATGCCGGAAAGGGTGGATAAAACTCCTGCATCCACCTTGCGGGAATAGGTCTGACCGGAAACGGGAACACAGGAGGAAAAGTCCATTTCCTCTGCAACAAGGCCCTCTAGCTCTTTGCATTTTTCGTGGTCGCCGTCAAAAAGAGCAAGAAAGCTTGCCTGAGTGCCCGTTGTTCCTTTAGAGCCTAAAAGCTTAAGGCTGTCTATCCTATATTCCAGTTCATCCAAGTCCAGCATAAGCTCATAAATCCAAAGACTGGCTCTTTTTCCAACGGTTGTAAGCTGTGCCGGCTGAAAATGGGTAAAGCCCAGTGTTGGCAGACTTTTATACCTATCCGCAAAATCCGACAGCTCCGCAATAATCTTCACAATTAGGGTTCTTATAAGCTCCAAACCCTCACGCATCAGGATAATATCTGTATTGTCCCCCACATAGCAGCTTGTGGCACCAAGATGGATAATTGGCATTGCCTTAGGACATTTTTTTCCAAAGGCATGGACATGAGCCATAACATCGTGCCGGAGGTTTTTTTCCATCTCGGCGGCATATTCATAGTCTATGCTGCCGGCGTTTTCCTCCATCTCGTCTATTTGCTCCTGTGTTATGGGAAGTCCAAGCTTCATCTGGGCCCTTGCAAGGGCAATCCAAAGCCTGTGCCAAGTTGTAAACTTCTTGTCCGGAGAAAAAATATACTGCATTTCGTCGCTGGCATAGCGGGAGCATAAGGGGTTTTCATAGGTGTTTTTCATTTAAAGACCGCCCTTTCCGAAAAAAGCGGAGAGGAAAAGTGCCTCTCCGCGCCTAATATATTATGATTGCAGGAAGTTATCCAGCCTGTTTAAGCCCTCACGAATATTTTCCATAGAAGCGGCATAGGTCCAGCGGACAAAGCCGGGGGCGCCGAAGCCCGAGCAGCCGACAAGAGCCACAAGCCCCTTTTCAAGGAAAGCTACGGCAAAATCATCGTCGTTTTGAATTAGTTTTCCGGCTATGGTTTTTCCAATAAGCTTTTTAATGTTCATCATAACATAAAAAGCCCCATCCGGATTTATGCAGCTGACATCGGGAATTTCGTTTATGCGCTTTACTATATAGTTGCGCCTCGCTTCAAAAATCTTGCGCATGGACTCAATACCGTCCTGAGGCCCTCGCAGAGCCTCAATGGCCGCGATTTGGTTCATGGTGCCGGGAGCGCCTGTGGAGTGGCTTAGAAAACTTGCCATAATTTTTGAAATTTTGGGACTGGCGGCGGCATAGCCAATTCTCCAGCCGGTCATGGCGTAGGACTTTGAAACTCCGGTTACAAGGATGGTGCGCTCATAAGCGTCAGGAGAGATGGCGGCAAAGCTTAAAAACTGCTTGTCATCATAGACAAGACCGCTATAAATCTCGTCGGAAATTACATAAAGATCGTGTTTTTTGCAAATTTCCGCAATATCAACAAGCTCCTGAGGAGTGTATAGCATACCCGTGGGGTTTGAAGGGTTATTGAGCATCAAAGCCTTTGTTTTGCCGCTTACAGCGGCCTCCAGCTGTTCTGGCTTTATTTTAAACCCATCTTTTTCCTCGGCGTGTATAACATTGGGTACGCCCCCTGCCATTAAAATCATCTCATAATAGCTGACCCAGTAAGGGGCCGGAAGAATAACTTCATCGCCGGGGTTTAAAAGTGCCAGAAGGGCCACAAAAACACTGTGCTTTGCTCCGCTGGCAACGGTTATTTGAGTGAAATCGTATTCAAGCTCAAAGTCCAGCTTAAGCCTTGTGGCAATAGCTTTTCGCAGGTCGGGCAGACCTGCAGCCGGTGTATACTTCGTTTTTCCGGCATTAATTGCCCCTATTGCAGCGGCCTTTATATTATCCGGTGTGTCAAAATCCGGCTCGCCTGTTCCAAATCCTATAACGTCTTGACCGTCGGCACGCATCTGCTTTGCCAGGGAGTCCACAGCCAGAGTGGTTGAGGCTTTAACAGCAGATGCGATTTTTGAAAGCTCTTTCATTTAATTACGCTCCTGTCCTGCTTAGAATATAAGAAAAAAGATGATATCGCATGAAAATTATTATATTACCATTTAAATGGTTTTGCAAGTGTAAGTGGGCAAATCTTTCAAATTTTATCTGTAAAGCCCTTTTATTTCACATTATCCGCAAAGTTCATGGCCGGCTTATGCAAAAAAGGCTTTAAAGGAAGAATAGCTTCAGTTTGGAAAGTCTAAGAGGGCATATAATAAGCCCAGCGGCAAAGAAAAGCAAAAGAGCTTTCACAAGCTTAATAAAAACTGAGACATATAAAATCAGCAGCTTTTTAAAGAGCAAAAAATTTAAGCTATCTGCTCCTTTGCTCCAAACTGCCAGATTTTTTGCGAAGGTAAAATGAGCATAGTCCAAGAATAGCAGCAGCGGCAAGCCAAAAAACTACAATCACAACAGCACAATGCATAAAAAAATCCTCAGGCAGTATGTTAATAATTTCGTCAACATCGGGGTCAAGTATCCATGTGCCGTCCTTAAAAAAAAGAGCATGGAAACGGTTAAAAACTAAATCAAAATTTATAAGTATGGCCGAAATGAGCACAGCAGGGACAAAAACAGTCACAGCGGCGCCAAGACTTAAGATTTTTGGATTATTCAGCTTTTTTCTCAGAGCGGCAAATAAAATGCCAAAAGCGGAAACCGCACCTAATACATACACAGCATTAAAAATAAGCTTACAGTCGTAAAAGTGCGAGGCACCCATCTGGGAATATTTAAGGCTGGGCAGGCCAAATTCCCCAGAGCTGAAAGGCGAAAGAAATTCTGTTACCGCCTTGTAATTTGCCAGTATCTCCCCTTTTGACAGGCCGGTATTTTCCGAAATGTTAAGAGCATCTATGTCTCTTGTATAGGGAAAACCGCTCAAATGGATAAAACCAAGCCCCAAGGCGGTTGAAAGAAAAAGAGATAGGATTCCCAAGGCCAAGCCTTTCGTAAAAACCAGAGTTTTTGTCTTAGTCATTTAAGGCTCCTTTAAAAACCCCTGCATATTTGGGTCTTTCATCTGTGAAAATATCTCCGCCGTGGCAGTCTATCGCCACTATAAGAGGAAGGTCTTTTACCACAAGCTTTTTAACAGATTCGCAGCCCAATTCGAGAAAAGCTATTTCCTCTGCACTAAGAACATGACTTGCCATAAGAGCGCCGGCACCCCCCACAGCGCAAAAGTATACTGCCTTGTTTTCCACAAGGGACTTGCGTACATCAAGGCTGCGCTCCCCTTTTCCGATTATGGCGGAAAGACCCAAATCGAGAAGTCTTGGGGTATACTTATCCATACGGCTGGAGGTGGTGGGCCCGCAGGAGCCAACAGGCCTGCCATTTTGCGCAGGGCTTGGCCCCGTATAGTAAATAACAGCTCCGGAAAGTATGAAGGGCAGGCTCTCCCCCCTGTCCAAAAGCTCAAAAAGTCTTTTGTGGGCGGCGTCCCTTGCTGTATACACAGTTCCGGAAAGTAAAATTCTCTCGCCTGATTTAAGGCTGTCTATGTGATTTTTAAGCTCACTTACATTTATCTTAAGCATGGTTTTTCCTCATTCCGGCGAAGGGGAAAAGGTCTGTCCGCCGTTTTTTGTGTTATATAAGTCCAAAAGCTTTCACAGCTTAAAATTACCTTGCTGATTATAGCACAAAAAACGGACAGCGTAAATCACTGTCCGTTAAATGTAAAAATAAAATTAAGCCTTAAGGGCTTCCTTTGCCTTCTCTGTGAGGGCGGTAAAGGCTGCAGGATCATGGATGGCGGTTTCGGAAAGCATCTTGCGGTTCATATCGATTCCGGAAAGCTTAAGCCCGTGCATGAAGGTGGAATAGTTCATTCCATTCATTTTGCAGGCTGCGCTGATGCGGGTAATCCAGAGCTTACGAAAATCTCTTTTCTTCTGCTTACGTCCGACGTAGGCATAGGTGAGAGACTTCATAACTGCCTGGTTTGCCATCTTGTAGTTGGTGGATTTTGTTCCCCAATATCCCTTGGCCATACCGATGACCTTATTTCTTCTTTTACGCGTTGTTGTCGCGCCTTTAACTCTAGCCATTGGAAAGACCCTCCTTATTTATAGGGAATCATGCGCTTAATCGCAGACTCGTTTGTTACATCGGCATAAGTGCCCTGACGGAGGCGCCTTTTAACTTTTGTGGTCTTGCCATGACCGTTAAGAAGGTGGGACTTATAGGCGCGCGAGCGCTTGATTTTTCCGCTTTTTGTAACGCTGAATCTTTTCTTAGCGCCGCTGTGTGTTTTTAGCTTTGGCATAACGGTTTCTCCTTTTATGTTTGGTTACTTGTTAGTAGGGGTGACTCTAGGAGACAAAAACAACATCATGTTTCTGCCTTCTAGCTTTGGCTCCTTATCAAGTGTGCCTACCTCTTCGCATTTTTCCGCAAAATCCCGAAGTAGCTTTTCCCCAAGATTTGTGTGAGCCATCTCCCTGCCCCTGAAGCGCACGGCCACCTTTACACGGTCGCCGTCAGCCAGAAACTTTTGAGCATTTCTAAGCTTTACGTTAAAGTCATTTTCGCCTATACTAGGGGACATACGAATTTCCTTAACCTCAACTACGTGCTGGCTCTTTTTGGCTTCCTTCTCTTTTTTGGACTGTTCAAAGCGGAATTTTCCGTAGTCCATAACTTTACAAACAGGGGGATTGGCACCGGGGGAAATCTTAACAAGGTCAAGATCTTTAGCGATGGCAATATCCATGGCTGCTTGAGAAGACATTATTCCAAGCTGTTCTCCGGTTTCACTGATAAGACGCACTTCTTTGTCGAGGATGTCCTCGTTGATTTGATGAGCCAAGTTTGCGATATTAAAACACCTCCAAGCAATAATCGACAGGGCAAAAGCCCTAAAAAAACATTAAAGCGGATGCATAGGCACCCGCAAATAAACACAAAATCAGCCGCAATAAAAAGGCTGTAAGTGAACTATCAACCCTTGACACCAATGTGCAAAGGTGAGGACGGATACCAACCGAACCTACTTTGTTTTACCTCAGCTACTATATCATAAAAACGAAGAGTTGTCAAGGGATATTTAAAATCCAGTTTTCAAATATCTAAAGAGCGTTGAGAACTTTGCATCTGTGGGATGCTTTACAAAAGTGCCCTGCCCATTTATAATTAATTTATAAATTGATACTAAAAATCCATATATGTAGGAAATAAGGAGCGAGGTGTTATATAACATCCGCAGCGAGCTTGATAATCTG
>CAZTXG010000041.1:0-10172 GCA_964617335.1 uncultured Oscillospiraceae bacterium
CTGGATGACGGCTTCTATGATGGTTCTGTTGATTCCTTCCATCGCCCCAACAAATGGTCTGAGGCAGAGGGCCACCGTGTCATCGAGCGCTTCGGAACTCCGGAAGGTGTGGTCGGCAGCCCCTCTAAGGGCGAACCGAGAAGGGTAAAACGTGCCATTGCGGCTATCTGCGAATACTTAAACATGATGGTGGAAGATATCCTCTCGGCCTACCCCTCCGGTCAAATACCTGACCCCAGAAATTTCTCTCTGCGTCCATACGATGAGATTGAACCTTGCTTGCGAGAGCCGCTCAGCGAGGGCTGGAAGAGCGTACATGAGTTGCCCAGGCGTGGCATTTTCATTGACTAAAAACTAGCCGGCACCGGAAAAGAAATTCTTTTTCGGTGCCGAAGCATCTAAAAGTGAGGCGAAATGTCTGTGAAAAATCTTTTGTCTATGACAATTGTCGACCAAATCATTGGAGCGGCCCCCTTCGTTTATGAGGGCGACTTCGCTGAAGGGATCTATCAGGCCGAAGCCCTTGGCTACGACGGGGTAGAGTTGCATCTGACAGATCCGGCCAAGGTAGACATCACGCATATTAAGCAGGCCTTGCAAGAGAGCGGGCTGCACCTGACGGCCATCGGCACCGGTCGAGCCTATGTTAATGAGGGGCTTTCTTTAAGCTGCATTGAGGCAGATATGCGCCAGACCGCTTGTGCACGGTTGTGCAGCTTTATCGATTTGGCTGCGGAACTGGGGGGAGTCGTAATAATCGGATGTATGCGGGGCAACGTCGGGCCGAACGACAGTCTAACAGCGGCAATATCCCGTTTGACAGAGTCCATGCAGGAGATTGATGCCTATGCGGGTACATGCGGTGTGCGGTTGGTCTTTGAGCCAATCAACCGCTATGAAAACAATTTCCTGCCCACAGTCGAAAGCGTGGCAGATTTCATTGAAGAAGCCGGTCTCAAGCACACAGGAATTTTAATTGACAGTTTTCATATGAACATTGAAGAGCGTAGTTTCAGCGCAGCAATTGCCCAGTATTCCGACAAAATCTGGTATGCCCACATGGCGGATTCCAATCGAATGTATCCCGGCGGCGGCCACCTAGACTTTCCAGCCATACTTTCTGCTCTGACGCAGGCAGGCTACAATGGTCCATTCAGCGCGGAATGTCAGCCAAAACCGGATAAGGCAACAGCTGCAGCTGCATGGCTATCTGCAATGCGGCAGCTTCTGCAAGAAACTTGCTCCGGCAAACCCGAAACACAGAACAACATAGGATTTACACAAAAACAGCAAAAACTCTAAACCGACCAAAGCTGTTACACAGCCAAAGTTTCTTGGGTACCTTTGTTAAATGTTGACCGAAACCGCGGTTATTTGACAGGCTGAAGCCTTGCAATATTAATTATTGCAAGGCTTTCTTTTTCTCATAATTGCGCTGCGTTGAAGAAAAAACACCCCTGCTACTAAGTCACTACTACCGTCCGCAGTTTTAAAAAATCAGGCTATCTGTCTGCTTCACTTTTGGCCCTTTTGAGCATTTTACCAGTATTTGAAATATATCGGAGCTTATGGTATAGTTATACATTGTTTAGCGGTATGTGGATTTATGAGTCAGCTCTTTTGATATTATGTTGGATGATGTGTCTTGAAAACAAAGGCATATCATCTGTTTTTGGAAATTATGTTTGCTATGGCAGCATGCTTTTTTATTGTATATAAATTCATTTATAGGAGGAAGACCCTTGGACAAATCCAAGCAAATGTTTGAAATGAGCATCCCCAGACTATTGCTGAAATTCTCGCTGCCGGCTATTGTGGCCTTGTTGGTAAATGCTCTGTACAATATTGTAGACAGCATTTTTGTGGGACGTGGTGTTGGAGACCTGGGCCTTGCGGGGGTCACTGTCTGCTTTCCCATTGTCACCACTTTTATAGCTTTTATTATGCTTATTGGCATGGGCGCAACAGCACTTATTTCCATCCGCCTTGGTGAGAAAAAGCATAGGGAGGCGGAGCTAATCCTTGGAAACGCCTTTGTCTTATTTATAGGTCTAAGCCTTGTTTTAACTGTTTTGGGTCTTTTTTTCCTAGAGGATATTTTAATAATATTCGGCGCAACCGAAGGCGTTTTGCCCTACTCTCTTGATTATATGAGAATACTTTTGGCCGGCAGCGTGTTTTTGGCTGTGGGAACCGGCATGAACAGTTTTATTCGTGCGGAGGCTAAGCCGAAAACCGCAATGCTTACCATGATTATCGGGGCAATCACCAACATAATTCTCGACTATATCTTTATTTTCATTTTTAACTGGGGAATAAAAGGAGCAGCCTTTGCAACAGTTATTTCCTATATCGTTACAAGCACTTGGGTGCTTTATTATTTTCTTTCCAAACAAAGCCTGCTTAAAATCAGGAAGAAAAACCTCAAACTTAAAAAAACCGCAGCCGCGCAAATTATAAAGCTGGGCATTCCGACTTTTGTAATACAAATAACCGGCAGTATCCAGCAGTTAATACTTAACCGAAGCCTTGCCCGTTACGGCGGGGATTTAGCCTTGGCGGTAATCGGCATTATTATAAGTGTTACAACATTTCTGGTTATGCCCGCTATGGGCATCGGTCAAGGAGCCCAGCCAATTTTGGGCTTTAACAAGGGCGCAAAAGAATATGGACGGGTAAAAGACACCTTGAAACTATCCCTTATAGCGGCAACGGGAGTTATAAGCATTGGCTTTGTGATTTCAAAAATTTGGCCGGCACAAATAATCGGCCTATTTAATAAAAACCCCGACTTAGTTGAAATGGGCGTGCACGGCATGGACATTTTTTTCAAGCTTATTCCTTTAGTAGGTGTGCAAATGCTTGGCTCCAATTATTTTCAAGCTGTGGGAAAAGCAAACAAAGCCACTATTTTGGCTTTGTCAAGACAGGTTATTATTTTTATACCCCTGCTGATAGTCCTTCCCCATTATTGGGGCTTAGAGGGGGTTTGGTGGTCTGCCCCCCTATCGGACTTAGGGGCATTTGTCTTCACAGGAGTGTGGCTCTTAATAGAAATAAAAGAAATCGGCAAAATTAGAGGCTCTGTAAATTAAAAGTTTTTATGTTTTGGCACACTTATTGGCAGTTTAACTCCTGCCGAAAAAGGCCTTTATCTGAAAATTAAAGCCCATCCCAGCGGCAGGAAATCATATCTGCCCTTCCATCCGGCAGAAAACTGATGTTCTCGGCCTCTAACAGGGCCTTTTGCAAATCAGAATGCATAGCTTTTCCCATTGAGCCGTCTGCCATAAGAACCCTGTGCCAAGGCAGGTCCGAAGGACAGCAGCCCAAAGCCCAGCCCACCTGACGGGCAGCCCGAGGTGAGCCTATTATACGGGCAATTTGCCCGTAGGAGGCCACTTTTCCGTAGGGGATACGGGCGACAACTTCATAAACCCTTGAAAAGAAGCCGGAGTTCTCCGGCTTTTTTATATCTTGTTTTCCCATATTTATATAATCCTTTCCATGGATAATCATGGGGCATTTCAGACATGGCTTGGAATTTAAATTACAATCTTCCCAGATGTTTAAGATGGAAAATGTGGAAAAACCGACTCTTCAGGGCTCATGCATTTTCATGGAACAGTTTATTTCACAGCCTTTTTTTGTAAGATAATCCTCGCCCCAGCTATACATGGCTTCAAGGATTGGGCGGATGCTTGCCCCAAGCTCTGTTAAAGAATATTCAACCTTAGGCGGCACAACCGGATATACTGTGCGTATTACCAGATTGTCCTCCTCAAGCTCCCGCAGCTGCTGGGTGAGCATTTTCGGAGTTGCCTGAGGAATAAGCCTGCTAAGCTCCCCAAATCTTAAGGTGGAAGAAATCAAATGCCACAGGATAAGGGACTTATATTTTCCGCCTATAACACCGATTGTTGTGCCTACGGGGCAGTTTATCTTTTCTGACTGGCAATTCATTGCAATTACCTCCAATACTATCCTTTTGGTAAGTATATAACTAAAAAGTGTGTACTTGATTATTTTATAATAAGTGTCATAATAATATCACAAGCCTTTGATGCCGTCAATAGGAGTAGAGAAAACCTAAAAAGGCTTTTGGATTTATGCGTTTACCGCATGAGGGGAAAGGAGCTATTATGACAAGTTATGTATTAGGCATAAGGGGCATGACCTGTGCCGCCTGCGCCCAAAGAATTGAAAAAACTGTTCGCAAGCTTCCCGGCATAGCCGAGGCCTCTGTTAACCTTGCCGGAGAAAAGCTTTTCGTAGAATATGACAGCGAGGTTTTAAGCCTTACTGAAATTAAAGAGGCGGTGGGAAAAATCGGTTTTGAGGCTATTGAAAAAGCCGACAGCAGCATTACCATCCCCATTGCCGGTATGACCTGCGCCGCCTGCTCCCAGCGTCTTGAAAAAACCCTCTCTAAGCTTGAAGGCGTGTCCGAGGCCTCTGTAAACTTCGCCGCGGAAAAGGCCAAGGTTTCATACAACCCCCAGGTTGTACGGCTTTCCGACATTCGGGAGGCTATCGAAAAAGTCGGGTTTAAACCTTTGGAAGTCAGCAAAAGCGACGCCGCCGATGAAGACAGACAGCGCAAGGAAAGGGAAATAAAGCTTCTTCGTATAAAGCTTATTGTTTCCGCCATATTCTCTGTGCCTCTTTTATATATTGCCATGGCACCTATGATAAGCTTTATTAAGCTGCCCTTCCCGAGTTTTATAAATCCCGACCTGCATCCTTTAAACTTTGCCTTGGCCCAGCTTTTTCTGGTGATACCTGTTATCGGCGTTGGCTATAAATTTTACACAGTGGGTTATAAGGCCATTTGGCAGCGCAGCCCCAATATGGACTCTCTTATAGCCATGGGAACCACCTCTGCCTTTTTATACAGCCTTTACAACACAATGTTAATTGCCCAAGGAAACCCCGAAATGGCCCACCACCTGTATTTTGAATCGGCGGGAGTCATAATCACCCTGATACTTCTTGGCAAAACCCTTGAGGCCATATCAAAGGGGCGAACCGGTGAGGCGATTAAAAAGCTTATGGGACTTGCCCCAAAAACCGCCATCATTATACAAAATGGGGAAGAAAAGGAAATCCCCATAGACGAGGTTCAAATTGGCGACATTATTGTAGTAAAGCCCGGAGGGAAAATCCCCGTTGACGGCTCTGTTACAGAAGGCTACACCGCCATTGACGAATCCATGCTAACAGGCGAGAGTATGCCCGTTGACAAAAAGGCCGGCGATCCTGTTTATGCCGCTTCAATTAACACAACGGGAACCATCCGTTTTAAGGCAGAAAAAATCGGCAGCGACACGGCGCTGGCGCAAATTATAAGGCTTGTGGAAGATGCCCAGGGCTCTAAGGCTCCCATAGCCAAAATGGCTGATATAGTGTCCGGATATTTTGTCCCCGCGGTGTTTGCCATAGCCCTTATATCAGGGCTTGCCTGGTATTTCGGCACCGGAGATACAGAGCTTGCCCTAACCATATTCACAGCAATCCTTGTTATAGCCTGCCCCTGTGCTCTGGGCCTTGCAACTCCCACGGCCATTATGGTGGGAACCGGCAAGGGCGCTGAAAACGGAATTTTGATTAAAGGCGGCGAGGCTCTTGAAACTGCCCATAAAATAGACACTGTAATCTTTGACAAAACCGGAACCATAACCGAAGGAAAGCCTAAGGTTACAGATGTGCTTACAGTGGGTGAAATCGATAAAGACCGGCTGCTGCAAATAAGCGCCTCAGCAGAAAAAGGCTCTGAGCATCCTCTCGGACAGGCCATAGTCCAAGGTGCCGAGGAGCTTAAGCTTGAGCTTATGGAAATGGAAAGCTTCCAGTCTCTAACCGGAAGAGGCATCGAGGCTAAAATAGACGGACAGACAGTTTTGGCCGGCAACCGCAAACTCATGGACGAGCAGGGCATTTCCTTGGCCGCTTTGGAACAAGACAGCGACAGGCTGGCGGACGAGGGCAAAACTCCCATGTATATTGCAATAGACGGCAAGCTCGAAGGTATTATTGCTGTTGCAGACGTGGTAAAAGAAAGCAGTCTTACCGCCATAAGGCAGCTTCACAAAATGGGCATTAAGGTTGCAATGATAACAGGTGACAACAAAAAAACTGCCGCCGCCATTGCAAAGCAGGTGGAAATAGACTATGTTCTGTCCGAGGTCTTGCCCCAGGATAAATCAGACGAGGTTAAAAAGCTTCAGACCGAAGGCCATAAGGTGGCCATGGTAGGCGACGGTATAAACGACGCTCCGGCTTTGGCTCAGGCAGATATAGGCATTGCCATTGGCTCCGGCACAGACGTTGCAATGGAGTCTGCGGATATTGTTCTGATGCGCTCAGATTTAATGGATGTTTCCACGGCAATTTTGCTTAGTAAAAAAACCATTCGAAATATAAAGCAAAATCTATTCTGGGCCTTTGGCTACAACGTAATCGGCATACCCATAGCGGCAGGCCTTCTCTATCTGTTCGGCGGCCCCCTTTTAAACCCCATGATAGCCGCGGCGGCCATGAGTCTAAGCTCGGTTTCCGTTCTTACAAATGCCTTAAGACTTAAAAGGTTTAAACCGGAGACAGCTGAATAAGCTAAGACAGCTTAAAAAATTTATCGCTTATTTCGGCATAAAAAGCAGCACCCATTAAAATTTAAATAATTTATTGTTAAACGGAGGAATTTCTATGGAACAAACAGTATTAAAAGTGGACGGAATGTCCTGCAATCACTGTGTAAACGCAGTTACAAAGGCAGTTAGCGCTCTTGGGGGAGTTGAAGATGTTTCCGTGGATTTAGGCGGCAAAACCGTTTCTGTGAAGTTTGACCCATCCAAAAGCACTATTGAGGCAATTAAGTCCGCAATTGACGATCAGGGCTTTGAGGTTGTTGGCTGATAGTTAAATAAAAGGAAGGCGGCCCATAGGCGTCTTCCTTTTTTATACAAGACATATTGCTATAAACAGCAGTATATATCATGTGCAATTAGCTGAAAGTCGATAAAACCTTGCAATTATTTGCAAAAGATTTGTGTAATAGTGTATCATGTACCTGTTGGTCAAAAACCCTTATGTTGTCATATGCAAGCTTTTTATTCCTAAGCTTATGAGCTTGGAGCTGCCGGCAACAAAAAAGCTATGGAAGAACTTTAAACATTACACCATTATATAAAAAGCCCGCCGACGCTTTTTTAAGGTGCCGGCGGCTATTAATTTGTCTTACCACAATTTTCATCAAAGGAGATTTAAGTATATGAAGGTAAAAATAAAACAGCGCATGAGCTATGATGATGACTGCGTAATCTGCGGCGGCAATAATCCTGCCGGCATCGGTGCTGAGTTTTACGAAACGGAAGACGGCAGAGTTTTGTGCGTTTTCACAGGGAAATCCATACACCGCAGCTTTCCCCATATTATACACGGGGGCATGAGCGCCGCCATTTTAGACGACTGCATGGGGCGGACAATTCAGCTTTCTAAGCCTGAGCTTTGGGGGCTTACCCTAGATATGCAGCTTAGCTATAAAAGACCCGTACCTTATGACGAAACCTGCTATGCCGTGGCAGAGCTGACTGAGGAGAAGGAAAAGACTTATTCCGCAAAGGCTTATTTGCTCCTTCCCAACGGGGAAATCGCCGCAACTGCCGAGGGCAATTTTTATAAGGTGGATAATGACTATCTTTGCAAGTATATCGACGACCCAAGTCTCTACCATCTAAACGAGAATGCTCCTTATCCGGAATATATAAAGCTGCCCCAAATTGTAAGCCGCAAGTCTTAGATGTTTTTCCAAAGTCTGAGCCTTTAGTCTAAAAAGCACATATCCCAAAGCTCAAAGCTGCTCAAAAGATATCTTGCCGTTTGCTCCTCCTCAAATCCCAGACCAAAAATTTCATCTATGCGCCCCAGCCTATAGGACAGGGTGTTGCGGTGGATGAAAAGGCTTTTCGCGGCGGCATCTGTGTTGTGCATACTAAAGCAATACCTACGCAGGGTTTCAAAATAGTGGCTGTTGTTTTCCTTATCATATTGGGATATTTCAAACAGCGCCGGATGTATGAAAGCTCTGGCATCAGTATTTTTCGCAACAAATAAAAACAGGGGTGCCGGTGCATAGTCGCTATAAAAGGCCGGATTTTCCCCTGCCACAGCACAGGTTAAAACCGCCTGTTGATATTGATAGGGTAACTGCAGGAGATTGTCGAAAACATCCGAAACTCCGCTTACCCCATGTATTCTTGTAAAGAAACCCGCAGCCTCCTTAAGGAAGCGGGTTTCTTTTTCTTTTGCCTGGTCCGTCCCCTTCATTTCCCCGAATAAGCTAACTATATTTCCCTCATGTATGGTGGACACAGCGTTTCTGAAGGTTCTTTCCACCTGTTTTACCGAATATTCCCCATAGGCCTTTTGGGCGGCGCTCTCCCCTAGGGGAGTAACCATGACAACATAAGATTTTGAAATCTTCGCCCCAACGGCCTCTGCAGCCCAGCTTCTAAGATAGGTGTCGGTATCTCTTCGCAGAAGGTCTGATAAATAGGTGGAAAGAGAGGGCCTGTAGCCCGAGGCTCTGGACATTTTCATCCGCAGGGCATCCACCAATATCTGGGCAATCTCCAAATCCTCCTCCTGATATTCAGTTCCCAGCATAAAAATGCCCAAATGTCCCAGAATTCTGTCCTCCGTGTATATTTCGGCAAAAATCCGTGGAAACTTAGCTGTAAGCCCCCAATCAGCGTAAAAGGGCTTATAGGTAAGTCTTTTATCATTTATATACATTTCCTGATAAGCGCAAATAAGCTCATAGGAAACCACCTTATGCTCATAAAGCATATCCCAAACCGTTTCTCCGATTTTCTTTTTTGGATACTGGCTTATAAGATAATAGTTTTCGTCTGTTAAAACCACGCCATAATTCCAAAACTCCGCGGCGGCACGAATTAAATCGTGAATACTGTCTTTTTTCATAGCCTCGAAAAACACTTGATAGGCCTTGTAAATCCTCTCATCCCACTTCTTTGTCATATTTCACAAACACCTCCGGCCTTTTCTCATTTCCAGACATAGTTATTTTATTAACGTTTGTGTAAACTTATTATAACAGAGCTGATATTATTGTATCACGGTGTAATACTAAAAACAATTTATCTCTTGTTAAAAATTTTAAAGGAGAGTGCTGTAATGAATTTTGATACAAGCTTCACCCCAATGAAGATAGGTAATATGCTGGTGAAAAACAGGCTGGTTGTTCCGGCCATGGACTCCGGTATGTGCGAGGACGACGGAACCGTAAAAGACCTTGCGGTGGATTATTACAAAGCAAGAGCCTTGGGCGGCTTCGGTATGATTATCCTTGAAATTGCCTCAGTTGAACCTATAGCTGTGGGTATGCCCCATCAGCTTGCCGCCTATGACGACAAGTATCTGCCCGGTCTTACAAAGCTTGCTCAGGGCATAAAGTCCGGCGGAGCACGGGCTGTTATTCAGCTTCACCACGCAGGCAGAGAAACCTATAGCGGCATGATAGGCGAAACTCCGGTGGCTCCTTCCCCCATCCCCTCCCCTGTTTACAGAGAAACCCCCAGAGAGTTTACTACAAAAGAGGTCTACGAGCTTATCGATAAATATGTAGACGCTGCCGTGCGCAGTAAAAAGGCCGGCTTTGACGCTGTTGAAATACACTCGGCCCACGGCTATCTTGGGCTTCAATTTATAAGCCCCCGCAGCAACAAGCGCATAGACGAGTTCGGCGGCGGCATAGAAGGCCGTGCCTATTTCCTCAAATGCTGCATAGAGGGCATCCATGAAAAATGCGGAAAAGACTATCCTGTTATAGTGCGTATATCAACAGGAGAAAAGCGTGTTGGCGGCATTTCGGAAAACGAAGCTGTCATCTATGCCCAGCTTCTAGAGTCCTACGGCGCTGCCGCCATCGACGTTTCCGCCGGAACCTATGCTGCCTGGGATATGATAGTTCCTCCCCCCGATGCCCCCGGCGGCTGGAACCATCAGGCAACAAAGAGAATTAACGAAAGTGTCAGCATCCCCGTTATCGGTGTCGGCCGCTACAGCGACCCCTTTGCGGTAGACACAGCCATTCGTCGGGGCGAGTGTGATTTTGTGGCCCTCGGCCGCCAGTCTATAGCAGATCCGGACTT
>CAZTXG010000042.1:0-10099 GCA_964617335.1 uncultured Oscillospiraceae bacterium
AGGACAGCCTGCTCATCGGGAGCAAGTTCTGTGCCGCAGACCAACAGAAAGGCTGGATATAAATGAAAATCAAAGATATAGCCTTAATGGCGCAAACCTCGGTGGCCACAGTATCCCGAGTGCTAAATAATGACCCCCATGTTTCCGATGAAATGCGAAACCGTGTTCTTAAGGTTGTGAATCAAACCGGATATAAACCCAACAAGATTGGTCAAAGCCTGCGTCTGCAGCGCACCGGTAAAATTCTGGCAATTTTGCCCACCATCATCAACCAATTTTATGCTCGCGTGATTGAGGGGCTTGAGCAGCAGGCCCACAAGGCGGGATATGATGTGATTATTGTGGTAACCTACCGTGTACCTGAAACTGAAATAAAATACCTGAAGATGTTGGCCAGCCGAGAGGTAGACGGGGCTGTAACCTTTGTATCCTCATTAAGTGATAGTATGCTGGGTGATGTTGCCGAACAATACCCTTTGGTGCTGGGTGCGGAGAAATGCGAAAACCAATCTGTGAGCTATACCTGCATTGACAATACCGCTGCCGCTTTTGATGGTACTAAGTTTTTAGCTTCTCTGGGCAATCGTTCGATTGCTGTAATAAACGGTGAGTCCGACCGCTCCTATGAAATAAGCCGTCAGTCCGGATATATGGCGGCGCTGGAAACACTGGGCCTTCCCTGCCGAGAAGAGCTGGTGGTGAAAACCGGTTATGACTACAGCGATGGCATCCGTGCCATTGACTATCTGCTCTCTCTAAAGGACCCGCCCGAGGCAGTTTTTGCTTTTTCTGATACTCTGGCTGTGGGCAGCCTTCATGGCGCACTTCGTAAAAACCTGCAGCCCGGTAAAGATATAGATATTATGGGTTTTGATAACATTCAGCTTTCTGAAATGGTGCTGCCGCAGCTTTCCACCGTGGGACAGCCTCAGTACGATTTGGGGGCCATGTCCTTCGATTTGTTGCATGAGAAGATTCAGAATAAATCAGCCATAACAAAAGGTGTCATTCTCCCCTATACAATTGTACAGCGAGAATCCACACGCCCGGCCGGCTCCTAACAAAGCCTTTCCCAAAGAACTTATGCAGCAACAAATGCAATTGACTTTAAAGAGGCCCTCATGATAAAATTATCAGAAATTGCAACCATATTTTGCAAGAAGTTTATAACTCTTGCTTTATAAGAAAATCTATAGACCGCCGGCGGCGGCAAAGCTTATGCTTATGGGGTGACCTTTTATAAACTGGAGTCTGGGATGAAATTTGCAAGAAAATCTGATATTATAATTATATGTATAATTGCCGCTGCCGCTGTTCTGGCTTGGCTTATTTATGGCAGCTTTTATGGTCACAGCGGCAAATATGCCGAGATATATTGCCGCTCAGAGCTTGTTAAAACCGTGGATTTAACCGCTGGTGAGGAAGGGCGCTTTTCCCTTGAGCAGGCACCCAATGTGGTATTTGAGCTTTATAAAGACGGGAGCATTGCCTTTGTGCAATCTGATTGTCCCGATAAAATTTGTGTGAAATCAGGAAAGCTCCGCAGGGTCGGAGAATACGCCGCCTGCATCCCAAATAAGATTTATATAAAAATCCTGGCAGATGAAAGTCCAGAGCCGGAGCAGCCCGATATAATTATCGGATAAGATATGCTTTTTCCCTTTTGAGAAAAAGCCTTTGATTGGGGTAAGCTATGAGCAAACAAGGAAGGGACACCGCAAACAAAACAAAGCGACTAACACTGGTGGCCATGCTGTTTGCCCTATCCATAGTTCTTGCAATAGTGGAGGGGCTTTTGCCCGCACCTACTGCCGCTCCGGGGATAAAGCTGGGGCTTTCCAATATCGTTGTGATGTTCACGCTGATTAACCTTAAAAAATCGGATGCTCTTATGATTGCCTTTTTAAAGGCGGGCTTTGCCCTTTTAACCCGTGGGGTGGTTGCGGGGATACTAAGTCTTTCCGGAGGTTTGGCCTCGGTTTTAGTCATGCTGCTGATTATGGCCCTGCCCGGGAAAAAGGCGAGCTATCTTGGCCTTAGCGTTTCCGGTGCCATATTTCATAATCTCGGCCAAATTACTGTGGCCTCTTTTATTCTTAAAACCTCATTGTGGTACTATTTTCCCATACTTTTATTATCCGCAATCGGTTCGGGCTTTTTAACCTCGGTACTGCTGCGGCAGGCCGCTCCTCTTTTAAAAAGACTTGATTTGAAATAATATAATAGTTTCAGACATTTAAGGCCGGTTTTACCTTAAGCAAAAAACGGAAAGGCGGGAAAATCGGCCTTTCCGTTTTCTTGCTTTTGCGGCAGGGATACCTATATGCATCTTTACAGGAGTGATAAAATGAAAAAAATTATTGGGGTTCTTCTTTGCGCGGCCCTGCTTTTATGCTCCGGCTGCAGAGGTATAAATAAGACTTCGGAGAAAACTCGTTATCAGACGGAGTTTTTTTACCTGTTTGATACCATAACAAGCCTTGTGGGCTATGCCGAAAGCAAGGAAGATTTTACAGAAACCTCTAATCAGTTTCAGGATAAGCTTCTGGAATATCATAAGCTATATACAATTTATGAGGATTTTGAGGGCATAAACAACATAAAAACCATAAACGACATGGCAGGCATAGAACCTGTGAAGGTGGACAGCCGCATTATTGAGCTTTTGGAATATTCCAAAGAGCAGTACAAGCTTTCAAAGGGGACTTTTAACATTGCCCTCGGCTCTGTCCTTGAAATTTGGCATGAGTATCGGGAGGCTGGAATTAATAACCCCGAAGGGGCGCAGCTTCCCCCTATGGAGCTTCTTAAAAAGGCGGCTGAGCACACAGACATAGACGATATTATTATCGATGCCGAAGCTTCAACGGTTTATCTTAATGACCCCTTAATGCGGCTTGATGTTGGAGCTGTTGCAAAGGGCTATGCCGTTGAACAGGCGGCTGAATATATGCTTGAGCTTGGAGCAGAAAACCTTCTTATCAGCGTTGGGGGCAATGTTCGTGCCATAGGCGGAAAACCGGATGGTAAAGGTGAAGTTTCCTCTTGGGTGGTGGGCATAAAAAACCCCGACTTGAGCAGCAGGCAGGCTCAGCTTATGTCCCTTTCTGTAAAAGATCTTTCTGTTGTGTCCAGCGGCACATATGAGCGCTATTACACTGTGGATGAGCAGCAGTACCACCATATAATTGACCCTGAGACCCTTATGCCGGCAGAGCGCTATGCTCAGGTCACCATAGTTTGCCAAGACTCCGGTCTTGCCGATGTCCTGTCAACCGCAGCTTTTATCATGTCCATAGACGAGGCAAAAAGCTTTATAAACAGCATGGACGGGGTTGAGGCCTGCTGGGTGCTCAAAAACGGTGAGCAGCTTTATTCTGACGGCTTCGAGCTGCTCAAATAAAGGCTTTGAGCAGCTAGCTCCAGGCTTTTAGGCTTAAGCCAATTAAGGCCAGCCTTGTAAATAGTATGTATATATAGGAATATGATACTTGTATTTCATGCTAATGTCTGTTAAGATTTCTTTAAATATAAGGCATAATTAGAGCTTGCATTTTTGCAGGCATAAAGGGGTTTTAAGATGACCTTATCTTCAGCTAAGAACTTGCCGCAAAAGAGCTGTTAAGACCAAGGGGCTTTTAAAGAAGGGCAGGCCTTTCACCCTTCTCGTTTTGAGAATAAAAAACTTAAAGGGGTATTAATATGGATTTAAAAACGCCATTTTATGATTGTCATGTGAAATACGGGGCGCGAATTGTAAGTTTCGCCGGCCACAGCCTGCCGGTGCAGTATGAGGGTGTTATAAAAGAGCATATGGCTGTGCGTCAGGCGGCAGGCCTTTTTGACGTTTCTCATATGACGGAGATATTTATAAAAGGCAAAGACGCTCTTAAAAATATTAACATGATTTTCACTAATGATTTTACAAAGATGGACGCAGGCCGTGTTCGCTACACTCTTATGTGCAGCGAAAACGGCGGCATTGTTGACGACATGGTGATTTACAAGGAAAGCGACGAGGAATATATCGTCGTTGGAAACGGGGCAAATCGCTCTAAGGACGTTTCTTGGATAAAGTCAAAGGCCTTTGGTGATGTTGTGATTGATGACCGCTCCGACAGCTATGCCCAGCTTGCCCTGCAAGGCCCAAAATCTGAGGAAATCCTCTTTAAGCTTGTGAGGAAAAATGATATTCCCGAAAAGTATTACAGCTTTCTTCACGGAAATCTTCTGGGGAAAGACTGCATCATCTCCCAAACCGGATACACGGGGGAAAAAGGTTATGAAATATATATAAATCCCGAGGATGCCGGGGAAACTTGGGAGGCTCTTTTGGAGGCAGGCAAGCAGGAGGGGCTTATTCCCTGCGGCCTTGGAGCAAGGGACACACTTCGCTTAGAGGCTTCCATGCCCCTTTACGGTCATGAAACATCAGACGACATTAATCCCATAGAGGCAGGGCTTAGCTTTGTTGTGAAAATGCAAAAGGATAACTTTATTGGCAAAAAAGCCTTGGAGGCTCTTGAAAATCCCGCACGCAAAAGAGTTGGCATTAAAATCACCGGAAAAGGCATAGCCAGAGAGGAAAGCAAGATTTTCTCTGATGGCAGAGAAATCGGCATTGTAACCTCCGGCACCCATGGGCCTTTCTTGGGCTATCCCATTGCAATGGGGTATGTGGAAAGCGCTTTTGCATCAGTTGGCCAGCAAATCCAAATCGATGTGCGGGGAAGGTCAGTGGAAGCGGAAATTACAGCAATGCCCTTTTATTCAAGGAAATAAAAGGCTTTGAAGTAAAAACTATAAAACCATATAAAAACAACATTATTGCTTGGAGGAAAATATTATGGCTAATCCTAATACCTGTAAATTTGTAAAATCCCACGAATGGGTAGATTTTATTGATGAAACCACTGCCTATGTGGGCATAAGCGACCATGCTCAGGAGCTTTTGGGGGATTTGGTTTTTGTAAATCTGCCTATAGAAGGCGACGAAGTTGAAGTTGGTCAGGTGGTTTGCGATGTGGAATCTGTAAAAGCTGTTTCCGACATCTACTCCCCTGTCAGCGGCGTAATCTGCGCCGTAAACGAGGACTTGGCGGATGCTCCGGAAAAAATCAACGAAGCGCCTTACGAAGCTTGGTTGTTTAAGGTTGAAAACATTACGAAAACAGATGAGCTTTTAAGTCTGGAAGAATACGAGGCCTTCTGCAAGAAGGAGGAATAAGGTGGGAAGCTATATACCCAATTCTAAGCAGGAAACTAAGGAAATGCTGGAGTTTCTCGGCCTTGACAGTGCCGACGAGCTTTTTAAAAGCATCCCCGAAAGTGTGAAGATAAAAGGCCTGCTTAATCTGCCCGAGGGAAAAAGTGAAATAGAGCTATCCTCCCTTGTGGGCAGCATGGCCGAGAAAAACACAGTTTTTAAAACGGTTTTACGGGGTGCCGGAGTTTATAATCACTATATCCCCTCAATTGTAAAATCCATAGTTTCCAAAGAAAGATTTATAACGGCTTATACCCCCTATCAGCCGGAAATCAGTCAGGGGGTTCTTCAGGCAATTTTTGAATACCAAAGCATCATCTGCGAATTAACCCATATGGATGCCTCCAACGCCTCAGTGTATGATGGGGCCTCGGCGGCGGCAGAGGCTGTTGCCATGTGTACAGACAGGCGCAAAAAGGTTTTGGTCAGCGAAACGGCAAAGCCCGACTCCATTGAAGCCATCAAAACCTATTCCAAGGGGGCAGGGCGGCAGGTGGTCATAATCCCCTCCAAAAACGGAGTTTCGGATATAGACGCTCTTTCGGAAAACTTGGAAGATGCTGCCTGCTTTTATGTTGAAATGCCAAACTTTAACGGCATTATTGAAGACTACGAAGCTTACAGCGGCCTTTTGCACGAAGCTGGGGCAAAACACATTATGGGAGTTAACCCCATTAGCCTTGCCCTGCTTAAAACCCCCGGCGAACTGGGGGCGGATATTGCCGTGGGTGAGGGTCAGCCCTTGGGAATGGGCATGAATTTTGGCGGCCCCCATGTGGGCTTTATGGCCGCAAAGTCCGACATGATTCGGAAATTGCCCGGCCGCATTGTGGGCGAAACCACAGACAGAAACGGCAAAAGAGCCTATGTTTTAACCTTGCAGGCAAGAGAGCAGCACATAAGGCGGGAAAAGGCCTCCTCAAACATCTGCTCCAATCAGGCTCTTTGCGCCCTTACGGCTGTTGCCTATGTGGGTGCCATGGGAAGCTTGGGGCTAACTGAGCTTGCCAATCACTGCTATTATAAGGCTCATTATGCTGCAAAAGAGCTTGAAAATGCAGGGCTTAAAATGCTGTATCCTGAAAAGCCCTTCTTCCACGAATTTGTCACAAAAGCTCCCTCTGACACTGATAAACTTATGGATGCCTTGACTCAGGAGGGCATTTTAGGCGGCTTGCCGGTGAAAGAGGGCATACTATGGTGCTTCACCGAAATGGTAAGTAAGCAGGAAATTGACAAGCTGTGCGCCATTGTCAGAAAGGTGGGCTAAATGAAGCTTTTATTTGAATATCCGGATCATGGGAAAACTCTTTCCATCCTGCCGGAGCTTGACACCCCTGTTTCGGAAATCCCCGATGGCATAAGGCGGAAAAACCCCTTGCGCCTGCCTAACATTTCAGAAAACGAGCTGAGCCGTCACTTTGCGGAGCTTGAGTCCCAGACCTTTGGCGTGTGCGACGGCTTTTACCCTCTTGGCTCTTGCACAATGAAATATAACCCTAAAATAAACGACGAAATGGCCTCCCTTAAAGGCTTTACAGACATTCACCCCCTGCAGCCTGTTTCCACGGTTCAGGGTGCTTTGGAAATGATGTATACCCTAGAGCGCAGTCTTTGCGAAATTACGGGCATGGATGATATAACACTTCAGCCTGCCGCCGGTGCCCATGGTGAGTTTACGGGAATTTTACTCATAAAGGCCTACCACGAGAAAAACGGCGACACTGACAGAACAGAGATTATCGTTCCCGTTTCTGCCCATGGCACAAATCCGGCAACGGCGGCCATGGCAGGCTTTAAGGCTGTTAACGCCCCCGTTCGTGACGACGGCTGCGTGGATCTTGAGGCTTTAAAAAAGCTTGTTGGCCCGAAAACAGCAGGGCTTATGCTTACAAACCCCAACACCGTGGGGCTTTTTGAAAAAGACATTCTGGAAATATCCAAGCTCATCCATGATGCAGGCGGACTTCTTTACTATGACGGGGCAAACCTTAACCCCGTTATGGGCATTGTCCGCCCCGGAGATATGGGCTTTGACGTTGTACACCTAAACCTTCACAAAACCTTTTCAACTCCCCATGGAGGCGGCGGCCCCGGCTCCGGTCCCGTTGGCTGCAAAAAGCTGCTTTCAGAGTTTTTGCCCCTTCCCAAAATTATTGAAAAAGACGGCAGCTATGATTTTGACTTTAAGGGAGAGTACAGCATCGGCAAGGTGCGCAGTTTTTACGGCAACTTCCTTGTTAACGTAAAGGCTCTAAGCTATATTTTAAGCCTTGGAGCCGAAGGCATAAGGCAGGCGGCGGAAGGCTCTGTTATAAACGCAAACTATATGCGCAAAAGCCTTGAAGACCTTTACGACATGGCCTATCCCGGCATTTGTATGCACGAATTTGTTATGACCATGGAGCGGCAGAAAAAAGAAAAGGGCGCCTCTGCCATGGATTTTGCAAAAACCATGCTGGATTACCGTATGCATCCCCCCACCATGTACTTTCCCCTTTGCGTAAAAGAAGCTCTTATGGTGGAGCCTACAGAAACAGAGTCAAAGCAGTCCTTAGACGAGGCCATTGCCGTATACCGAAAAATCTATGAAGACGTTATGGCAGACCCCGAGTATGCGGCAAAAGCCCCCCACAAAACCCCCATCACCCGTGTGGATGAGGTTGGCGCTGCCCGCAACCCCCGTCTGCGCTTTGAGTTCTAAGCTTTAAAAAACCAATATAAAACACCGCCCGACCAAAAAACAGGCCGGGCGGTATTTTGAAAGCTCAGGTGTAACAGTGAAGCTAAAGTTTTTAAATACCTATAAAACCGAACCCCACCGCAATTTGGCCTTGGAGGAATATCTTCTTACTACCATGGCAGAGGATGACTGCATCCTCTATCTCTGGCAAAATAAAAGCACCGTTGTCATCGGCAAAAACCAAAACGCTTTCAAGGAATGCAAGGTGGATGCCCTTGAAAAAAGCGGCGGCACATTAGCTCGCCGCCCCTCGGGAGGCGGCGCTGTTTATCATGATTTGGGGAATTTAAATTTCACCTTTTTAGCAAGGGGAAAAAATTATAATCTGGATATGCAGCTGGAGGTTATTACCCTTGCCCTTAGCTTTTTTGGCCTGACAGCCGAAAAAACAGGGCGCAACGACATTTGCGTAGACGGCAGGAAGTTTTCCGGCAATGCCTTTCTTAAAAGGGGCGATCGCCATTATCACCACGGCACAATTTTGGTGGATGTGGACATGAAAGGACTTTCGCAGTTTTTGAACGTGTCTCCAAAAAAGCTTCAGGCAAAGGGAGTGGCCTCCGTTAAAAGTCGGGTGGTTAACCTCTCGGAGCTTAAGCCCGAAATCACAATCGAAGCTATGCGCTCCGCCTTGAAAATAGCCTTCGAGCAGGTTTATGAAGGCTCCTGTGAAGAAATTTTTGAATCTGATTTTGACGGAAAAGTTCTTGAGGAATTAGAGGAAAAATATAGCTCCAATAAGTGGCTTTTCCCTGTAAAGGCCGAGGCATCTTTTCTCATGGAAGAAAGATTTAACTGGGGAGAAATCAGCATTGGCCTTGAGCTTTCGGGAGACAGGGTAAGGGAAGTTTCGGTTTACACAGACGCAATGGAAGAGGAGCTTGCCCCCCTGCTGGAAGAGGCCTTAAAGGGCTGCCGCTTTACAAAAGATGAGCTTGCAGAGGGGATCTTTGCCATCACAAAAGATTATAAAACCATTGCCGGGGATTTGCGGCAGCTTGTTTTATCGCAGGATTTATAAGGGAGATTTTAAATGGAAACATTCGATTTAATTGTTATAGGCGCAGGCCCCGGGGGCTATGCCGGAGCCATAAAAGCAGCTCAAAAGGGACTTAAAACCGCCTTAGTTGAAAAAGAGCATATTGGAGGCTGCTGCCTTAACAGGGGCTGTGTTCCCACAAAATCCCTTATGCACTCCGCCCATCTATATCGTGAGCTTAAAAATGCCAGCCAATTCGGTCTTAAGGCAGAGGGACTTTCTTTTGACATTGACGAAATTTATGCCAACAAAAATAAAAATGTTGAAACCTTAAGGTCGGGTATAGAAGAGCTTTTAAAAGCCAACGGCGTGAGCATATTTAGGGGTAAGGCAGCGGTTACGGTCGATTCAAAGGTCCTTGTAAAAGGCGAGGAATCCTTTGAGCTTAGCTATAATAGTCTTCTTATTGCCAGCGGCGGCAGACCTTCCCTGCTGCCCCCTCATTTGCAGGATATTGAGGGAGTTTACACCAGTGATGATATTTTGGCAGATAAGTCCATGTTTTTTAAGCGTGTGGTCATTATTGGCGGCGGTGTAATTTCCATGGAGCTTGCCTCGTTTTATAATGATTTTGGCGCCGAGGTAAGCCTTATTGAAATGCAAGGCTCCATTCTTCCAAAAATGGACAGGGAAATTGCTCAGAGTCTTTCCATGATTATGAAAAGACGAGGCGTGAAAATTGAAACCTCTGCAATGCTTAAAAGCATTGAAAGGCAGGGGGGCGCTCTTTCATGCAGCTATGAAAAAAAAGGAGAAACCTTCACCATCTCCTGCGACGCTGTTATAACGGCCACAGGCAGACAGGCCTTTACCGAAGGGCTTTTTGAAGGACTTGAAGCTCCGGCCATGGAAAAGGGAGCTTTGGTGGTGGATGACTTTTTCCGCACTAGCCTGCCTAAAGTTTATGCCATTGGCGACTGCACGGCAAAAAGCATACAGCTTGCCCATATATCTGCGGCTCAGGCCATAAATGCCGTCAGTCATATGGCAGGGGAAGAAATGCCCGTGGATTTAAAAACTGTGCCCGCCTGTGTTTACACAAGTCCGGAAA
>CAZTXG010000043.1:0-9074 GCA_964617335.1 uncultured Oscillospiraceae bacterium
CGAACTAAACTTAAAAACGAGACCCAGTGGTCTGACAGGTGGGGAGTAGAATACTGGCACCCAGTTAATTTACGCTATATTTTCGACAAGTAACATCAGAAGTATGTATGGATCCAATTGATATCTTTTGGCACAGTCCCCTAGGCTAAGTATATGTGGTGTATGTATATTAAGTGAGTGGTAAATTATTTAATAAAATTGTAAACGGTACTAAAAACAGGGTTGATAATTATGAAATGTGATGTGGCTTTTTGTAATATTCAGTAAACCAATTATAGAAGTTATGGATTCCTGTTTTTAATGGAGTAGAGGGTTTGTAATTGTAATCTCTTTTCAAATGTGTTGTATCTGCATAAGTTGAGATGACATCACCGGGTTGCATCACCGTCATTTTTACAATTGCTTTCATGCCTGCTTCATGCTCTATAACTGAAAGGAAATCTGTTAACTTCACAGGGGCTGAACATCCCATGTTGTAAATTGTATGAGGTATCTCCTCTAATGATTGTGAAGGTATAATTTTTAGAATACCTGTTACGATATCATCAATAAAAGTGAAGTCTCGCATCATATTTCCATTATTGAAGAGCTTGATGGTTTCTCCTTTTATTATTGCAGACAAAAACAGAAAAGGTGCCATGTCAGGTCGCCCCCAGGGACCATAAACTGTAAAAAAACGTATACCGGTGGAATGAATATTATATAGTTTGGCATAAGAGTATGCCATTAGCTCGTTGGCCTTTTTAGTTACGGCATATAAGCTAACCGGTGAATCGGTGTTATCTGATTCTTTAAAGGGTGTATCTAAACTATTTCCATATACGCTGCTTGAACTCGCATAAACAAGATGTTTTACGGGGTAGTATCTACAAGCCTCAAGTATATTTATAAATCCTGTGATATTTGAATTAATATAAGTATGAGGGTTTTGCAAAGAATATCTCACACCTGCCTGAGCAGCAAGATGAATCACATATGTAAAGTTCTCTTTTTTGAATAGCTTTTTAAGTCTTTCACCATCAATCAAATCCATTTTAATAAATTGAAACGACTTATAGGTATCGCTTTGCACATATTCATCAGGTAGAATTTTGTTCTCATACAAACCCAATTCTTTAAGACGCGCATATTTAAGATGCACATCGTAATATGAACAAATATTATCAATACCTACTACTTTATAACCAGCATCTAATAAAGCACGTACAGTATGAAATCCAATAAAACCTGCAGCTCCTGTAACCAATATTTTCATTGTTTTCAGTTTAAAATAACTATAATGTTCTCACCAAACTGATACTGAACCTTGTTTAGAATTATTGAGTGTATATCGGGATCGTTTTTAATATCCTTTGTACGTAACATAAGTAGTTTATTTTCATTAAAGACATGGAGTATTACTTCTTTATCTACTTTAATAATATCTTTACCAAGGTAAACATCCATATTTTCAGAACGTTTGATATTATATACCCAATAGTCGTTAATCTCATACTCTTCAGCCAATTCTATTGCTTTTGTACACATGTTTCCCAATCCAAGCTGGTTATTCAACTGAGGAAAAGACCAGCCAGTTACAAACACGCTTAACAAAAAACCAAGTGCGAGAATGTTAATTGAACGGGTTACATAATTTTTTATATAAAGGAGATAAATAGTGAAAATACCGGTCAACATCAAAACAGCTGCTCCTGTATAGATAAACGGATTTGATAGATAATGCAAACTTTCTGTTTTGCTTAGATAAAGAATTGAAGGCAAAGCAAGAACAAATATTAATGATGGAATGGCAATTGTTAGTTTAATCCACCAGTTTTGAAGATCGAATTTATTGAAAAGTAAAACTGTAAGAAAGATGAAAAAAGGTACAACAGGGAGTGAATATATTGCTATTTTTGAACTGATAATGGATAACATAACTAGCGTGGACACTATAATGACAGCGAAAAATTGCTCTAATGTTGTGTTTATTCTTTTCTTTATTAATGCTGCAATAAAAAGACCGATAACTAAAAATGACCATGGTGCCAGTGTATACCAAATGGAAATAAGATAATAATAAAATGGCTCTTTATGATGAAACGAATCTATACCGCGTCCCACAGTTTGGTGTACAAGCAGATTATTGAGGTAATCAGCACCTCCTTCTATATAAACACCTGTAAGCCAAATAGCTGATCCTGTGAGGATAATAAGAAAGCTTTTCCATCCCCAATACCTTTTAAAGTGCGATATTTTCTTTTTATATATTAAAAATATTAAGGTAGAAATAAATGGTATTAAAAACCCTAAAGGTCCTTTTGAAAATAGTGCCAGAAAAACAAATATAGGAAAGAGCCAACTGTTACGATTAATATTTTTATCGTTATACATCTGATAAAATGTGTATAATGACAAAATAATAAACATATTCATAAGCATATCCATACGAACTATCAAGGCAGCACCTGCAAATAATCCGGTTGTCATCAGAATAAGCGCTGTATCGTTGTCTCTGCCTACCCACCTTGTCATTGTTATAAGAATTACAAATGCCGGAATAATTGATAATAATGAGTAATACCACATACGATGTTCACCAAGAATCAATTTTCCAATCATCATTAGCCAGAAATGGAGTGGGGGCTTATCGGCATATATTTCACCCTGATTTGTAAAAGTAAATACATTTCCATTTTGTAATGCTTCATCTACAATACTAAGATAACGCAACTCGTTGTTTGGAGTATAATCACGCAGAAAGATTGCAGGCAACAGCGCGATAAACCATATAAGATAAATATACTTATTTTTCATATGCAGTTAATTTTTTGCTTTTATGAGATATCATTAAATTTCTGATATATGCAGCAAATCCAAAAGACTGTCCAAGGATCAATACCGGGTCTTCACGAAATATTGCATAGCTAATGATTAGTAAAGACCCCAACAAACTTAAGATCCAAAACCCGGTAGGTAATACAGATTCATGATGTACTGCCGAATAAAAGAACTGATAAATGAACCTAAGTGCAAATATTATTTGCCCGGCAGATCCAAAAATCAATAACCATATCGGTACATTTTTATTATTAAAAAAAGTATCGGTAAACAGTGTCACATTCCGAAGTAAAAGGGCTGTTGCAACCAGGGGTGTTAGTATAAGAACAATTTTGAAGACTCCTGCAATTTCTGTCCATTTACCCTGCATATTCAAATTCCAGAGGTAGATATAATAAGAAATAAACTGACCGAGTATTATTGCAAAATCGTTGCGTAGTACTCCGTATATAAATAACAGAAACGAACCTAAAATACTGAATACCCAAAAGGCAGGAGGAGAAAGAACTTTACCTGCCTTCTCAGATGCAAACCATTGATAAAGAATGCGAGCTGAGAAAAAAATCTGGGCTAAGAAGCCAACAGCATACACACAAAAACTGCTTGTTTGCATAATTAATTTAAGTTGTGTTCATCAACGTTATAGTTGATATATCTCTTTTTCATCCAACGATACGCAAAGCAATCGATAAACGGACCGTAAAACCTGTTCCAAAGATGATACTTTGAAGTTCCTGCCATACGTGGATAATGGCTAACCGGGATCTGTTTAACCCTTCCGTTCTGTAACATTATCAACGCAGGCAGAAATCGATGCATTCCATTAAAAAGTGGTATTCTCTTTGCTGAATCCGTTTGCATAACTTTTAAAGGACATCCAGTATCTGATACCCCGTCTTGTGTCATCATACGCCGATAACTGTTTGCTATTTTTGATTGAAACTTCTTGAAATAAGAATCATTTCGGTTCACTCTTATTCCGGTTACCATTTCATACTCGCCAATATCTTTAAACAAAAGATTGAAATCTTCAGGATCGGTTTGCAAATCAGCATCCATATAACCTACATATTCAGAAAAACATGAGTCGATACCCGCCTTCAAAGCTGCACTAAGTCCTTTATTATTTTTAAAGCTGATATAAAAAAAATGTGTGTTACTTATGCATATTTCTTTGATTTTTTGTAAACTGCTGTCTTTGGAGCCATCGTTGACGAATAATACACAAGCAGGGAACATGGAATGTTGCAGAAATTGCAACAATTCTTCTTTCAAAATGTAAACATTTTCTTCTTCGTTATAAATAGGTACAATAATTGTAACCTTGTAGTCTGAGGTACTATTCACTTTTACATTCATTTCGCGTATTGTTTATGATTATCTAAACTAAACTCATTAAAAAGTTTAAATGTATTTAATTATTTTCAAAAATTATGGAGATCTAATTACTTAATATAACTTCCTATTAAGCCACCAAATAAACCTCCTATGATGCAGTTTACCAAACATTCTGAAGAAAGTGGAAGAGTACCCCAATATATTCCCCAATAATGCCAGTAGATAAAGCCAATTACTATTCCTAATATCATAGAAGCTATGACGGTCTTATTTATTATAAAGAATAATAACATTCGACCTATATTATTGTAATTCGCCATATTCATTTTCTATTCTTTGAGCGATTTTTAATAAATTCTTATACGGAACTAATCCCATGATTCTTTTGATTTCTTTTTCTCCGTTAAAGACTAAAATATTAGGAATGCCTGAAACATTATATTCATAAAAAACGACTGGATTCTTGCTTACATCTATCGAGTAGAAATTAATATTCTCATAGTTTTTTTGAGCAAGTCGCTCTACTTCAAATCTCATCTTTTCAGAAAGTTCAGAATCAGGATTATGGAAAAAGACAAAATCGATTTTATCATTATCATACTTCACATCTTCAATCTCTATTAAATTTGTTTTCACAGATGGTAACGGCATCCGTTCTAATATATTATTCGAAACTACAACAATGACAATGTAAAACACCAATATCGCAACAATAAAATACTGCGATTTAAGTTTCAAGACTTTATTCGACATATAATTAGTCCTTTAATACTATTCATGAATTATCTAATACTTATTGCGAACTTACTTTCAATATTTTTAAAAGAGACTCTGATAGCAAGTCTATTTTCTCCACTATATCCAATTGGAAATTGAATAACTTCCATTCAAACATTTGATGACGGAAAGTTGGAATAATTATTTGAGCAATCTGTTTTGATGATATAGATTTAGTAATAAAGTTACTCTTTTGTCCATCTACAACTAGGGACTCCACTTGAGCCATTAAGGTATCCATCAGCTGAATTATACTGCTATTTATTTTTAGACTTTCATCCATTAGTCCTTCTGAAAATACAATAGTAACATAATATGGATTTTCTTTAAAATAGAGGGCTAAATTTCTGAAAAATAATGTGAAATCCTTTTCATAATTATCCGTCACAGAAGCATCTTCGAGGATTTTACTGACATTGCTATGTAGGTATTGCAGAAGAGTTAATATTATCTCTTCTTTACTCGAAAAGTGTCTGTAAATAGCACTCTCAGAGAATTTCATTTCAGCCGCCAGATTTTTTATTGTCAGACTACTAATACCTGATGTAGTGAGCAGTTTCCCTGCTGCATCTATAATCTCCAACTGTCTCGGTTTTATGTTCATTGATATTATCATTGTTATTACTTTAAAATAAAAGTATATCTAATTCATTTATTATCATTTTTTACAAGCTCCAGAAACTTCTCCATATTGTCGAAAAGCCTTTTGGGAAAAGCTTTCTTCATTATGCTTACAGGCACTTTAAAACTGGGTGAAATGGAAGTTGAGATTGTAATCTTAAGCAGATCATTCTCTAACACTTGGAAAGAATATATTTCCTTGGCATAGGAAATACGTGAAGCACCAGTTTTGTCAATCAATGTTGGATCAGCCGTAATGGTAAAAGTAGCTCTGTTTTCTTCATTTTCTTCAAAAATCATCACATATGCACCATCAACCGCTGGTAACAAAAGATTTCCATCTTTATAGTAATAAATAATCCATTCATTCTCAGAGATTATTTTTATAGGCTTACTCGACTTTTCTCCACGGAATTCTTTATGTTCCGAAATGTTCTTCATCAGGGTAATGCAGCTTTCCAAACTTACATCACCAATTGCTGTTGTGATTGTCTCTACAAGTGGTACTTTATTACCATCTTCATTAACCCGAGTAGAGAAATTGTATTTTGCCGTTATATTACCATTTTTATTTGTAGCAGTTTTCCACTCATCGGTCTGAGCACTCAAGCTAACATTAAAAAGAATAAATCCAATCAATACTATTCTAATTTTCAAATCTGTTTTCATATGGAGTTTCAAATTAAATTTTAAGCAAAAGTTGATATAATCATTTTGAAGTATATTTTAGAAATGAGGTGGTGAAAAATAAATTGTATTTAGTAGTTTATCGTCATTCAGCATAGACTCTGTTTTCACCTTAATATTGAAATTGCTGAATTTTATTTCTGTTTCGATATCCATTACAGAGACATATACTAAATTGATGTATTTTCTTTGCAAATAATGTAAAATTTCTTCCGTTGAATTAAATTTCTTTTTTAAGACAATAGTTTCAACACCAATAACATGATTGTTTTCTAAATCAAAAACAACCAAAGTCTTATTTTCACTAAAAATATTGGTGAGCTTATCTTCTGAAATGAATATTGCTTTTCTTTCAATCATATATTTATAATTTTCAAGGATAAAATAGAATAAGTGAGCGTTCACTTACAAAGATAATTAATAGGAAATACTACCAATTATGTTTTAAAATATTTAACGTGAAATTACTTCTTGTTAACTCGAAATAGACTATATTTTTTTGATTCCTTTTTAGTGATATCAAAAATAATACCCTAAACTAAGGTATGGATGTACTCGTCGAGACAGTTCTGAATACCCCAACTCAAGTAGCAGTGGTCCTGCTACAGTCATATAAGAGTAGCCCAAATTAATTCCAAGAAAAGATTCACCTTCAAACAGCGTGTGCAAGCGATTACTGTGAGCAGTATAATTGAGATTCGTATACAGATAGTTGTTATGTGCAAATCTGAAATGAATTGTCACATCTGTAGTGAAAACCATATTATTCAAAAATTCCATGCCAGTAGATCCCTGCAAAGATATCTGTTGAGGCATATAATGACCATCTATTCTTCCGCCAACAAGATTACGGTACATACGAGGTACACTATCATTTATTATATATCTAGTCGATACACGAGGCGTAAGAAACACCTCTTCATTAATTGCAAAAGGTTTGATTAGATCTGCGCTAACTATACTCAATGGGACTTCATTTTCCATGCTCACGAAGTTATCTGTGTGCAATGAGTACTGAAAAGAAAAATATTGTCCCGATGTAGGAAAATAGATATTATTGAGATTATCATAAACTCCATTAAGCAGGTAATTAAAATAAATCTTATCATTTAACTCTGTTTGTGGTGGATCAAAAACACTTCCCATGGCCTTGTAAAAATGGAAATAGTCCATTTGAGCACCCAGATGCAACATGATATTCCCAAAGTATATTTCTGAAAAAATCAGATTAATCTTGTTTCTTGTAATACCCAGGTTGTAAGACAATTTACCTCTATCATATATACTAAAATCGTTTCTACTTATTTTGTAATTAATTCCACCTTTGTAAAATATACCGCTGTTGATAGAATAATCAATCATTAGATATGGATCACGACTAAGTCTTGTTGTAATATCAAACAAAGAATTGAGCGAACTGTTAAACCGAAGTGTAGTATTGGCTAGTATAGCTGCCATATCATTACTATTGAAATGTATTCCTAAGTTTAGCCTGTTAGTTTCTTTTACATCTACCGTGATTATCATATCGAAAGGGTTCTGACCTTCGAGTCGGTAGTTAACCCTATTGAATATCCCGCTACCGTATATCTTCGAAATAACCTTATCAAGTTCAGCTCTGGCAACTAACGTATCATCAATATTAATCCATCTGTCAAGATAGCTTCGCTCTTTTGGTGTAATCCCCTCCACGATGATATTATTGATGATAAATGTATCAAGTTCTATAAATAGATTGCTTTTAGCATAAGGGACTGACAAGCTCTCATCAATGCCAAGTGACTTTTTGAGGTCAGTTAACTTATCCAGATTATTCATAGCAGCCGTGACGCCTCTCCCAACAATCGTATCAATAGCAGGCTTTTGGAAATCAAGCATTCCGTAAGGGTGTGTTTCGGGTGTTATCAAAATGTCAGTATCTAATATATTTTTAGTTCTTTTATCCTGTCCTATAAAATTCCAAATCTGTTCGGTTATTTCTGTAATTGTACCCTTGCTCTGTTCAAGCCACTCTTTGTCAGTAGGAAGAATTACTCCAATAACAATGTCCGCACCCATATCGCGTACCAGATCTACCGGGTAATTATTGATTACTCCGCCATCAATGAGTAGCATACTATCTTTTTTTACAGGTGTAAACAAACCGGGGACTGCAATACTTGCACGTATTGCTTCGGCAAGATTACCTTCACGCATTACTATCTCATCACCTGTACGTATATCTGCAGAAATACAGCCGAATGGTATGGGTAAATCATCAAAATTGATATTATCATGATATCCGATTGTAGAATTCAAGAAAAAGTTGTAGATATTCTGACCGGAATATACCCCCGCAGGAATTGTTACCCCACCTGATCTATCGCCAAATGGTGTGTTGTAGGGCAACGATACAACATATTTATTTTGATAATTCCTCCTCGAAGCAGGTATATTTTCGCGATAAACATCGTCACTCATCAGGTGTCTCCAGTCCTGTACCTGAATTAATGAATCGATCATATCTGCCGTGTAGCCCAGCGAGTATAAACCTCCAACAACAGCCCCCATACTGGTGCCGGCAATATAGTCTATGGGAATGCCATTCTCCTCGAGCACTTTTAATACACCTACATGCGCGAAACCTTTTGCACCCCCTCCACTTAGAACCACTCCTATTTTTTTTCTTTGCAGTTCTTGCTTATGCAGAGGGCTCCGTTGTATCATCTGACCATTAGTAATTGATGAGAATATAAATATGAATGCTATTATTATTTGTTTTTTTTTCTTTTATTTAGCTTTTTTTTATTTTTAATTTTTAGGTTTTTATTTATTTTTTTTGTTGAATTTTT
>CAZTXG010000044.1:0-7919 GCA_964617335.1 uncultured Oscillospiraceae bacterium
GAAGTTTCTGTTAAAGCGCTTTCGGACGGGGGTTCGATTCCCCCCATCTCCACCAAAAAGCGGAAACCCTGTGACTGTTGAGGTCACAGGGTTTTCTTGTTTTTTTATGTAATTATTGATTGCAAAGGCTATTAACTTTACAGAACATGAGAGGCTTTTTCTATATTATATTAGGCTTCTTAGTATTTTGGAAACATTATTGCCAATATAGCTGCCGTCATATAATACTCGATAGCAAAAGCATATTGAGATTTCGTGAATAAATGGAATCGAACTGGGAAATGGGCAGGGGATTGCGTCCTCGGCCCACCTCAATGGTATAACCCGGCCGCCGCCAGTCTTGAATAAACCAGTCTTTATATCCGGCGTAGGAGGCGACTCCTTCGGCAATATCCAGTAAATATCCGCTTTCCCTTGAAAATTCCTCACCTATGCTGCGTCCTATGGGTGGAGCCAGGTTCATGAAGTCCCAATAGATTACCTCTCCCTGACTGTGGTAGGCCATGACTAAGCGAAAATCATGATTTCGGGTAAAGTCTGCCACCGCCCTGCTTTCCGGTTCGGATTCCGGTGCTGTGCCCGAATAACGGGTTGGCCCCGGGCCTGTGATGCCAAGCTCTGCTTCGGCCTGCTTTGACTGCTCCCAGGCAGCATTGTAATTATGGTTTAGGTCAACACCTTGAATATTTGCCTGCCACACAGCGGAAAAGTCGCTGCTGCCGCCGTTCCATTCAATGAGCCGGCTATAATATGGATTGTCTGGAGATAAGCCATTAAGAACCAGATTAACACCATCAGGGTTGACCATTGGTATGAAATACAAGCTGCTTCTCCGCCAGATGTCGGCTGGATTATAACCTGAACCTAAGGTCTGGCCACGGGAATAGGCATAGGCAAAATCTTCGATAAATTTCATAAGCACCGGCGTTGTAATCCATTCAAGAGAATGGTGGGAGGCATTGTAAAACACCTCTTTTGAGCCTGTGCCCAAGTGCAGGTAAGTTAAGTCCTTTCCCAAAACACTTTGTCCGGCAAGGCCTGTTTCGATATAGGGATAGCGAGCTTTAAGACCTTGAACATCCCTTTGAAAAACCTCATATGTATAAGAAATATTTGTATCCACCACAGGAAAATTGTATGGAATAACAAGCTGCCGGCCTACAGAAAGCCGACTGGGGTCTACATCAGGATTGGCTGTGACTATGGCCTTCACACTGGTGCCGTATGCTTGGGCAATGCCGTAAATCGTATCTCTGGGACGAACCGTGTATAAATCATAGCCTAATAGAAAACGCTCCATAACAGGCCAGGTTTTGGGGCCGATAATTCCATCGGGATTAAGACCAAAGCGTCTCTGGAAACGCCGCACCGCATTTTGGGTTTGGGCACCGAACACCCCGTCAATAGAGCCGGGATTGTAGTTTATTTTTCTGAGCATGGCCTGCACCTCCATAATGTCAGTGCCCGTCATGCCATAAGCCAGTGTCCTCAAGGAAATCACCTCATTAAAACTTAGTCTTACATCCATTATATGCTCGGTCATACCCCTTGCGTGCCAAATAAAGCATGAAGTAATTAACAGTAAAATAGCTTCAGGCTAATATAATTTAACAAATTTCTAATAATCAGTAATTTTAATCTATGTTGAAAACGACAGTTCTTGTAAACTTTTTATGACGATTTCTACAATTATTATTAATTGATAAATTTTTCTCAATTAATAGTTGAAAATTTATCAAAGTAGCATTATAATCAAATTGTCAGTCATCATGACAATTTGATTATAATGGTGAAAGGGGGAGGTTTTTCTTTGCAGGCAAGAAAAATTTCAAATAAAAACAAGGTTATTACTCATGCCCTGAACTGCTTTATAGAATATGGCATAGATGCCGCGACAATAGCGGAAATCGCGGGAAGAGCCGGACTTACCGAGCGCTCCGTATATCGTTATTTTGACTCTAAGTCGGATTTGGTTTTGGAAACTGCTCTGCTTTTTTGGGACAACACTGTAAAGCAGGCCAACTCTCTTTACGATAAAGGCGCTTTTTCCGACCTTTGCGGAGCCGAGCAAATACGAATGATTTTGCTCTCTTATGCCGAGCTTTATTTCACGGATCCGGAGAAATTAATTTTTGTGCATGAGGCAGAGGTTTATTTGCACAAGCATGACTTGAGCAGGTTTAATAAAAACAAGCCTCCCGCACCATATCATGATTTTCATGCCCCCCTTGCCAAGGCAATACGCCATGGGATTGAAGACGGCAGTGTTAGAGACGACCCTGATATTGAGCTTATGTATTTAAATGCTTATGATGCTCTTTTGGGGCTTATACAAAAAATGTCTATAAATGATTTAAAAGGGGAGATGGAAAACAAAGAGAAGTCAAGAAAGAGACTAGAGCATTTTTGTGACCTGCTTACCATGTCCTTTACGGGCTGAACCGAAGGATTTTTTGTTCAGAACCGAGGAAATATTATGAGGAATTTTATTTTAGGAGGAACATAATAATGTCAGAAAAGAAACTTCAGCAGCAAGGAGAGCACCGCAACCAGAATATTCTTTTGATTATCCTGACCTTTGCCTTTACAGCTACATCCATGCTTGCAGCCGCACAGCCCATTTTAGTGAACATTCCGGTAAACGTTCTTTTGCCCATAGCCATTATGGTTTTCGGCAAGCTGGTTTTCTTTGAGCGCATGAAGCTCTCAACATTAACACTTCTTAGAATTGTCATTGTATTCTCAGTATTTAATATTTTAGACAGGCAACTATTTGTAAACATAGTTCTTATATTTTTGGCAATTAATATACTTGAAGCCACATTTACAGACATCGTCCGCTATAAAAGATACTGGAACGGCATCACCGGCATTGTGCTTGCGGCCTCTGTCTATTTTTTGAGAGGCACTTGGCTTGACTTTACCGCAGCCACAGATTTAGGATTTTTCGCAAAGTTTTTCCATATGTACGAATTCCATGCCGCCACTTTGATTGGCACAATCTTCTGGATAATCGCTTATACAATCTGGAACTGGGTTTTTGTCACCAATGAATTTTCACCTGCCGTTGCAAAGCTTCATGTTGGCATTCTTGCCTCTCCCATTTTGGGCTGCCTTATAACGGGAACTGCCGGTTACTGGCTGTGCTTCCGTGCAGGTTCTCTGGCCTTTGGCGGTTGCTTTCAGATAACGGAGAAGGAATTTGTTGAAAATAACTTGAAAAGCGAGAAATTTACACGCTTTGTAGAAAAAACAAAGGGCAATGGTGTTCAGATTTTCCTGATGATTTTGAATATCGCCCTGATTGCAGTTGCCTGCTTTCTGTAAAAATGCAGTATTAACTTAAAGCTAGGAGGTTCTTAATGCAAAATTATGACGTCATTGTAATCGGCGCCGGTAACGGAGGACTTGCCGCTGCTGCCACCCTTGCGGAAAAGGGCAAAAAAGTCATTCTATTTGAAAGACACAATATACCCGGCGGCTGCGGAACAAGCTTTTGCCGGGGGCGCTTTGAATTCGAGGTTGCTCTGCATCAGCTAAGCAGCATGGGAACACCGGAAAAGCCCGGCCCCCTGCGGGAGCAGTTTCGCCGCTATGGCATAGAAGACCAAATCGACTGGGTGGAGATTAAAGAGCTGTTTCGTGTTAACTTCCCCGATGGAACGGGCATATCTCTGCCTGCTGACCGGAAAGAATGCGAAGCACATCTCTGTAATGAATTCCCTCAGGAAAAAGAATCCATACTCCGCTATTTTGAAACGGTATATGCTTTTTGCGCCGAGTCGGCGGCCTTTGCCGAGAAAAGCGCCCAAAGCACCGGCGAGCCGGGGGCAGTTAAAAAGACCATTATGAAGCTTGGTTTTCCGAAGCTTTATCCCACCCTTGCAAAATATGCGCTTAAAAGCACTCAGGAAGTGCTGGACGAATTTTTCAAAGCACCTAAGCTTCAGCTGGCCCTCAGCGCCTATTGGTGCTTTATGGGAATGCCTCCTTCTCGCTTCCCCTGGTCCATTTTGGCCAAATGCACGAATATATATATGGAGGACAAGCCTTTCTATTTAAAGGGAACCTCCATGGTTATGAATCAGGCCATTATGGAAGCTGTCAGCCGTATGGGCGGAGTGGTAAGGCTAAACTGCGGTGTGGAGCGCATTATCATAGAAAACGGCAAGGCAGTTGGCGTTATAGATGAAAATGGCGGGGAACATAGGGCGAAGAAAATCATTTCCAACATTTCCCCCTTGGCCACCTATGGCGCTCTTCTTGAAGAAAAGGATATACCCGAAAGCGCAAGAGAATATTTAAAGCCTTACACTGTGGGCATCTCTGCCATCACCTGCTTTATAGGACTTGACTGCACTCCCGAGGAGATTGGTTTCACAACCTCCTTCACCCTAAACTATGAAAGCCTAAATGCCAACGAGGACTTTAAGGACGCCTACAAGCTTCTTCCGGAAAATGACCCCCTTGTAGCCACTTGCTATACAGTGGATGACCCAAGTATTTCTCCTGCCGGCACAAGCATTATAACCGCCGGAACCCTTAAATACGGCGAGGAATGGGAAAAGCTTACCCCCGAGCAGTATTATGAAAAGAAATACGAGGCCGGCAGGCGGATTGTAGAACGGCTTGAAAAAATGTATCCGGGCTTTACAGAGCACATTGAGGAAATGGAAATTGCAACTCCCCTTACCCATATGCGTTATTTGGGGCACCCCGGCGGAGCCATCTACGGTTATGAGCAGGATATTATGTCCTCTGTATTTTTCTTCCCCGCAGAAAGCATGATACCCAATCTGGAATTTGCCAGCGGCTGGGTTAATGCCTGCGGCTTCGGACCCAACTATATGTTTGCGGATAAGGTGGCAACTAAGCTTGCAAGTGAGGTGTAAATATGGCAAAAACAATTAAAGACACCCTAATCGGAACTCTCGTTTACGGCAAAGAAGTTTTAGAGGATATTCGCATTACACGGAAGGTATCTCCGGACAAAATGTCCATTGGAAAAGAGCCGGAAGTTCGCATAGCCCAGCTTCACGCAAAGGAGCTTAAGCTTGTTGTAAGCGCTATTTTCGATACGGGGAAAAATGCAAAAACCCTGCGTCTAAGCTCTAAAAGCGGCTATTTGCCTCCTTTCGAGGCAGGTCAGTATATAAACATTTTTACGGAAATTGACGGCGTGAGAACCAGCCGCCCATACAGCATCAGCTCATCCCCCCGTCAAAGAGCCTACTATGACATTACTGTCGCCAGAACAGAAGGCGGTTTTGTTTCAGATTATCTGCTTGATAAAGTTAAGGTTGGGGATGAATTTTCCGCAAACGGCCCTGCCGGAGTGTTTCGTTTTCAGCCGGTGTTTCACAAAAAGCACTCTGTATTTCTTGCCGGCGGCAGCGGCATAACACCTTTTATGAGTATGCTTAAGGAAATTCTGGAGGCCCATCTTGACCGTCAGGTAACCATGCTTTACGGCTGCCGCAGCGAAAAGGCCGCTTTATTCCACGAGGAGCTATCGGCCTATGCCAAAGATTTTCCCAACTTCTCCTATAATCTGGTTGTTTCCGATGAGGATGACAGTTGGACAGGGGAGACGGGCTTTATCGACGGAAAACTTATTTCAAAGCTTGTTTCCGATGTAAATGAGGCTACCTATTATATCTGCGGACCTCAGGTGATGAATGACTTTTGCAAAAAAGAGCTTGAGGCCATGGGCATTCCTGAAAAGCGTATCCGCCGCGAAATGTTCGGCGCAAGGCGTGATGTTGAGCAGGAGGACGGCTGGCCAAAGGAGCTTAGCGGTCAGGAGATCTTTAAGCTCACAGTGGGCGATAAGGTTATTGAAGCCAAGGCCAACGAATCCATCCTTACGACTTTAGAGCGCTCCGGTGTCCGTGTAAATGTTTGCTGCCGCAGCGGTGAGTGCAGTCTTTGTCGGGTAAAGCTGGTTTCCGGTAGGGTATTTTTATCTAAGGGCATTATGCTGCGCCTTGCTGACGAAAAGTTTGGATATATCCATTCCTGCAAGGCTTATCCTATAAGTGATATTGAAATTGCACTATAAAACAAATGTAAAATTTAGAAAAGAGGAATAACAATATGGGATTTTTCTTTGAGGGCTATTCTGTAACAACAATAGTTGCATTTCTCGTAATGGTTTTGGCGCTTATTCTGTTAAACGAAATAACAAGGCGCTCTAAGTGGGCTTCGATAGTTTTCTATTGTGTGGTTCCTGTGGTTTTGGTTGCTCTAATCGCAATGAACTATGTAAGCAGCCCCTCCAGCAAAACATGGTTCGGCGTTATAAAAACCTTCTCGGCACTGGCCGGCGTTTTGGGATTTATGCTCATTCGCTACACAAAGGTGGGAAACAAGAAGTTTACCTTCTATTTCCCCTTGGCAATTCTTGCAATTAACATTGTTGAGGCCATCTACAGAGATATAGAAGTTTTCATGACCTTCAAAACCCTGACGGTAGACGAGGCGGGGCTTACCCTTTTGGGAGGACCTTGGAATATTCTTAATGCCTTGGCGGGAGTTTTTCTGCTGCTTACCCTTACAGGCTGGATGGGCATAAAAGTTTCCAAAACAAAGTCTAGAGATATGGTCTGGCCCGACCAGCTTTGGTTCTGGATAATAGCCTATGACCTTTGGAATGCTGCCTATTGCTACAACTGCATTTCCACCCGTGCCATGTATGCGGGCATTGCCCTGCTTGTTTCCTGCACGGTGGCGGAGATGTTTATAAAAAAAGGCATTTGGCTCCAGCACAGGGCCCAGACTCTTGCCCTTTTTGGTATGTTCTCTCTGGCAGTAGACTATCAGGCCATGCCTGCTTTAAGCATTACCGCTACTTATAATCCCAATGCTTGGACAGTTTTAAGCGCTGTTGCACTTGCTTTTAACTTCGGCGTATTCGTCTATGAGGTATACCGCATAGTGAAGTATAAGCGCAATCCCCTTAAGCAGGAAATGTTCACAGAGCTTAAGGCTTACCGCCTAAATCTTGAAGCTAACGGGCTTAAATAGGTGAAAGCAATAGAGCTTTTATGGAAAGTTAATTTCAGCAAAAACTTTAAAACGACTTAAAACACCGGCGGCTAATGGGTCTTTTGGTCTAAAGCCTGTGTTTATGTCAAAAAATGAGCCTTGGTTCCTCAGTTTGTTTTAGCGGAGGAGCCAAGGCTGCAGCTTTTTTAAAAATAAATTTTCAGCCTGGTTTCTTGTACATAAAGCTTGCCCATGATATAATATCAGCAAAGCAGAAGCAATATAGATTTAAAACTAAGTATTCCATTTATTTTAAAGATTAGATTACATAAAGGCGGGGGAGAAGCTATGTATACTACGGAGCTTAAAGTGCAATCAATCCCCGTAGGGGAGCTTTTAGAAAAATATTGTTTTCCGGAAAAGTATATGGATGCCTGCCGAGGCTGTCCGGAATACGGCAGGGTATGGTCATGCCCTCCGGGGGTTCCCCCTGCCGAAGAATATCTGAAAGAGCGCAAAACTGCTTATATAATAGGTGTTAAGGTTATTTATGACGAGGAAGAAAAAAAGCTTGCCCTCGTTTCTCCCCAGGAGCTTGAGAATGTGCGCTCCGCAAGCTACGGAAAGGTTAAAAAAGAGATGCTTGACACCCTGCTTAAAATGGAGCAGTTTTTCCCAAATCCACGAATTTTGGCAGCCGGACGCTGTGAGCAGTGCGATGTCTGCACACGGCCGGAAGGACTGCCCTGCCGAAAGCCGGAGAGAATGCGATATTCTTTTTCTGCTTTTGGCTTCGACCTTGTGGCTATAGCGGGTGACTTGCTGGGTATGGAGCTTTTATGGGCACAGCAGGGACTTCCGGAGTATAACTTGGCTTTGGCTGCCTTAATTAGCAGCTAAAGAAGATACTTTTTACTGATGTTATTAATAAG
>CAZTXG010000045.1:0-7680 GCA_964617335.1 uncultured Oscillospiraceae bacterium
TACTACATACCGAACCCAAGCAATCCGCAGGAGAATTTTGCGGACAAGTGGAATAACGAACCAGTAAAAGCAAAGGCATTCTATAGCTGGTTGTATAGGGCAAAGAAAGATATCGTTACGGTCGCGCCGACTATTATTGACGACTACACCACTCTCGAAGAATCGATTGGCGAAACGGTGATAGGCAGAGCGGTTTCAGATATAACCCCGATTACGCATGATTCAAATTTGCCGGATACTGCGTATAGCAGTCCAGTCATCAAAAACGCTCTTAGCGTACCACATAGGCAAAGGCCGCCATTCAAGCTGCCGAAACATCATATTCTCGGCATCAAAGCAACTACGACCATAGGCACAGATGCAAATAACAGCGATGTTGACTTAAGGGTTGTTATCCAAGGAAGCGGCTCGACTACCATCAAAGACCTTCCTGTTGGTAATTACACAGTTACCGAAGACACAGGCTGGAGCTGGAGATACGACGGCGGCAGTCAGGATGTTACAATTACTTCAGGTGATACAAAAAACGTTATGTTTACCAACAGCCGAAATAACACCAAATGGCTGAACGGCTGCGCAAGGGTAGTCAACCACTGGACTTATAGTGGAAGCATTGTTACAACACCGTAAGTGGTGAGGAGATGAAAATGTATCGAGACAAGCATAAAAAAGACTGCGGAAAAAGCGGTCGCAAAACGCAAGTCGGAGCATTGGCTCTCGCTCTCCTGATCCTTGCCGCCCTGTCCATCGGCGGGACAATTGCCTATCTGTTTACGCAAAGCGGCCCAAAGGAAAACACCTTTACACCTTCCAACGTCGCCTGTGAAGTGAAGGAGAACTTAAGCGGGGCTACGAAATCCAATGTGCAAATCAAAAACACCGGCAACACCGATGCATACATACGGGCCATGATCATTGTGACCTGGAAGGACGAAGATGGCAATGTGTATGGAAAGCAGCCTGTGCCAGGAACTGACTACAGTATCACCTTGAACAGTGATGATTGGACGCTTGATATGCCTATATAGATATGCATAAATCTCAAGCTTTGCAAATTGACTAAGGTCAAGGTCTGAAAGGTCTAAGTCCACCTGCTCCGCATCTGCTGTTGTGGTGATGTCAAAAAGCTTCACATAGGGCATTGCCCCAAGCTGCCCTTGCAGCCCCGCCACAGCCGTATCAATTTTTTGATTGTCTGTATTTACATCCTCCATTAAAAGCGGGTCATCCAAAACCCATTGGTTCAGCCCCAAATTGGGCGTTTTATTTGTGCTTGCCATCTTTTTTTTATCCTCCTTATTTTGGCTGATTTTCAGATGGGGAAAAAAACATTCCCCCTACCTATAGGGGGAATATTTGTGCATATGTACCTCTGCATACACAGGGGCTATTAGACGCTGTTTTGTATCTGCCGTGCATAGACAATTGACTGGGCCGCCTTTTCCCTTAGAATGTCAAGCTGTGCCGCTTTTTAATCGAGGAGTTTTTGATAAATAAAAAGGTCCTCATACTTGAAAACATTGAAAATAACTTTAATAGCGCTGCCGGTTTCACTCTTATAATCCTCAACGGTTTTAAGGGCAATTTCCGCTGCCTTTTGGTTTGGAAAGTGAAACTCCCCTGTGCTGATACAGCAAAAGGCAAGGGAGCCAAGCCCTTTTTCATCTGCCAGCTCCAGACAGGAGCGATAGCAGCAGGCAAGCATTTCGCAGTCCTCTTGCCTTAGCTTGCCGGATACAATGGGGCCTACCGTGTGGATAATGTGTTTGCAGGGCAGGTTATATGCTTTTGTAATTTTTGCCCTGCCCGTCGGCTCAGGAAAACCCTGCTTTTCCATGATTTCGGCACATTCCAAACGCAGCCCCACACCTGCATAGGTATGAATCACGTTGTCTATGCAGCCGTGCAAGGGGATATAACAGCCGGTTAGGCTGCTGTTGGCAGCGTTTACTATTGCATCGGCCTCAAGAGAGGTGATGTCCCCCTGCCACAAGTACAGGCCCTCCCTCGCAGAAGTCAGGTCCGATAGCCGTGTAACACCCCTATCCGCAATTATTTTTTGCAAAAGGGCATCCTGCAGTTTCATAAATTCCTCACTTATAGGAGCAGGCTCACGCATATTGCATAAAGAGCGAAAAAGCCGCCACTGTTCTTCCTCTGTTTGAGGAAAGCGCTTTGCCTCGGCCTCATATTGTGGCATATTTTCAAGGAGCAGGCGGTTTAAAGTAATTAGCTGCTCAAGCTTTGTCATTTTTTTAACTCCCTCCCAATAAAATCTGCATCTTACAAAGGAGCAGGCGGTGTTTTATAAAGCCTGCCCCCTATGCATATTATACACCACAGGGACAAGTCAGTCAGCAAAAGATGCGTCGATTTGCGCCCAATCCCAACAAATGCAGGCGGCAGGCCTTGGCAGTTTTTTAAAGCCGGGTTTGCGCAGGCAATTAAAAACCCTGTGCGGCAGGGGGCTTTCAGTGCAGAATTTTTCAGTAAAAAGAGGAAGCAGATTTTTTATCTGCTTCCTCTTTTGCTTTAAAAATTGTACTATTAATGAATAAGACTTCAGATGTTTTTTTCTCAGGCCTTTGGCGCCGGTGCCTTCACAACAATAAGCTCCAAAGTTTCATCGCCAAGATTTTTAACGTTCATTTTTGTGTCAACAGGGATTTTCAGCAGGGTGCTCTTGGGGTATTCGTGAATCTCCTGATTATTAAGGCCGATGGAAAGAGTTCCACGCAGCACCGTCATATAGACATTGGAGTTTGAAAAGTGTTCGGGAAGTCCCTCGTCTTTTCCAAATATCATATGCAGATAATGGACATTCTCGTCAAAAATCACCTTTTCAATAGCCTTTTGATTGCCTTCAGCCAATGTAAAAACTTGCTCAACCATGGCAGGTTTTCCTCCTTTTATAGAAATGTTTCAATGAATACTTCAAAGATTTAGCGGCAAAGGGCTTCTGCAATGGCCTCTGCCTTCCCAAAGCTTTCCTCTGTGGGGTTCCAGTTGCAGCGAATTTCAGGTTCTACTACCTCGAAGCCTGCGTCTTCCAGCCTGCTCCGAAGAATTTTTGTACTCTCTCCGCTCCAGCCATAGCAGCCGAAAACGGCGGCTTTTTTCTTTGTAAACTTCAGCTCTTTAAGGAAATCGAGCCAGCCGCCCACGGAAGAAAGAATGTTTTGCCCAACTGTGGGCGAGCCTAGGGCAATGGCCTTAGACTTAAACACCTCTGTCATAATATCGTTTTTATCAGCCTTGGAGATGTTAAAAATCTTGACCTTGGTGTCAGGAGAAAGCCTTGTTATTTCCGAGCCGATTTTGTGGGCAAGCTGCATGGTGCCTTCCCACATGGTGTCGTAGGCTATGGTAATCTGGTTTTCCTGATAATCTTGGGACCACTCGTAATACTTTTCGATAATCTGCAGGGGATTGTCCCGCCAGATGGCCCCGTGGCTGGGGGCAATAATGTCGATGGGCAGGTTAAGAGCCTGAATTTCTTCCACCTTCTTTTTAACCAGAGGGGAGAAGGGGTTTAAAATATTGGCATAATACTTCTGTGCTTCCGTCCAAAGCAGGCAGGTATCCGCCTTGTCGTTAAATAATTCCTCAACAGCAAAATGCTGACCGAAGGCATCGTTTGAAAACAGGATATTGTCGCCTGTTAGATAAGTTGCCATGCTGTCCGGCCAGTGGAGCATACGCATTTCCACGAAAACAAGCTTTTTTCCGTTTCCGATGTCAATGGAGTCTCCGGTTTTGACAACTTTATAATTCCACTCGGGATGGTGGAACTGCCCCGTCAGGGACTTTACGGCGTTTGCCGTGCAGTAAATCGGTGTGTCGGGGATCTTTTCCATCAAGGCAGGCAGGGAGCCGCTGTGGTCAATCTCTCCGTGGTTCATAACGATGAAATCAATTTTCTCAAGGTCAATTTCGCTTTTCAAATTGTCGATAAACTCTGTTGAGTGGGGCTTCCAAACAGTGTCAATCAGCACAGTTTTTTCTTCTTGAATTAAATAGGCGTTTTGACTTGAGCCGTTATCAATGGAATAATCGGCCCCGTGAAAGGTTTCCAGCTCCCAGTCAATTTTGCCGAGCCAGTAAACATTATTTTTAATTTGTCTTTTCATAATAAGCCTCCAATGCTAGTTAAGTCTGTATTTAACAAAACACAAAGAAATCAGCCAACAGGGCTGTAAGCTCCTATTGTCCGCTAAAAAACAGCTTTGTGTCTTGTTTTCTTACTATACCACAGTTGCATTAAAATAAAAGATATATATATCTATTTTTCGATAAAAAGTCGGGAAAAGGTTTAACAAACAAATATCAAAGTATGTTATGATAAGGATAAGTGAGAAAAGTACTGGGTGATTGGAGGGGCTTATGTCCAAAGATTTTGGGCCATACGGCAAGGGCTTTGATGGCTATGTCCATTACACACAGGCCTTTGATGAAGCAAAAAAAGGCGGCGGCGGCAGGGGGCCTTCGTCAAATGGAGGCTGTCTTACAGGTATCATTTCGCTGTTTCTTGCCCTTGCCTTGGTTTTGGCTTACTTTTTATAGGGAAAAGGTTTTATACAAAGAAAAATAAAAAACTGCTAATCTGGCGATATAAAGGAGGCAAAAACAAGAAAATGAAAAAGTTTGACATTGTGGTTGTGGGCGGCGGCTCAGGACTTATGGTGGCAGAGGCTGCCCTGCAAAAGGGCAAAACCTGCGCCCTGATAGAAAAGGCCAAATTTGGCGGAACCTGCCTTACCAAGGGCTGCATTCCCTCAAAAATGCTGGTCTACCCTGCGGATGTTATTCGTGAGGCACAAAAGGCAGGGCGCATCGGCTTGGACTTTGAACCTCCTCGGGCGGACTGGCAAAAGATTTCTAAAAGGCTGTGGCAACAGATTGATTTTCATAAAGAGATAGAAAAAAGCTTTATGCGCTTAGATGGTTTAACTGTCTATAAGGGCAGCGCCGAATTTACAGGAAAAAAGACCCTGAGGGTGAAAGGGCACGACGGCAGCTATTCCCAGGAGTTTGAGGGGGCTATTATAGTCATTGCCGCCGGAGCACACAGCTTTGTTCCTCCTATCAAAAATCTTGAGCAGACAGGATACTTAACTTCCGAGAGCTTTTTTGGAGATAAATATCCGGAAAAACCTTGGGACAGTCTGGTTATTTTAGGGGGCGGGGCCATTGGAGCGGAGTTTGCCCATATTTTCTCCGCCTTTGGCACAAAGGTCACCTTAATTGACCGCAACTCCAGAATTATCAAAACCGAGGAGGCAGAGGTCAGCGCCTTTGTGGAGGCGGAGCTTCAGGCAGGCGGCGTTGAGGTTTTAACAAGCTGCGATGTTATTTCCTCCGGCAGAAGCGGAAATAAGAAACACATTACGCTGGAAAACAACCGAAGCCGTGAGCGTCAGGTCATAGAAGCGGAGGAAATTTTTATAGCCTCTGGAATCCGTTCCAACAGCGGCAGCCTGCATTTGGAAAACACAGACATTGAAACAGATGCCGCCAGCTGGATTAAAACAAACGCCCTTTTAGAAACCAGCCAAAAGGACGTTTATGCCATAGGCGACATTAACGGTCTGTATCAATTTCGACACAAGGCGAACTATGAGGCGGAAATACTGATTAACAACCTTTTTGGAGGGGAAGCAAAAAAATCTGCCTGCTACTCTGCCGTGCCCTGGGCCATCTTCACAAATCCCCAAGTGGCCCACCTTGGCATGACAGAAGCCCAAGCCAAGGAGAGGGGGAAACCCTATTGGGTGGGCAAAAATCAATATTCCCAGATTGCCGGAGGAATTGCCATGGGTATCTCAGAGCGCTCTCCGGATAACGGCTTTGTAAAAATCATTATAGGTGAGGAAAAAACCATCTTAGGGGCACACATTGTGGGGCCTTATGCTTCCATGTTGGTGCAGCCCTTTGTATATCTAATGAATAGCAAGCACCGCTGCGGGCCTAAGGACGGGAAAAAAGCTGACAGCCTAATTTGCCCGCCTGTGGGCAGTTATGCCCCCATTCACGATTCCATGGTTATCCACCCCTCTTTTAATGAGCTTACAGCCTGGGCATTGGACAATGTGGACTGGTCAAAAGGCAGCTAGGGGCTCAAAGCTGCTTATATGCATTTAAAATTATAAAAAAATGGAGCATCCATAAATTTATGGATGCTCCGTTTTTAATTTGTATGTAAAATCAATTATATATATAGAAAGTTTATCCGGCAAAGAGCTGAACCCAATAGTTTACATTTCCAAGCTTGACATGACCAACGCCGATTTTTGTATAGTTGGGGCAGATGATATTTTTATAATGGCTCGAAGAGTTTATCCAAGCCTTCATAACAGCATCGGGGCTGGTTTGGCCATAGGCAATATTTTCAGCTGCCCGCTTATATTCATAGCCCGCATCTGTCATGACGGTGGTACATTTCCGGCCGTCGGGGCGAGTATGGCTGAATAAAGAAATTATTTCCACAGCACGTATTTCCGCAAGTTGAGAAAGTTCAGGGTCTAAGACAAGGGGTTCAAGACCCAGCATAGTCCGCTCTGCGTTCACAAGGTCAGCAACCTGCTGTTCTGTTGATGACAGGACTTCGGGAGTTTCGGCCTTGGCTGGGATTCCGGAGGAAAGCTTCGTTGCCTCTTCATAGGCCCCCTGTGTGAATAAACCTTTTTGTATCAGCGTTTCAAATAGCTTTATGCCGCTGCGGGCCATAGGTGCTTCAAGAGCAGCCCAGGAGATAAGGGTCATATCTGCCCGCAAGAAATCGTCCAGATTAGCAGCGGCGGGGGTTAAACCCAGGCTGCTTGCTAAGGTAAAGGGCTTGTCCCAGCAAAAGTCCCGATTGTTTTCGTCAGAATAAGACAGGGCCCGCAGAATAAAGGTCAGATACATGGCGGCACTGGCCCTGCCATCTGTATTAAACTCGGTACAGGAAATGCCCTGTGTCAAACCCCGTTTATAGGCATAGCTAACATAGGGGGCTGCCCAGTCGGGGACATCAGAAAAAGGATGGTCAATTTTTTCAGCCTTGGCCGCTTTTTCCGCACCGATGATGCGGATAAACATCGTAAGAGCCTGAGCGCGGGTCAGCTCTTTCTCAAGCCCGAAATCATTGGCGGATAAGCCCTGTAACAGCCCAAGACTCTCTAGAGCGACGGCCTTTTTCTCTCCCTCGGAAAAATCACGGGCGGCAAAGGCTCCGGTGGATAGGGACAGGCAGAAGGTCAGCAGCAAAATGGCGGCAACTAAACGGTTTCTTTTCATACGGACTCCTTTTAACGCAGAACGCATTGTATTTAAATGTGTGTCAAAAGCAGATAGGTAGAGATAAGCTTGCCTCAAGATCGGTATAAAACAGATAAGGAGGCAAGAAGTGAAATTTACCAAGAGATGGCCTTAGAGGCAGCAGGGTGTTTAATGGGTGACCTTGTTCTTGACCATATTTGCAAAGGACTTTGAAATGCCTCCTAAACATAACTTTCAGGAGGTAGACATAATCCTCTTGATTTTTAGTTTTAAAATTAGCAAATCTTTTTTCAAGATACCATCTTTTTTAACAATAAGCAAGAGTTTTGACACGATTTATGTCAAATTTACGCAAAAGAAGAAGAAAGTTTATCAAAAAACATGAAAATGTAATTGAAAAATTAGTGTTTTTGTGGTAAA
>CAZTXG010000046.1:0-7557 GCA_964617335.1 uncultured Oscillospiraceae bacterium
CCAGCTGATAAGAATAGGTTCCGCCCATCATAATGCTTTTAATATCCATAGCCGTGACTTCAATATAAGGCAGAGCTTCCGGTGCGTAGCCAAAGGCCACCGCCGCCACAAAGCCCACAAAAACCGGCTCAACAGCCTCTAAATAACCAAGGCTGATGCTGACGGGAGCGCCCATAAAAAGCTGGTTTTTCAGCTCTTTAAAGTAAAACTTACCGCTTTTTGTGTCATAGCAGTTATATATGCGAAAGCTTGCCACCGAGGCTTCAAAGCCGCTTGTAATCTCAACAGATATATCGTTTATGGCGATGTTCGCTTCTTTAAGCTGGGCAATGGGTTTTTTGTTAAGCAAAATCTCTGCCCGTGGAAAGGAAAAGTCGCCGTATTTATTTTGAAGCTGGGCGTAGGTTATGGCAGCCGAAGCACCGCCGGCGCCGGAAACATTATTCATCTTAAACGCCCTCCTTCCCTTTGTCAGAAGCCTATATTAAGCAAGTTTCCATAGCGGTTGGCAAATGACCTGCCCCCCGAGGTCTTGGCAGCAGTTTCGTCACCGAAGGCAGAGTCGAAGGCCTTAGTCCAGTATGTTTCATCACCGGCTTTGACTTCCTGAGTTATGCTTAGCTTAACAACACTGCGCACAGGCCTGCCGGAAACGGAGAACATGGTGTAGGAGGCGTTTGCCTCTGTCATCTCACCTGTAAAGGACATATCAGCCCATTTGAAGGTTACCATTCTGGTTTTGTCTCTTATAAGGGCTGCCAAAAGCCCGTTTGTCTGGGGCATAACGGAATAAGTCTCGCCCTTAGAAGCTTTCACAAGGCCGGAGACACCGGAAACCGCGTCCCCCACTGAAAGACGAAGCTTATCTATCATAAAAGCATCCTTGGGGTTCATATCGTCAAAGTAAAGCTCCACAGATAAAACCACAGCAGGGTCACGAAAGCTCTGGGCAGGGATGCCGTTGTCTATGTTTTGCTGGAGATATTGGAAAGGGGTGACCACGGAGTTTGCCTGAATGCTTATGGAGGAGGGGTTATACTGAACCTCAAGAATATGAGTACCTTGAGAGGCTCCGGCTAAAGCCGCTGTTCCGGCTGCACCCTCAAGAGCCTTTTTTGTCTGCTCCATAGGATTTGCCGCAGCAGCCCCGTCATCCTCCGTGTGGAGAATGAGCATGGCCTTCGGCACAATGCCAAGGGCGCTTGAGCCAAGGTCTTTGGCTAGGGCAGAAAAACTCATAGGACAGCTCCTTTCTTAAATAATGGGTGAAAAAGCGCAAATAGGGCGTCTTAAAAAGTCTAAAGGTTAAAGTTAAAGACATTACCAACCTTTTGAGCAGCACCGGAAAGGCTGCTTTTCTCTCCGCTAAAGACCTTGTCATAGTTTTCATACCAGCTGTTAAGGTGAACATCGTCCATTTCATGCTGTATACGCAAAAGAACCTGGGCCCGAACGGGCCTGCCCGAGGCGGAAAACATGGTGTATTTTGCCGAGACATTTATAAGCTGACCTGTAAAGGCAAACTCTGCCCAGCGAAAAGAGACATTTCTTGTATAGGGGTTTCTCAAAGCTGCCACAAGCCCCTCAACCTCATCCTGAACTGACCAGACCTTTTTTCCGGTGGCAGACATTAAAGAAGCGGCGATATTTTTTGCACCCGAGGCAGTTAGACCCATGGTGAATTTATCTGCCATAAAGGAGTCATATACGTTCATCTCGTCAAAATGAAGGGTAACATTAAGGCTCATTTTCGCCTTTGTCACGCTGTTGTGGGCAGGAGGGCCGCCTCCGGCATCCGGAACTTTAACCGGAAGGTTCGACACATAAACCTGAAGCTGAGAGGGGTTAAAGTGGACAAAAAAGGTCTTAGTCTTACTGGGGTCGTCAAAATCAGCCCCCGTCTGCTCTGCCGCTGTTGCCGCCTTTCTAAAATTGCTCATTTTTGCGGCGTTTTCAGTTTTAGTCTGAGTTGTGGCGGCAGACTGATTTTTACCCAGAGAATCCCGATAATCATATATTATAAGCCTTGCCTGCTCTATATTGCCAGTAAGGCTTGCGCCAAGCTGCTGCATAAGTCCCATTGCCATGGACTAACTCCTTTCGCCCAAAATGCCGATTAAGAGGGCTAAAACCTACCCCTGCGGCTGCGCTCTGTTTGCAGCTTTTTCTCCATCTGACGGTAAACCTTGTCGGAAATGGAGTTCATCTGCTTTGCCAGAGTGCGGTTTACAAGCTCGGTTATATCCTGACTTGTCTGGGCTATGACCTGCTTGTTTACTGTTTCATGCTCTATTTCCTGTATGTTTCTGCTGCTAAAGCTTTCGCTTACGGTGGTTTCCGCAGTCTTTTTTTGCTGGTCCTGACGAAGCTGCTCAAAAAATTCCTCGGAAAACTGGCTCTTTTCAACTTTATGTATTATCGGCACCCTTAGGGGCGTTTCCGATGTGGTAAACGAAGTTCTGACAGGCTCATTAGACCTGCTGTAATGCTCCAAAACCCTATCTGTTCTGTGAGTGAAACGCTCTGTTTTGCTGTGAGGTTCTGCAGGCATTGGTGCGTCTTCTGTTTCCGAAGGGGAGGGATGCTGCCTTGTGGCAGCGTTAAATTCCCCCACATTAGAAGGCTTTAAAAGTCCGGAGCCAAGGGCGGCACTGGGGTCTTTTTCATAGCGGAGAACAGCCTCGGCAATCTGCCTTGTGGCAGGGTCTGCCCCTTCAAGATAGGCCAGTGTCTCAGGGGTTAAAGCAGGAACGTTAGGGGAAGAGGCTCCTATAAGCTCCTTAATAAAGGCTTCCGGAGATTCAAGGGCGCGCAAAGCCTCGCTCATGGTTTTTTCACTGTCCGGCAAGGGGAGGCTGTCTGAAATCTTTTCCATGCGCACAGCCTGAATGGATTCAAAGCGCTCACGGTTTCTTTGATTTATCTCATAAAGCTCACGGGCAATAAGCTCTGCCGGAGCCTCACTGTCACTGGGGACTGTGTAAAAAGGTGAGTCCGCGGAAAGGTCAGGGATTTCCCCTAAAGGTTTTTCCAAAGGCGCCTCCATGGAAAAAGCCTCATAGGGTGAGCTTAAGGGGCGGTTTTCCTCGGCTATTTGAAAGGTTTCCCTAAGCTTTTGGTAAGAGTCTTTAAAAACCGTTTTTTCCAAAAGGGGCTGCATAGACTCAAAGCGTGGGGAAAAGGTGTATGCAGCAGGCACAATTTCCGAAGCTTCCGCTTGAAAAACGTTTTGCCGCTGGACTAAAAGCAGCTCCCGCAAAAACTCATTTCCTGCCCGCAGTCCTCGGGCAAGCTCGGCTCTCCGACCGGAAGGCTGTACCAAAGTTTCCTCTGATGCGGGGGCAGAAGCAGTGTTAAAGAAAGGGACAGCAGGGGAGACGGCAGAGCCAAGGGCTTTTTTCGCAAGCTCTGCTATGTCTTGAGCAGGCGGAACCAAGGGCTTTTCAGCGGGATGAAAATCACTTCCCTCGGATTGAGTCGGAGCCGCATCAGTTTCGGGATGCTCCATAATAAGGGGCTGGGGAGCTTTTTGAGCAGCTGCTTCATCGGAAGACTGTAAAGGGGACAAAAGCTTTGCAAGCTCAGGCTCTTCTGTTTCAGACAAAGATTTTTTTGCCTGAGCAGGCCTTACTTCCTGCTCATTTACTATAATGCTGCCCTGCTCATCGTAGTAGAAGCTGCTATCGCCTTCTAAATTGATAGTATCGCTGCTCACATAAAGCTGCTCAAGCTTTAAGTAGTCCGGCTGTTCCGATGGGGAAGAAAAAACTTCGTCTCCGGAGAGGAAAAGCTGCTCACGAATGGAGATAATCTCTTGTAAGATGCTGGCTTCACTTTTGTAAAGATTTCTTGTTTCAAGGGAAATATCCCCCCCTCTGCGGATATTAGAACTATCTCCCTTGTGATAACTTTGAAAGCGTGATATGGAGTTTTGTATGGTTTCGCTAAATGAGCCTTCAAGGTTCAGCCAAAGGTTTTTTAGGCTGCCTTTGCGTGTTATCTGCTGGACCAAAATATCTTCAACGAGGGAAATAAGGCCGGCCGCCGCCGCCCGTGAGAGAACCTGCTCATCATTTTCCGGAGGGGGCAAAATATCGCCCAGCTCGAAATGGTTAAAATTGTGCTGCAAATAAAGGCTTTGACCGGGCAGGGTCTTTTCCCTTAATTCCGATAGGCTAAGGAGCCTGCTGACGGAAAGCTGTTCGGCAGTTCTAAGCTCTTTATTGTGAAAAGAGCCGAAATGCCGGGACTGGTCCTGTTGGAAGGAGTTTACAATATCGTAAATGGCAGCGGTTTCAAGCCGCCTGTAAATATCACTGTGAAGGTAATAGACTAGGCTGCGGCTCTCTGCCTCGACGGCTGTGTGGGGAGAGTCCCTTTTTTCTTCCCCTTGCTCTTGGACTTCCGGCAGAGCCTTCCGCAGCTTTAATTCCTGCCTGTAAAGATTTATAAGCTCTTGTATGTCAAGCTGCTCGTTTGTAATATTTTGAATCTGCTTCATGAAAAGGGAAATGTCATTTATGCCAAGTCCTCTTAACAGATTTTCAATGTAGACCTCGTCTTGATAGGTGAAGCTGTCACTTTGTGAGAGAAGGATACGGTTTATAAAGTTATTTATAAGCTCCACACCGACAATGCTGTTGTCGCTTACAGTGTTTTGCACGGCAATGCTGGTCATACCAAAAAGGTCCTCAGGAAATTCCGGAGGGGCGCTTAGGTAAAACAGCAGCTCCTTGGGGCTAATTACAGAGTTTATCATGGAGTAGTTGCCTAAAATCCGCTGATAAAGCCCCTCCGACACTGTAAGAAAGCCGTCGTCAATATTGAGTTTTATAGGCTCTTTAAGTGTCAGCATAGTTTATAAACCTCATTTAATCAAAGCAAGGCAGTTTGCAAAATAGCTCTGGTTGGCAGAGATTGTGCCAATGGCCTTTTGCACATCAGAGCTTTGGCTTTGGACTTCGGGATAATGGCGGTTGGCTTCTGATAGCTCCTCGGCTTTCTGAACTTTTTCGTTTTTCTTTTCGACTTTTTTTACCTTGTCAGGAATAAGCTCAAAAAGCTTCTCACAGGATGCTTTACGGGTTTCAGAGCCTTTCTCAGCATTTTCCAGTGACCTTTTGTTTTCCCTTGCCTTGTTGTGAGCCTGACGGGCTTCTTTCAAGGCGGCTTCTGCTGCTTTTTTTGCGCTTCTGGCAGCGGCGGCCTTTTCCCCAGCCTCATCTGCCGCGGCCTTTGCCTTGTCATATTCACCTTGAGGTCCGGAAACCTTTTCTTCGGCCGAGGCAAGCTCCGCCTTGGCGCTTTCCTCATTTCCTTGGGCGGCTGAAAGCCTTTCGTCGGCCTTGGTTTTGTTCTCCAAAGCTTCGGCAAGCTGCTGGGTAAACTCAAGGTCCGTTTCCGGCCTTTCCTGTTTTTCCATGTAGTCTGCCTTCCAAGCGGCGGCCTTTTGGGCGTTTAGGGCAGCTTTCAGCTCGGTCTGGGCAGCATTATAGGCCTGTTTTGCGGCATTAAGCTCTTTTAAGACCTCGTCGAGGGCAAGCTTTTTCTCCTTTTGCTCTTGGCGCTTGGCGGAAAAATCAGCTTCAGCATCTGTGAGACCCGTTTCCGGCGGCATGGCGGCTTCGGCTTCTTCCTCTGCCTTCTTTGCGTCGGTGACTGCAGATTCTGCACTTTTGATGGCATCGGGCAGCTTTGAGATTTTATCCTTTATGTCATCAAGGATTTTTTTAGCCTGATCCTCGGCATTTTTTATCTTTTCATAGGCCGCCTGGGAAAGCTGCTTCACCCTTTCAAGAGACTCCATGGCCGCAATGGCATTAGAGGCGTCGGAAACCTTGTTGTCAAAGAGGTTTTGACCTGCCATGCTCCAGGGAATATCCACACAAAGCATTTCCCTGTAGCCAAGGGTGGTAGTTTCGATAAGCAGGCCGGATTTGTCGCCGGAAAGCTCACCGTAAGTTTTTTTCATTACGGTGCAGCCTGTGAAAACATAGGTTCTGGCAACAAGAAAGGGGATAAACTGGCTTTGGTAGCGGCTGACAAAGAGCAGCACAGGCAAAACCAAATCCGCCCCTAAAGGCATGGGGTCAAAATAATCAACCCCCACATAGCGCTCCACCTCAAGGGTGTGGGGTTTTGAAAGGGGCTTTCTGCGCATATGGACATAGTCGTTTAAGCCGCCCTCTTGAATATAGTCATACTCAAGATCTCTTGAGAAGGCTTTGACACTTTTGCAGGGCAGGTCAAACAAAAGCTCCACCCTTAGCATAAAGTTAAAGTTTACAAGAGGGTGCTTGCCCTGATTGCTCACCAGATAGTTTTCATCAGTTATACTGGCAGCCATATGTTTTCGCCTCCTTTTAAAAACTTGCTATTTCCGCCCAAGCTCCAGAATACTTTTTTCCTTGGGTTTTTTCTTGTCCGAGGGATTAAGACTGCTGTTTATAGAGGATATTTCCTCACACCAGCGCCTGCGGCTGCTGTGGTCAAGAGCCATGACATCATTTTGGCTCCAGTGGAAATAGTATGAGATAAAGCCCATCTCACGATAAAGCTCCTCTTCGGGATACAGCGTTATCCCTCCCGAGTAAAATTTACCGAAACCTCATGGGTTTTTCCGCAGTCGGGGCAGACAACGGTCATTTTAGGAGGCTCAATGCTGTTTATCCTCTGGTACATATCCTGCAAAAAGGCAAGGTCCGCTGTGAAAAAGCGCTCCACAATGTTTGGAACCACAGTATCCATACCCTCAAGCTCTGTTATAACGGAGGAGAGGATGACAATGGTTAAATAAGAGGGGTTAGAAAGCACTCTGGGGTCACGGGTGGCCGCAATTTCGTCTCCGGCCGTGGCAAGGCGCATTTTACCCCGTTTGTGAACCTCACCAATGGAGTCCACATAGCCTCGGGGCAGCTCGAAATCATATACGGTGGTCATAGTTTTTGTTACCTCCCATAGACGGGGCAAATGTTTTTAGGCGGTTTGACCTTTATAAAAAGGCCGCCTTATTTTCCGCGGCGGGGTTTATTAGCGGCCCCGCCGCGGCATTTAGGAAAAAAGACTTAGTTGGGAATAGTCAGCTCTTCATAGGCAATTTCCACAGATTCCATAGCGACTTCGCTGGTGGAAGCGTTAAGGTCGGGCCCTGTGTACTTTGTGACCCAGGCATCTTTCAAGACCCAGATAAGGTTGCTTGTGGGGGACTCCACAATGGAGGAGGGAACGCCCGCGTTTATATCAATCATCTCAATGGTGATGTTGCGGCGGGGAGTTTCGCCCCTGTGCTCATCAACACACTGGACAACCCAGTCTTTAAAGGACTGCTCACGGGTGTAGCCCATTTTAAGGGTGATATTGCCATGTTTTACAAGACCCTGAATTTTAACGGGGGCAAGGGAGTGGGAGTTTCCCTGACGGAATTCGATTACATCAACAGTGGCGTCGATTCCGGTAACCTCGCTGAAGGCGGCAACTCCCTGAACCTCGTCTACAGAGACGAGGAAGTTCATTTTGGTTAAGGGGTAGTAAAGTTCTGAAGAATTCTTGATAGCCATA
>CAZTXG010000047.1:0-6897 GCA_964617335.1 uncultured Oscillospiraceae bacterium
CTAAGCTGGTTTTTCTCTCACACAGCCCAGAGGTTTTCAAGGCTTTTAAAAAATATAGGCAAAAACGACGAGGCCGAAAAGTACGAAAAGGCGGCAAAAGAGCTTGGCCATGCCGCAAATTCAGCTTGGGACGGCTCTTGGTATCTGCGGGGCTATTATGACGACGGCAGCCCTCTTGGCAGCTCTGAGAGCAAGGCCTGCCACATAGACTCCGTATCCCAAAGCTTTTCAGTCCTTTCCCCCTATGCGTGCAAGATGCAAGTAAACCTTGCCCTTACAGCAGCGGTAAATAGACTTTACGAGCCGGAAAACAATCTGCTGCGCCTGTTCGAGCCTCCCTTTGAAAATTCAACAAAAAACCCCGGCTATATTCAAAGCTACGGCCCCGGTTTTAGGGAAAACGGGGGTCAGTACACCCACGGGGCAATCTGGCTTATCATGGCACTTATAAAAGAAAACCGCCAAGACGAAGCCCTAAAGCTTATAGAAACCCTAATACCGGAAAATCACCCCATCACAAAATACGAGGCAGAACCATATGTAATAGCCGCCGATGTGTACGCAAATCCCGACTGTGCGGGAAGGGCAGGCTGGAGCTGGTACACAGGTTCATCAGGCTGGCTTCTTCGTGTTATCTGCGAAGATCTTCTGGGCTTAAAGCTAAATAAGGGCAGCCTTTCAGTAGAGCCAAAGCTGCCTAGCACATGGACAGACTGTGAAATCCTCTATAAAAGAAAAGATGGCACAAAGGAAGAAATAAAAATCGAAGACGGAGTTGTAAAAAGGCGGATACTCCCTTAATTCTCGCCTTTTCCTACGCTAAAAATATGAAATAACTATTCCCAAAGTCAGGTGTATATGGTAGAATAAAGTTTAAAGCAAGAAATGAATGGAGGTCGGCAATTGAAGCTAACAAGTGAACTTATAATGCCAAATGTTATATTGACCTGCCTTGAAACACAAAAGTTTAAAACAGGCTGCCTCAGCGTTAACCTCTTAACAGAACTTAATCGGGAGGCAGCCGCTAAAAACGCCCTCATCCCAAAGGTTTTGCGTCGGGGCACAAAAAGTCTTCCGGATATGGCTGCCATATCCTCACGGCTAGACAGTCTTTATGGTGCGAGGATAAGGCCCCTTATCCGTAAAAAAGGCGAAATCCACGCAATCGGCTTTTTTGCAGACTTTGCGGATGACAGCTTTATCCCCGAAAAAAGCAGTAATCTTCAGGACATGGCCGCCTTTTTAGGTGGAATGCTCCTTAATCCGGCAAAAAGCGGCCCCCTTCTCAGGGAAGACTACGTCGAAAGCGAAAAGGAAAAACTTCTGGACCTTATCCGCAGCCGTATAAACGACAAAAGAGCATATTCAATGCAGCGGCTATTAGAGCAGATGTGCTCCATGGAAAATTACGGCACAGATCCCCTCGGCTCTGAAACACAGGTGGAAAGCATCACAGCAGCAGAGCTAACCCGCCACTTAAACAACCTGCTTTCAGATTCCCCCATAGAAGTTTTCTATTGCGGCAGCGCCCCTGCCCATCAGGTCAAAGCCTGTGTGACTTCGGCCTTTTCAGGTCTTTCCCGCAGCGAAGCAGAGCCGGATTTAGGCACGGACATCCGCATGAACCCTCTTGAAGAAAAGCCCCGTTATTTTGAAGACAGGCTGCAGGTCACCCAGGGAAAGCTTGCTCTGGGCTTTCGCCTCGGCGATTGTATGGATGAACCAAATGCCGCGGCTATCAAGGTTTTCAACGCCATATACGGCGGCAGCGTAACCTCAAAACTTTTCATGAACGTTCGTGAAAAGCTCTCCCTTTGCTATTTTGCCAGCTCCAGCACAGACCTGCACAAGGGCATAATGGCAGTCTCCTCTGGCATCGAGTTTTCAAAATATGACGAAGCTCTGTCCGAAATATTGGCCCAGCTTGAGGAAATCAAAAAAGGTAACATCTCCGAATATGAGCTTACAGCGGCAAGGCGCTATATCGCCAGCGACTACCGTGCCTTTGAAGATTCCCCCGCCGCCTTGGAGGACTACTATTTAAATCAGGCTCTTATAGGGCCGGACCTTAGCCCCTCGGAAATGGCAGACCTTGCCGAAAAAGTCACGGCTGCACAAGTGGTGGATATTGCAAAAGGCATAGAGCTTGACGCCATATACTTTTTGCGCGGCAAGGAGGAAAGCTAATGGAAGAAATCCGATACAACAATATAGGCGAAACTCTTTTAAGGGAAAAGCTCCCCAACGGCCTTACAATAAACATTGTCCCAAGGCCGGAATATTCTAAGGCCTTCGCAACCTTCACAACAAACTACGGCGGGGCAGACCGCCGCTTCAAGCTTGGCGGCAAATGGATAGACACGCCGGCAGGAGTCGCCCACTTTTTAGAGCACAAAATGTTCGATATGCCCGAGGGAAATGCCCTTAACACCCTTTCTGCAAACGGAGCCTCCCCAAACGCCTTTACAAGCTCTGATATTACGGCCTACCACTTTGAAAGCACCACAGGCTTCGAGGAAAACCTAGAAACCCTCCTCAATTTTGTCTCCACAGCCTACTTCACCCCCGAAAGCGTGGAAAAAGAGCAGGGCATCATAGGTCAGGAGATACGCATGGTCGAGGATAATCCCGGCTATGTGGTATACAACAACCTTCTGCGCTGCCTGTACGAGCACAACCCCGTGCGGGACTCTGTTGCGGGAACTGTTGAAAGCATTGGGGAGATAACAGATAAAACCTTATACCACTGTCATAAGGTCTTCTATAACCCCTCTAATATGAGCCTTGCAGTGGTCGGAAATTTAAACCCCCAGTCAGTTGTTGATGCCGCCATAAAAATACTTCCCAAGGAAGCCGGCGAAATCCCCCAGCGTGATTATGGTCCAGAAGAAAAAGGATACCCAAACAAGCAAGAAATCATCGAAGAAATGGAAGTCTCCGCCCCCCAGTTTCTTTTCGGCTCAAGCTTTCTTCCCGCCCCGAAAGGCAAGGCACTTTTAAAGCAAATGCTAGTCGGCAAAATTGCCCTTCGCCTCATAATGGGCCGCTCCTCAGCCTTCTACACAAGGCTTTATGCCGAAGGTCTTATAAACAGCGGCTTTGAATACGAGCTGGATTACACAGCCGGCACGGCAATGATTCTTGCCGGAGGAGAAAGTCGTGATGTTTCAGCCGTTATGGATGAGTTTAACGCCGAGGTCGCAAAAATAAACGAAAATGGCCTTAACGCAGAGCTTTTCACAAATGCAAAAAAGGCTCAGTTCGGTTCGGCCATACGCTCCCTTGGTTCTTTTTCATCAACAGCCCACAGCCTTGTTCAAGGCTCATTCTCAGGCTATTGCCCCTTCGACAGCTTCGAAATTATGGACACCATAACAGTCAAAGACGCGGAAGATTTTATAAAAGAAAACCTGTCCGAAAAAAAGCTGGCCCTGTCAATAATAAACCCCATAAGCAAATAAAATAAAGGCGCGGTTTCGCTTCCGTGCCCCGTACATACACGAAAGGACAGAAAAAATGCCTATAAGCGTACCCAACGGCATCATCACCTTCCCCATATTCGGGGACAATTTTTCTTTAAATCCAAGCTCAAGCTTCCAGCTGTTTGGCTTAACAATACACTGGTATGGTGCTATAATAGCCTTGGGCTTTCTTCTAGCTGTAATATACACCTGCCGCAGATGCCCGGATTTTGGGCTTTCCTCCGATGAGCTTATAGATGTTCTCATATATGCCGTTCCTGCCGGCATAGTCGGAGCAAGGCTATATTACATCATCTTCAATTTCTCACTATATAAAGATAACTTTATCGACATTTTCAAAATTTGGAACGGCGGAATGGCCATCTACGGCAGTATAATCGGTGCCGCCATAGCTGTCATAATTTTCTCAAAAGTAAGAAAAATATCCATGGGTGCAATTATGGACCTTGGCAGTCTGGGGCTGCTCATAGGTCAATCGATTGGACGTTGGGGCAACTTTATAAACCGTGAGGTTTACGGCAGGCAAACAGACATCCTCTTCCGTATGGGTCTGACAGATGCTGCCGGCAATACAATATATGTACACCCCACCTTCCTTTACGAATCCCTTTGGAATCTTCTGGGCCTTCTGATTCTTCACATTTATTCCAAAAAAGGAAAGCGCCGCTACGACGGTCAGCTTTGTGCCATGTATATCTTTTGGTACGGAATCGGGCGTATGTTTATAGAAGGCATCCGCTCAGACACCCTCATACTTTTCTCAACAGGCATCCCTGTCTCCCAGCTTCTCGCCGGACTAAGCGCCCTTGCCGCCGGCGCCTACCTATTTATAAATATCAGGCGCCCCCATCCGGAAATGCTTGTAGATAGGCAAAAACGTCAGAACGCCAAGGATGCTGAAAACGAAGCCCGCGCATAAACTTAAATACACAAAAATATCAAACACTGTTATATGCATATACGCAACCATAAATAAGGAGGAATAATAATGGCCGATTTAAACGAAATCAAAGACGTAGTAATAAACACTCTTGGAACCGTAGCTGAAAAAACCCGCAGCTTGGCTAGTAAAGCAGCTGACAAGGCAAAGGATGCAACCCGCCTTGCAAAACTCAGCATGGAACTTAACTCCGAAAAAGACACAGTGCAAAAAACCTATGCGGAAATAGGAAAGCTATACTACGAAACCACTAAAGACCTGCCGGACAGATTTTTTATCCAGCTTTTTGACGAAGTTGCTCTCACAATCGAGAACATTGACAGATTAAGGGCTGAAATCGACGAAGTAAAATCCGGCTTAGACCCCAAAAGCTGCAAAGATTGCGACATAGAGGTGGAATTCGAAAACTTATCCTCTGATGAAGGATCTGCACCCCAAGTCTCCGATGAAGAGCTTGTAAAGAAAGCTTCAAATCCCCCAGAAGATGAGGCGGAAGCTGTCCCCGAAGACGAGCAGCCCCTTCCCGAGCAACCGGCGGAATAACAAATAAAAGCTTAAACAGGCGGCCTTACACCAAAAAGCCGCCTGTCTTTTTTTATACGCAAAAATCTCTTTCTTTCATGAAAGCTTATAAATCTTTAGCGCCCCTCTTTAGGTAAAAACATAAGATTTAAATCAGTATCAGTTTCAATCCCCTGAACCTTTGCCGTAAAGGAATACTGCCATATTCTGTGGGCATAGTAAAAATCCGGTGCATCTCCTGGAGCCGCAGCCCAGAAAATCAAGCTCCCCAGACGATCAAGCTCATACTCAGCGTAAGCAAGACCCCTATAAAAATAAACTCCCGCCTCATAACCGGCTTCTTCTATAAGTCCTGTAAAGGCAAGGCAATTGTCAGTGATAGTTTTTCCTTCAAGCTCATCTGTCCTTGTTTCTCCAACATTTGAAACATACTCCCAGTCGTAAAAAACCGGCAAGTCCAAATCATATCCCTCAATAAGCTCCAAAATAAATCGGGCTTCCTCACTGGCCTCATCGGTATTAACAGCCTGAGAGAAAAAATAAACCCCAACCTTTATCCCCTGCTCAATAGCCCCTTCAATATTATCCCTGAAAAACTCATCCTCATATATAAGCCCCTCGCTGTAGCCTCTATACCCCCCTCGGATAATGGCAAACTCAACGCCGTCTTCCGCAACCGCCTTCCAGTCAACCTCAAGCTGATGCTGGGAAACGTCTATCCCCCTTAGGGCCGTAAACTTCTCACCCCTATAGTTTATAAACTCCCCATCGGGGTAAAAGTCCTCTTCCTCAAAGGAGGAAACCGGGAGCTGTTCATAAAGCTTAACCCACATCTGCCCTCCCATACCGTCAGAAACTTGAACCATCCCCTCATAAGTGTCAGTATAAGTTCCCCTGCGGCAGCCGGAAAAACTGAAAAACACCACAGCAAAAAGCAGGCAGCCCGCAATATATTTTTTACATTTTACGCTCATAAAAGTCAATATCCCTTTCATTTAAAAACACGAAACCAAGCAAAACCTTACATTTTAGCCTTGTATAATAAAACAAGAGGTATCCCGATGTTTATATAATCAATCAAATATATCGGCATATTGTAGCATAGTTGCATATCCTTTGCAAATTGCCGCAAAAAACGACAATTTCATGGCTATGTTTATTTTCATTCTATCATTCCATTCAAAAACATTCTGCCATTATATTTAAAGTGTTTTCTAAGCCTTTCTCTTCCCCTTTTCATAGTCCTGCTTACAGTGGAAGGACTAAGCTCCAAAATCCTTGCTATTTCAGTCATGTTCATCCCCTCAAGATAATACATGGTTATAAGCTCTTTCTGTCTTTCAGTCAGTTCCTCATTGATGGCAAGCCTAACATGGGCAGCCAAGTTTCCCCCGCCCTGCATAATCATTATGTATTCCCGCAAGGCGGCAAATTCAAGATTGACCATGTCTTTGTCTTTCAAGCCGCTCTCTCCTTTCAGAATAAGCCTTAAGGTGATTTGATATGGCAATGCAATCCCGTGACATAGCGGTCAGCATCGTTATATTTCTTTTCAGCTCATATATTTCAATAGCCGAAAACTCCCTGTTTTCAAGCCTATCTTTAAGCTCACAGAGTTTATCTTTACAGGCCAGGCCGGAAACTCGGTATTGGGCCGCCAATTCCATAAGGTCAGACATTCAGCTTTCCTCCAGTCCTTTTTAAAAGCTAAAATAGATGTTGACAAATCCAGTTTTTTTTGCTAATATGAATCTCGCTGATGCGTGCTGGTGTAGCTCAGCCGGTAGAGCAGCTGATTTGTAATCAGCAGGTCGGGGGTTCGAATCCGTCCACCAGCTCCACTCAGCCTTATCGGCATAACCTAATATGGAGGAGTACCCAAGTGGCCAAAGGGGGCAGACTGTAAATCTGTTGCAAGTTGCTTCGATGGTTCGAATCCGTCCTCCTCCACCA
>CAZTXG010000048.1:0-6788 GCA_964617335.1 uncultured Oscillospiraceae bacterium
GCCCCACATCGAGGCCACCGGCATCCTGGTGCACACCCCGGTCACCCACGGGCACATCATCACCGTGGTGGCCACCCCAAAGGAAGGGAAGATCACAAGGGACGCCGCCATAGCGTGCTTCGAAAAGCACCCCCGCATCCGGGTGGTGTCCATTGATGAGGGCTTCCAGGGCAATGCCAGCTTCTTCCGCTATGCCAGGGACCTGGGCAACCGCCGGGGCGACATGTTTGAGGTGGGCCTGTGGCGGGACGCCGTGGTGGAAACCGGCGACGCCATCATGTTTGCCATCAACATCCCCCAGGAGGCCGTCACCATCCCGGAAACCATCGACGCGGTCCGGGCCGCCCTGTCCATGCAGAAGGAGGGCGGGGAAGGCACCGCCCAGACCAACCGCTACCTCCGCATCGGCAAAGGGAAAACCTGATGCGCTTTGGCATCAAAACCCTGGACGAGGCCCAGGTGACCGGGAAAACCGTGTTGTGCAGGGTGGACATCAACCAGCCGGTAGACCAGGCAACCGGCACCCTCAAATCCACCGCCCGCATCGAGGCCTGTGTGCCGACCCTCAAAGAGCTGTCGGACAAAGGCGCGCGCCTGGTGATCCTGGCCCATCAGGGCAGCGACATCGAGTACAAGAATTTCTACACCACCGCACCCCATGCCCAGGTGCTGTCAAAGCTCCTGGGCCGGGCGGTGGCCTTCATTGACGACGTCACCGGCCCCGCCGCCCGGAAGGCCATCCAGGATTTGCAGGACGGGGACATCCTGCTGCTGGACAATGTGCGCTTCTGCTCAGAGGAGCAGACCCTGTTTGAGCAGAAGCTGAAGCTGAGCCACCAGCAGCAGGCACAGACCCAGGTGGTCAAAAAACTGGCCCCGCTGGCGGACCTGTACGTCTGCGATGCCTTTGCGGCCGCCCACCGGGACCAGCCCAGCCTCTGCGGCTTCCAGCAGGTGCTGCCCTCCTACATGGGCCGTCTGTTTGAGCAGGAGTATGTGGTGATCTCCCAGCTGATGGAAAACCCTGCCCGCCCCTGTGTGTTTATGCTGGGGGGCGCCAAGGTGGGGGATGCCTTCATGATGATGAACACCGTGCTGGCCGGCGGTATTGCCGACCAGGTGCTGACAGGCGGTCTGGTGGCCAACATCCTGCTGGCCGCCAGGGGAGAGCCCATCGGCCAGGGCAGCCTGGATTTCATCGAGACATCCAACAACGCCGCCCACATCGACACCGCCCGCAGCCTGCTTTCCAAATACTCGGGCAAGATCCTCCTGCCCCAGACCCTGGCCTACCTGCAAGCCGGCAGGCGGCAGGAGGCGGCGCTCATAGACCTGCCCCGGGAGGCCAGCGCCCTGGATATCGGCCGGCAGGATGCCATGCGCTACGCCGATATCATCCGCGGGGCCAAGACCGTGTTTGTCAACGGCCCCATGGGGGTCTTCGAGGAGGCAGAAACCGAGCTTGGCACCCAGATTCTCTGGGATGCCCTGGGGGACACGGCTGCCTACACCGTCATCGGCGGCGGGGACAGCATCACCGCCACCGCCAAATACGGCAAAACCCAGGACATCAGCTACCTCTGCACCGGCGGCGGCGCCCTGATCCGCTTTCTGTCCGGGGAGGAGCTGCCGGTGGTGAAAGCCCTGCGCCATGCCGCAAAGGAGTTCGAATGAGAATTGATTTCGGCTTTGGCGCAGGCTTCCAGCCCGTTAATATACCGGACAAAAACCTGCTGGCCGTCCTGGGCCCAAACACGGTGGAACTGGGGCTCACCGGGGAGGAGGAGGTGCGCAGGGCGCTTGCACACCCCATCGCCTCCAAACCCCTTAGCGACATCGTGAAGCCCGGGGAGAAGATCGCCATCGTCTCCAGCGACATCACCCGCCCCATGCCCACCCACCTGGTGATGCCGGCCCTGCTGGACACCCTGTATGCTGCGGGGGTTGACCCCAAAGACATCACCCTGGTCTTTGGCCTGGGCATCCACCGGGAGCACACGGAGGAAGAGAAGAGAAAGCTGGCCGGGGAGCGGGCTTACCGTGAAATCCGCTGCATGGATTCCACCCCCCACGACTGCATCAGCTACGGCATCACCAGGGCAGGCACCCCGGTGGACATCACCCGGGTGGTGGCCGAGGCGGACCGGCGCATCTGCCTGGGCAACATCGAGTACCACTACTTCGCCGGCTATTCGGGCGGGGGCAAAGCCATCATGCCCGGGGTCTCCACCGGCGAGGCCATCCAGATGAACCACCGGATGATGGTGGAGGACAGCGCCGCTGCCGGCCGGCTGGAGGACAACCCCATCCGCCAGGACATCGAGGAAGCCGCAGCCATGGTGGGAATCGACTTTATCTTAAATGTGGTGCTGGACGAGAAGAAGCGCATCGTCAAGGCGGTGGCAGGGGATTGGGTGGCAGCGCACCGGGAAGGCTGCCGGTTCCTGGATCAGCTGTACGGCAAGCCCATCACCGGCCGGGCGGACATCGTGCTGGTGTCCCCAGGCGGCTTTCCCAAGGACCTGAACCTCTACCAGGCCCAGAAAGCCCTGGACAATGCCAAGCACGCGGTGAAGAAGGGCGGCATCATCATCCTGATTGCCTCCTGCAAGGAAGGCCTGGGTGAAGCCGTGTTTGAAGACTGGATGACCACCATCCCCAACCCGCCCGCCATGGTGGAGCGGATCAGGCAGGATTTCCGCCTGGGCGGCCACAAGGCCGCCGCCATTGCCATGGTGCTGGAAAATGCGGAGGTATTCTTCGTCAGCGAGATGGACCCGGCCTTTGTCAGGCGCATCTTTTTGACGCCTTTCCCCTCAGCCCAGGCGGCCCTGGACGCCGCGTTTGAGCAGCTGGGCCCTGACGCCACGGTGCTGGCCATGCCATTTGGCGGGTCCACCCTGCCAGCCGTGGTGAACACCAAGCGACACCCTGCCAAGAAGGAGGATTCATGATGACGGCTGACCTGAGACAGCTGGAAATTCTGGCCACACAGATTCGCATCGGCAGCCTGGAGGCCATCAAGGCCCGGGGCTTTGGCCATGTGGGGGGCAGCCTGAGCGTTGCAGACACCCTGGCGGTGCTGTACGGCGGCGTGATGCGCTACGACCCCAACAACCCCCGGTGGCCGGAGCGGGACAAAATGGTCTGCTCCAAAGGCCATGCCGGCCCCGCAGTGTACGCGGTGCTGGCGCTGAAAGGCTTCTTCCCCTATGAGCAAATCAAAACCTTGAACCAGCCCGGCACCAACTTCCCCAGCCACTGCGACCGGAAGAAAACCCCCGGGGTGGATATGACCACCGGCTCCCTGGGCCAGGGCACCAGCCTGGCTGCCGGCATGGCACTGGGGGACAAGCTGAAAGGCCGGGACAGCAGGATGTACCTGATTGTGGGGGACGGCGAGCTCAACGAGGGGCAGCCCTGGGAGTCCTTCATGTTCATGGCATCCCGGAAGATGGATCACCTGACGGTGTTCATCGACTGGAACAAAAAGCAGCTGGACGGCTTTGTGGATGAGATTAATCACCCCCAGAACTTCAAGCGGAAGTTTGAGGCCTTCGGCTTCCACACCCAGCAGGTCAACGGCAACTCGGTGAAAGAGGTATACGAAGCCGTGAAAGCCACCGAAACAGTCAAGGGCAGGCCCCATGCCATCGTGCTGGACACCATCAAGGGCGCTGGCATCAAGGAGGTGGAGGACACCTTCAGCAACCACTCCATGACCCCCAAGCCCGAGGTCATCCAGGGTTGGGTGCAAATTTTGCGCGATCAGATCGCGGCGATGGACGGAGGTGTTTTTGATGCCTAAGATTGTATACGACGGTTCCCTGGATCCCCGCACGTTCAAGGATGTGATCGGCCAAACCATCATCCGCCTGCTGGAGAGCGACCCGGATGTGATCTACGTGGACGCTGATTTGATGAGCACCATCGGGACCTACAAATACCACCAGGAGCACCCGGACCGCGCCATCAACATGGGGGTGTCGGAGGCCAACATGATGGGCGTGGCGGGCGGCCTGGCCGCCAGCGGGTTCAAACCCATCGCCCACACCTTCGGTCCCTTCGCCTCCCGCCGCAGCTTTGACCAGGTCTTCCTGTCCGCGGGCTATGCCGGCAATGACATCACCGTCATCGGCACCGACCCCGGCGTCTGCGCTGCCTTCAATGGCGGCACCCACATGCCCTTTGAGGACGTGGCCCTCTACCGCGCCATTCCCAGCGCCACCATCTTTGACATCACCGACACCGTGATGTGTGAGAACATCCTGCGCCAGGCGGTGAACCTGCCGGGCGTCAAATACCTGCGGGTGGGCCGGAAAACTGCCGCCAAGGTGTATGAGGAAGGCAGCCAGTTCAAGGTGGGCCAGGCCATCACCCTCAGGGAGGGCAAGGACCTGACCATCGTGGCCGCCGGCATCATGGTGCATGAGGCGCTGCAGGCCGCCCAAACCCTGGCGGAGGAGGGCATCCAGGCGGAGGTGATTGACATGTTCACCATCAAGCCCCTGGATGAAACGACCCTGATAAAAAGCGCCAAAACCACCGGCGCCGTGCTGGTGACCGAAAACCACAACAAGGTGGGCGGCCTGTACGCCGCCGTGTGCGAAGCCCTGTCCAGGGAGCTGCCCACCCCCTGCGACTGTGTTGCAGTCAATGACGAATACGGTGAGGTGGGCCCCCAGGACTATCTGCAAAAGCGCTTTGGCCTGACGGCAGCGCGCATCATCGAAAAATCAAAGGAACTGGTGAAACGGAAACGCAATTGACACCGATGTAGCACATCGTTGCATCCAATATAGCATAATAAAGGGGCTGTCGCAGTAAGCGATAGGCAAGAATAGAAAACGAGAATATAAAAAGAGAGCATTCCAAGAGCGGGGTGCTCCCTTTTTGTTGTATAATGTAGCTGCAAACAAAACAAATACAACAAGGTCAGGTTACACGAGAAATGCCGAATTTTCAAGTAGTTATGCCCCTGGATGTAGGGATTTTGATTCCGGAAGATGCCACAGTTCACTCGCTGAAAGAGATTACGGACAAGTTGGACTTCAGCAATTTAAATCGGCGCTATATACGCAAGCCGGGCAGGCGTGAAGCAACACCAAAGCAACTGTTGGAAATCATTATTCTGGGGTTTATGAAATGCAAATATAGTCTGCGCGAAATCGAAGAAGCTTGCAGGTATGACATCTGCTTCCGCTATTTGCTGGGCGGGTGCCGGGTGCCGGACCACAGCCGGATTGGTCGATTCATACGAGAGCGCTTGTTGGGCGGAGCTGTTGAGGAACTGTTCTACCAGGTGGTTCACGAGCTGGAGTCACGAGGGGAAATTTCAGGGGAAAACCTGTTTGTAGACGGCACGAAGATTGAGGCGTATGCAAACAGGTATAGTTATGTGTGGTCAAAAGCGGTAGGAACAAACGCGCGAAAGCTTGCAGACAAAACTGCGGCACTGTTGGAGGAGTTGTCACAGATTTATGCCATGGAATTAAGCGACATAGCAGGAGCCGGGGAAGTGCTGGAGCGTTTGGAAGCACTGGCACAGAAGCAAGGCATTGTGTTTGTTCATGGTTGCGGGAAACGCAAGACACAGCTGCAAAAACATATCGAAGTTCTTCGGGAGTTCATAAGCAAGGGAAAATCGTACGATGACAGTTTGGCCATCATGGGAGAAAACCGGAGCAGTTACTCAAAAACAGACCATGATGCAACCTTCATGCGCATGAAGGAGGATCATCTTGGCAAGGGGCAGTTAAAGCCTGCCTACAATGTGCAGTTGGGAGTGGACAGCGAATATATTGTCGGACTGGATGTCAGCGCACATCGAAACGACGTGCTTGCCTTGGTGCCCTTGCTGAAACGCATGAAACAGAAGGGTGGCTTAACGCATAAAAAGCTGACCTGCGACGCAGGGTACGACAGCGAGGAAAACCATACCTACGCAGAAGAGAACGGACAAATCGCCTTTATCAAGCCTCAGAACTACGAGAAAAGCAAAACACGAGGCTACAAGACGAATGCTTTTCTGCGGGAGAACATGCCTTATAATCCAGAGAAAGACGAATACACTTGCCCAGCAGGTCACAGTTTGCAACATCAGGGCGACAGGCAACGCACCACAAAGAGCGGTTTCAAGCAGGTGGTTTCAGTATATGAAACGGAAGCATGCACCGGGTGTCCGTTGAAGGAAAAATGTACCCGGGCCAAAGAGAATCGGGTGCTTGTGGTATCCAAAACCTTCCTGAGGCAACGAGCGACAGCCTTGGATCGCTTCACCAGTGAGGAAGGTGTTCTGTTGAGGATGAATCGTTCCATCCAGGTAGAGGGAGCCTTTGGCGTGCTGAAGGAAGACTGGGGCTTCCGACGCTTTGTGAGGCGCGGGTCTGTGCACGTGGAAACAGAGATGTTTCTATATGCGATTGCATTTAACGTGAAAAAGCTTCACAACAAGCGCACCCAAAACCGCCTGAAAACCCATTTGCTTTATCCACAAAGTATAAAAAAACTACTGGATACCGGATAACCGAGAAAAAAGTGAATACTTCGACACCATGCCTTCTTGGTTGGTTTCGAAAAAGTGACAGGTTGTGTTTAGTGAGCCCAAAAAATGATCATTTGACGCATGTTTGGACAAAAAAACAAAAACCGTCAGTTTGGTGTACGGACAAATAAAAGACCAGGGGCCATCGCTACTGCGACAGCCCCATCTCTATTTTGATTCCCTTATATTGTTAAATACTGCGAGGGACAGCGGGCTGCCCCTCCGGGCGGACTCCAGCCCAGGT
>CAZTXG010000049.1:0-5511 GCA_964617335.1 uncultured Oscillospiraceae bacterium
TAGGCGGTGTTATGGGCCAGGCGGTGTTTGCCTACTTTGTAAGCGCCCTGCTGCTGCCGCTATTTTCGGGCAGAAACCCCTTTCACGGCGCAGGCGGTGGTTTCAAGGCTTTTTTCTCGGGATTAGCGGCCCAAAGTGCAAGGGCTGCAGCACCCCTGTTGATGGGTATTGGGCTGGGACTGGTTCTCTATAATTTCTTCACCGGCAATGCAACTCCTGTTAACAGCATGGTGGGACTGGTGGGGTTTTTCCTTGCCCTCAAGGCAATTACCAACAAGGGCGGATTCATTTGGGGGCTGCTGCTCACAGGGGTTAATAAACTCAGTAAAGGCAGAACGCCGTCACAAGAGATGGTAAGGCACGGGGTTTCCGGCTTTGGAGCAGGCAGCGCTTTGGGTATGGCTTTTTCTGCCCTTTCTCGTCCATACCTTCCATTTACAGCCTATCTGGCTTATATGACAGGCCTAGTTTTTATCATTATCGGATTTATACTCTTTGCCGCAACAAAATCCAAAAAGGGGGCGGCGGTATGAAAAGAAAGCATTTCATAATGTGGCTTGCCACGCTGTTATTATTGGTACCCCTTACAGGAGCGCAGGCGGCTTATGTTTCCTCCTCGGACAGCTTCACCCATGGGGCAGCCGTCTTACACTATGATATCAGCGGCGCAAGTCTGACCGAGGTGGTTTTTGAGGAAGACGGAAACACCCTTAATTGTTTTTTAAAAGGCATATATATTCCGGATGAGGAGCTGACTATTAAGGTTATAGGTTCCTACAATCCGGAAATAGCAGGGTCGACCGGCGGCACACTATTTGCGGAAGCAGTATGCTATGATGCGGCGGGTAAATCTATGGAGGATTTTTATGATTTTGGAAATTCCATTGATTTAGACGGGGAAATTCCCTATTCTATGCTGGGAAGCATAGCTTATATACGGCCGCCGGAGAATGCGCAAGAGGTGAGGCTGTCGGGGTCATTTGTTTTATTATACTACCCCAATATCGGCATTGGCGCAATTGAGCAGGAAATGACTGATGAGGGCACATTTATATTCAAGGTTCCGGATCTTCCTGAATCCAAAACCAACTATATAAATATCACCGTTAATCTCGAACCCGCAGAGGGCACAGGGGCAGGCTCCGGAACCTTTGCCGGATCAGGACAGGATGGTGAAAACGGCGATGATGATATAATCGTGCTGACAGGACCGAATCAGGAGACAGCGCACAATATGGGCTTTGGAGAACATACAGGTTTAGCGGCAAGTGTGCTGGTTTCCGCTGCAGCAATTGGGATTGCCATGCTGGGCGGTGCTGCCGGTTCTGCTGCTGCCATGGTTGACGGAGATATGGGCGGCCCTTGGGAAGCCGAACCCGCCCCTGAAAGAGACTTTGTTTTCACAGACCCCGCAACAGGCGCGCAAACCCGCTTTGTTCAAGACCCTGTGACAGGTGACTGGATTGATCCCAACAGCGGAAGTATGTTAGACCCCAGCCGTGCTCCGGATTGGCAAAGGGAAGCTGCTCCGGAAATGGATATGATTATAACAGACCCCGCAACGGGTGCGCAAACCCGCTTTGTTCAAGACCCTGTGACAGGTGACTGGATTGATCCCAACAGCGGAAGTATGCTAGATCCCTCCCGTGTGCCGGCCTGGCAGCAAGAGCGCTCCTCTGAAAGAGAATGGATTAACCGTCAAAACGAAGCTCTGCAAACAGGTGACAATGCCTTTGACAGGCATATGGCTGAAGACCGTGCGAAACAGGCCGAAGCCGAGGCACTTAGCGAAGAGCTTTTGCGTATAGCCAATAGGGCCCAGGCCCAGCCCCTAAGCGAATTAAACGACAACATCGCGAAAAATGCCCGAAAGTTGGCTTACAAACTCCTTTCCAGAACAGAGCGTGATTTTGTCTCCTCCGAGGATATTAACCGTGTATCGAAGGCTTTCATAGGCTCTGCCACAGGCAGAATCATTAGGCACAGTCTGCTTCCCAAGGTGCCTTCCGATATGTCCTTATATAAAAACGCCTTCTGGAACCAAATCGAAGAAATCTCACGGAATGAAACTGCCTTTGCTGTGCTTTTCCGCACCGCGTTTGCCATCCCCACAGGGGGAGGCTCCGAAATCTTCTTCCAATCCCACAAGGGTTATCTGCGAATGCGGGATTATGTGGATGAGGGCGGCGACAGCGTTATGCGCGGTGCATTGCTGGCAAGCTGGGGGGCGGTAAAGGACTATGGTGTGAGCAGAGCTTCCGACAGTCTTATGAAAGGCGCGGCACCGAAGATACTAAATACTAAGCCCCTTGGCAGTGTTAATAAGTTTTTAAAAAACACTATCAAAGACCCCGGAAAATTAGAAGCGGCTAATAAGATTATTTACAACCAGATAAAACGTGCCCCAAGAGCCGCTATTAACACAGGAGATAAATATACCACCGATATCGACGGAAAAGTACAGACGGTCATCAAAGAACTTTTTAAATAAATTGGAGGAACAAGACTATGAACTCCGAAACCATAAATTTTACCGATGGACAGCTTAAAGCCTTATCCATAAACTATGAAATGAAACCTAATCTGCTTTGCACATTGCCGCCCTTTTATGAAGCGGGGCCGGCTTTGCCTCCGGTTTTGGACGAAGGGCAAAAAGAGGCGCTTCATATTGCCCTGCGCCCTCTTAATATAACAGATGGGGCAGTGCTGCTTTCTAACGATGGGCTTATGCAAATGCAGCTTAGCCTAAGAGGGGAAAGGGGTGTTTTGATAGGGCGTGAAGGTGACGTAAATGAGATTTTGCCCTGTGAAGCAGGAGATTTTGCCACAACTATTATGGTCTATGCAGCCCGAGGCGGCGAACCCCTTAAACGAGCGGCGGCCATGAATATGTCGCTAAATGCTTTTTTGCTGCTTTTAGCAGCGGCGGATGCCTATAAAATCATATACCTTGAAGACCTTTTAAATCATTCAGTGGCAGAGTCAAAGCTTACGATAGATGCCCTAGGGCGAGCGGTGGGGGAGGCTTATGAAAATGCTGACCTCAGGTGGCTTTTGCCCTTTACCCTATTTCGGCTGGAAGAAATGCCCCAGCTTAATATTCAGTCGGCCCTCCATGAGCTTTCGGCCTTGGGTGTGATTGAGCCTAACAGCCTTAGTTTTACGGGAGACGGAGAATTGTTTATGGATGATTTAATGTACCGTACTGCTGTCTTGGACATTTCTTCCCTTTATATGCAGGGCGGAGCTTTTGCCCGTTCACATATTATGTTCATCCGCACTATGAGCAGCCTTTGGGGTATTCACTTCGGCGAGGGGGATGTCTCAATTCTTTCCCTGACTATAGATGAGGCCTGTGAAATGATGGCTACCATGCTAACGCAAAAAGACGAAGCGGAAGATATTAATGAGCCTGTGACAGAAAATCGGCAAGAGCCGGAGACGGCTCAAGCTGCTACACATACAATGGCTAAGTTCTGCCACAACTGCGGCTCCAAGCTCTCCGCTGACGCCATGTTTTGCAATAACTGCGGCTCGAAAGTGGATTAATACTCACTTAGACCTATGAAATTGTCAAGTAAAACCGGGCTATTTGAGGGTGCGGACGTAATTGGATTCAAGTCCAAAAAAACGTCCGCACTCTCAAATGACTTTCTTTGCACTATCGGGGCCAAAAGCACCACATAGCTCTATACAGCCAAGCCCACCTTTGAATAACTGTTTGGCAATATTGCTTGCCAAAACATTGGGGGCTTATATAATAAGGGGCAGCTTGGTGGACTAATTTGGCGAAAATCTCCAATATAGCTTATAAGCAGCCTCCATCTGACAAATTATTAATATTTTTCGGTTGACGTGCCCATAAAAATTTTATAATATATGTTATAAGATGTGCTGTTCGGTGACTGAGAAAAATTGATTTTATATATTGCATATAAAATGCAGTATAAACCGATTAAATTTGAACAGCGCAACATTTCGCACAACTGATGTTAAGCACAAGGGGTTTGTTAAAAGAAATTGGTATAGTAAATGATAATTTGCAAAAACGACCATTTTGAAGGATATTAATAAAAGCATGGAAGCACATGGATGGTCGCCGTAGCAATCAAACCGTATGATAGCTAAGGGAGGTGCTTTGCAAGCTATTACAAAAGGTCTAGTTTGAATAAGTTGTTCCAAATTATACCTGAAGTTTAATTTTACTTTGGAAAAGAAACGAAGCGAAAGGAGCTATTTTTATGAAGGGCAATCCAAAATTAATTGAAACGTTGAATTCTTTGCTTGCCGATGAGCTGACCGCAATTAACCAGTATATTGTTCATGCGGAAATGTGTGAGGATTGGGGTTATGGAAAGCTGCACGAAGGTTTTGAAAAGCGGGCTATTGAAGAAATGAAACACGCAGAAAAACTGATTGGCAGAATACTCTTTCTTGGGGGCACTCCTATTGTGTCCAGCTTGAATGGGATTCATATCGGTGCTGAAGTTACCGCACAGATAGAAAATGACCGTATTGCTGAGGAGGGGGCAATCAAGGCATATAATGATGCCATTGCCTTGGCAGGAGAACTGCGGGATTATGCTACACGGGATATTCTCATGCAAATTCTCAATGACGAAGATCGTCATATGGATGAAATTGAGGAATTACAAGATCAAATCAGTCATATGACACTTCCTATTTTCCTGATAACTCAAGTAGATTAGATATTAGGATATAATATAGAATTAAAAAATCTAACAACACTTTCATTGCAAAAGTGAAACAACTGCTGTTCGGCAGGGTGTTGAACTAAACTTTTATACATCTTGTTAGCGGCGGTTTTGAAAACAAATCAAAGCCGCCGTTTTCCCTTTTAGAACAATGGACATATGGGGAAAGGTGACTTTTGACCGCAGGCCCCGCTAAATTATTCCCAGGCCTTTTCCATTATCTACGCTGATTTTATTTGATTCAGCCGATATTTTATAATCATACCGGACTATTTGCAAAGGGTCTTGCGGCAGATTGCCTTTATGATATATAATATTTTTATATCAGCTGAAATAAGGGAGGATTATCTGCATGAAAAGATTATTATTTTTACTATTAATTATTGTACTATGTCTAAGCCTTGCCGCCTGCAGCTCAAAGGACAATCCGTCAAGCTCAAATGAAGCGGATAGCGGTTCCGAGGCTGCTGTAGACGACACAGAAGTTGAAATGGACATCATCGAAATAAGCGATACCGGAACTTCTATAATACAATTTGGTATACCTAAGGATAGCGCTTTTGAAGTGCCGGAGGCTGCCCTGGGCATGGTTGTTAAAAATGGAGATTTCGGAATTGAATTTAGTCTATTTCCGCCGAGAATATACGTTGATGGAAGCGCTGTCAATTCTACTTTGCAGGAAATGATTGATTATCGTAAAGAAGCCACATCACATAGCTTTTCCGAAGTATCATATGCCGGTATGAATGGCTTTGCGCAGGATAATAAGGCCGGCCGTATAATGCTTTATTTCCCC
>CAZTXG010000050.1:0-5420 GCA_964617335.1 uncultured Oscillospiraceae bacterium
TAACGGCTGGCGGTATGTTTTTGTTGCCGATTTCGAAGCACTGTCCTGTCAAGTTACACGAAAGTTTATTAGATGCAGAAACGCTGAAACCCGCACTATCTCGGCAATAAAATATACCGCATGTTACCGCCTGGTGTTCTGTCTTCCAGTCTTGTAAACCATTGTCTTTATTCAGTTTCCGTGTAATTATCATTTTACTTTCTTGTCTTTCTGTGTTGGCTCGTGTGTCAGCGTTTTTTATTTTTTAAAGTGTCGGAAAATTTTTTAAAACAATTTCTCTTGGTATGTTGGCTTTGCAAGCTCTTTGATAAAGCTTTGATTGGAGCGTTGGCTCGTGGGGCTTTGACAATGTGCTTGCAAAGTACTCTACACCTATTTTCTACCACCAACCTTTATAATTATAAGTCACATTTTGAGGTTGATTATTCCCGTATGCAACACCAATTGCTCTATATGCTTCAATTCTTTCACTCTCTTGGGCTTGCTCTTTTAAAATATATTTCCATTCCCTATCATCTATTTGTTTGATTTTATCAGCAATTTTCTTATTTAATGCTTGAACTTCAGAAAAGCATGCTGCATCTGGTTCAATAGTTGATAAAATAGCTCCTGCGTTTTCTGCCGAATTCATGTCTTGCCCTGCATTCCAAATACCCTGTGCTTCCTGTAATTTGATTTTACAATCTCTATCAATCTTTTTTTTATAAATTGGCTGAACAGCAGTTAATGCTTTATCGTAACATTCTTTACAGACCTCAGGAATACCTACTAACTTTGATATTGCTGCATCAAATTCGTTTTGACCTGCTAACATTTCTGCTTCTTTTAGTATAAAATCACATTTACTATTATAATATTCTATGATTTTATTTTTCCCTTGTTCAATAAAACTTTGGTATTTAGGGTCAGCAACCTTTAAGTTTTTTAATGCTGCCATATAGGCTTTTGTTTCTGTTTCACCAACACCTTTTAAAGTTACAGAAGTACTTGAAAACAAAGTGCCTTCAATACCATCACCAATGTAAAGTGTTACTTCTAAGGTATATGCTTGCATTGGAGGTGCAGTTGCAGTAATATCTTTCGTTAATACAACAACATTTGCTGTAATTATAAAACGATTATTTAAAGAACTGCCACCCATACCATTTTTTGTAGCAATCTGATTTAACTTGTTCTGCAAGTTTGATTGAGCAGAGGGCGTTAGGCCTTCAATTTGATCTGAAACAACCGATGCTAAAGCGATACGCCCTGCATCATCTGATTTCCCTTGATTGTTTTGTGCAAACAAAACAAAATTCAAAAGAAAAAATCCGATTATTAATGTTATTTTTTTCATCGTGTTAATTTTTAAAATTTATTTTTCACCTAAAACTAATTGAGCCTGACCAAGACCTTTCATCATTAGTTTTGATTCAATTTGGTAGGTTTCTTTTAAATACTTTCTTAAGCCATTAGTCCATTTTCTTGCATCAATTGCTTTGCCTGCTTCATCAAAAAGAGGAATACGAACTTGCTCAAATAACATCATATTTTCAGTTGCATCAGTTGTATTAAAACGACCTTGTACTGTATTATCAGTAACCCATTTTTCGATAAGACTGCTAAGTTCATCATCTCCAAAATCTTCACTTTCTAAATCATACTCCCATGTGTTCCATGTTTTAATGCGTAAAATAATCTCTCTACCATTCGTAAACATGTCATCAAAATGATTTTGAAGTTGTACATTAAAATTGTCAAGATGTGAAAGAACCGCTTCTTCTAATAATACAGGCAATTCTGCTGTAAATGAAGGTTGACCTGTACCAGAAGCACCAGCAATCTGTTTATCTGTATAAGCATCAAGTCCTTGCAAATTAAATGTGATTGATTTTTTTGGTCCAGTGGTATTAACTGTCCAAGTCATTTGCATCCAAATATCTGCTTTGGCAACTTTCTTCAATTTATCAATTGGACTTTCATTAACTTCACCACCGCCTTTACTTGTTAAGATAGCATCTTCTGCAGCTTCACTTTCTAATGATTTAAGAGAAGATTCTAAATTTTTAAGTGGAAAACCTCTATCAGCCATTAATTCATTTATTTTACTAATAACTAATAATAAATCGGCATTTTCTTGTAAAGCTTTTTTGTAATCAGGAACTTTAACAACTTTTCCTTGATTATCAAACTCCATCATATAACCGTTTGTATTACACCAAACATCGCTTGGCACAATCATAATTGTTGGTTTTTTTGCTTGTGAAAAAGCACTTGCTGTGCATAAAACCATTAAAAATGCAAAAATTATTTGTTTCATCTGTTTTAAAATTTAAGTTATTACTTTTTAAGAATACCGTCCTCAATCATTTTCTGTTTAAGTTCTGCACGGAGGACACGCACAACAACACCATGAGTTACGCTTTGGCGAGCACCTTTTCGATCTCTTGAAACTTTTTGACCAATACGTTCGTCTTTTAATGAGACAAAATTTTTGTATTCTCCTCCATCTGAAAAGAATTTATTAAAATATTCCTCATACTTTTGACGTGCATTTACTTCTGCAACAACAGGTCTTTTTTCACAATCCTGTTTACCTTCATAAATTCCATTAAAAAGCACATCGTTTACAGCATTTTTTTTTGCTTGTTCTATTGCATCAAATCTGTTCCTTCCATTACCCCATGCTTTAACAGTTTGCGTCCCATCCATTTCAATGCCAAGACATTCGGTTTTATATGAATAGTTACCTGCGATCTTCTTTTGAGTATTGCATGATGGAAGAATAAATAGAGCTATTAAGAAAGTGCTCAATAATATATTTTTCATATCTATTGTTTTTTAGTTATTAAAACCCACTTCCAAGTCCTTTAATAATACCCGCATCTTCTAAATCCTTTCTAAGTGCGGCAACATTAACAGAAACAACAACACCAATTTTATACTCTTTTCCTATTTTAATTCTATCACCAGGAGCAATTGCACCATTGTTAGTAAGAGTAACAAACTTCTGATACTTCCCTCCATCTTGGAAAAAATCCTTGAAAAAATCTTCCTTTTCCTGCTCCAAATTTGGACTTTGTGCTAAAGCTTTCTGTCCTTTAACTCTGTCCTTATCTGGAAACCCTTTGAAAATGATACCATGTACAGCATTTTTTTTGGCTTGTTCTATGGCTGTTTCAGGTTTTTTAGAGTATGACCAAACTTTTATTTGATAAGTACCTTGTGTTCCAGTTCCAACTGCTTCAATTTCATATCTCCATTCAGCAGTTTCTTTGTCGGCTTTCTTCTTTGACTGAGCCATACAAATGTATGGCAAAGTCAAAAAGGCGACAAACATCATTATTATGTTTATCTTTTTCATGTTTATTTTTTAAATTTTGTTTAACATTAATTTACTTAACTAGTTTTAGCAACATCCCCGGCTGAATTGTTTTACCTCCTTTAAAAGGTGTAGCAGTGATAGGATTTCCGTCTTTATCTAAGACTTGTTCTGCTTGTTCTCCTGCATTATATCTATTATCCCAAATTATTTTTTTATCAGCAGTCGCTCTCCCAATTTTCTTGTATTCAGTTGTTCCTGTTTTTTGGTTAAAAACCATTTCTAAAACATCAAATCTTTCACCTCCTTTTAATCCCTCTTTCATTCCAATTTGAGCCGTAATCGGATTTACTGTTAAAACTGGTACTTTAGGTTTAAACACATCATTTTCTTTTTGTAATTCAGCAAAAGCATTGTCAACATTTCTTACTAATGCTAAATCTATTAATTGCTCTTGTGTTCGAGTTTTTCCTATTTTAAAAGTAACTAAGCTTTGATTATACTGTACACCAACAAATTCGAGACTAAATAAATCAGACTTATCAAAAGCAGAAGGATTTGACCAAAGGTCGTTATAGAAGATACTTGCAATTGAATCATTCCAATTTAATCTATATAACCATGTTTTTGACCATAAAGAATACCCTTCTTTTGTTTTCTCATATGTAGCATCAGCAGCTTTTAATGCCATATCTATTAACATTTGTGGTTTACCCGCCATAGATTTAGCTATTTCAGCTTTTGCAGCATCACGAACAATAGCAACTACAGGTTCATTTTCAATAAATTCTAATTTTGTAAAAGTTACAAAAGTATTTCTTATTAATTCTTCACCTGCATCACCAAGCGTCGCCAACCCTTTTGTTTGACCTTGTGCAATACTTGCTTCCAATTCGGATGCGTTATAAAACCCACGCTCTTGGATTAAACTCATATCAAATTTACCATCAGCATTTCTATTAAACCATTTTGCCACTAATTTATTTGCGAGTTTATTGTCGTTCATCACTTTATCAATTTTTAATTGATATTCTTGTTTCTCAGTCGGCATAACTACTGCAATAGTTTGTTCAGCATTTAGATACTTAACAGGTTTTAAACTTAATGTTGCTTTTGCAATTTGAAGTGGATTTTTTAAAGTGTCTTTCAAAAATCCTGCTTTTAGTAAATCTTGTTCTGATAATACAATAGAGTTAATGTTAAATGATTTTAAATCAATATCATGCTTGTTGTACTTATCGGGAAATGGATAATTATTCCATGAACTCATTACTGCATCCTTGTTAGGAAAACTTTCAGATTCAATAAGAATCATTGATAGTGAACTTCTGCGATATTTAAAGTCTTTGCTTGACTCTTGGGCGAATGTTTGAATAGTTCCTAACAAACATGCTACTGTTAAAACTGTGTAAATTAATTTTTTCATTATCTTGAAATTTTTTTTATTTTTTCTTACTCATATGGCTTTTCAGAATACGCCTTGTTTTTATTGTAGTTTTCTTACTCTACATTAAAAATATGATATAAAAGATATTATGGTGGTTCTCTTATGAACTTCGACCATTTAATTAATAAGTAAAGTTTATTTGTAAAATAGAAGGGGGAAATTGCACTCTTTGACAAAGTTTTGGTTTGAGCCTTGTCTTGAGGGGCTTTGGCAATGTGTGCAATGTGGGTCGGCAATTGTTTAAAAAATGTGCGGTGGGCAAAAAATTAAAAACATTAGGTCGGCTTGAGTGTCGGCTCTCTGGTCTTGTCAATATTTTGTTTTTCTGTCCTTTCACAATGGTTTACTTTTCAATTTTAGTACTGTCATCTGTCTCTTACACTTGGCGGTAACGTTTAATTTACGCACCAAATATACAACATTCTTAAATGCAAAATTTAAAACATTCGTAAACCCGTTTTTAAATATATCCCTTTCTTTATATAAACAAATCATTATAAGCCAATTAATTTGATTATGCTATTTTGTATTTGCGAATATTGCATTATCTTTGTTTCACTATTAAACCTGTAAAATATGGAAATTGACAACTTAATTACACTTTTTGAGCAAAAATTAATGATTCAGAGGTATAGCACTAGTTCTATCAAAAATTACAGCAGCTCGGTAAAT
>CAZTXG010000051.1:0-5391 GCA_964617335.1 uncultured Oscillospiraceae bacterium
GTTTATAATAGCACCACATTTTCCAATTGTCAACTACTTTTTTCCCTTTTTACACGCTTAATTAATAACATTTTTAGATTTTTTCGTTTTTCTCTAAATGTAGTGTTTTTTGTTTATTCTAATGATAAATGTAGTGGCATCCTCTCGGGCAATTAATTACCCGAGAAAATGCCATAAAAATATACATTATTATATTTGCAGCTTCTTTTTTTAAAACCCTATCTACCGGAGCTTTTGCCGGCATGGGAAGTTTCCGTTTTTAAAAAAACCGCGGCAATATCCATATTATTATATGCTTCCGTAAACTCTATCTCAACTTCACCCGCCCAACTCTCTGTAAGGGTATTAAATTCCTCTTGAGCAATTATCTGCCTTAGAGTCCAAAACTCCGTTTGAGACAGCTGCTCGACAGCGGCATCTGCCGCTAAGGGCAGACGCATTATAATATGGTAGCCATATTCTGTCTCGACAATTGAGGAAAGCTCGTATTCCCCAAGGCCCTGCACCGCATTTTCAAAATTCTCAACCATCCTGCCATGGAGAAAGGTGTAGCCGTCAGTGTAGTAGGCTGTTCCGGGGTCCTCACCCTCGGAGTTTATAAGCTGGTCCATACGGGCTTCCCTTTCTGCGGGGTCTTTTATGGCTGAAAGCTCTGACAATATTGCCTCTGCCCTAATTTTTTTATCGGATATCTGTTTATCCGGAAGCTTTGTACCGGTATCGTCAACTGTGGAAAGAAGAATATGCTTTGCCCGCATATAGCCCAAATTACTTGCCTGTTCATTTATCGTTTGCTGGTCTAGCTTTTCCCCTTCCAATCCATACATTTCTTCAAAGACTCTTTGATAAAGAGCGCTTACCTCGTTTACCTTATCGTAAACATCTTTTGATAGGTATACCGCGGCCATATAATCTATGAAAGCCTGCTCGTCACCGTTGCCATAGTTTATTACATTTTCCTGCCAGTTTGCCTCCAGCATTTCCTTGTCGGCCTCATTAAGCTCTATGCCCATGTCTTTTGCCTTGATTTGGAGCGAGCTGTATTGCCTTATGGTGTCAAGGGCATTTTGCATAACATACTCGCGGTTTGTCAAGCTATAATCAAGTTCACAAGGGGCATCCCAATCAGTAATTTCTCCAAAATAGGCTTCCAAATTGCTTACATCATAAATGTACCAATAGAAAAGCTCATCCCAGTTAATGTTCAACCCGTCTGCCGTCATCATCTTTTCCCCGAGAGGATAGGCCTTATAAGCAGCGGTATATTCACGCGAAGAAAGTGTTTCATCCTGCCCCTTGCCCTCAGAGTCGAAAATCTCCTCTGATTCTCTCCCATCTTGGCTTTCTATGGGCGCATCGCTATATGATAAAAGCTGGCTGCTCTGACAGCCGGCAAACAAAAATATGCTTGCGGCAGCTGCAATCAGCATACAGATTTGTTTTCTCATCTTATTCTCCTTATATTATAATGTATACTTATGTCTGTTCTTACAAGGCAGCATCACCAAAGGGGACTGCCTTTATCTCTGTGTAATGCCCGCAGGGGCTTGCCGCAGCAGGATAATATCTTAAACCGCAAAGCCTCAATCCTTAGTTTCCTGCTCTCCGGCAAGCCTGTAATCGGCAACAAATTTTCGTGCCGCTTCAATAATGCGCCTGTTGGAGGATAGACGCAGACTTATGCAGGGTTTTTTTCCCGCCTCAACCTTAACCCTCCCCTTATACTCCGGCTGTCCGTATAAGGCGGACACCTTTTCCATATCAAACTCTCCAAGAGTAAATCGCAAAAATCCGGCCTTCTGAGAGATTTCCGAGATTTTGGCCTCCTGGGCTTCGCCTCTTAAAAGTGCAACATGAACAAGAGCATTTACGGCAGAGGGTGGGTCACCAAAGCGGTCAATAAGCTCGTCTGTAAGATCGTCGGCCTCCTCCTCTGTTCGTATCATGGCTATGCGCCTGTATAAATCCATGCGCTGTTCGGAGCTTGGAACATAGCTGTCAGGTATGTTTGCCGTGATGGCAAGGTCGGCGCTGCACTCGGTATAAACCTTGGGCTTTTCACCTTTCTCCTCTAAAACTGCCTCTTCAAGCAACTTTAGATACATATCATATCCTACGTCGATAAGATGTCCGCTTTGTTCAGCCCCCAAAAGGTTGCCCGCTCCCCGTATTTCCAAGTCTCGCATGGCTATTTTAAAGCCGGAGTTAAACTCGGCAAATTCCCGTATGGCAGACAAACGCTTTTCGGCAACCTCTGTTAAAACCTTGTCACGGCGGAAGGTTAGGTAGGCGCTGGCCCGCCGTGAAGACCTGCCCACCCTGCCCCGAAGCTGGTGGAGCTGGGCAAGACCCAGCTTGTCGGCATCTTCAATAATTAAAGTGTTTACATTGGGAATGTCTATGCCTGTTTCTATTATTGTAGTACAAACCAACACCTGAGTATCACCGGAAACCATGCTTTCCATAACATTTGAAAGGGATTCTTCATCCATTTGTCCATGTGCTACGGACAGGGATACATCCTCTAACAGCTTACTTATTCTGGAGGCTGTGCGCTCTATGCTTTCAATGCGGTTGTGGATATAATAAACCTGCCCGCCCCTTAATACTTCTCGTCTTATGGCATCTGCTACAAAGGCCCAGTCATGCTCCATAACATAGGTTTGCACAGGCTGTCTATCAGAGGGCGGTTCCTCAATGGTGGACATATCCCTAAGACCCGAAAGGGCCATATTAAGGGTTCTTGGAATAGGTGTTGCCGAAAGAGTCAGACAATCCACCTGTTTTGCCAGCTCCTTAAGCCTTTCTTTGTGGCTGACTCCAAAACGCTGCTCCTCATCTACCACCAATAGGCCCAATTGCTTAAAGCTTACATCCTTTTGAAGGAGCTTATGAGTGCCTATAACAAGGTCTGTTTTGCCGCTGCGCATATTTTCAAGAGTTTTTTTTAGCTGCGCCCCTGTGCGGTAGCGGCTTAAAATTTCAATATTTATCGGAAAGCCGTAAAAACGCTGCATAGCCGTATTATAGTGCTGCTGGGCCAAAACTGTTGTTGGCACCAAAATTGCCGCCTGTTTACCGTCCAAAATGCATTTCATAACAGCCCGAAGAGCCACCTCCGTTTTGCCGTAGCCCACATCTCCGCAGAGCAATCTGTCCATGGGCCGCTCTTTTTCCATATCGATTTTTATTTCTTCAATACAGCGAAGCTGGTCATCTGTCTCCTGATAGGCAAAGTTTTCTTCAAATTCTATCTGCCAAGGAGAATCTGGGGCAAAGGCATGGCCTTTTTGCTTTTGCCTTTCAGCATAGAGAACAATAAGCCCCTTGGCAAGCTCACGGGCAGCCGTCTTTGCGCGGGACTTTTGCTTATGCCATTCTGTTCCCCCCATTTTAGAGAGCTTAACAGGTCTGTCTTCACTTCCCCCTATATATTTTGAAACCAAATCAAGCTGGGTTGCCGGAACATATAGGCTGTCTGTGCCGGCATAGGAAATCTTCACATAATCTTTTTCAATCCCATCAACGGGCATTTTAAAAATGCCTGCAAAACGTCCAATACCGTGATATTCATGAACAACCAAATCCCCCACGGAAAGGTCTGCATAGCTTTCTATGCCCCGTCTGTCACGAAGGGCCTTTTTCTTTTTTTTCCGCTGTACTCCCCCTTGAACTATCTGTCTATCTGTTATTACCGCCAGCTTGGCGTCAAAAAACTCGTATCCCCCGCTTAAAGAGCCCACAGAAACCGTGCAGCTGCCTTCAGGCGGCAGCTTTTTAAGCTCGGTATCAAGAGAGGTTTTAATGCCCTTGCCAACAAAAAAGTCACTCATAAGCTGGGCCCGCCTGCTATCGGCAGCAAGAACCACAACAGAAAACCCATGGGAGGTATAGTGCCTAACATCATCAATAGCGCTTTCGGCGCTGCCCCCATAGCTTGGAAGCTGTTTTACCAGGGGAGAAAGTATGCTTTTCGGCTCAAGTGGATAGCGTCCGGCAGAAAAATTATCCGCCATAATAAGGGCAAAGTCCGAAAGCCTTTCCCCTGCCATTTCCCAAGGCAGAAAATATTGAGCGGCCCTTCCGCTTATAAGTCCTGCCTCCAAAAGTATTTTTAAATCTTCGGTGTGCTGCTTAAAAAAGGCTGTTGCCGTTTCGCCTATCTTGCCGGGTTTATCAAGAAAAACAAGAGCATCCTTAGGGATATAATCGATGGATGAGATAAACTCTGGATATATAAGAGAAATATACCTATCTGCGGCGCTCAGGTCGTTTGTTTCGGAAAGCCTTTCCATGTCCTCATCTAGGGTTTCGGTAAGCTTTAAGTTTCCCCGCTTTTTCGCAAAGCGAAGCTGTTCTCCCATTTGTTTAATTAGTATCTGTTTGTTCGATGATGATATAATAACTTCTCTTGATGGGAGGACTTCGCAGTCTGTAATCTGCTCTATCCGCCTTTGACTTTCTATGTCAAAGAAACCCATAGAGTCGATTTCGTCTCCCCAAAACTCACATCTTACGGGGTTTTCATAGGCCGGAGAAAAGAAATCTAAAATGCCTCCCCGACGGGAATACTGGCCCGGCCCTTCCACCTGTTCACTTTTGTTGTATCCGCATAGGATAATTCTTTTTTCAACCTCTTCCAAGGGGAAGCCCTGGCCCTCTTTCAAGGAAAAGGCCGCTTTCTTAAGCTCTTCGGGTGGGAGGGTTCTTTGAAGAAGACCGCTTACTGTTGCCACTACAAGGGGAGCCTTCCCCTCAGCCAAAGCGCTTAAAGTTTTTAGCCGCAGCTGCTCTGCCCCTCTTGAAACCGCATCTGCCCCGTAAAAGTTCATATCCCTTGACATAAGGGTAAGACAGGGTTCTTTCAAAAAAGTTTCCAAGTCCCTGCTTATATTTTCCGCCGCCGTTTCATCGGAGCATATTACAAAAAGGGGTCTTTTTGTTTTAAGGCGCAGACCTGCCGCAATATTTGCCCTTGCCGTTTTACCCGGCCCTACAATAAGGGCAGGCAAAGCGCCCCCTTCCATGTATTCCGGAAGGAGGCTGAGATTTTTATCATTGAAAATTGCCTGTGCTAAGCTGTGCATTCCCTGTCCTCTATAATAACTTTAAAACTGCTTTTATACTACACTTTTGCTCTGTCGAAATCAAGAGTAAATATAGACATCGGATTTCATATGAAAGGCTCTTGCTTGTTTTTTCTTATTTCTATCTTTATATCTATTCCTTGTCTTTATTTTTCTTGCCTTTTCTTATCACTTATCAGCTATACATATTTAATATATATATTTCTTAAAATATTGTAATTATCATGTTTTTTTATTTTAATAAATTAGTATAGTTTTAATAAGAAAGCCCATTTTTTTTTTCTTTTTTTTTTTTTTTTTCTCT
>CAZTXG010000052.1:0-5267 GCA_964617335.1 uncultured Oscillospiraceae bacterium
TTAGCTTAGTGAACTTTATAAAATGCCGGCTGTTTCAAGTTTGAGTCAATGATACAAGGAATAATATATATTGTGTTGCTAAATGTAACAAGAATGTTCCAAGTTTTTGGTGATTGTGCAAAGTTACCCTATATCTGGATATATTTTGTGCTTTTGGACAATTGACACTTTTGGGCTGTCGTGATAACCTTTCCCTAGGTTGAGTTTATACTCCCGAAACACGCTGGCAACATATGCTGGCTCGCCGACAAGGACGTGTATAGGGAAAGAAAAGTGATCCTGACGGCACTTTTTATTGATTACATGGACAAGCGGCGAATTTAATTATTTTATGGAGGTCATTATTATGGCATTTAGCATGGATACAATAGTAGGCGACGTTCTCGCTAACCCCGAAGCAGTTAAGGTCATGGACGAAATCATGCCCGGAACTTCCACCAACCCCATGATGAAGATGGCAAAGGGCTTTACTCTTGGCAAGATTGCTAAGACTCCCGCTGCAAAGATTCCTGAAGCAAAGATCCAGGAGTTCATCGACGCTTGCAACGCAAAGGGTCTCTAATCCTTACTATTTGTTTTATTAGTTTCTCGGCCTGAGCGTCTCACCGTCAGGAGACTGTAATGGCTCTATAAAACTTAAAAACGGATTTAGCAGCACGTCGGTTTTCCGGCGTGCTGTTTTCATATAATCCCGGTTTTAAAGGGTAGGAAAAAACAGATTGAAGACTTTTAAGCCTTCAATCTGTTTTTATTTTCTCAGGCAGCCGAGGGCAAACTCTGCATAAACCAGGTGATAAGCTCTGCTGCTTCCGCACGGCTTATATAATCTAAAGGCCTAAAAATTTCCCTGTCATTTTTTGAAACAAAGCCACAATCACGAAGAAGGGATACATAGCCGCAGGCCCAGGGGCTTGTTCTCTCGTCGTCCCTGTATGAGACGATATTTATAGCTTTCGGTTTACTGTTTTGATTTTCTTGCGCATAACGGCCGAGGATGGTGTAAAACTGCTCTCGTGTTATGTATTCGTCAGGTGCAAAGGAACTTTCCGATACACCTTTTATGTAACCGTTTTCATAAGCCCAGCTAACAGCCTGAGAATACCATTGGCCTTCCGGAACATCAGCAAAACCAAGGCTTGAGCCGCGGCTGCTCAAAGAGGACAATGAGCGAGAACACCGAGACATGAAAAACTGCACAAGGCCGGTTTGTACAGGTTGCGCCTGCTGGGGTGAGCCGGCAAGGCGCCAAAGTATGGTGGCGGCCATTGCCCTTGACATATAAGTGTTTGGGCTAAAGCTCTCGCCGTCTCCAAGGATTATTTGGTTTTTAAGAACATAGTCGATATCTTCTGCTGCCCAATGCTCTGAAAGCTTTGATTCATCATAATAAGTTTCAGAACTGCCGGAAGGAACGCTGTAATAAACGACCCCGTCTTCCGGTTTAACTCCCCGCAGACGGAAAAGCTCGTCTAAAGTCACAAATTCATAGCCCTTTGCCAAAAGCTCGTCAATGGCATAAAGGGCGACATTGAGGTTTTTTTCACCTGTATCATGGAGAAGGGCTATTGCCCCGTCGGCGGCTGTTATAAGAAAGTTTTTCTTCATAAGCTCCTCAGAAGAGCTCATATAGCCGTTTGCAGGGTCCACCGACCACTGGATTATTGGAGCGCCAACAAGCTTTTTTACGGTTTTTGATATATCTCCGTAGGGTATGCGCACCATATTGTCATTTTTTCCTGAGGCCCCGGCTATAAGCTCGTTTGTTCGCTCCAGCTCTTTTTCTATAGAGGCAGCGGAAATCTTTGTGAACCAAGGGTGAGAATAGCTGTGGTTTGCAAGCTGGTGGCCCTCATTAGCCGCTCTTTCTGCTATTTCAGGGTAATATTCTATGTTTCGCCCCACAAGAAAAAATGTGACTTTAACATTTCGCTCGGCTAAGGCATCAAGCAATTTGGGGGTGACGGTCTTGTGCGGACCGTCATCAAAGGTCAGGGCAATAAGCTTTGTGTTATTTGCCTGGGCCGGTGATTTAAATGAAAAAACTATAAAAAAAATAAAGATAAAATATGCCGCTCGTTTTGCCATGACCCTAAAATCCTCCATAAAAGTATTGTTTACATAATAAATGTCGAATTTATTATAATACTGTCGAATTTATTGGTCAACGCAATATGAGTCATTGTGATAAAGTGTAAACCTTGTAACAATTTTGTAAGTTAAGGTTAACATAATGCAACAAATTTTTATGAAAAAATTTATAAAAAAAGACTTGACAAAATCCTTTCAGGGGTGTACTATTGCCATAGTGTACTAGTGAAGGGGTACACAGAAGGCATAAGAAATTACAGGAAAGGCAGTGATAGCTTGGCATGGCAGTTTACAGGTGACAGGCCTATATATATTCAGATGGCAGAGCATATAACTTCCGGCATACTAAAAGGCGAATATCAAATGGGGGAAAAGCTGCCCTCGGTTCGGGAGTTTGCCTTAATAGCCTCCGTAAATCCCAATACGGTACAAAGGGCCTTATTTGAGCTTGAGAATATGGGGCTGATTGAAACTCAGCGGAACACTGGCAAATTCGTTACATTGGAGGAGAGCAAGATAGAAATGTCGAGGAATGAAATGGGAAAGGCGCTGGTTGCCGATTTTATAAAAAGCATGAGGGCTTTAGGATACGGCGGCCAGCAGATAAAGGATATTTTTGAAAACGAGAGGACGGGAGGGGAAAGCAATGAGTCAGAAAACGCTTGAATGCACAGGCTTATCCAAAAGTTTTGGCCCTATTGCCGCCTTGCATGATGTTAACCTAAGTCTGCCGGAGGGGAAAATCATCGGACTTTTAGGGCCCAACGGCAGCGGAAAAACAACTCTTATAAAGCTTATCTGCGGGCTTTTGACTCCCAATGAAGGAAGCATAAGCATCTGCGGCCATAAGCCCGGGCCGGAAAGCAAGGCCATAGTGTCTTACCTGCCCGAGCGCAGCTATCTTCCTGACTGGATGACGGTTTTAGATTGCCTCGATTTTTTCAGGGATTTTTATGAGGATTTTGATTATGAAAAGGCCGTGGGTATGCTGGAAAACCTTAAGGTTCCCGCTAAAGCCCGCATGAAAACCCTAAGCAAAGGCACTAAGGAAAAGGTCCAGCTTGTGCTTGTAATGTCAAGAAGGGCAAGACTGTATCTTCTTGATGAACCTATAGGCGGGGTTGATCCGGCAGCAAGGGACTATATTCTGAACACGATTTTGCGTAATTACGACGAAAACGCAACAGTTTTAATCTCCACCCACCTTATAGCGGATATTGAAGTGGTTCTGGACGAATTTGTCTTCCTCCAAAACGGTCAGGTGGTATCCTACGCTTCGACAGACAGCCTTAGAGAGGATTTAGGCAAGTCTATCGATACCTATTTCAGGGAGGTGTTCAGATGCTAGGCAAGCTTATTAAACATGATTTCAAGTCTCTGTCAAGGCTGCTTTTGCCCATACAGATAGTAATCCTCGGGGCGACGATAATTGCCACAGCCACCTTTTCATTTAACCTCAAATCAGGCCAGAGCAGTATCTTGACAGGAACCGGCCTCGATATACTTCGGATAATCTCGGTCTTTATGTCGGCCATCATGCTGCTGGCCATAATTGCGGCCTCGGTGCTTGTGGCGTTTATCATATTTTATCGCTTTTACAAAAGCTTCATGAGCGATGAGGGCTATCTTACCTTTACACTGCCTGTGAAGACGGCAAAGCTTTTATGGTCAAAGCTGATATGCGCTGTTTTGTGGACTTTTATAAGCAGTGTAGTCATTTTTATAAGTCTAAATATTTTCATTTTGTTCGGAACTTCCAGTACAAGCTTTGTCAATCTTGAGTTTTATAAAGCTGCGGCAAGGCTTATCTCGAATATTGGCCATATGTATGGCAGCGCCTTAGTGCTTCCTGTTATAGAATTTATTTTGATGGCTTTCGTCAGCATGGTGTATACAATTCTTCATGTTTATCTGGCTTTGATAATTGGCGGGGCTGTAGCACGCAAGCACAAGCTTGTGGCAGGCATAGGCTTTTATTTTGTGATAAACATTACAGTCGGCATCCTAAGCTCTGTTTTACAGTTTGCAATGATGCCAAAACTGGCGGCAAATCTTAGCACGATGGATGCACAGATTGAAAGCGGGCAAGTGTTCACAAGCCTTATAAGTCAAATGCAGCCCTATGTGCTTTTGTCCCTTGGGATGTCCATTGTTCTAAGCGTAGTGTTTTTTATAGTCTCAAACTATCTTATAAAAAATAAGTTGAATTTGGACTGATAAGCCTTTTATAGGCAGCAGGCTTTGAGTTTTTCAAGGCTTGCTTAATTTGGCCATATAAAAGCTCCGGAGGGGCAACTTGTCTCTCCGGAGCTTTTTATATTTTAAGGCCCTTAGACGGGCTTATGGACTTTGGGGGCAAATAATCAGCCAAGTCTAAGACCGGAGGCCGCATAACCTATAAAGGCACTTTTAGCCCTATCCTTATACCGCCGGCTTATTGGCACCTTTTCACCGCTGTACATTATAAATTCGGTGGGCTCATAGGTGACAACATGGTCTAAGTTTACAAGAAAGCTGTTATGACAGCGCAAAACCGGAGGAAAAGGGAGGGATTTATCAATGAGGTCAAGGCTTGTATATGTATCCTCCACAGAGTTTTTGCAAACTATAAAAATCTTTCGCTGCCTGCTTTCACAATAAAGGATATCAGCCTGACTTATAATTTTTCTTTTATGGCTTTTTGTAATCATTATAGAAGCAGGGGTCCTTTCAGCTTTACAGCTGAAATATCGCCGCATTACCAAAGGCAGGCGCTGATGGAACTCGTCTTTTATTATCAGCCAAAGGTGGTCGGCCTCATAAACATCGGTGGCATAAGCAATGCATTCCGTAAGAAAAACCACTTGACAGTCAGGCAGGGCGAGATTAACCCTTTTTGCTATATCTATCCCGTTAGTCCAAGGTAAAGACAGGTCAATAGCTGTGAAAAATAAGTCAGGGCAAAGATTAAGAGTGTCCAGCAGCTTTTCCGGACGAGAAAAAATTAAGATTTTAGCTTCGGAGTGGATTTTATTAAAATAATCTTCCAGAGCTTTTTTTACGACAATAGCAAAGCTCTTATCGTCCTCCAAAATAAAAATAAGCATATAAAAACCTCGGGCGAAATAAGGATAATATGCATATGAGAAGCATATATATGTCTATGTTTTACCATATTAAAGCATAATATAAGCTCAAAT
>CAZTXG010000053.1:0-5107 GCA_964617335.1 uncultured Oscillospiraceae bacterium
ACAAACAATATAAAAACCCCTTTAGCTCAAATACTACTCCTGAATGGAGGCACCCGTATTTATGAGAAATAATGAATACTTTTTTAAGTTCTTTTCTGTTGTACACCAGCCTGTTATCGTAATCGAAGAGAATATGCTAATCTATGCAAATCCCGCTGCTGAGAAAGCCTTTGGCTCCAAGCTTCAAGATTTTGACGCCAATGATTTTATCCCTCCGGAAGTCCTTGAAAATAAGGCAGAAAACTTTGTCTGCGCTTTCAATTTCCTTGGGAATGAGTCGGCTGTATCCGTGGTTCGCTCTCAGGGGCTTAGCCTGCTGTTTTTTGACTTTATTAAAGACACAAAGCCTGCATTGTTTTTAACGAGAAGCATTATAAGCAACCTTAGAAACAATGCCATGGGTATAAAAATGTCGGCAGATCGCTGTTTTTCCATGATAGAGGAGGGAAAAGCTCCTCCCCAGCGGCATATTTCCATACTTTATCATAACTATTATCGTCTTTTGCGAACCCTTACTCAGGTTGACAGCGCAGATTTAATTGAGCGCGGGGAGCTTGTGTTTTCCCCTGTTTACTCAGACCTTGTGAAGCTTTGCTCCGAGCTTACGGCAACAGCATCTTCACTAGCCGCGGAAACAGGTGTGAAAATCAGTTTCAGCTCTGAGGAGACTGAGGCTCTTGCCCTTGTTGACCCTGAAAGAATAGAGCAGCTTTTAACAAACCTTATTGCAAACAGTCTTCAAAACTGCAGGGCAGGAAACAGCATCAGCCTCTCCCTTCGCCGCTCTAGCGGCCGCATTGTCATCTCCTTAGAGGATGACGGTGCCGGTATGTCACAAGAGGTGCTTTCAAAAATATTTACCCTCCCCGACACTGAGCTTGACCTTAAAAACCTTCAGCTGGGAAACGGCTTGGGACTTTATATTGCCTATGGCATAGCCCAGCTCCACAAGGGAGTTTTGCTTGTGGAAAGCCGTGAGGGTGAGGGAACCCATGTTCACCTTACGCTGCCCATAGGCGAAGATGCCCCTGTAAAGCTTAGCACTCCGGAAACCGCGTACCGCCACAATAATGTATCCTCTGTTCTAACGGGGCTTTCGGATGTTTTAAGCAGCTCCAGCTTTGGAACAAAGTTTGAGGATTGATTTTTTAAGCCAAGCTCCAGTTTACTCTCTTATTCCAAAAAATCTTCGTCCGTTTTCCGCTGCTGTAAGAACAAGCTCTTTTACATCCATTTCTTTAATCTCCGCAACCTTTTCGGCTATATAGCTAAGGTTTCGTGAGTCGTTTCGCTTTCCCCTGTTGGGAACAGGGGAAAGATAGGGGCAGTCTGTTTCAAGAAGTATACGGTCTGCAGGGCAGATTTTTAAAACTTCAATGACCTTTCTGGCATTTTTAAAGGTAACCACCCCTCCAAAGCCTAGATACCAGCCCAGATCAAGAATCTCCTTCGCCATTTCGGCACTGCCGGAATAGCAGTGAAATTCACCGGATACATCAGGAAATCGCCGGACAATATCCATACAGTCAGAATGAGCGTCCCTGTCGTGGATTATAACCGGAAGGCTAAGTCGGCGGGCAAGCTCCATCTGCTCTGTAAAAACCTTTTTTTGGACATCTTTTTCAGAATGTCCATAGTAATAGTCAAGGCCGATTTCGCCTATGGCCCGAACTTTTGGGTTTTTACAAAGCTCTGTTAGCTGCTCTGTAGAATCCTCGTTAAATTCCTTGGCATCATGGGGGTGAAAGCCCACGGCAGCATACACAAAGGGGTATTTTTCCGCCAAGGCAACGCAGGCTTTGGCGCTTTCAAGGTTGCTGGAAGCGTTTAGTATCATTGATACTCCCTTAGCAAAGCAGTCTTTTATAATTTCGTCCCTGTCTGGGTCGAAGTTCTCGTCATAATAATGGGCGTGTGTGTCAAAATACATTTTTTTATCCTCAGTTCGTGTTTTGTTTAGTAGTCGGTTCTTAAGGGAGGTCATTTTGAAAAAGCAATCTAAGCCAGTAAGATATACGGATTTTCCCCATTGGATTACCGACAAGTACATATATCTTATACTTTTTCTCTATCCGCTTTTCCTGGGTTTTCACGGTTATACCATGCTTACCGCTTCAAAGTTCTTTTTCTTTTCCATCCTGACGATTTTATGGCTTTTATCCATATTCGTTTTTCATCTTGCTGCGAAAAAGCCCTTCAGGCTAAAAACTCAAGCTCCGATTGCTTTTTTTATTTTGCTTTACCTCTTATTCTGCTTAATTTCCGCAATCATCTCTCCCCATGGGTTTTCGGTGATTATAGGCGAGGGGCGCTTTGACGGGATTTTAACCATAAGTCTCTGCTGTCTTATTTTTTTTGGCGTGTTCCGCTATGGCAGCTTAAAAAAAGAATATATCTATGCCTTTTCCCTGTCAGGCTTCCTCTGCTGCCTAATCGCTGTTTTACAGCTTTTGGGTAAAAACCCCCTCTGGCTTTTCCCCTTGGATTATACCTATTACGATGCGGGAACAAAATACAGCAGCGAGTTTTTATCCGCCATCGGCAATGCTGACCTTTTCAGCGGCTATCTTTGCATTCTTTTGCCCCTTGTCACCGTTTATTATATCATAAGCGAAAAAAGACCCCTTCCCCTTCTGGCGGTAATTTCTTTTGGCTGCTTTTGTCTTATTGCCTGTCGGGTGGCAAGCGGCATACTTGCGGTTTTATGTCTTATGATAGCTGCAGCACCCTTTCTTCTTAATAGCACAGGGCGCCTTAAAAAAGGGCTTGAAGCTCTTGCTGCCGGCTTTTTCTTTTTCGGGCTGGCTGCGGCTTTTAATGGTTTTGGAGAAAACGGCGAGGTTTTCCTAAGTCTGCATTTTTCAAAGACTTTTGCCGCCTTACTTATTTTATCCCTCTTTTCCCTTATTGCAAGGCTTTGCCTTGAAAAAAAGGAGTTTGAGAAAAAAACATTAAGCCTGTTTTTTTCAATCTTTTCGGTTTTTGTTTTTATCCTGGGCTTATGTATTATTTATCTATGGCCGGGAACGGAAGGCTCTGTCTATGAGATTTCCCAGGCAATGAAGGGCAATTTCCACGAGGACTTTGGTTCCTCACGGATACTTATCTGGCGTGAGCTGCTCTCTCTTGTTCCGGAAAGGCTGTTTTTTGGCGGCGGGCCGGGGACTTTTGCCCTGCGCATAGACCTTGGCTTTTCACGCCATGTGGAGGAAACCGGCCGCCAACTGCAAACATATGTGGACAATGCCCACAATGTCTATCTGGGCATCTTGGTAAACACAGGGCTTTTTTCTCTTTTGTGCTATCTCGCTGCCCAGCTTTCAAGTTTATACTCTGCCCTTAAAAGCGCAGGGCTTAGGCCCTTTTGTCTTTGTCTTATATCTGCCCTTGTATGTTACTGGATACAGAGTTTTTTCAGTTTGGGTCTATTTATAATCTCTCCTATTGCATGGACACTTTGGGGGCTTTTGGCCTCAGAAGCAATAAAATCCCCAGAAAAAATATAAAAATGCCGCGGCGGTTTATACCTGCCGCGGCATTTTTGTGCTTTAGTCTTGAGCGTTTATAATTCTTCCCATCAAAACACCCATAACCGAGGCCATCATAAGGCCTCTTGTCCAACCGGAGGAATCCCCAAGGCAGTGAAGCCCTTTAATGTTGGTTGAGAGATTTTCGTCCATCTTAACACGGTTTGAGTAAAACTTAAGCTCCGGCGAGTAAAGAAGAGTCTCGTGGGAGGCAAAGCCCGGAACCACATGGTCCACAGCGTGGATGAAATTTATAATGTTCATCATAGAGCGATAAGGCATGGCAGCCGTTATGTCGCCGGCAACGGCATCAACAAGGGTTGGCCGCACGTTAGACTGGGCAAGCTCCTTTTCCCAGGTTCTTTTCCCATCTAAAATGTCACCGAAGCGCTGAACCATTATATGCCCCGCTCCAAGCATATTCGTAAGCTCACCCACCTTTTGGGCGTATGCTATGGGGCGGTTGAAGGGATAGCTGAAGTTGTGGGAGCAAAGTATGGCAAGGTTTGTGTTATCAGACTTTTTGTCCTTAAATGAATGTCCGTTTACAACGGCAAGATCATCATCATAATTTTCCTGACTGACAAAGCCGCCGGGGTTTTGGCAAAAGGTGCGGACCTTGTTTTTAAAAGGCTTTGGGTAGCCGATAAGCTTAGACTCATACAAGGCGTCGTTGACAGTTTCCATAATCTCGTTTCGAACTTCAACCCGAACACCTATGTCAACCGTTCCCGGCTGATGGGCTATGCTGTGCTCGGCACAGATTTTCTCAAGCCAGTCCGCCCCGCGGCGGCCTGTGGCTATTACGGTTTTATCCGCGAATATCTCATGGCTTTCCTGGCCTTTATGGACAACAACACCAAGGCACTTGTCCCCGTCGAGCAAGACATTATCGCACTCGTAGCCAAACATCATTTCCACGCCGTTTTCAAGGAGATATTGTTCTATGCTATAGTATATATCCTGGGCTTTTTCCGTGCCCATGTGACGTATGGGGCAATCCACCAGCTTAAGCCCCGCCTGAATGGCGCGCTTTCTGATTTCTTTTACTTCCTCGGTTTTGCCAATGCCCTCTATCTTTTCGTCAGCACCGTATTTAAGGTATATGCTGTCTGCGTAATAGATAAGCTCTTGAGCCTTCACCTCACCAATAAGTGTGGGAAGGTCGCCTCCCACCTCATAGCTTAGGGAGAGCTTTCCGTCGGAAAAGGCCCCCGCACCGGAAAATCCGGTGGTTATATGACAATAAGGCTTGCAGTTAATGCACTCCTTTGTTTTTGTTTTGGGACAGCGGCGTTTTTCTATGGCCAGACCTTTTTCCACCATTATTATTTTCTTTTTACTGCCGAGAACTATAAGCTCAAGGGCGGTAAAAATGCCGGCAGGGCCGGCTCCTACGATTACTACATCTGCTTGCATTATAAGACCTCCAAAAAGCCTTTTTAGAAAAAAAGAAAAATTTAGATAACTTTTATACATATAATATTATACATATTTCGCTGCATAAAACAAGTAAAAATCAATAAATAACACTTTTGACCTTAAACCTGCTATGCTTTTGCCTTGCCCTCAACAATATC
>CAZTXG010000054.1:0-4839 GCA_964617335.1 uncultured Oscillospiraceae bacterium
CAATGCCTTTAATGCCTATCCGATTACAGGAGACCTTATGCGGGATGAAAGTCGGGCAAGGCTTATTTTGGAGCTTTACGACTCCCTCGTTAAACATTGCAATAGATATATTGGTCACAGGCTGGTACTGACCTCGGCAGGGCGGGCCCGCCGCAATCAGGTGCGGCTTATAAAACAAACAGCCCTGAAGGATATAAAGGGGATTTCCCAGTGGAATCTTCTTTTGCTTGAGTATCCGCCGGAGATGCGCAGCACCGTCACCTGGAGTGACCTTATAAGCAATAACCGTGCCGAGCAAATTCATGTGGAGAATTTCCGCAGCCTTAAAACAATGGGCGCCGGTGCAAGCACAAATTATCTGGTAGGCGAGGGGCAAGGACTGGATAAGCTTTATTTTTTCAAGGAAGAGTTAAACCACACATATGGCAAACCCCTTAAGCAGGCTTGGGAGCATATTCTGGCCTCAATTGAGCCTACAGAGGAAAATGCGGCCTTACTTGGGGTTCTCAAAGGGCTTCGGGATGATCCGGAAATCTCCAGAGTAATAGATCAACATATGGGGACACCCATGATGATTCCCGATGAGGTGAACCTTGAGCTTAGTGAGGAGCAAAAGCCCCTTCTTCCCCAAATTAATGACTATCTGATTAAAGTAGGGGCGGAAATGCAAAAGAAAAGCACACAGGATCAACTTCTTAAGGTGGCCGGTTACAAGGCGGGAGAAACAATTAATGTTTCCAGGCGTAATGTTGCCACAAGTGTTGTTGCAGAGCTTTTGGGCGTGGGGCATCTTTCCGCCCAATCCCGCAGTGCTGTTATTCATGATGCGAATACAGGAGAAAGTTTATCGGGAAATTTGATGGCAGAGGCTCAAGGAAACGAACTTAACGATTTAATTGCCGGAAGAAATACTTCCCTTGGCATAGGATTTACACCTAAAACCGCCGAGGGTGACGAGCCGGCAGAACAGGTTTATCTAAATGGAATAGATGCCCTTACCATGAAGTTTATGCTTCAGACCAATTCCCTGCAAATTCTGGATGCTCTTTGCGCTCAGCAGGACCGGCATTTGGGGAATGCCTTTTATCAAACAGACGAGGAAGGCCGCCTCAGTGGAATACAGGCAATTGATAACGATGCCTCCTTTGGCCTAAACACCAGCCTTATAAGCACTTTGTCCGGATCCGGAACAGGCTATCGCACTATTGCAAGCACCTTTGACCAAGCTTCAAATAAGATTTCTCTTAACCTGCCTTATGTTGAATATGATTTTGCTCAAGCTATCATACAGTTAAGCCCTTCTGTTGCCAGGTTCTCCCTTATGGGTTTAATTGAAGAAAGGGAAATACTTGCCTTTCTCGATCGTCTGTCGCAGATTAAGGAGCTTCTTTCCGAGGCCCTTGGTAATTTTGAAAGCAAAAAATCGGCGGGGGAGGAACTTGACCCCTCAAAAGGAGATGTAATCTTCCTTAAGGAGTCCGAGCTTGATGAAAACGACCGTGCCATGAAGACGACAATGCTTACAGATATGACCATTGCCCATCTGGCGGCATCTTTTCACACAGGTGCATCGGGAAATCAAACTTTAATTACGCAAAAATCTATTTTCAGCAGTGTCATGGCAAATATAAACTCAGATCTATGGAAAGAAATTAGAAACAGCCACGGCATTAGCATACTTGAATCATATTTGACCCATCGTTTAAAATACGCTAAATAAATAGTTTTCACTGAGATTTCCGCCTGTTTATTTATTACTTGGAGAAGCTGCAAAAGCTAACATAAAGCGAGGTGCAAAATGTATTACAGCACAACATACCCCTCCCCCATAGGGCCCCTTTGCCTTGCCTGTGACGAAACTTGCGAAAACCTTGCAGGCCTTTGGATACAGGGGCAAAAATATCACGGCGGCTCCATCTCTGACAAAATGGTTCAAAAGGATGACATCGCCCTGTTCGAAACAACAAAAACTTGGCTGGACAGATATTTTGCAGGGGAAAACCCCGACCCTTCAAAGCTCCCTTTAGCTCCTTTAAGCAGCTCTTTTCGTCAGGAGGTTTTTAATATCCTTCGTGAAATTCCCTATGGTGAGCTTATAAGCTATGGGGATATTGCTAAAAAGATGGCTGAAAAAATGGGAAGAAAAAGTATGTCAAGTCAGGCAGTGGGCGGAGCTGTAGGCCATAATCCCATATCAATTATAATCCCCTGCCATAGAGTTATAGGCTCAAAAGGCAGCCTGACGGGCTATGCAGCGGGGCTTGAAACTAAAATAAAACTGCTGGAGCTGGAGGGGCTTGACACATCTAAATTTATTCTTCCCAAAAAGGGAACTGCCCTTTAGTATTGGAAAATAAAGTTTTCCTCCAAGCCTTATGTTTTGCAGGACAAAACCTTAGGATACTTTGCCGTTTCAACAAATAGGCGCCGTTTGCTAAAAATAAGCAGGCGGCGCATATGTCTATCAAAAACCGCAGTTTTGGTGTATGATATCCATAGAGCGGATATTATGATTCTGGTTTTAAGAAAGGCGGGTGAGACTAAACATGAAGAAAAGAACTTACGTCGCAATTGACTTAAAGTCTTTCTATGCTTCCGTAGAGTGCGTGGAGCGGGGTCTTGACCCTCTAACTGCAAACCTTGTTGTAGCGGATAAAAGCCGCACGGAAAAAACCATCTGTCTTGCCGTTTCCCCCTCTCTTAAATCTCGCGGAATCCCCGGCAGACCAAGGCTTTTTGAGGTGGTGCAAAAGGTTAAAGAAATTAACGCTCAGAGGCTTTATAAAGCTGCGGGGCGGGTTTTTAGCGGCTCATCCTATGATGATTTAGAGCTTAAGTCATCGCCGGACTTGGCACTGGATTATATTATTGCCCCGCCGAGGATGGCATACTACATTGAATATAGCACACGGGTCTATAAGGTCTATTTAAAATACGTCGCTCCGGAGGATATCCATGTTTATTCCATAGACGAGGTGTTTATGGACGTCACAGACTATCTGGGCAGCCACAAACTCTCAGCGCGGGAATTTGTCATGAAGGTGATTTTGGATGTGCTGAAAACCACCGGCATCACCGCAACGGCAGGGATAGGCACCAACCTTTATCTAGCCAAAATTGCCATGGATATCGGCGCAAAGCATATTCCCGAAGATGAAAACGGAGTCAGAATAGCCCAGCTTGATGAGATGAGCTACCGCCGCCTTTTATGGTCACACCGTCCCCTAACCGATTTTTGGAGAGTGGGTAAGGGCTATGCGAAAAAGCTTGAAGAAAACGGCCTTTACACCATGGGCGATATAGCAAGATGCTCAATGGGAGACCCCTCGGACTTCCACAATGAAAACTTGCTGCATAAGCTTTTTGGTGTTAACGCAGAGCTTCTCATAGACCATGCCTGGGGCTGGGAGCCATGTACGATAGGGGATATAAAGGCATATAAGCCGGAATCAAAAAGCCTTGGCTCCGGTCAGGTTTTGCAGACCCCTTACAGTTTTGAGATGGGAAAATTGGTGGTGCGGGAAATGACAGAGCTGCTGGTTTTAGACCTTGTTGAGCAGGAGCTTTTGACAGACCAAATGGTTTTAACCGTGGGCTACGACATTGAAAACCTCAGCGACGCAAAAATACGGCAGTCTTATAAGGGGGAGATAACCACCGACGGCTATGGCCGAAAGATTCCCAAGCAGGCCCACGGCAGCATTAATCTTGGCAGCTATACATCCTCCGCAAAGCTGATTGTAAAGGCTGTGATGGAGCTTTTCGACCGCATTGCAGATGAAAATCTTCTTATTCGAAGGTTCAATCTTGTGGCAAACCGTGTAATTTCTGAAGCTTCGGAAATTAAGGCCGGCAGTCCTGAGCAGCTTAGTTTGTTTGCGGACGGTGAGCAGCAAAGACAAGAGAAAGAAAAACTTGAAAAAGAAAGAAAAATTCAGAAAGCAAGCTTGGAAATTCAGAAAAAGTATGGCAAAAACGCAATTTTGAAGGGTATAAACCTTGAGGAAGGGGCCACAACCATAGACCAAAACAGGCGTATTGGGGGGCATAAGTCCTAAAAGTTTTTTTATAAAGGCACTATCAGCCTTATATACTATTAAGATAATGATAAATGGGGAGTGAGCAAGATGTCCGGAGAAAAAGCCAAGGACGTTTACGGCGATATAATTGATAAACCATATCCTTTTAAGCTGAAAAACCCACGCATGAGCATGAGCAACAGGGCTGCTCAATTTTCCCCCTTTGCTGCCCTGTCCGGCTATGAGGAGGCAGTCTGTGAGACGGCCAGATTGACAAAAAAGAGGATTGAACTGGGCGAAGACAGTATAGCTCGGCTAAATGAGCAGCTCAAAAGAATTGTGGAAGACTTAGATGAGCATCCAAAGGTCAGTATCACATATTTTGCGGCGGATGAAAAGAAGCTCGGCGGAGAATATGTTAAGGCAATCGGCGAGGTTAAAAAGATTGACGAATTTGAAAGAACTGTTATTATAGGCGATAAAATATTGATTCCCATAGCTGATATTCTTGAAATTGAAGAACATTGAATATACGGATGAAACTATAAGTTGGTTTTTGCTTTTGCTAAGGCTCTTTATTTAGGAAGTTTCAAAATTAGGCTGTTTTTAGGCAAGCGCTATTTTTCATAAATGCTGTTGACAAGACTCGCTTTATCTGCTAGTATATCAAATGTCCCTTGTGAAACAGCTTAATTAAATTAGGCTATATTGACAGGTTTTCAAGGCATATATCTGGGGGATTAGCTCAGCTGGGAGAGCGCTTGAATGGCATTCAAGAGGTCTCTTGACACTGTTAAAGGCACAGTCCCCCGCAAAACGG
>CAZTXG010000055.1:0-4424 GCA_964617335.1 uncultured Oscillospiraceae bacterium
GCAGGCTTATCCCCATAGTAATTACTAATCAACATTCTAGGGGGAACAGGTATGGCTGAAAGCAGAATATATGAGGACATAGCGCTTCGTACAGGCGGAGATATATATGTTGGGGTAGTTGGGCCGGTAAGAACCGGCAAGTCAACTTTTATAAAGCGTTTTATGGAAACCCTTGTCATACCCAACATTGAAAACACTTATGCCAAAGAGCGTGCCAGGGATGAGCTTCCCCAGTCAGGCTCGGGAAGAACGGTTATGACGGCAGAGCCGAAATTTGTCCCCGAGGATGCCGTGAAAATCCGCATCGAGGACAAAGCAGAGCTTTCAGTCAGGCTTATTGACTGTGTGGGATATATGGTGCCGGGGGCGGTTGGAACCATGGAAGAAGATTCCGAGCGCATGGTCACAACTCCTTGGTATGACCATGAAATAAGCTTTACAATGGCGGCGGAGGAGGGCACAAGGCGGGTTATCCGTGACCACTCTACCATAGGCCTTGTGGTAACAACAGACGGCTCTATCTGCGGCATAGACCGTGAGGACTATGTGGAGGCCGAGGAAAGGGTCATAGGGGAGCTGTGCGAAATCGGCAAGCCCTTCGTTATACTCTTAAACTGCCAGCAGCCCAATTCGCAAGCTGCAAAGGAGCTGGCCGCGGACCTTGGGGAGAAATACGGCGTAAGCTGTGTCAGTATGAACTGCCTTGAAATAGACGAGAGGGATATTCAAAAAATATTCTATGAGCTTTTATCGGAATTTCCTGTGGAGGAATACTCCGTGTATCTGCCCCAGTGGGTAGAGGCTTTGCCAAAGGGCCATAATATTAAAAATATGCTTTTTGAAGAGATCACAAAGGAGCAAAACTTCGTCTATAGACTAAGGCAGGCAGAACAGCTTGCCAAAAACCTTTGTGAGCTGGAAGATATAAGCGAGTCTGTTGTTAGCTCAATGGAGCTTGGCAGGGGAAGTTTTTCCCTAAAAGTGGAGCTTCCTCGGTCTTTGTATTATAAAACCATAAGCGAGGAAAGCGGACTTGAAATTAAAAACGACGGGGATCTTATATTTATGCTCTGCGAGCTTGCAAGAGTTAAAGGGGAATATGACAGAGTGGCAGAAGCCTTAGATGATGTCCGTGAAAAAGGCTATGGCCTTGTGATGCCCACAGCCGAAGAAATGGTTTTGCAGGAGCCGGAGATAGTGCGGCAGGGCGGCAAATACAGTGTTATTTTGCGTGCCGGAGCGCCGGCTATACATATGCTTAAAACAAATGTTGAAACGGAAGTTTCACCTGCCGTTGGCGGAGAAAATGCCTCTCAAGAGATTTTGGGCTTTTTACTTCAAAATTTTGAAGGGGATGCCTCTAAAATTTGGGAATCAAATATTTTCGGAAAATCCATGTATGACATTGCCGGAGAGGGTTTAAATGCTAAACTTAAACGTGTGCCGGAGGAAACAGGGCAAAAGCTCAGGGGCGCCCTGCAAAGGATTATAAACGAGGGCAGCGGAGGACTTATCTGCATAATTTTATAAACAGTAAAAAACACATGGCGGAAAACTCTTCCGTCATGTGTTTTAAATTATATGCCTTTTTTAAAACTCTTGAATTTATATGCCAGCATATTATAAAGGCAAATTTAAGGATTGCAGATTTTACAAGGCTCATAACCTGCGAATATCGCCTCGGAGCGGGATGAAAAATAAACCCTGTTATGCTCTGCAGGAAGGGGGTTGCAGCTGGGAAGGTGAAATTTCATGCTTGACTTATTGCCGATATAGTTTCCTGCAAAGGGCTGCTTTTGAGGGTTTGTATCAATGCCAAAGTTTCTCTCGGTTTTAAACAGCAGACTCTCCCCGTCACTTTTACAGATAATACTGCCTTGCATATCAGTGCGAAAAACCTTAGTCTCCGCATCATAAAGCCTGCTCATAACAGATTCGTGGGGATGGCCGTATTGGTTGTTTTCGCCGCAGGAAATAATTGAATATTCAGGAGAAACCTCATAAAGAAGACGATAGGAACTGGAGGTTTCGCTGCCATGATGGCCAACTTTAAGCACATCGGATTTCACAACTTGATTTGAGTCAAGGATGTCCGCTTCACTTTCTCTTTGGGCATCGCCCATGAAAAGGAAGGAGTTTTCGCCGTGAACAAGCCTTAAAACTATGGAACTGTTGTTAACCTCATCATATTCTTTCATGGGAGCGATGACAGTTACTGTGGCATTACCTAAGTGAAACCTGTCTCCCGGCTTTGGAATATCTATGGTTTTTCCCTGCTTTGACACATTATCCGCAAAGTTTTTAAAGGCCTTACTATTATATTCGGTGACAGGGGAAAAAACCTTGACCACTGCGGCATAGTTAAGGGCAGCGGAAAGACCGCCCACATGGTCTTCATGGCCATGAGTTGCGACCACATAATTAAGGTTTTTTATGCCGTGACTTTTAAGATAAGAATAAATAAGGCTGCTATCATCTACATTGCCGCCGTCAATGAGCATGGCTTTGCCGTCACAGATAACAAGGGCCGAGTCCGCCTGGCCAACATCAATAAAATGAACCTCAAGAATACTGTCTTTACCATTATAATTTAAGGTAAATGCCTTGTCTCCCAAAAGTTTTCTTGCCTTTTGCTCATCGGAAACAGCGCCTGAAGCGCAAAGCTTATGGATAAGAGTTTCGCTTCCGTCGGAAAGGCTTTGATAAAGAGCCGATAGAGAAATCTCTGCTAGTTTGCCTCGGGAAAAGAAACTGCCCTCCTTGTATTCACCATTGGTAAGGCCAATGGCATCAGACAGCTGCCAGGCTGCGTCCCAGCTAAAATCTTCATCCGAGCTGTATCCCAAGGCTCTCAGGACAAAGGATATGTATTGGCTGGCACTGACCTTATCTGCTGCGCCGAAGGTGCTGCCGCCAACTCCCATGGCAAGGCCGTTTTCGTAGGCATAGGCGGCATAGGGCTTTGCCCAGTCGGAAACATCGGTGAAATGGGTTCCGCTGTATTGGGAAGAAGCGGCTTCATCCTCCCCTAAAAGGCGAACCAGCATTGTGACAGCTTCCTCACGGGTGGGCTCATCTTCAAGAGAAAACACGGGCTTACCTTCAGAATCTGTGCCTCTTCCTTTAAAAAGCTCCATTTCATAAAGAGTTTTAGCGGAGCGTTCATAGCTTGTTCCGGCTGTACAGGATACAAGACAGATACAGCAAAGAAAAAGAGAAAGCAGGGGAATAAGGACTTTTTTCATTTTATACCTCCGGTGATGGATATGACTTTTATAATACAAATTATAACACCAAACGGGAAAAAGCTCCCGTCGAAAGCTATCTAATCTTGGAAGAAAGCCAGAGTAGTTGGAAAAATAAGCAGAAGAAAATCGGATAATATTTATGATTGCAATTATATTATGTAAACTAAAAGACTTTATTGTTAAATGAAAAGCTTAATTGCAGCATTTGTATAAAAATGTAAAAAAAGCTTGAAATATAGGTATACAGGCATAATTTGATGTTGAAAACTCTGTGGAGAGTGTTCATAACTTACAGGTTATCTGTTATTTTTAATATTTATGTAAATCTTTTTCAAAGGAAAAAACAGCTGGGAGGAAGAAAAAAGTATAATATAATGAAAATGTAATATAGGTCAGGCTCTAAAGCATAGGATGTTCTACGGAAACAAATTTTCCGGGAGGGATGTCTTGTGAGAGATAACATAGAAGAGAGAGCCTGCGAGCTTGCAAACTATATCATAGAAAACAGCTCCACCGTCAGAGCAACCGCAAAAAAATTTGGAATCTCGAAATCTACCGTACATAAGGATTTGACGGAGAGGCTTTGCTATACTAACAGACCCTTGTACCTGCAGGTGAAGGAACTACTTGAATACAACAAGGCCCAGCGCCACATAAGAGGCGGTATTGCCACGAGAAGAAAGTATAAGGGTGAATAATAAAGGCCGCGTCCTAATGGGCGCGACCTTTGATTTGTCGGGAAATTTCAAAGCTTTGCAGGCCGGAAAATTTTTACATTGCGAGTAAGTCTGTAAGCCGGATTCTGTTAAAAATGACCATCTATCTAGGCCTATCGTTGCCAATACGCTCAAGCCACCTCCCAAGGACGGCCGGGTCAGCCTATTGTCCTTCCACGGTGTTGCTCCGGATAGAGTTTACAGCAACGGACGCTTCCACGCCGTCGGGTGAGCTCTTACCTCACCTTTCCACCCTTACCGCGTCGTCGTTGCGCACTACGCTCAGCTCAGGTCGGTCACAAGTGACCGGCCTTCGCCGCTTCGCGGCTCCTCCTCTTCGCATCAAAGCTGGCTTTGATGCGATTGAGAGACGAAAGACACGGCGGTATATTTCTGTTGCACTTGTCCTGAAGTCGCCTTCGGCGGGCGTTACCCGCTATCCTTGCCCTATGGAGCCCGG
>CAZTXG010000056.1:0-4341 GCA_964617335.1 uncultured Oscillospiraceae bacterium
AGGGGCGCATTCCGAGACCATCGAGCTGGATGCGTTTCTAGATTTTTATCACCGGTTATCCGGAATGAACATCGATATTATGTTGGAGGTAAAGGACAAAAACATATCCGTTTTGAAATGTATCAACTGTGTCTCAAATCAGGGGATTAGCGCGCTGGAGCGAGAATGGGCCAGGTATAAATACAGCATTCTGGAGCGCTCTCCTGCCGAGTATGGCCGTATTCGCACACTCTTAACGGACAAGAACACCTACCCGGCTTTGGAGATGTACCGTTTGGTTGAAGGGGCGTACCGTAGCCTCATCCAAAGAGGAATTGTAGTGATTGCCGTCTAGAATGTTTGGGGGTATTTCAAAAACAAGGCCACAAAAACCGAAAAAAGCCGGTTTGACCGGCTGTTGACGAAGTACCTTTCGGACGATGCAAGCTTAACATCGCTTAAGAACTGTCTTCATAGGATCGCAAGGAAATACAAGGAGGAGCATCTTCTCAATGGGTATTATTTCTACAAATAAAGAGGAGGGATTGTTATGGAAAGCAAGAAAAATGTCGGGTTAAAAATCATCGTCGTGGTTACCTTTGTCGCAATGGTTGCTGTGAATGCGCTGGCGAACATATTGCCGATCAACGGGATTAACACGGGCGCAGTTTCCGACTCCTATCCCAATTTGTTCGCTCCGGCTGGGTGGACATTCTCGATCTGGGGTGTGATTTACGCGTTGCTGGCAATATATGTGCTGTTTCAACTTGGACTGTTCCGAGGCAAGAATGCCGATGTCAACGTGATATTACTTAGAAAAACAACCATCGTGTTCTCAATCTCATCTTTAGTCAACACTGCATGGATATTTTCATGGCACTACAAGATCATCCCCTTATCGATGTTGCTTATGGCTTGCTTGCTAATCTGTCTGATTGTAATCGTATCTTCACTGAAATCGCAAAACTTGACCACAAGAGAAAAGTTGCTGCATCGCTTGCCGTTCAGCGTCTACTTTGGCTGGATCACCGTTGCGACAATTGCAAATGCCACAACACTACTTGTGGACCTTGGTTGGAACGGCTTGGGCTTGCCTGAATCCACATGGACGGTCATTATGCTGGCGGCGGGTGCTTTGATTGGTACTGCCACTGTGCTTCGGTTTAGGGATATCGCATATGGGCTTGTGCTCGTTTGGGCGTATACTGGAATATTGATTAAGCATACTTCGGCTAACGGATTTTCCGGCCAATACACCGATGTGATCATTACGGTAGTGATCTGCCTTGTTATTTTCGTCGCAACGGTGATATACAACGCGCTATCGCAAAAACGCAAACAAGAAGTACAACAATAACGAATGTCCGGAGGAATACGGTTGAAATACGATGCAATTATTATTGGCGGCGGCCTTTCGGGGCTTACTGCGGCCAGCCTGCTGGCTAAACGCGGCCTGACTGTTGCCGTGGTTGACAGATCATATAATCCGGGCGGTTCATGCGGAATATTTCGACGCGGAGATGTAACATTTGACCAGGGTTCTGCCATGCTGTACGGCTTCGGCGAAAACGGCTTCAATGCGCACCGCTTTGTTTTCAATTGTTTGGAAGAGCCGATTGACGTCATTCGCCATGACCTTTTATACTGTGTGAACTTTAAAGGCAGGAGGATACGTTTCTGGGCAGACATTGAGAAATTTGCCCATGAGCTTTCCGAAGTGTTTCCAGGCGAAAAAGATAATATCCATCGATTCTATCGCGATATGCTGACGATGTACCGCCATGTGATGGTGGAATCACCCAGCTACACCACAGCCGATGAAACCGATGGTAAAACAGCTTTAAAAAGCATGTTGAAGCATCCGATATCCTATATCCGGTTTCTAAGCTTCCTTAACAAGAGTGCAAAAAGCCTGCTGGAGAAGTATTTCACCGATCCGGAGTTATTCAAGTTTTTTGATAAGCTGACGTCCACGTATTGTTATGCGACGGTGGAAGAAGCCCCTGCGGTACTGGCGGCCGTGATGTTTGTCGACAACCATGTGGGCGGCAGCTACTATCCGGCCGGCTCCACGCTGTTTTTACCGGGCAAGCTGGAGAAGGTTATTGAAGAGCACGGCGGAGACATGTTTTTGCAACGGGAGGCTGTCTCCATCGAATTTAAGGACGGCAAGCCCGCGGGCGTAAAACTAGACGACGGACAGGTGCTCTCTGCATCGGATATCATTTACTCTGGAACGGTTTGGAACCTGTATGGCAAGCTGATTGGCCATGAGCATTCGACCGAACAACGCAGGACGTGGGCGAAGAAGCAAGTGCCCACCTACCCCAGCGTCGTGTTGTATGCCGTGGTAGATAAAAACATCATTCCTGAAGATACAGCGCCCATCGAGATGCTGGTAGGTAATCCGGATATGCTCGATGAAAGCGAAGTGACGGTATATATACTCAGTATCGATGACAAGACCCTGTGCAAAGAGGATGAGCACACAATTGTGGCTATCGGTCCCACCTTTGAAAGCTGGGATTTGTCAGACGAGAGAGCGTATCAAAGAAAGAAGCAAAAAGAACAGGAACGCCTGATTAACGTAATAGAAAGGCGGTTCCCGGGTTTTGGAAAGGCAGTGCGGTATGCCGAGGTGGCAACGCCAAGAACGATTGAATGGTACACAATGAAAAATGGTGGTGCAGTGGCAGGCCCCAAACATATGCTGGGGCAGCATATGTTCCGCCGCCTGCATACGCGCACGGAATGGAGCAACCTCTATTGCTGCGGGGAGTCCACAGTGATGGGAACGGGGACGCCTACGGTAACAACCTCAGGCCTCTCGGCCGCCAACGCCCTTCTCAAGAAGCTGAAAAAGGAGCCCTATGTCTACCGGCCTGACATGAAGAACTTCATCCGCATTGTTCCCAAGCCCTTTACGGAAGACCGGCTCTATGATGGATATGAGGGGGCACAGCGCGAGGTGATGCGAAAGGCCATACGCTGCAGGTTCTGCGAGCATCCCGCCTGCACGGCGCAGGTTGATATACGCGGCATCATGCGCCGGGTGGCTGTCGGCAACTTTGCCGGCGCGAAAAAGTGCTGGCTGCAAGGGCCGGCTGCTGTTGAGGAACAAGAGAAATTTGAGGCGCGCTGCATCTGCGGGGCCAATGGCGGCGATGCTGTGGAGATTCGCGCCGTGGTCAAGTATCTGGATGAGGTGATTGCGTAAGCGTGCCTCATGTCCTTTCAAGGGTGGTTTTTAGCATTGCGCAAAATTCGCTGATTCGCGATGCTTCTTGCGGCTTGTCCCCTTTGGCCGGGTCAACCAGCCTGAGCGTACCAAGCACGGTACAGCCCGGGATTTCTCTCCTCATCCCTTCAAAACACTTGTCGGCTGAACCCCCGGAGCAGCATGCGAACAAGGCGGCTTTCTTCCCTTCCAGACGGTGTTCTCTTACAAAAGTGCGTAGGGGCGGAGCAAGCAAACCTGCCCAGACAGGGGTGCCCAGCACCACCACATCATAGCTGCCCGCGTCAAACGCAAGCGCCTGCAGCCTGGGCTTTTCCCTAAAAGCAGCGCTTTTACCCGCCCAGAAGTACTTGCCAAAGCCGGTCCTCGGGTAATCCCTGACGGGCTTGAGTTCGTACAGGTCCGCGCCCAGTTCCCGGGAGATTTTCTCCGCGGCATAGCGGGTATTGCCTTCCAGAGAATAGTAGACAACTGCTGCTTTCATGTTTCTCCTCATTTCTTCAGGATGCGACCCGGCTTCCGGCGGGCTGTTGTATCAGGGCTGTGTCCCCGTTCGTTCGAGGATGAAGCGGGTCATCGCCGCCACCGCAATGTCCTGCTGCGTTTCGCGGCTGATTTCGCCGGGCGGGTCCCCCTTCTGTTCGCCGTAATTGCCGAACTGGGCATGGTTTCCGCCCTGGATAATGACGACGTTTTCGGAATAATCAATGTGCTTTTCCAGTTGGGCGTTCAGGGTTCCGTACACGGTGAGTGTATCTTCAGGGGAGACGTCGCCATAGATGTATGCCCCCAGCAAAATGAGGCCCTTCAACCTTTCCTTGTGCCCGGCGGCATAGCTGCTGGCCATGGCGCCGCCCATCGAATGGCCGCCGATGAACCAATTCGCAGCATGTGGGAAGGCCTGAAACGCCTTGTCCGCCGCGTTTGCGTTGAAAATGGCCATGTTGAACGGCATTTTCATCAGCACGGACGCGATGCCGTTCCGGCGCAGCTTTTCCAGGATTGGCAGATAGGCCGTATATTCCACCTTCGCGCCCGGGTAGAAAATCAAAACCGCATCGCTTTCAGCATCAGGCACCAGTGCGATGATGCCTTCTGAGACAAGAACCGTGCTGTCCGTCTGC
>CAZTXG010000057.1:0-4323 GCA_964617335.1 uncultured Oscillospiraceae bacterium
TCATAATGAAACAAATATAGTCGAATTATACGTTAAAAGTTATAGATTTCACCTAATAACCGGCTTATATAAAGCAGAAGCAGGGCAAGGCAAAAATATAAGTCCATTCATTTAAATGTTTTTACAGAACGCATAAATTATTAACAATTATGTAACACTTGCTTTACATCTGGTATAAATTATGCTATTCTTATTGAGATAAGCCGATATTTTATTCGGTTTTACCATGTTGCACCTTTAGAAGGCGCGGCATTAATATTACTTTGGAGGTAAAATAATGAGTACCAAGAAAATTCTTGCCTTGCTTCTGTGCGCCGTTATGCTCTTTGGCGCTATGGCAGCTTGCGCACCCAAAGCTCCCGAGGTCGAAGATCCGGAGGATGTTACCGACACGACCCCAACTCCCGAACAGACCGACACAGGTGATTTTGATTTGGCCGTATGCATTGCATCCGAGCCGGAAACCATTGACCCCGCTCTCAACACCTCTGTTGACGGAGCAATCATGATTCATCATTTCTTTGAAGGAATCACAAAATGGGTTGACGACGGCGAAGGAAATGCTATGCTTGCCCCCGGTCAGGCAGAGTTGACTGACAAAACCGTCAACGATGACGAAACTGTTACCTACACCTACAAAATGCGCGAAGGCGCAAAGTGGAGTGATGGACAGCCTGTTACGGCCGACGATTTCGTCTACACCTGGCAGCGTCTCGCAACTCCTGAAACTACCGCCGACTACACCTACATGATAGATATGCTTAAGGGATATAATGAAGTTGCAAGCGGTGAAGCAGATCCTTCCACCCTTGGAATCTCTGCTCCCGACGAAATGACCCTTGTTATAGAGCTTTCATATGACTGCCCCTATTTTGAGGAGATTTGCGCATTCCCCGCAACCTTCCCCGTGCGTCAGGATGTTATCGAGTCTGCCGGTGACCAGTGGACCTTTGATCCTTCCACTTATGTTTCCAACGGACCCTATGTTTTAAATGAGTGGGTTCACAACTCCTACATTAAGGGTGTCCAGAACGAAAATTACTATGATGTAGAAACCCTCGGCCCCGACTCCATTACCTTCCAGCTTATGGACGACGCAAACTCCATCTACACCGCTTTCCAGAGCGGAACTCTCCAGTTCATAGACGAAGTTCCCACCGACGAAGTTGGAAGACTTCTTGCCAGCGGCGAACTTAACATTGTTGACTATGTCGGCACCTACTATGCCTGCTTCCAGGTTGAAAAGGCTCCCTTTGACGACGCTCGTGTTCGTGAGGCCTTCTCTCTTGTAATCGACCGCAACTACATAGTTGAAAAGGTTAAGCAGACAGGCGAGCTTCCCGCAACCGGCTTTGTTCCCTCCGGTGTTTATGATGCCGAAGGTGTTGAGGGAGACGACTTCCGCACAGTGGGCGGAGACTACTACTCTGTTGATGCTGATGACTATGAAGCAAACTGCGAAAGAGCCCGTGAGCTTCTTGCTGAGGCCGGATATCCGGGCGGCGAAGGCTTCCCCGCTGTTGAATATCTCTATAACACCAACGACGACCACAAGGCCATAGGCGAAGCTCTTCAGGAAATGTGGAAAAACCAGCTTGGCGTTGATGTCACCCTGAACAACCAGGAATGGGCAGTATTCCTCCAGACCCGTAAAGACGGAGACTATCAGATTGCCCGCAACGGCTGGATTGCTGACTATAACGATCCTATCTCCTTCCTCGATATGTGGTACACAGACGGCGGAAATAACGACGCCCAGTACTCAAGGGCAGAATATGACGCTGCCATCGATGCCGCCAAGGCAACCGCCGATCCGGCAGAGCGTATGAAGCAGATGCACATTGCGGAAGACCTTATCATCGGTGAGGACCACGCTCTTGCTCCTATCTACTTCTACACCCAGCGTTATATGCTGGCTGATGACATTGAAGGAATGTATCACACTCCTCTGGGATACTTCTTCTTCATGCACACCAGTAAAGCAGCCTAAGTAATATTAAATTAAGCACAAAAAAGAAAGCCGTCCATAATGGACGGCTTTCCCTATATTTTTTATGACATAATGACTGGTAAAAAGCCTTTTGGGAAGTCATAAATGTTATATTGTAACGACCCTTTTGCCCATTCTTATAAAGGTATTGCAAAACAGAAAGCTATCTGTTATATTTAATTTCACGGTCAGCACTACATTACCACACTAATTTAAAAAACAAAGGAGTCATAAAGATGAAAAAGCCGTTTGTATCGCTTGAACAGCTGCAAGAGTTTTCAAAAGAATTTCCTACACCTTACCACCTTTACGATGAAAAGGGAATACGGGAAAATGCTCGAAAGCTTTACAAGGCCTTTTCGTGGAATAAGGGCTTCAAAGAATATTTCGCTGTTAAGGCCACTCCCAACCCCGCAATTATGAAAATACTAAGTGAAGAGGGCTGCGGGATGGACTGCTCATCCCTTACAGAGCTTATGCTTTGCGAAAGATGCGGTATAATAGGGGAGGAGATTATGTTCTCCTCTAACGATACCCCTGCCGAGGATTTTGTTCTGGCTGACAAGCTTGGCTCAATAATAAACCTTGACGATATTACCCATATAGATTTTTTGGAAAAGGCCATAGGCCGCATTCCGGAAAAAATTTGCTGCCGCTATAATCCGGGGGGTAATTTCGAGATTTGCAACACTATAATGGACACTCCCGGTGACGCAAAATACGGGCTTACAAAACCTCAGATGTTTCAGGCCTTCCGCCTTTTGAAGGAAAAGGGCGTTAAGGAATTTGGAATCCACGCCTTTCTTGCCAGCAACACCGTAACGAATGACTATTATCCCTCCTTGGCAGCAGTGCTTTTCCGCCTTGCGGTTGAGCTTAAAAACGAGCTGGATGTTAAAATCAGCTTTATTAACCTCTCCGGCGGCATTGGCATACCTTATCGTGAGGACCAGCAGCCGGCAGATATAATGGCCATAGGCGAGAGAATCGAGAAGGTATACAGCCAGATACTCACTCCCGCCGGCATGGGTGATGTTGCCATCTATACAGAGCTTGGGCGCTTTATGCTGGCACCTTACGGCTGCCTTGTGACCACAGCCATTCACAGAAAGCACATACACAAAGACTACATAGGTGTGGATGCCTGCGCCTGCAACCTTATGCGCCCTGCCATGTACGGGGCCTATCACCATATAACCGTTATGGGCAAGGAACAAGCCCCTGCAGACCATCTTTATGATATTGTCGGCAGTCTCTGCGAAAACAATGACAAGTTTGCCATAGATCGCTGGCTGCCCCGCATAGATGCCGGAGATTTTCTTGTCATCCACGATACGGGGGCCCACGGTCATTCCATGGGTTATAACTATAACGGCAAACTCCGCAGCGCCGAGATTCTTTATACGGAGGATGGTGGAACAAAGCTTATCCGTCGGGCAGAAACTCCCGAGGATTATTTTGCCACTCTTGATTTTTAGTCCTGCTCCGCAATTTTACTAAGCTTTTCCACAGTGGTTGCGGAAACCTCAAAGGCGGTTTTTGAAATCTGCGCTCCGTCTATAATTTTTATGTATTCACGGCTTTGTATCCTGCCCTCAAGCTCTATTACATCGCCCACCTGCCAGATAGCGCAGTCTAAGGCATTTTGCCCCCAGCAGATACAGGGCAGATAGTCCGAGTGACCATAGCTGCGGTTTACCGCCACCAAAAGGTCACATATGTCCCTGCCCAGGGGGGTTGTGCGCAGGTTCGGCTTTTTGCAAAGGGTTCCTATAAGGACTATCTCGTTTTGCGCCTCATCATCGCAAAGCTCGATATCATGGGCATAAACAAAAATAACCAATCTGTTTCCAACTCCGCTCTTATTATTATAGGAGCGGAGTTCTCCTTTTATCCGAACCTGGGGATACTCACCCACCTCCAGAGAGGACAAAAGTTCCTTTGAGCAGACTATGTTTATTTTGTCCTCAACTCCCGAAAGTCTCGGAACAGTTAAATAAAAAGAATAAAAGCTTTTACTTCCTCCGCAATGGGAAAAAACCGGAGCGCTGTCAAGGCTTCCGCAAAGGGTAACATTGTTCATTGTAATCCTGTTTAGCATATTGACCTCCAAACTCACTTGTAATACTTCTACAGCGATAATCCGCTTCCGCTTGTCCGGCCGTAATTAAATTAAGCGCAAGCCTGTTCACAAATACATATTCAAGTAGACAATCTGATATTCATACCCTTGAATGGTAATATTTTGGAAAAAGCAAGGCTTACTATAATCTGCTAAAGCATACTTTGGATTTACATGGAAATAGTCATTGTATTCGACAATATATTCAACT
>CAZTXG010000058.1:0-4223 GCA_964617335.1 uncultured Oscillospiraceae bacterium
AATTTATAAAATTTTTGTTAACTTTTGTTTATAAAATCGACCGCTGGGGTAAATAAGCTTTCTTTCTAACAAAGTGTGACGAAATCCCTGTGTTTTCTTTAAAGCCTGTGTTATACTTTAAACCATTAAATAAGTTTGGGGTGAGGGAAAACGGCATATTACACCTATATACTCCGCTGTGAAGACAACAGCCTTTACACAGGAATAACCACCGACCTTTCCCGCCGCTTTTCCGAGCATCTGGGAAAAGGCGGCAAAGGCGCAAAATATACGGCTTTACACCGCCCCATGCGTTATGAGGCGGCTTGGCAGTCTGGTGGGAGATCCGAAGCCTCAAAACTTGAATGCCGCTTAAAGGCACTTTCAAAGCCTGAAAAAGAGCGCCTTGTTCGCTGTGAGGAGCCAAGGGATCCAGACCTTTCCGGCTATACTCGAATCAATATAAGTGATAATGGAGGAATCATCATGCTGTTTATTTGTTATAACCGCTGCGGCACCTGCCGAAAGGCAAAAGCCTTTTTGGATGAAAAGGGGCTTGAATACGATTTTCGGGATATAAAAACCGAAAACCCCAGTGAAGCTGAGCTGCGGGACTGGCATAAAAAAAGCGGTCTGCCCTTAAAGCGATTTTTTAACACCAGCGGCCAGCAATACAGAGCTTTGGAGCTTTCAAAAAAGCTGCCTGACATGAACGAAGATGATCAGCTTAGGCTTCTTTCCACCGACGGTATGCTTGTAAAGCGTCCAATTTTGGTGGGCGGCGACTTTGTGCTTTTGGGTTTTAAAGAAGATGAGTGGCAGGGCAAGCTCTAATCTCTTGCAAATTGCCCCATTCATTTATAAATAGAGATAAGCCCTAACTATAACAGGGCCTATCTCTATTTTCTATATCTGCTGCTCAAACAGTATATGTTAGCCTTCGCAAAGGATAAGCTTTTTGCCCTATCCCCCATGGGGGCTTGCAGGGATTTAAAACCAGTGATACATTTTAGAAGGATAACTTCCGGTATTTTAAGTAAACGATATTTCCGGCCGTAAAGCCTATGAATCTAAAACCGGCAATTTGAATCCGGACATTATAAAAGGAGCTTGAAACTATGAATATAGAAACAATTATAAGACAGTGGCAGCCCCAGCACAAAAACAGCAAGTCCGGAGTCGGCTGGTGGAACAATAGCGCCGAAAGGTTTTCAGAAAAAGAGCTGCCCACAAAGGAAAACAGCATGGCCATGAGAATAATTGCAGAGGAAAATATGCTGCCGGAAGGCGCAAAAGTTTTAGATGTGGGCTGTGGCTGCGGCAGATTTTCCTTTGCCCTTGAGGCTATGGGTGCAAAGGCCGCCGCCACGGACTTTTCCCCAAAAATGATTGAGCAGGCAGAAATAAAACGAGCCGAGCACAGCTCTGATATACAGCTTAGCGTTGATGACTGGCACACTTTAAATCTTGCCGATAAGGGATGGAGCCGGCATTTTGATTTGGTGCTGGCCCACATGACGCCGGCTATTGTCTCTGGGGAAACTTTTATGAAGCTTTCCGAGGCAAGCAAAAACTGGGTTCTCATGGTTAAGCCTAGCAGACGGACAAATACAGTTTTAGACAAGCTTCATGCTCTTGTTGGGGCAGCTAAGGACAAAGAAACTCTTGATGAGGCTGTTGCCTACGCTTTTAACCTTGTCTGGCTGTCCGGCTGGCGGCCAAAGCTTGCTTATGAAGACCAGGTTTGGGAAAACTCCCTGCCCCTTGATAAGGCAATAGAGGAATACACCCTGCGGATTGCTTCTTCTCAGGATTTGACAGACGAAAACCGTGATGCAATCAGAAAGCATCTGGAGAGCATTGCAGTAGACGGCATCGTACACGAAACTACCAATGTGCTTATTACCGCAATGTATTGGCAGGTAAACACAGAAAAGCAGGCTTAAGCTGTAATTGAGGGAAATTCCCCATAGGGCTTATTTTCTTTTTGCTGTCAGGTTTACAAACAAGAGAAATTACTACTTGATTGACAAGGAATAAAGCGTTATGATAGGTATATTCATACATTTATTAGCTCCATTTAAAAACTTATAGAAAGTGGTGTCTCCATGCTAAAAGAATTTAAAGAATTTGCCCTAAAGGGAAATGTCCTGGACATGGCAATAGGTGTCATCATAGGCGGCGCCTTCGGTAAAATTGTCAGCTCTTTGGTTGAGGATATCCTCATGCCGCTGGTTGGCATTTTAATCGGGGGAATGAGCTTTTCTGAGCTTAGCGTTGTTGTAGGAACGGCAACCTTCAATTATGGCCTGTTTATCCAGTCAATTATTGACTTCGTAATTATTGCCTTCTCCATTTTCCTCTTTGTTAAGCTTATAAGCAAAGCCATGCGGGAAAAGGAAGAAGAACCTGCCCCTGAACCGGAACCCAGCCATGAAGAGCTTCTGCTGACAGAAATTCGTGATTTGCTGAAAACCAAATAAGGTCAAATTTACCTTTTATCCGGCATTTTTGCCGCCGTGGAAACAATCCTATTACTGCAAACAAAAAGCGCTTTTTCGACTGCCCTCATTATGGGGCCTTCGTCTAAGCGCTTTTATTATATAAGACTTTGTATTAAAATATAATCCGCCGGAAAAGCTTATTCGCTTTCTGTTTCAGTCTCTTCCTCTTCGGTTTCATCAGTTTCCATGGGCTTCTGGGTGTCTGTAATGGAAAAAACCATATCATCCAGTAAACTTAAAACCTCGATGTCGGGGTTTTTGGAAATATCCAAATCGGCAACTCTCATGCTGGCGCCGATTTTCAGTCCGTCAAGGTCAATTTCAATTTTGTCAACCAAATCCTTGGGAAGGGCCTTAAAAGAAACCTCATTTAACTGCTGCTGAACCATTCCCGTAACAAGTTCCCTGTTCAAAAGAACAATCCTTGCCGTACTTGTAACAACTTCCCCGGCAAGCAGGGTCTGGAAGCTTAAATGCTCAAGCTTATCCGACACCGGCTCGTAAGTTACCTCACGCAATAAGGCTGTGTATTTTTTATCCCCAAGGACCAGTTCAACCTTGCTTCCTGTGGAATTGGCTTTCAAAAAACGTGCGGCATCTGACTGGGAAACCTGAAGGCTTATGGATTCTTCAAGATTTTTTCCATATAAAACTCCGGGGATTATTCCCTCTCTCCTAAGCTGCCTGGGTTTTAGGCCTGTATTTCGATTTTCTGCATTCAAAGCAAACATTATAATTCTCCTTTTTTAGTCTGCAAAGCTTTTGTTTTTGCTGTGGATTGCTTCGCATTATAAGTGGTAAAATAAAGATAAACATTATTATAGCACAATATATAAATAAAGTAAACTTTTCTATTGACGGTGATAATATCTCAGGTGTATAATTAAATTTTTTATTTTATTTGGCTAATAAATCGGCATGGAAACCTGCCCTTTTTTCCCTAATATCCGCTTATCTTCTCTCAGCTAAATAAAGGCTTGTCCGCTCCTGAATAAGCTCTGCCGCTTCCTCCGCGGTCTTGTCTCCTGCAAAAAATGAGGCGGCTTCATCGGAGATAATCTTGTATAAATTCGTATCCGTATCGGCTGAAACTCTGTTAATGGAATCAATTAAATGAATAAACCTGTCCACCTCAAACTGTTCAAGCTTTACCTCGCTTGTAATTTCATCCGTCTCTAAGACGGCTTCTATCCGCTTGTCAAGCTCTGACTGTATTACAGGGAAAAACACAGCTTTTTTCTGGTTTTCCTCAGAAATGACAGTACGCACAAACTCCCAAGCTGCCTCCTTGTGCTTGCTGACGGAGGATATGGAAAATCGAAGATTTATTCCAAAAGAGCTGCCATCACGATTCGGGGTGGGAAAACCCACAAAGCTGTAATCCGTGCCATAACCGTTATGTAAGCCAACAAAGATAATAAACCTCTGCAGGACACGGTATTCCAGAAGGTTCGAGCCAAATGAATACTCCTCGGTCGGCGAATAGGGATGAGCTTTGCACTGCTCTAAAAGCGCGATAAACTCAGGGTCAAGAAAATCGCAGGTACCAGCGGCTCGGTCAATAAATTTTGCTGCCGAAAAGGTGACAATATGCGCAAGCAGCGCCTGTCTTGGCAGCCAAGCCGGAAAGATATTGACCTCCGGCCCCATATCCTTTGCAAAGCCTTCCGCTTCTTCCATGGTCATGCCCGACCTTTTGCCCACAACACTCTCACGAGCAGTAAAGGTTTCGACATAAAA
>CAZTXG010000059.1:0-3613 GCA_964617335.1 uncultured Oscillospiraceae bacterium
CTTTAGTATGACTTCCTTCTGCTGTTTGAACTCATATAAGATACCGATAAGCGGCGACGGGGAGCTTTGTAGACTGGCAGCAGATATAAATGAAATATCGGAGTCATCTTATGTGGCAATACAAAACGAGTTGAAAACTCAAAGGCTGAAGACAGACCTCATATCAAATGTATCCCATGACTTGAAGACGCCTCTGACATCAATCATTACTTATATAGATTTGTTGAAAAATGAGGGGCTTGACAGCGAAAATGCGCCACGTTACCTGGAGGTGCTGGATCAGAAGAGCGAGCGATTACAGAAGCTGACAGAGGATCTGTTTGATGCAGCTAAAGCTTCAAGCGGGACTATTCCGGTGAGGTTTGAAACAGTGGATGTTCTTTCACTAATAAACCAGGGCCTGGGGGAAATGACAAGGGGAATAGAGGCTTCAGGTCTGGAATTCATCGTGAAGGCAAAAGAAGAAAAATACTATGTTCAAGCAGATGGGCAACTGCTCTGGAGAGTTGTAGAAAACCTCTTAGGGAATGTACTAAAGTATGCGCTGCACGGATCCAGAGTCTATATAGATTTGAAAGAGGTGGCAGGAATCAATGGAAAAGAAGGGCAAATACTTCTGGAAATCAAAAACATTTCTAAGGCGGAGTTAAACATCAATGCGGATGAACTCATGGAACGCTTCAAGAGGGGGGACGAATCCCGTTCCACAGAAGGGAGCGGTCTGGGGCTGGCAATAGCAAGGGATCTGGTAGTGCTGCAAAAGGGCTGGTTTGAAATTAAGATTGATGGGGATTTATTTAAAGCAGTTGTGATGCTACCGCAATCAAAACTGAATACCCAGGACAACGATAAGGAATAAGGGAGGCATTCGAGGAAATAAATTGAATATATTATTCGGTAATACGGAAACACGCTTCGATTGAAGCGTGTTTTACCGTTTTATACTTTATGAGATGATAGGGTAGCAAGCTTAGTACTTGCTGTTATAAGTATCGTCCGTAAGAGGAAGATGCTCCGACGCAGGTTGAGGGGGAGTATCCAAACGTATTTTTTCTTTTATGTACAGTTCTGAAGAGTCAAAATCCCTGAAACTGCATGCTGCTATCAGGTCTTTAAGAATATTAGACTGCCCGGATAATTCTTCGCTGGCAGCGGCGCTTTCTTCAGCAGTGGCGGCATTTGTCTGGACGACGGATGTTAGCTGCTCAATGCCTTCGTTTACTTGAATAATGGCAGCCGCTTGTTCTTGGGAAGCCAGTGCGATCTCGTCGATAAAGGATACAGCCTCTGTAGTAACCTTTACACTCTTGTCCAAAGAAGATGCAGTTCTATCGGCAATCCTGGTTCCGTTCTCCACAGCTCTGGCGGTTTCTTCGATCAATGTTGTAGTGTTTTTTGCAGCCTCGGCTGATTTACCAGCAAGATTCCTGACTTCATCTGCGACAACTGCAAAGCCTTTTCCGGCCGCGCCTGCACGGGCGGCTTCAACTGCGGCGTTAAGCGATAGAATATTGGTTTGAAAGGCGATGTCATCAATGATTTTTATGATTTTCGAAATTTCCGATGCCTTTTGCGCAATCTCGGTCATAGCTGATACCATTTCATTCATCTGATTATTGCTTTCATGCATTTCTCCGGCGGCATAATCTGCCTTGTCCCGAGCAGCCTGGGCATTTTCTGCGTTTTTACGAATTTGCTCAGTGACCAGATTTATAGTTGCTGAAAGTTCCTGTATTGAACTTGCCTGCTCCGTTGCTCCCTGTGAAAGTGCCTGAGCCGCACTGGCAACCTGCCCCGCTCCCAAATCCACATGTTCTGCCGACTGGTTGATCTGCATTATGATGGAATTCAAATTAACCAGCAGATCTTCCATACTGTCTTTTAATTTTTTAAATCCTCCGCTGTATTCCCTTTGCAGTTCTGCGCCCAAGTTGCCATTTGCCACCTTATGTAAAGTGTCGGATAACTCATCAATATAACCCTGATAGTCGATTAATCTATTTAATGTAAGGTTGAAAGCATTTGCCAGCATACCCACTTCATCATTTGATTTTACGGAAAGGGAGACGTCAAATTTGCCGTCTGCGATTTCCTGGGCTGCGCGAGTGACCCTCTTAATGTTCTTTGTTACGGTTCCACTGACAATGAAAATCAGGAGAACTGCAAGGGCGCCCGCCCCAACGAAGAGTATAAGCAGATTTCTGTGCAAGGCTGCCACTTCTGATAGAAATTCATCCTGCTCAATGCCGAAAATTACTATCCAGGGGGAATTATCAATGGGTGCATAGCCGACTATTTTTGTTACACCGTGATATGTATACTCCCCGCTGCCGACGGTACGGGTAATCATCTGCTTTGTAAGCTCTCCCAGCTCGATTAATGAATCATCCGTCTCCATATTTACAATATCGTTGTCCTGGGCGTAGACCAAATCGATATTTTTGTGACCGACGGTGACGCCTTCATTGTTAACAATATAAGCGTAGCCGGTTTCCTTATATTCGACCTGGCTGACAATCTCGCTTAAAGCATTTCCGTCTCTTCTTCCGTAGAGAATTCCCACAACCTCATCGCCTTGATACACGGGGGCGGAATATATCATAACAAGCTCGCCTGTTGCACTGCTGATTATCAAATCAGAAGTAGCAGCCTGCCCCTTTAAGGCCGTCTGGAAATACTCGCGGGAAGCAACATTTGTAGTCTCGCGATTGGTGTTGAATACTGTAGCATCACCATTTTTATCCGCAAAGGCAAATGCCAGGAACCCTGTTTTCGATGCTTCGGTTTCGAAATAAGCTACTTTATCTTCAAATGTTGTGTTTTCATCCAGTACAATGGGGTTTCGCGCCAGGGCGCCGACATACTCTAATCGGCTATCAACCATAGCCGATACGAGGTCAGCTTCCATAGCAGCCATATTCATCAGGTTGTTATGGGCATCCTGGATAAGGTGGTCGTTAACTTCTGATCGCGTAAAAACTCCGATGCCGGCATTAAGTGAGATGATTATGATACCGAACACGATAAGCATTTTGATTTGTAATGATTTCATCTCGGACCTCCTGTCTGCGATTAGGTTACAAGTAACCCCGCTTTGCAATAGAATTGGCAAATTATGGTGACAGTTTAGGGCGTTTTGATTTTTGTTATGAAGTTATTTATTCTGCGATAAAAAAATGCAATCAGTCGACATTTACCAGTTGCCACGGAAATTGTTTGTTTTATCAGTATACAGCATACCCTAATCAATGTAAATATATGTCTAAGTTTGTCGACCGGGCAGGAAAGGCAATAAAAACGGCCGGCAAAAGCCGGCTGCTATGTTTAACAATTATACAACACCTACGACTGTAATATTTAGCACTTCATAATCCGAAAGCTGAATTTCATATGGCTTAATCATATTTTCTCCATCTTGAAATATCCTGACTTTTGGGCGCATATTTAATTCCTCGTTGTTTTCCAGTACTATGCCAACAAGGCCGTTACTGAGTTTGACACAGGTCCCCACTGGATAGGGAGCTACTTTACGGACGAAGACTTCTACCAGTTCGGGATCAAACAGGGTCATAGATGAGCCCATTACATACTCCATTGCTTCAGATGGAACAAG
>CAZTXG010000059.1:3623-4125 GCA_964617335.1 uncultured Oscillospiraceae bacterium
CATCGTAAACGTCGGCTATAGCAATTATTCTTCCATAGAGGGAGATTCTGTTCTTTTCATATCCATTGGGGTAGCCTGTCCCTTCATAATGTTCGTGGTGATCTAAAATTCCCATGTATGCTTCAAGTGATACTCCGTAGCAGCTTTTTACATGGTCGCACCCTAAGAGGCTATGAGTCTTCATAATGTCGAATTCTGCAGTCGACAGGCGGCTGGGCTTATTTAATATTTTCTTGTCTATAAATACCTTACCTATGTCGTGAAGTATGGCGGCGAACCCCAGGATGCACAATTCATCTTTACTGATTCCGAGGGCAACACCGATAACAATTGAGAGTACAGCTACATTCACAGAATGATAATAAGTATAGTCGTCAAAAACTTTTAGATCTATCATGTTTATCATAAGCTGTTTTTGATTAAGGATCTCATCTACGATTGATTCCACATTCGATTTAGCGGAATCAATATCTTTTTTTCTGATTTTTTTCTCTTTTTCACC
>CAZTXG010000060.1:0-3677 GCA_964617335.1 uncultured Oscillospiraceae bacterium
AAAGGGAGAGCAGCTTCACAGGCAGGGAGTTTCTGCCCAAGGCGGGCAATATGGACAGAATAAACCAGAATACTCCCAGTCCCAGCATAGGTAGAAACTGTTTTGGGTTTTTAAGCATCTGCTTAAAGGATAAAAGCAGCATATTTATATCAGCCTTAGGATTTGCGTCCGTCTGGGGCTGCTGCTGCGGGAGAAACTGCAGCCGGAGCTGCTGAGACTGAAGCGGTGGAGGTGCTGCATATATCTGTGCGCCGCAGTCTTGGCAGAATACATCCCCCGACCTAAGCTTAGCGCCGCAGGAACCACAATAACTTTGCATAAAAGACTCTCCTTTTCCGGGATGTGAACTCATAGCCTGCTTGAGTAGCGGGCATTTGCAGCGGCTGCAAAATTCCTTTTTTCCTGTTTCAAAGCTTGCCGCAGACCTTACAGGTTTCGGCAGAACCTTATCTTATAAAAACAGTATATCAAAAACAAGGGTAAAAAGAATCACCCGAATGGGTAGTTTCCATAAAAAAGCCCCCACCCATTTCGGGTAGGGGCTTAAATAATAGGCTTTTTAGGGGTATTTATGTGGATGGGGGCTACTTGTGCTCTTGTTGCATTATCTTCTGGCATTAAGTTGTTTTCTTCACCTTGTATTAAGCTTCCTGTATTAGCCTAAGCAACTGCTTTTGAGTAATATATCCACCTTCAACATCGATAAACTTGTTGTCTCCGCCTAATGTTTCATTAGCGAGAAAAAATTGGCTGTTGTAAGCTGGCGGCAGCCAACCCGATGACATGGATCGAGCGTACATTAATTGCGCAAAGTCTAACAAAATCCGTATCAGATACAGCAATATGAAGGAAAAAAAGAAGAGCCTGCACACACAGGCTCCTCCCAGAAAATGGCGGAGAGAGTGGGATTCGAACCCACGGTCGGGATGAACCGACACAGGTTTTCGAGTCGTTAGGATCCATCGGTCTTTGGTGTCCCGTGGCGGTATCTGTGAGCGTTTTAAAACGCTGTAAATGCTGTATTCATAGGAGTTACAGGTGATTTTTCCTGTCAATTCAAGGCTTTCTAAAAATACTCGACCAAAGCAGGTTTTCAGTATAAGTGTGAGCATCCTGTGAGCGTTCACCGTGTTGACTCATAAAATAGTGTCTCCCACCATGCACAATGGTTTGTTGAAATAACTGAGTGTCAAGATTATAGTTATTATACAACACGGTAGATTTGATAGAATAACAATAGAGCCGAGGGATGAGCTATTTTATATAATGCTTGTTTTGCAAGAATAGCGATGCTATAATAAGGGTATTACTCTAATGGGAGGTGCATTATGAGCAGAGCAGGCCATTATCAATCAAATCTGTCGGGTGAGATGAAGTACAATTCATTCTGCCCGTCTAATCTTCCGCCAAACCCTCCTCTCGTCTACGACAAGGAGCTTTCTAATATACTGGCGAAGGCACATGCCGCGCTTTCCCAACTGGAAACGCTGGGGACGCACATTCCAAGCGTACCGCTGTTTGTGTCCATGTATGTTCGCAAGGAAGCCTTGCTCTCATCCCAAATAGAGGGAACACAGGCAACCCTTGATGATATACTCGATCCTTCTATTGAGCAAAACACAAATCAAAATGTCGCCGATGTCGTCAACTATATTAAGGCGAGTGACTATGCCGCTGCAAGGATGGAAGAGCTGCCGCTTTGCAACCGGCTGATTTTAGATACTCACCGCGTATTAATGGATGGCATGCGCGGCAGTGAAAAAAGCCCGGGTGAGTTTCGCCGCAGCCAAAATTGGATTGGCGCTGCCGGAAGTACCCTTAAGACGGCACGCTATATTCCGCCCAATCTCCTTGATATGCAGGAGGCGATGAGTCATCTCGAAAAATATATGAACGAGCCGGATAATACCGATCCGCTTGTTAAAATTGCGCTGATCCACTATCAGTTTGAGACGATCCACCCGTTTCTTGACGGCAATGGACGCATCGGCAGACTCATGGTTTATCTGTATTTGAAAAACGAGGGCATTCTCACCCATCCTATCCTATACATTTCCTATTTTTTAAAGCGCAATCGTATTGAGTATTACGACAGACTATCCGAGGTTCGGGAGAAGGACAATTATGAGCAGTGGGTGAAGTTTTTTCTGCAAGGAATTTATGAATCCGCCGGCGATGCGGTGCAGAGCATCGAAAAGCTTATTGCGCTTCACGAACGCAATCTGGATCTAGTGAAGCAAAATGATGTCCGAACCGGTATGGTTGAAAAGCTTTTCCTATTCCTTGAGCATACACCGATTATCGACATTGGCAAGACCGCGGAAGCTTTGGGCGTCTCTTTTACAACGCTGGATAATGCAGTCAAAAAGCTTTTGAGGCTCGGTATTTTAGAGCAGACCGGAGATGGTAGGCGCAGCCGCCGTTTTGCATACGAAGAATATCTCTCCATCCTGCGCAAGGATACCTGATGGATGTGAATGGTGATTTGATGAACGGCACCAGATATGAACAAATGGACAGCCTGCCCATTGAAAAACGAAAAAAGAGTCTGGCTTATTCAAAATCCATGAATGCGCTGGCCGGATATCTTATGGCGAATGAAACAGCCGAAGCTCTTGAAAGGTGGAGCAATGGACAAGGGTCTTTTGAACAGGGGTATACCGAGGTGCTGCGTAAAAATAACCTTTTAAATGCAGCGAAAGACATATAGTAGGAATGCCTATCGTGAGGAGAATAAAGTGAAATGAGCGGACAAAATCGCAAGGACGTAAGCGTTGGCGCGCGGGTGCATATCGTCTTGAAAGCCGATCAGCGCAGCGGCAAGCTGACCGAGGGCGTGGTAGCAAGACTTCTAACCAAGAGCAGCTTTCATCCCCACGGCATCAAGGTGATGCTGGAGGACGGACAGGTGGGGCGAGTGCGGGAGGTTTTACCGCCCCATGAAATCGTGAAATAGCAAAGATTTGTATTATAGAGCGCACCCCCCCGCGTCCCCTCAAACAAAATATAACAGATCAAACTAGCCCGCCTACGTGAAGAACATAGGCGGGCTTTGTCGTACAAAGGAGGGTTTTCAATGCCGAGATTATCAAAGAAGATCAAGAGTGAAATGGCCTTTTTCATCAACCCCGCCACCGGGAAGCGGCAGTACAACCATCACTGCCGAGCTTGTATCCATGATTGCAAGCAGAGCTATCGAGCGACAATTATTGCCTGCCCATAATATTATCCCTTAGCTCAAAAGAAGGGCAGGGAGGCTTCACAGTGTGAAAAATCGCAGGAGAGGTAAAACTACCCTACCCCTTGCGTCCCATGCCCTCACAAGCGATGTTCTCGCTAAAACAGGCACCCACAGGGGCCTGTTTTGGGAGTATGCGTGTCTGGTATTTTGCCGTTCCTTCGTCCAGCCACGTGGGCGTGGTTTTGCCGCCTGCGGCGGCAAAACCTGCGGCGAAGCGATGCCCGAATGGAAGCGTATCAGGGCGCATATCGGGCATAGCGAAGTCGCGAAACGGGGTGCCGGGGTGTCCCCGGCGACAGCCCGCCGGCTTAATGCCGGAGGGCAACCGCACCGTAAGGTGCGGCTCTTGGCCCGGAGGCCCGCACGACCTTGCAGCCCCACCGGGGCGCAAGGTCTAGTGCGTTATACCGCCATGACAACCGCACGGTAAAAAGTC
>CAZTXG010000061.1:0-3533 GCA_964617335.1 uncultured Oscillospiraceae bacterium
CGGCAGGTAATCCATATTGACAAAAATTATAGCAGTGGTATCATAAATAGACAGGGAAAGCAAAAAATTTACTAAAATTACGGATGAAAAAAGGAGCCGCCAATGGATGAAAATATGAGCCTTTTTCAAAGGCTAAAGAACTATTGCGCCTCCGATACAGCGCCTTTGCATATGCCTGGGCACAAAAGAAATGTTCAGGGCCTTGAATTTCTGGAGCGCCTGGGCGGGGCTTTTGATATAAGTGAGATCGAGGGCTTTGATGACCTGCACAGGCCGGAGGGAATACTAAAAGACGCTATGGAAAAAACGGCGAAGCTCTGGAAAAGCGACAGAAGCTTTTTTCTGGTAAACGGCTCCACCTGCGGTCTTTTAGCGGCAGTCCGTTCAGCCTCAGAACCGGGGGGCAAAATAATTATGGCAAGAAACTGCCATAAAAGCGTTTATAATGCTGCCGAGCTTTGCAGGCTTGAGCCAATTTATCTTGAGCCGGCTCGGATGGAGGACTTCAGCTTCTGCGGCAGCATATCGCCTAATAGTGTTGAATTAGCCGTAAGGGATAATCCGGGGACTCCGGTTATCCTAACAAGCCCGAACTATGAGGGCATCATCAGCAATATTGCGGAGGTTGCCATTATTTGCCACATATACGGTTCACCTCTTATAGTGGACGAGGCCCATGGCGCCCACCTTGACTTATCCTCTCATTTTACCGGCGGAGCTTTGCAGGGCGGGGCGGATATTATAGTCCAAAGTCTGCACAAGACTATGACAGGTCTTAGCCAGACGGGGCTTTTGCATCTTTGCGGCTCGCTGATTTCGGAAGAAAAGCTTCAAAACGAGCTGTCTGTTTTCCAGACTTCCAGCCCCTCATATCTCTTGATGGCATCAATAGACGAAACACGGGAGCTGGTTTTAAAGCGGGGAGGGGAGCTGTTCCGCCGCTGGAAAGAGGATTTAGACCGTTTTGATGAGTCTATAGGGATACTGCAAAATCTAAAAGTTCCCGGACACAGCGTAAAGTTTCAATGCCAGCCTGAAGATAAAAAGGCCGGCAGGGAGGGGTATAAGGCAAAAAAACTTTCCAACCCTTCAGTTTTCGGATACGACAGGTCTAAGATAATTATTTCCTGCGAAGGCACTGACACAACAGGCGTAGAGCTGATGAACTCATTACGGCAGCGCTATTCCATTGAATGCGAAATGGCCTCCTGCGGCTATGTTCTTGCCATGACGGGGCTTTTAGAAAATCAGAACAGCCTTGAAAGACTGTCGGCAGCCCTTATAGAGCTGGACGGGGAACTTAGAAAAACGGCACCCCGCCTGCCCTTCAGCCCGCCGAAGACCCCTCCTCGCCGTATAAGTGCCTTTGAGGCCTCTTTATCGGAGCAGAAAAGCCTTTATCTGAAAGATGCGGCAGGTCGAATTTCCGCGGAATATATCTGGGCCTATCCGCCGGGTATACCTATGGCGGTTCCGGGTGAGGAGCTGACTCCGGAGCTTTTAAGAAGCTTTATAATTCAGCGTGAGGCTGGAGTTTCCCTGCGTAGCAGCTCCGGCGGAATGCCGAAAATGCTAAGAGTTGTGGATTAGGCGGAGACTTTAAAAATACATGGGTAAGCCTTTTACTTGACAAGCCGTAAAATTTGCAATATATTTAGAATAAGCACTACAAATTAAGGAGAAACAGCAATGAAAAGAATAAAAACACTGGCGACGAAAGACCTTAAAAAATCACTGAACACCGGCGGCTGCGGCGAATGCCAGACCTCCTGCCAATCTGCTTGCAAGACCTCCTGCGGTGTTGCAAACCAGCCCTGCGAGAAAAGCAAATAAACCCCAAAGGTTTCAGCTTAGGGCCTAATAGCTAGATGCCGCTCGGTGCAGGTGTTGCCGGGCGGCTCTTACTTTTAAGATAATACTCGAAACATTATATCTTATTTAGATAAAAAATATAAAAGTGCCGCCAAACGGCTGAATAGAGGAAAAATGATACATCAGTATAAGCTTAATGGCTATAATATAGTTTTAGATGTTTTCAGCGGAGCTATCCACAGTGTTGATGATTTGGCCTATGATGTGATAGAGCTTTTCCCCCGTTGGAGGGAGGAGGAAATTGTCAATAAGCTTCTTGAAAAATATGCCCATGATCCGGAAGTTGACAAAAATGAAATTCTTGACTGCATAGCAGATGTTAATGAGCTTAAAGAAGAAGGCAAGCTTTTTACTGAAGACTGCTATGAGGATAAGGCCTGCGAGCTTAAAAACCGCAGCGGAAATGTCATAAAGGCCCTTTGCCTTCACCTTGCCCACAGCTGCAACCTAAGCTGTGACTATTGCTTTGCCGCTCAGGGGCGCTTTAACGGTGAGCGAGCTCTGATGAGCTATGAAACGGGAGTGCGGGCCTTGGAATTTCTCATTGAAAACTCCGGAGATAGGCGCAATTTGGAGGTAGACTTTTTTGGAGGGGAGCCCCTCATGAACTGGGAGGTTTTAAAAAAACTTGTGGCCTATGGCAGAGGTCGTGAGAAGGAGACGGGAAAGCGCTTCCGCTTTACTTTGACCACTAACGGCGTTTTAATAGATGATGAGGTCATAGAGTTTTCAAACAGAGAAATGACGAATGTGGTTTTGTCTCTTGACGGCAGACCCTCTGTTCATGACAGGCTTAGAAAAACGATTAACGGCAAGGGCAGCTATGAGTTGATTGTCCCAAAATTCCAGAAGTTTGTTAAAAGTCGCGGGGAAGGAGAATATTACATCCGCGGCACATTCACAAACAACAATCTTGATTTCACAAATGACATTTTACATATGGCAGATTTGGGTTTTACGGAGCTTTCAATGGAGCCTGTGGTCTGTCCGCCCGAGGACTCCTTCGCCTTAAAAAAAGAGGATTTGCCCCAGCTTTTCCGGCAGTATGAAATTCTTGCCGAGGAGATGATTAAAAGAAAGCGTGAGGGGCAGGGCTTTAATTTTTATCATTATAATATCGATTTAGAGGGAGGACCCTGTATATATAAGCGCATTTCCGGCTGCGGCAGCGGCACGGAGTATATGGCTGTCACCCCTTGGGGCGAGCTTTATCCCTGCCATCAGTTTGTGGGGGACGAAAGATTTCTTATGGGGGACATTTGGCAAGGAGTCACCAACACAGCCTGCCGTGAGAAGTTTGAAAAATGCAATGTTTATTCTCGTCCGGAGTGCAAGGATTGCTGGGCAAAGCTTCATTGCAGCGGCGGCTGCGCGGCAAATTCCCTCCACGCCACCGGAGATATAAACGGCATATATGAGTATGGTTGTGAGCTTTTCAAAAAGCGCATGGAATGCGCCATAATGATTAAAGTTGCGGAATTGACATCTTAGTTACTGCCGCAAGCTATTTTTGCGTGAAACCTTAAAGTTTCACTCGATGCTTGACTTTTTCTGCTGGTTGTGATATCCTATTGAAGCTTGCAAAGGAAGCCAATAGCGCGGAGTGGAGCAGTCTGGCAGCTCGTCGGGCTCATAACCCGAAGGTCGTAGGTTCAAATCCT
>CAZTXG010000062.1:0-3486 GCA_964617335.1 uncultured Oscillospiraceae bacterium
AATCCTTGTTCTTATGGAAGATGCACTGTGAGTTTTAATGAATTATTATAAGAATTGAATGGACAGGGTCTTAATCCTTGTTCTTATGGAAGATGCACTCTGAGGTGCACGGTTTAACGTTTGTTACGTTAAACATAAACGGTCTTAATCCTTGTTCTTATGGAAGATGCACTCTGAGGCAAACAAAAATAAATGGATGGTTGTTAATAATTGTAGTCTTAATCCTTGTTCTTATGGAAGATGCACTCTGAGTTTACAGTGCACGGTTTAACGTTTGTTACGTTAAGTCTTAATCCTTGTTCTTATGGAAGATGCACTCTGAGAACCATTTACTTTTGTAGATGCTAAAACCGTTGTTAGTCTTAATCCTTGTTCTTATGGAAGATGCACTCTGAGAAGAGAAGAGATGCTTTGAATGACAACTACTCACAGTTGGTCTTAATCCTTGTTCTTATGGAAGATGCACTCTGAGGGCAAAATCTGCTATCTGCTATCAGTCAACGCATTGACGCTAACAATTTCTTTATTCTGTTGAGAAATCAAAGAAAACATGTACCTTTTTGGCGGATGCAAAGGTAATTATTTTTTCAATATTTCAAAGAGCATTTTTTCACCTGTTTTTAGAAAAAAAGCGTGTTTTTGCGTTGTGTAATTATATCAATATCTATTGTTTGCCCTATTATTTTCATCGACGTTAAATAGTCTGTTGATATAGGTACTATTAAAATACTATCATTATTTTCATAGGTTTCCTGCACTTGAGTTAAGTTTTCTCTAATTTCGTTGTATTTTTTATTTGATAAATCACCTAAAAATACCGAGCGTTGCACGCTGTAGCAACCCATTCGAGTTAAATACTTATGAACTTGATACCGCACTTTATCGTCTTGTATATCATACATTACAAAAAAAATCATATTCTCTGCTGGTCTTTTGTTGTCATTTATAATCCCAAGTATTTTTTTAGTTCTCTCTTCAATCGTCGTTACATCTTCTAAGTTATTCGCAATGCGATTTGGGCTTGGAGAATCTTTAACTCCTGCCTGATTTAGCTTTTGCATTACTTCAATAAAGCTTAATGGTTTCTTTTTTTTTCGTGGCATCTAAAATACTGAAAATATTATTCTAATAAGAATTGATTTATAAGCTCACTACACACACTACTAAACTCTTCATTGGTTCCTTTTCTTGGAGACTGAACTACAGAGTATCCTCTTTTACCAAAAAAAAGATTAATTTCAGCCTCTCTAAAATTTAGTTTCAGCTTAATTTTTTTACCATAGTGAATGTTAATTACTTCTGCAACATTGATATTTGCTTCACTTAAATAAGGAATTAACTTATCCATAAGTTCATCTAATTCAACAGGTACATAAGTATTCTTTTTCTCAATCTTTTTTTTCAAAGCTGGATTCAATAAGGCTTTTATGTTATCTAATGCACCATCATCTGCATTATATTTTTCTTTGGTTTTATTTTCCAAATGATCACTTTTCTTCTCTTTTACCTCTAATGTTTTTTGGATGAGAAAAAGATCACTTGTATTTTCTACATCTAAATATCTGTTCATATCTACACATTCTGAATTAGGATTATAGTATGCATCTAAATCTAAACTCACAAAACATGCCCTTGTAACATCATTAGTGTTTAAGTCTAATACTTGATCAAGATTATATTGAGCAGAAAAATCTCTCGCAAAAAGTTTATAAAACAAAGAGTAAATACCTGCATCATAACAGCGGTCTTTAAGTCTGAACATCAACTTAAGACCATCTTCACCAGGTGATAAAAAACAAAGCATCACTCGTGAATCTGCCTGAAGTTTTGTTCGTAAATCATCAATGTTAAGATTTTTTTCTGAAACCTTGTCTATGTCGATGAAAAAGTATTCTGTATAAGCAAAGTTGTTAGTGTGCCTAAAAGGAGGATTAAAAACTCCACAAACAACATAAGGTAAATTTCTCTTTAATTTGCTATATTGCTTTAGATCCATTATTCTAACAACTCGTAATTGACGAAGAAGGTTAATTATTTCAGCATTAGGATTCACCAATTTATGATAAAAATACTCAGGCTTTATTTTTACAAGTGGGTCATTCTTATACATTATATTTTTACCGGCTTGTATCATAATCTAATTGAATTTTTTAAATGTTTGCGCCAAGCTTTGTGCATATAACATTATTTGATTTTTACGACTTCGTGATACACCTGATACTGTAATGACCTCATCAAAATAATCATTAAATGATTGAATTAAAACTCGTCGTCCCAATCCCTCCAGCCAATACGAGCCATCACTCCTTACGGAGTAGTACTCATCTGACACAACCTCTTGCGATACTAACGTTATCACCACATAATCTACCCATATTCTATAAAGCTCTATTATATCATAAACCAATACGGGTCTGTTGTAGTCATCTCTGTGAAAGATGCCAATATAGGGGTCAATTCCGGCTTTTATCAAAATTCCTTCTATACGGGCATAAAGCAATCCATACCCATAGTTCAGCATAGCATTCACAACATCCATAGCTGGGTGTTTACTCCTTTTGTTAAATCTATATTGTTCTGGAATAAATAAATAAAGCGTCTCAAAATAAATACTAGAGGCTACCCCTTCCCACCCTCTCAAACTTGACGCTATATCCGAAACATTTTCACCTTCAAGTCTATTAATTTTTACACAGTAGTCTTCCAATCGTCTGATTGCATTTTGGACTTTATTTTTTGTTATTTCATCATTCACTTTCATCATTAGCAACAGAGCTTGCTGGTTTTCTATTTTCTGCTGTATAATTTTCTTAATCCACTCTACAGCTTCTTTTGAAAAAGAAAAAGCAAGTTGCCCTTTGCGTATATTAGAGATTGAACCATACTTCGAACTCCAAATACGACCAATCGGACTTCCAGACTTATCCATAAATAAAACCTCAATTTCATTTTCAATAGCCAGAAGTACAGCATCACTAGTTATTTGAGCACCTCTGCTAATTTGTATCGAAGTTACTCCTTGTGCTGGCACTCTTTGTTTTCCATCTTTATGAATAATTTGAAAAGCTTCGTTATTACGACTTAACGATGTACCAAAAGTATTGATGATTAGTTCCATATGGTTGTAAATTTATTATTAAAGTGTACAATTAGAGCACTGTAGGAGATGCATATATCAATGTTATTTTATAATTTATAGTATTTTCTAAATCTCATAAATTTAAAAACCGACTCTTTTCTGCCGTTACCTACCTCTATGGCTTGTCTTTGCGAGGTAGAGGCAACACATTGTATATAATTTCTCTTCAAACGCTCCAGTAAAGCCATACTAAAAGTCATTTCACCCATATGTTTTTCAGTTATATCTTCTTGTGTTTCATCATCAACCGGAACAGCAGAAAAACCATCTTTAGTGAGTTTTTTAGAACTTATTGTGTTAAATTTACCATACATTTCTTCTTTTATTTGTTCGCTTCTAGATTTAGC
>CAZTXG010000063.1:0-3186 GCA_964617335.1 uncultured Oscillospiraceae bacterium
CTGTTTTCATAATTACAAAGTTTCCTTTTGGTAATGACTTGAGCTCATCTGCTGTAAGTAGTGGCCGCTCTATCATCTGCAAACTTTGAGAAGGATCATTTTTACCTCTGTTGATACTTCCACTCATAATAGTTCTACTACCCAGTGCTTTTGATAGAACCTGTGCTGTTTCTGAATTTGGTGCAAACCCTCCAAATATAGTAAGCTGACAATTATCAGTTATAATCTCACTACCTTCTTTCCCATAATTCTTATCAAGCTGTGCAAAGGATTGAATGATTGGTACGATGGAAATTCTTCTGGAACGTCCTGCACTAAGCATCATTTCAAAGGATTCTATCTTTGGAATTGTACCTATTTCATCTGCGTAAATCATCACACGATTAGGAAGCTTACCACCATTTTCATCTGCTACTGTTAACATCTCACGATAAAACTGTTGCAAAAATAGACTGACCATAAAATATTTTGTGTTATCTTCCTCCGGGAGTATAAGAAATATTGCAGACTTTTCGTAACAGAAAGTTTCTGCATCGATTGTTGTATCAAAACACAATATCTGTTCCATTTCAGAATCAAGAAAGGCATTGAGCCTTGATAGTACTGTAGAAAGAACAGAAGCCATTGCTTGCTCTGCTGAATTAAGTGCTGCACCTGCAAACCATCTTGCTTTATGGTCAGGAGGAAGTTTATCCATCAATAATTGAAACTGGCTTTTCCCTTTCACCTTGCTTGGTGCCATTAAATCCTGAACCAATTTAAACACACTTATGATATGTCTTGTATCTATTACATGTCCATCTTCCTCAGTAGGTGGGAGATATTCTGCTACAAGCAAAATAACTGCTGTCAGAAGTCCTTCTGCAGCATCATAGAAGAATGCATTTTGTCCATAAGCTGAACTGTCACCACCCGAATTTATGATTGTCTTTGAAATTATCTTTGCATATTTTTCTGCTTTGGCTCTTGCAGATAGATTATTGTTGTTTTCTCGATAAGCATCCATATATTTATTAACTAAATGCAGAAGATTATTTCCATCACTACGTGTGGGATTTCTTAAATCAATAACTGCAACTTTATATCCATAATTCTCTTTTGCTATCGTTCCATAGTTTCTAGCTAAATCTCCCTTTGTATCAGTGGTTATAAAACTCATCCCACTCGCACATGCATATTCTAAATTTGGGTATAAAAAAAAGGCTGTTTTACCAACCCCTGCTGCACCAATCATAAGACAGTGAACATCTCCTGTATCTACAAGACCTACAATATCTCCTTTATTTCCTTTACATCCAACCACTAACCCCTGTATCAAATTACCACTCTCATCACGTGGAAGATTCTTACCCTTTCTCCATTGTGATACTTTAAAAGGAATATGCTCATATGTTTTAATAATTTCCTTTTGCGTAGCAAAGCGAGCAACTCCATGTTGCCCATCTCCTACTGTTTTAGATTTGATTCCATTTAAGGTATAATAATGAGCAAGTAAAGACAACCCACCAATAACTAAAAACATTATGGAACCAACTCCTATCAATAAAATTACCTGTGATTGCATTAAATTAACCTCCATTTCTAAAATGTCTTAAGTAAATTAAAACTGTCCAATAGTTTTTATGACATCATCATTAACTGTTTTTGCTCTTGCTTTTGTTGCTGCATTACAATAGTAATAATTGCCTTTAAGCAATGTCCAGCAATAGTTTCATATCTTCTGACAATATCTTTCTTTTCATTTTCACAAATAACACCCTGCTGTTTTCCAATTTGCTCAAGTTCTTTTTGAATATCTAATAAACGATTATTAAGTTTGCTACGATTTTCATATGCCTTGAATCCGTCATGTAATCCTGTAAGCAATTTGTCCGTTTCTGAAGGATAACCCATCTGTCTGTATTCATTGGATGCAAGGCATAAAGAAAGAGCAGACAGTTGTTTTAAATTTTCAACCATCTGCTCTGTATCATCAGTATTACATTTTTTAAATAAGGTATTTAGTTTTGAAGGTGAATTGTCATTCTTATCAATTTCAATAATATATTTTTGAATTTCAGAGCAAACCTCATCACGAATAATATATTGTGGGTGTTCCTCGGATGGAATTGCTGAGAGGTTGAAGCTGTCTTTAATATCTTCATTCCAGTCCTTGCATTTAGAAAGCAATCTGCTACATTTAATTCCTTTCTTAGAAAGTAAATCCTGAAATTTTTCACTTGCTTCAATACCGGCTACATCATGGTCTAAACATAATAGAACATGATTTAAATTAGGATTAATTTCGAGTATTTTAAGCATTGCTTGTTCCGATACTCCACACAATGCGACATAGCTGTGTTCCTGCCAATGGATGTTTTTATATATTGTAATAAAAGACAGCATATCAATGGGAGCCTCAAAAACATAGAGTCTGTTACTTATTCCTGTGTAATGAAAACTATAACATGGATTACCGCTTTCAATATTACCTTTAAATCCATTACCATGAGAATAAATTCCACGTTTGTGTGCATGACAAGGAACTCCATTTTCATCATATCCTACAAATACTGCGTTATGATATTCTTTCGTCTTGTTTGCAGATTGTTCACAACTTTCATAGAGTAATTTTTGTTTAGCGAAGAAACTAACCACATCACGATCAATATGACGATTTTTAATGAGATACGCAAAAACCCTTCGCATATCTGAATTCTTCGGAGGGAGTACAAAGGGTTTTCGTTTTATTTCCTTTCTTTCTTTTGCCTTACTATATAAATCACCTTGTTCACCACTAAGGAGCTTTGTTACTGCCTCTGGAAAAGATAAGCCATAAAAGTTTTGTACAAAATCAATTGCAAGACCTCCTTGCTCTAATGCATGATCGTACCATTCGTTACCTCTAACTGTAATACTATGGTCACTTGCAAGTCTTTTTTCTCTACCTGATGGCAATAGTTTCTCACCTTGCCTTTGCAAAAATTCTACAAGATCAACTTCATTAGCTCTTAGTTTTTGTTCTTCTGTAAAATGAATATAAGTACTCATAGAACCTCCTTACTATTTTTCACCTTATACACGATAAATACTATCCACATTTAATTAGCAAAATATTTTAACAATATTGATACAATCGCCTTTCACCTATCAGTTTAAAACTGAGAATGATTTCCTGTAGTATCTCCCCTTCACAATCTTTTCTAT
>CAZTXG010000064.1:0-3062 GCA_964617335.1 uncultured Oscillospiraceae bacterium
GGATAAGTGGTATATCCTAAGCGAATTTATAGGCTCAGAGGAAATGAGTACCCAAGGCCGCATGGGTGATGTCAGAGGACTCCCCACAGAAAAAGACCTTATTGATTTAAAGGAAAAGGCAAAGAAGCTGGCCTTGGAAAATTTTAGTTAAAAGCGCACTGTGTTTTCCTCCGCAATTTGTCCCGCAAGTATAAGTGCAGCCCGGGGGCTTTTATTAAAGCTTCCCGGGCTGTGCTTTTTTTGTTGGACTTAAGGTTTCTAAAGATTCTATAAAAGATTTAAAAGTACCGTCTTTCTAAGGCTTTCCCTATGGTATAATGTTTGCACAGCAAACATTATACAGACTTGATGGCATATACCATAACGCCGCTGTACGGCTGCGGCATAATATCCGCAGAGAGGATATCATACAGATTTAATGGCATATACCACGACGGCACCCTGTGCGGCTATGGTATAATACCCCCATCGGCGCCCGTCTTGAATCTGCCGATGAAACATATAATAGCAAGGAGGCGAAAGGCTATGGCAGATTTTCGCTGGCTGTCTGAAAAACCATCTTACGAAAACCCCTGTGATGAGCTTTATGACTGGCTGGGGCTTATCGGATTGCTGTTGGAAACAGAGCTTTTAGAAGAAAGCCAAGCTTCCCAAATTGGCAGGCCTCTTGAAAGCATTCGTCTCCGTCGGGAGGCCTCGGACTGTCACCTGCCCATCCTGCATTTGCAGCATAGGCTGAAGCTATCTGATTTCACCGTGTTTTGCGCAGTTTTGGCCTGCGCTTCGGGCTTTGACCCCATATATGTCCGCCTTTTCCGCAAGCTTACAGGAAAGGATAAGCCAAGCTTAGGCCTTGCCCTTCGGCTGTTTAGCAATATTAAGCCTGTAAAAAGCAAAGAAATTTACAAGCTTTCCCAGCCTGAAAGTCCTGCTCGTCTGCTGTTTGATCTACAAGGAGACGAGCGCTTGGAAAAGCTTCTTTTGCCCGGACCTTTGACAGCTCAGGTGTTGGAGGGAGAGCTTTTCTCCGGCAGTCTTTTGCAGGGAATAAGCCTTTGGCAGGCAGAGGATGAGGACGCTTCAAAGAGATTTTTCTCTAAGGAGCAGGCCGCCGGAATATCAGAGCTTATTTCCCGAGTGCATCTCGGCAGCCTTAGGGGCTTCGGAGTAATTCTTTCCGGCTCTCCCGGCTGCGGCAGAAGAAGCGCCCTTCGTGCCGCCGCAGCAGAGCAAGGCCTGCCTTTGATTTTTGTTGATGTAAATATTTTTAAGGGAAAAGCCGAAAAAGACGCCCAAAGGCTATCCCGAGCCGTTTTGCTGCTGTCTGCCGCCACAGATGGCGCGGCGGTGCTTTACGAGCTTTCGGCTGTTTTTAAACCAGGAGAGGCACTTTGCTCTCTTGTAGAGGACTGCCGCCGTTTTTGCCCTCTTTTTTTCCTGATTTCCCATGAGGGCATCCCAGCCCTGCTGCCTTTAGAGGAAGATGCCGTGGAGCTGTGTTTTCCCGAAGACTCCATATTGCAGCGCCGTAATCTTTGGCAGGAGCTTTCCGAAGAATATATTTTGGAAAAGGGCACAGATATACACCAGTTTGCAAATAAGCTCCGCTACACTGCCGGAGATATAAAAAAGATTTTACACAGGGCCTGCATAAACTCCCAGTCCCAAGGTCGAAAGGCCATAAACAGCACTGATATTTGGGCAGGGGTACGCCTGCACAATGCCGGCGAAATCAGCGGTCAAAGTCTCAGCCGTGTTTCCTGCGTATTCACCTGGGATGATATTGTTCTGCCCGAGGAGCCTTCTTCCCTTATGCGCTCTGCCTGCGACAGAATTATCCACGCCCACACAGTTAACGATGTCTGGGGCTTCGGCAAAAAGCTGCCCTATGGCAGAGGGCTGTCTATTTTGCTTTACGGCCCTCCCGGAACCGGAAAAACCATGTCGGCTCAGGTGATTGCCCGTGAACTGGGAATTGAGCTTTATAAGGTTGATTTGTCCCAGCTTGTAAGTAAATATATAGGGGAAACGGAGAAAAACGTTTCAGAAATTTTTGACTTTGCCTACAGAACCAACTGTGTGCTTTTGTTTGATGAGGCCGACTCCCTTTTCACCAGGCGCACAGAGGTCAGCGACGCCAACGACCGGCACGCCAACACAGAAACGGCATACCTTCTCCAGAAGATTGAGGAACACAGGGGGGTTTCCATTTTATCCACAAACCTTTTGTCAAATATGGACACCGCCTTCCGCCGCCGTTTCACCTATATTATAGGAATCCCAAAGCCCGATGCAGCCCTGCGTCTTAGCATCTGGAACAAGGTCTTTCCTCCCGAAGCGCCGGTAAGGGTTCAGCCGGGCTTTGAGCGGCTGGCGGAAAAGCTTGAAATATCCGCAAGCTCCATAAAAACCATCGCCTTAGATGCCGCATACAGAGCCGCTGCAGAGGACAGTCCGGTGAATTATGAGCATATCAGGCAGGCAGTTAAAGTGGAAATGATAAAACAGGGTACCCGCATGACAGAAGCGGAGCTAAACGCCTTGTAAAATACCCATAGCCAAAAGCTGTGGCTAGGGCGTGTTGACGCTACCGCTCAACGTCCATCTTTTGGCGCATTTTGCATCATGCTGCGTTAAATTTTCTTGAAATACGGAAGTATGTCTGCGAAAATTTGCCTTGCCTAACACAAAATCCACTCAAAATCTGTACATTTCGGATAGTGTCAACACGCCGGAAGAAAGGAGAAAGCAGAGCTATGAATCAAGCGAAAGTTGAAGAAAGCGATTTTCTGGAAGAGCTGGAGATTGCAATGGCAGAAGATTTAGACATCCCTTCGTCCGAGGAAGAACAAACCCATGGGCAAGAGGAAGAAGCTGCTGCGGAGCCTGCAGAAACATCCTCTTTAACCCAACTTAACAGGGACCTTAAGGAACTTAAAAAAGGCGGGTTTGGCGGGGCTAACTCCGCTCGCTTTGAAGCGGTTACAGAGGGCATAGACAACATAAGCAATGCCTTTAATGCCTATCCGATTACAGGAGACCTTATGCGGGATGAAAGTCGG
>CAZTXG010000065.1:0-3057 GCA_964617335.1 uncultured Oscillospiraceae bacterium
TAGGCTCCCAGTCCACCTCAAAGCTGCAGGCATAGCCATGCATACGAAGCCAAAGGCCGCAAATTCTCTCAATAACAGGGTTTAAGCTTCGCCTAATTGCCGTAAGCTCACTGGTCATAAGGTCTGCCTGCTGGGCGCTCATTCTCTCAGTAGAAGACCAATTCAGCCCCAGCATAAAAGGCGGTATTCCCGTTCTGGAAACCAGCTGCTCCAATATCTGCCTAACAGGAACCTCGCTGTCCAAAATCTGGTTGTCAGCGCCAATCACTTTAATATCAACATCACCAACAGCAACAAAATCCCTCACGCTGCCGTTTTTTCCGCTTTGCATGGCAGCACTCCACTCTCTTGCAATTTGCTCCGAGCGCTCTCTGGCATAGGCCTTGTCGATAATGTCCCCTTGGGGCTTATAAGTCACGGCAAAGCGTACATTTCCCGCCCTTTCCCAGTTAACTCCAATAGACTGGAATATCTTAAGCAGTATCTCCGCCAAAAAAGGCATACTCCTAAACATAGAAACTCCATAGGGGCTTGCTGTTTCAGGGTTAAAGGGTGTAAACATAATAAGTTCCTGATAAGGCAGAGGCTCAAAAAGTCCCTCCTGCCCCCTTGCGCAAATAACAAAATCCAGAGGCGACGCCCCTTCCCTCACCTGAACATCACAGACATCGGCACAAAGCAGGGCTTTAATTTCCCTATGCCCCTCCACAACAATTTCCCCAACAGCCCTGCCGCTTGTAAGCATAGAGTCTAAGTAATTATCCAAAAAGGCTCCAATTCCCCTTTGGGCCCTGCCTGCATCAACAGTCCTCAAAAACTCCGCAAGCTCTGCTTCCGCTCTTTTGTCTCCGCATATAACGGAAAACCCACCGGAGAGCCTGATGATTTTCATAACCGCTGCGTCCAAAACAGGAATAGCCTCACGAATAGCCCTATAAAGCCTCACATCACCTCCCCCTAAAGGCACATAATTATCCAGCATTCCAAAGGGATGCTGCTGACCCGACCGTATCTGTGCCTTAGCCGCCGGCCGGCTTCTAAGCTTCTCAAAAAAACCCAAATTTCTACCTCCCAAAAAATCTGCCTTCCTACTGCCTTTCCACATAGGTGGCAGCGAAGAAATCCCCCCGCCCGGGAGAAATAACAGTGGCGGCAAAATACCGAATGTCGTCCATGGCATGGTCAAACTGCTTTACAGGCACATCTCTGCCCTGACTTTTTTCATCCCAGGAATAAAGGGAAAACTCCCGCATAGCATCCCTGCACTCTGGGCAAATAACAATTTTCCCCGACTTCAAAAGGTCAGCCGTCAGCCTAATGCCGCTTAAAACATCATTGTCCGCCTTCATAACGGGCAGATTTCGCCTTCGCAGCGCCTCAATAAAGCTTGCGGCAGAAGGATCAACCACTACAGCAGAAGGTCTTTTCCCCTCACATAATCTTTCAAGCTCCAAAACATACTCCGCATCGGTTTTCTGGCTTCCCGCATCACGGGAATCATAATAATACTCCCGCAGGCGATACCAAACCCCCTGACTTTTCCCCCAAAACCCAAAGGAAGACGGGTTCATAGTTCCATAATCGCAGGAAACCGCATACTCCTCCATTTCCCCCTCCGGCGGCTCTCTCACAAAGCTCTCATCAAAAAAGTCATACACCCTGCCTTGAGCCGCAACCCACTCGCCCAAAATAAATCGCCTGTAAAAAGCTCCGGAATACATCTTCCTATATCTGGCGATTATCTTTCTCGACAAGGCCGGATTATCTTCAAGGGTAAAATGAAGATACAAGGCCCGCCGCTGCCCGGTCTTTTGCACCCACTCCTTATAAAACCAATGCTCCGGCCCCTCGGGGTTACAGTTAAACCAAAGCTTACTTCCCGAAACCGAACAGCGGGCGCAGGCCTGCTCAACAAAGCTTCTGGGCATAAGAGCCACCTCGTCAAGCAATACCCCCGCAAAAGTCGCCCCCTGTATAAGAGCCTGTGAGCCTTCATCTTTTCCGCCGAAAAGATAAAAAGTATTGGTTCTTCCCCCAAAGCTCAAAGTAAAAAGGTTTTTAGAAAGCTTTTGCTGGCAGCTAAAGCCAAGGTCGCCCATAACAGGCAAAACAGTGCTTAAAACATTTCTTCTAAGGGAAACTATGGTTTTCCCGCACATTCCAAACTGCATCCCGTCAAACAGCCTCATAGCCCAGCACAAAAACGAAATGCCCATACACAAGGTCTTGCCGCTGCGCACCGCACCGTCGCAGATAATAGCGTCCAAATCCGAATAGGCAGATGCCGGACTCCACCAGGTAAGGGCAATGGCCTGCTTTTCAGAAAAACTTTCAAACCTCATTTTTCCCCACCGTCAAGCTTCGAGGCCAAGCTGTCCATAGCCGTAAAAAAACTCTCTGCTCCGCCCTTCTCATGGGGAAGTATGCTTTTTTCAATCAGACCGGAAAGCAGCTCCAAAAGCGCAATTCTGTTTAAAAGCTTCACCTCCACCTCCCCCTTTGCCCCTCTTTTCACCTCTGAAACCATGTTTAAATCAAGGCCGTCAATAAGACCAAGCTGCTCCGGCTCAAGAAAAACAAGCTTCACAGCATCATTAGATTTGGCAAAGGCAAGCTTTCTGATATGCTCCGCAACCTTAGCGCTGCTTAATTTTCCTCTCAAGCAAAATCCCTCCTCACCCCTAGGTAGCCAAAGCTTTAATATGTACGTTCCGATACATAGTAAAATAATTTTAAAATTTTTCTCCCCCTCTAAGCCCTAAGCCAAAATCGGACATCAAGCGAAATGTATGTTAGCACCCTATACCTGCGAAATATGTCATAATATGTCGTGTCATTAGAAGATTTGTAGAAATAGCTCAATTTTTGTCATATTATGCGATTTAAAAGTCTTTGTTTTTATTTAGCCGTTTGTTTTAGAAATAAAAACAAAAAATCCCCGCCGGAGAGCTTCATTCTCCAACGGGGATAAATATATTTTTTCTATAAGCCGCTTTTCAAGACAAATTAACTTTTTATAATTTTCACACCCTGAGGCGTATCCTTAAGCTCTATACC
>CAZTXG010000066.1:0-3005 GCA_964617335.1 uncultured Oscillospiraceae bacterium
AGCTGCCCGAGAGCTTAAAAACCATAGGCAAAAAGGCCTTTGCAAACTGCTCATGGACAGCTTATTACACCATACCCGAAAGTGTAACATCTATTGGCGCCATGGCCTTTGAAAATGCCGTGTTTGCCCTTAACTTCCCCGGAGTATACATCCCTTCTGATTTGCCAAAGCTGGACAACTCCGGCGGAGCGGTGTTTGAAACTGTGAGCATGATACTTATGGCCTGGGATGTGAGCATGAAGCAGGTTGAAGATATGGACGAATTTCTCCTTTCAAAAGGTGAGGGGGACATTGCCTGGGTCATGTTTAAGTCCGAATGGGAGGACTATGTGGACTATGAGGCCATGAGCTGTGACGAAAACGGCACTGTCACCGCCTTTGACCACGAAGCCGGAGCAGAGGGCCTGAAGGTTGCCGTTCCAAGGGAAGACAAGGACGGTACAGTTGTTATAAGAGCCATTGGAGACAGGGCCTTTGAAAACCGCAGCGTTAGCTTTGTGGGTCTTAACGCCGACATAAGCTTTATAGGAGAGCGTGCCTTTGCCGGAAGTATGCTGGAGGAAATAAGCCTGCCTATATCCTTACAGCATATTGGCGAGATGGCCTTTTTCGACTGCGACTATTTAGAATCAATTACCCTTACAGGGGAGATTAAAGAAATTCCTGCCCGCTGTTTCCAGTATTCGGATAAACTTAAAAATGTAAGTATGCCAAAGACGGTGGAGAAAATCGGAGACGAGGCTTTTTCCGGCTGTCCATTTAAAACCTTTGTGGTACCTGAAGGGGTTAAGGAAATTGGAAGCATGGCCTTTACAGGCTGCACACAGCTAGAGAGCGTTGTTCTTCCTGCCAGCCTTGAAAAACTTGGAGACGGGGCCTTTGGCAACTGTCCGGAACTTAGGTCTGTCACCTTCCTTGGCACAAAGCCTCCGGATATGGGCAGCATGGGCACGGCCTTTTCCAGCATAGGAGAGGATGCCACCTTCTATTTGCCAAAAACCATAAGTCAGGCAGATTTTGACAGCTTTGAGGCCTATGTGTCCATGAAGGGCATACAGATAGGAGCCACTTGGGCAAAAAGCCGCTAGGCTGGGCATATAGCTTAAGAAAGATAAATGGGAGGAAAATTAATATGGCATTATTTAATAAGAAAAGCTGCAACATATGCGGGGCTAAAATCGGTCTTTTGGGAAACCGCAAACTGGACGATGGCAATCTTTGTAAAGACTGCGCAAAAAAGCTGTCACCGTTTTTTAATGAGAGGCGGCGCAGCACGGTTTCGGATATTAAAGACCAGCTGGACTATCGGGAGGAAAACAAAAGGGCTGTGGCGGCCTTTAACGTCACACGCACTCTGGGCCTTGGAACAAAGCTTATGATAGACGAGGATGCGGGAAAGTTTATAGTCACCTCTGCCCGCCGCTGGCAGGAGGAAAATCCGGATGTTTTAGACCTTTCTCAGGTTACAGGCTGTGTGGTGGATATCCGTGAGGAGCGCCGTGAGCTTATGCAGCAAGGCAGTGACGGTGAGGAAAAAAGCTTTATGCCTCCCCGTTATGAGCATGATTATGACTTTTGGATTACCATTCATGTAAACCATCGGTTTTTTGACCAAATCCGCTACCGCTTGAATAACACATCTATTACCATTCGCCCCGACAGAACACGAATGATGATTCAGGGCGGGGAAAAGCTTGGACGCAGCAGCGTTGACTATAGGGAATGTGAGGCTATGGCCGAGGAGATAAAAGCTGTCCTCACCGAAGCCCGTGAGACTGTTCGGGAAAATATAGCGGCGGCAAATGCACCTAAAATTGCAAAAACCTGCCCTCATTGCGGTGCCACAACCACCCCCGATGTTCAAGGCCGCTGTGAATATTGTGGCGGAGCAGTTTAGATGTCTTTATTTCAGGCAGATTTTAATGTTGGATTTATAAAGCTTGAAAAAGCCATAACAGGCATAGAATAAAGGAGGATTATAACATGACTTCATGTGAAAGCTGCGGAGGGGATTTAAAGCCGGGTGTTAAATTTTGTACTCATTGCGGCGCCCCTGTATCGCAGACCCCACCGCCTGAACCGCCCGTAACTCAGCCGGTTCAAGAAGATTACAGCCCTTCAGTTAATGCTACAGAATCTACATATGAGGCCCCTGCCCAAGGCAGCTATCAGGCTCCAGCCCAAGGCAGCTATGAGGCTCCAGCCCAAGGCAGCTATCAGGCCCCAGCCCAAGGCAGCTATCAGGCTCCAGCACAAGGCAGCTATGAGGCTCCAGCCCAAGGCAGCTATCAGGCCCCAGCCCAAGGCAGCTATCAGCCGCCTGCACAAGGCAGCTATCAGCCGCCTGCACAAGGCAGCTATCAGCCGCCTGCACAAGGAAATTATCAGCCGCATATGGCACAAACAGCCCTTAAAGAAAAAAAGCCCATCAATAAAAACATTTTCATTTTCGGCGGCATTGGCCTTGCCCTTATAGCCCTCGCAGTAATTCTTATTCTGGTTTTTAAAGGGGGCAAAGGCGGGGAAACCATATCATCAGACCCCTATGTGGGCGTCTGGAAGGCCACAAACATATCTATGATGGGAATGGACTTCAAGGCCGATGAACTTTATGGAAACGGCTTTAGTCTGGAGCTTAAAGAGAAGAATAAATGCGTCTTATCTGTTGAAGGCATTGATGCAAAGGGCACATGGAAAAGAGAAGACGGCGGCGTGCTTGTGGATGTTGGCTTGTATGACTTTTCCTGTAAAATCAGCGGCTCGACTATGATGATTTATGATTATATCGGCTCGGGTATGGACATTACCCTTGTTAAAGAGGGGGCGGGCGAAAATCTCGGCGGCGATATAAATGCCGGTACTGCTGACTATACCAGTGTTCAGGAAAAATGGAACGGAAACTGGTACGGCTATTTCTGGGTTATCGAAGCCTTTAATGAATGGGCGGAATATGAGGACACTATCTACGATGCCTTTATGGTGCTGGACGTGGATGAGGATGGCTA
>CAZTXG010000067.1:0-2957 GCA_964617335.1 uncultured Oscillospiraceae bacterium
CATACATCCACTTCCTAACCGGTTGATTTTGTTGTATTACTTTTTCAACCTGTTTGGATTGTACTACTTTTCGGGGCCCTACTCTATGTACTTGTCCTATTGACGGTTACATATAAAACATTCTGGTGGATAGTTGGATTCCATATTCGTCTTCGATTGAAAACTCTCCATATTTCCTGTTAAAAGCCCGAATGCGCTGCCTGGATGCTCCCAGCGGCGGGTTCTCATCGGTTATTATAACAGGGTGGCCAAATATTGTGCTGCGTTCTAACTCCTTCTTACACCGATCTATATCTGAAAAGTGCGGGTGGCGTTTCAAAGCATTCTGTAATGTTACATTTGAAAATGAAGTTGCGTATCGAATAGAATCAATTACATCTTGGAAATCGTTGAGTCCTTCGTGTGGATAGATCTTCCTTCCGCCTTCCATCATCTCATATACCCTTTGAGAGAGCTTTGCACTGTGTTTAAAATGAAGCTTTTCAAATCCGATATCAGTCTGCAGGGGAGATGGCCTATCCATGCAAATGCCGTAGGCATACTGATGATGGCACCTCATAAATGGTTGAAAGCCTATGGGTAAAATAACATTGTTTAAATCATTGCCCTTATCGCTATTGCTGGTTAATCCAGCCGTCATTAGGCGCATATCCGCCTGCCACCGGGTAATATGAAATATCACACCATATTGGAGCTCTTCCATCTCTTTTTTTGTCAACGGGCGCCAGTTCTTCTTTGCGCTATCCCACCGGCAAGTGGCAAAAAACAAGGCCACCTCAAAATCATTGGTAATGTCCAACCATTTTGTTTCCAAGCCATAGTGCTGCGCAAGAGGCTCGATTAATATATCGCTGTAATGCTCCTCCCAAAATTGAACGATTGCCAAGTGACGGAGAAAAGCTCCAAACGCTTCAATCCGCATATCGGTGACCAGCCGGTATAACTGCCTTTCTTTTTCGGTACTCAGCTTTTCTAAAGAGCGATGCAAAGATGCATGGCTTTTGGGGTAGATTTGATTTTCGCCCCGATAATAATGATTCCGCCTTCCCTGACTAATTACAGTTCCATGGGGATACTGCATCGTGAACCCACAGGTTTTAGCATCTCTATACAACACTTCTTTGAAAAATGCTGCAAGAAAATCTTTCTCTTTTTCCTCACCGGGGCTATGATCCCCCGTATAGTACGATTCTCCACGGCGGCTGCTTTCCGTAACTCTTTGACATTCCATGCGGTCTTTCAAGTTTTCGCAGTAAAGTATCTGTATATCATCATGTGTGATTTCAAATGGTTCGTTTGAAAGGGTGTGACTTCGTCGCTCAGTAATATAATTCATCATAATTCCACATTTCTGTCTATCGTTTTTATAAGCCTGCAAATAAGGAGTTATTATATAGGTTCATCGTACCATGTTTTGGACCACCGTCAATATAGTGGACAGTTAAAAGTGTGATTTGTTAATGATTTTCGTGGAACACAGCATCCCTTACAGTGTAGCATACAAGCCCTTGGAGAGGGGCTGCATAAACTACTACTCTATAATACAAGGAGGGGAAAATGTTTGAAATCCCGTCGCAGATATTTCTGGCAGGGCTTATGCTTGCCGGTGCAGCTGCGGCAGGGCTGAACCAAATTGCGGAGAAATTCCGCTATGAAACAGGAATTACACCGACATTAGCATATAAAGGGAGGGAGGAAGAATGAAAAATAATTTTTATCTAAAGCCAAGGGGAACAAAAACCATTGGGCGTTTTTTAGCTTTATTTTTGGCGGTCGCCATGCTTTTTAGTTTTGGGGGCTGCGGCAAACCCGAATTCGGGGAGATAAGGGAAATAGAGCCGGTCATAGTGGAGCGGGAAGCGGAATCACAGATTTTGCAAACAGCGAATGAGGCCACCGCACTGGCATTAAAATATTATATTTATGTCCGCTTAAAAACCGAAGAGCTTATTGCGGCGGATTTTGAATCCCAGCCTGCCGAAACATTTGAAAGCATGATGGATGAGCTGGTTTCAATGTGGGAAATAGCGGATGTGCTAGTATCCGTTGCCGACGAGATTGCCGACCATACGATTTTGTTTCTGGAAGCTGAATCAGCAAATCAAGTGGCGGCCGCAGCTTTTTCCCAGTCCCAAGCTGTGACTCTTGCAGCAGTAAGCCCATCTTTTTCAACCCTTGCCCTTGCCTCGAATAATGAAAAAGTGATTGACCGTGAAACATGGGCGGAAAACCTTACGAAAATGTTTGATGAGCTTCGCGGTGCGCAGCGATACAAGCAGCTTGCCGAGCAGCTTGGCACTGATACGAAAACCGCCGTTGAGCAGATGGCGCTGGCACAGAAAATTATTAAAAACATTGCCGACTTGGAGGAAGCCCAAGCCGAGATAAGCGCCTATACCCGCAGCATCAACATTCTGGAGGGATATAAGACGGGGAGCAAGGTGGGGCTGTTTGTGGGGGCAACTGTCGCCACAGGAGGCGGAAGCCTTGCTTCTCTTGCCGGCAGCAGCATGTCACTGGGTACGGCAGGAGCCGTAGTTGTAAGCGGTGTGGACTGCATTGTGGATGTGGGCAAAACTGCCAGTGCCATTATATTGGGAGAAGACCATCAGGTAGCGGTGGATTTTAAAGTAGCATCGGATATAATTTCGCCGGTATCCTCGGTGTTGAGCCTTGTTACTCTGGATCCTGCCAACACGGTTTCGCAGATTGCCTATGTCGGCGAATCCCTGAAGGAGTGGTTTTACCCCGGGGCAATCACGAGCATCTTCATAGATTACACCAAGGAAGGCAACCGCCGGATATTGTCGCAGATAGTTCAACCGACACAAAAAAATTATTCAGATAACATAAAAATACTGGAGAAATATAATATAATCCCTCCCAAAGAAAAAGGGGTTTCTCTTTCCCAGCTCATAATGTCCAATTTGGTTGATGCTCAAGCCCTTATCGCAAGA
>CAZTXG010000068.1:0-2922 GCA_964617335.1 uncultured Oscillospiraceae bacterium
TTTCAGATGTAAGGACACACTCAGTCTTATATCCAGCCGCTTTGAAGGCTTGTTCAAATCCGATGCGGATACCGCCCATGCCGGCAAACAAATCTATGAAACGTACAGTCTTATTTATCATGGAGGCTTTCCTCCGTTTCTGTATCATTGTGAGTACTCTCGTCTACGATATCCATTATGTCACCAACATTGCAGTTTAGGGCTGAACATATTTTGGAGAGTATCGCCGTTGTCACATTTTCATTACGACCAAGTTTGGCAATTGTCACCGCACTGATATTAGCCGCACTTTGTAGGTCCTGCTTCTTCATATCCTTATCTATTAATAATTTCCATAACTTTTTATAATTGACTGCCATTAATAAATCTCCTCTGCTAAAGTGTAGGACATACTTACCAATTAGTATAGTACAATCAGTCTTATGAGTCAATAAAAACTAAACTATTGCGTATTATTTTTAAGCTTCCGCTTAGTTAATACGATAATGTGAAAAACATTCCATTAGGGGTAGACAAACCCAATTCCATATGTTAATATGTATATGAACACATTAACAGGAGGTGTAATAATGGGAGAAGAAAAATTGTCATTCGGTGCTTTTGTAAGGGCAAAGCGCGAGTCACTGGGCAAATCATTGAGAAGCGTTGCCGCAGACATCGATATGGCACCAGCATATTTGAGCGATGTCGAGAAAGGTAATAGGTGGCCGCCCGTTAAGTATCTTGAGACACTTGCCGAAGTCCTCGGAATTACAAGCGAGGATGAATTAAGCCTCTACTACGACTTAGCAGGTGAAATCCGCGAAGGCAGCTATCCGGACTTGACCGACTATATTGGTAAGACGGACATAGCACGCGTCGCTCTCCGAAAAGCAAGAGATCACAATATATCCGATGAGAAGTGGCAGCAGTTCATTGATGTCATTACTTCGACGGATAAGAAAGGAGAGTAAGATTTGAATCTAAACTATGACCAGGAAACCAATGGGATGTACAAGTTGCATAAACCTGACTTTGATGACATTGCTCTGGAGTTATTGCGAGAACACCTCGCAACATCTATTGATAGTCCATGCGAGATTGACATCAATTACCTTATAAAAGACTGTTTATATCTCGATGTATACAGCAAGCACCTTTCTCCAGACAAATCAATTTTAGGTTTGGTAGCTTTTGATGATACTACAATCCCTTGCTACGACTTGCATTTTAACCAAACTACATTTGATGTCTATGCTGGAAATATTGTGATTGACCTTTCCCTTAGTGGGCAATGGCAACTTCCCAGAAGACGTTTCACACTTGCACACGAACTGTCTCACTGGGTTCTCCATCGTAGTTATCATTCACCCACGAATCAGGTGTTTGCTCTTAAAAAGACAGGATACCTGCCGTGTGGTGATGCTACAATTGCCGTAAAGAAGAAGGTTTTAAAGACGGATAGCGACAAGGAGGAATGGCAAGCCAACTCCCTTGCAGCGGCTATCTTGATGCCTAAATTTGCCTTCCTTTATTGCGCTCATCAGGAAATAAGGCGACAGTACGGTGCGCTTTCATCTCCTATCAACGATTCAGATGACCCAGAACGGTATAAGACAACTATTGAGAATATCGCAGGTGTCTTTAATGTGTCGTATCAAGCGACAGAAATTCGCCTTGACCAGTATAATCTCATTATTTAATCGGCAGTAACAACTCACATTTGTACTGCCTTCTTTTAAACCTTAGTGTTCATATGAGTATATACAGATGAACACTCATGAATATGGGAGGGATTCTATGGAGGAAAAGAAAAAAATGAAATGTTCAAACTGTGGGCGTAGAGCTTTTGACATATCCAGGATACCCAAGGAGGAGGTCGAGGTTACGCTCAAATGCCCTCAGTGTGGAAAATTTGTTTCGATTCCATGCAATGAAAAATCGGAGCTACGGGTGTCCTAATAACCGCAATACAACGAAAGGAGGTGATACATATGGCTAAGACCAACAAAAAGCAGACCTCGAAAGGAGTAGCAAGTAAGGCGTCCTCTCTTTTAAAGGATGGACGAACCAGTGCCAAGACCAAGTCTGTGGCTGGAAGTGCTTTATCCCAAACAAAGCCCTCTCCAAAGAAAAAGTAAATATTAAGTAAGATTACCATACCGAGCAACGGAGCCGAGTGCGAGCTACCAAATGGCCGGATGATTTACGAAACGCAAATTCGTAATCATCCGGCTATTTGTGTTTTGTAAGCACTTGGCTATTTTTATATCTCCTGCTTGGCTCCTACACATGAAAGGAGCCAACCATGAAAAAACAACAACATTATAAGGAACATGAAAACCGCCGTATTGGCGACCACAACAAAAGTATCACTTACACCTACTGGCACTGGAATGAGGAATCCAAAAAGACTCTCCCTATCACCATTACTGCGGGCCAAGACGGCGTAACCGAAGAGCACATCATATTGCTCAATGATTTCGACCACGCAGCTGGCCTTGGAGATCGCTACGAAGAAGAAAATCGGGACTATGAAACAGAAAACCAAAAACTCAAAAACGAAAGAGAACCGGAAAATTCAATCGGCGACCCTATTGAAAATCTCAGCACTCGCAGAACCGACCCTGCCTTTTTTTTAGAAGAAGCTGTGGGCGAGCCTAATCCACTTGTTGAACAGTTGCTGATGCTTATGGAAAAACTCACTCCCCAGCAAATCGACCTGATTTATGACCTGTTTGGCAGCCAACGCCAACTCACTGAGATTGCCAATGAAGAAGGCAAATCTGTTACGGCAATCCATAACCGCAAAAGCAAAATCATCGCCCGGTTAAGGAAGCTGTTTGCAGAGCAAGGCATCCTCTAAAACCGCATAACTACTGCATTTCAGGAGGGGGTTAATAATTTCGGCTATTAGTAGAGGAAGAGATAAGACGCTACTGA
>CAZTXG010000069.1:0-2872 GCA_964617335.1 uncultured Oscillospiraceae bacterium
GATTTAAATATATATGCCGCTATGGCGCTTTGCGCCAGGGCATAAGGTCCCTAAAGGAACATTATACGCAATTTAAATATATATGCCGCTATGGCGCTTTGCGCCAGGGCATAAGGTCCCTAAAGGAACATTATACGCAATTTAAATATATATGCAGCCTGTAGGGCCGCAGCGCCTGCCCCTTGTCAATACCTTGGTTTTCTTGTCGTTTACCTTTCTCTCTTTGAGCTTTAGACGCTCTCTTATAATCATAAATCACTGATTTATTCATTTATTATATTATCAGGAGTATAAAAGGACGGTGTTTGTTTTGAAAAACAGTCAGTTGCTCCCCTTTGAGCGCAACCGCTACTATGTCGGCAAGCTTTTGACTTCGGCAGATTTTCAGGCGGAGCAGGACTATGGCAGCCAAAAGCGCCGCTTCATAAACGAAATGATGTTCGGCGGCGGCATTGTCTGCGGTCTTGGCGTTTACAGCCTTGACGACCTTTCCATCATGATTGAGTCCGGCCTTGCTCTGGATTTTTGGGGTCGGGAGATTGTGGTGGAAAACTCCGTCATGAAAAAGCTCTCTGCCATAGACGGCTTTGAGGAGCTTCAGACGAACAGGGCCGTGCTCTGCCTTAAGTATGACGAGCAGGCGGTGCATCCTGTTTATGCTGTCTCCGCCGGCAATCAGGGGGAGGGCTATGAACACAACCGTGTTCGTGAGGGCTATTCCCTCTGTCTTTTCGACAGGGCAGCCCTGCCGGAAAAAGAGCCGGATCTTTCAGCCTTTATAAGCACTTCGGTTTTGTATGAGGACAGTGACTATCGTGTCTCCCTTTCTCTGCCCTTCTCAATTCCCTGTAATCAGGCTGTCCGTCTCAGGCTTTCTGTAACTTCCCTTTCTTCCGCCGCGGAGCCTTTAAGTCTTCAGGTTCCCCTGCAAACTCCCGCCCTTTTAAACGAGGACGGTGAGCACTCCCTTGATATAAACATAGACGAATTAAGCTGCGGTCAGGGGAAAACCGTTACGAGAGACTACAAGATGACCTCAAGGCCTGTGCCCAGTCCGGACTCCACCCTTATGGCGGCAACAGACAGCATCTCTGTGAAGGTTGGGGGCGTTTCACGCTCTGCCACAGAGCCATTTTTGCTAAAGCTTTCTGTGACAGAGCTTTCTTCTGAGGCAGTCATAGCAAAGGCCATAGGCTCTGTTAGCCTTGAAGCCCGCAATATCGAAGGCAGTTCTGAGCTTATAGAGCTTGCCGAATTTTCCCTTCAAAGAACCAAAAGCGCCTATCTTATAGAGTCTGTCATTGAAGACGGGGTTAAAAAGTATATAAAGGCCAATGCCGATGCCTTTTTGCGTCGGGAATATGGGGATTGGTTTTTGCCCCTTGCCCCGCCGGAGGAAAACGAAAAAATCCACAGCGGCACGGAAGGCACACCCTCCGGCAGCCCCCGTGAGCCGGTTTACGCAAGCGGTGTTTGTGAAATACCCCTGCCCACAGGCTTAAGGTCCGGTCAGGTGGTTTACTCAGACGAAATTATTCACGGTCTTGGCAAAGGTCTTGTCTATGTAAGCGCGGGTTTTGAATATTTTGCCGAGGACAAAAAGCTGGGTGCCACAGCAAGGCACACCCTTTACGGTGACCCCGGTTTGTTCGAGGGCGATAAGCTCAGCATTCCCGCTTCAAGTCTTGCTGTTAAGGTTTTAAACGACAGGGGCAGTTTTGTCATAGCCGTAAGGATTGATGAACCCAGCCCCATGGTTGTTTTGACCCTTCGCTGGAATGCCTTTTCCTTCCCCGTTGGCGAGGAGAGCGCCAAGCTGCAAAAGCTGGAAGGCAAGAGCATTTCCGCTGTCCGCCCAACTGTTGTTATGGGCGCAAGGGAAAGCCATTATTTCAGTGTGAACTTCAAAAACATGGAGCCTTGCACCCTTACTTACGAGCTTACCGAAAAAGACTCCGGTCAAATCACCCCCGACGGCATCTATACGGCGCCGGGCAAAGAGGGCATTTATGAAATTCGCATCTCATGTGCGGATTTACCTCTTATAAGCACCTATGCCTATGCCGTTGTTAAAAAGCATCTGGCTCAGGAGGCGGACTCTGGTGAGGCCCAGGCCTAGCCGGCAGCAGGCTGAAATTTTCGGACGGGAGGCGAAAGCTTGGTCTATTATGTTGACGATATGATTCTGGAGGTTGTGGCAACACTTTTCTCCGGAAGCTCCAACGATATACTTGTCTGCAAAGACCGCCGCTCCCCTGTGGACGCAAGGTATACCCTTCTTGTCATCCGTGATAAGGCCCTTGTAAAAACCTTTATTTCCATAAGCGAGGGCAGTGGGAAAAAGGCCTTTTTCCTAAAGAGCTTTGCCAGAAACGACGAGCTTATATACTGTTTCCCATATCAGGAGGAAAGACGGTTTTCAGCCTTTGCCCGAGGGCAGACGCAAAATCCCGCCAAGGCAGGGGAAATTTCCGCAAGACTTGTTATGGAGTGTGCATCTTCTCTTTACCCTTCGCCTTTGCTCTACCTTATCCTAACTCAGGACAATGTACATATAACCCGTGATAACAGGATATATTTCACTCCGGTTTTCGACCTTAGCCAGCTAGATTCAGAAAAAACTGAGGCGGATTGCACCATACGCTGTGCTGAGATTATTCTGGAGCTTTTAGAGTGCGGGCCGGCAAAGCAGACCGGAAGCTGTGAGCTTATACGGAAAAAATGCCGCAGCAACTCTTACTCCGCTTTTCCCGAGCTTTACAAAGATATAAGGCTCACTGCAATGCCCGGGGAAAAGCTTAGTATAAAGCAGCGCCTTACTCTGTGGCGGACAGTGTCCACAGAAAACTGATTAAACTGATAAATTCCCCGT
>CAZTXG010000070.1:0-2615 GCA_964617335.1 uncultured Oscillospiraceae bacterium
TTCATATGGATTCATTGAAAGCCAGGATCAATGTTCACGTAGCATTGTTGCGAGCTCAGCAAGCACTATCGCAGAAAATTGACGAACACACTCTTGCCTTTGATAGGCTTTTTGAAGAGGCCCCTATTGGCATAGCAATTTCTCACAGCCGTGATCCTAAACACTCTGACAAGGATATTATAAAAATAAACTCTGCATATGAACAAATTACAGGCAGAACAAAAGAAGAGCTCATTAATTTAGGCTGGGCAAAGATTACATATCCGGACGACCTGGATGAAGATATACAAAATTTTAACAAACTGCAGGCCGGTGAAATTAAAAGCTATTCAATGGAGAAGCGATATGTTAAACCCGATGGATCGGTTGTATGGGTATACATGGTCGTTGCGTCTCTTGCTCCTTTAGCGGGAAACAAGCTTAATCATATGTGTCTTATTCAGGACATTACCAACCAAAAAGCCGCTTTGGCTGCGCTGATTGAAAGTGAAACAAAATATCGAAGTATCACTGAAAATATGTCAGACGTTGTCTGGCAGATGGATTTAGACCTGAAAACGACTTATGTAAGTCCCTCTGTTGAAAAACTCCTTGGAGAATCCATCGAAGAGCATATGAATAGGAAGATGGAAGAAAAATTTCCAGCACAAACGTTGCATAAAATCCAATCGATTTTTTATGAAGAGTTAGAAAAAGAAAAAGATCCCGAAATTGATAAAAACAGGTCACTGACGATCGAAATTGAACATTATAAAGCAGACGGCACCGTTATCTGGCTGGAGTTGAGTATTTCTTTCATCCGCGATGATAATGGTAATGCGGTGGGATTTCAAGGCTCCTCCCGTGACATTACGCCACGCAAACTTTTTGAGTTTGCATTGAGGGAGAACGAACGGAGAGAATCTATTCTAATGTCTCACCTACCGGGCTTGGCTTACAAGTGCAAATATGATCATGACTGGACGATGCAGTACGTTTCAAAAGGTTGCTATGATCTGACTGGATACAAATCCGAAAGCTTGTTAAACAATAGAGACCTATCGTATAATGATCTCATTTCCCCTGAATACCGCGAAGCATTGTGGAACGAATGGAAGCGAATCCTTGAAAAAGGGCAGCCGTTTAGATATGAGTATGAGATTATCACTGCAAGCGGCAAAAGAAAATGGGTTCTTGAGATGGGACAAGGAATATATAATGATGAGGGTGAAGTTGAAGCGCTGGAAGGAATAATCCTCGATATCTCAGACAGAAAAGAGATGGAGAACCATCTCAGATACATGAATGAGCATGACAATTGGACAGGCTTGTATAATCGTGATTATTTGGAAGCCCTTCTGAATCATGACCTCAAGAAAAAGGATGGACTAAATAGAGCGGTCATCAGTATCAATTTGAGCACCGTTCAGCTGTTAACCGCTAATTATGGGTTTCACTATACACAGAACCTAATAAAAGTAACTGCTGAAACACTCAGCCAGTATTGCTCTGACAATCGCCTACTGTTCCAAACCTATGAAAATCGGTTTGTCTTCTATCTCATTGATTACAAAGACAAAAACGAGCTGGTTGAATTTAGCGATATCATCGCAGAAGCCGTAGAAGCCTTATTTGTAACTGAGCGAATAGGCGGCGGGATTGGGATATTGGAAATTGAGCAGGACGATGATGAAATCGATGTGGATTTACTTTTGAGAAGGCTTTTGATTGCATCAGAAAGGTCTATTGCTGTTTCGGAAAAAGACTTTGATGCTTGTTTTTATAACGAGGAACTGGAGGCTGAGGTAAACCGCGAGGGAGACATCAGAAAAGCTCTTGGGGGTATAGCGGTTGAAAACACCAATGATGAACTATTTCTGCATTATCAGCCTATTTTAGATTTGCGGACAAATGGTGTTTGCGGGTTTGAAGCGCTGGCTCGTTTAAAAACAGAAAAACTCGGACTAGTATCACCTGTTGAATTCATTCCGATAGCTGAGAAAACAAAGATGATTATACCGATTGGTGAAAAAGTGATGATCAACGCATTCCATTTCCTTAATAAGCTCAAAGCAAGTGGATATGATGAAGTCGGCGTTGCAATCAATGTTTCTGCTATTCAGCTCTTTAGTCCTGATTTTATTAGAAATCTATTTGAATTAATAAGCGAGATGCAGCTTAACCCGAAGAACATCGGCATTGAGATTACCGAATCGGTCTTTGCCTCCGATTATGATTACATCAATAGTATTATCGTGAAACTCAGGGACGCCGGAATTCACATAGCTATAGATGACTTTGGAACTGGTTATTCCTCCCTGGCCAGAGAAAAAGAGTTAAGCGTCGACTGCTTGAAAATTGACAAGTATTTTATTGATAAGTTGTTAGATGCAGATCCAAGCAAAGCAATAACTAGTGATATTATTTCGATGTCACACAAACTGGGGCATTGTACAATTGCTGAAGGGGTCGAACACGAATGCCAGTTACAGTATTTGCAAGAACACAACTGTGATAGGATACAGGGATATCTGTTCAGCAAGCCGCTTAATGAAGAAGACGCGCTCGAGTTTTTGAAAAGCAAAAATAAACATGGCTGCCATTCATGTAACAGCCGAGATTGAGTGGAGTTATGA
>CAZTXG010000071.1:0-2525 GCA_964617335.1 uncultured Oscillospiraceae bacterium
AAGATATATTTGACGATGTTAAGAAAGCAATAGAAAGAATTGAAGAAGGCAGAAAAGACATCTTGTGCGGCTTGAATTTAATTTGCTGCTGCTGCAAAATATGCGAAGGTACAAATCAAATAGAAAGAGGAATATGCAAAATCGAAAAAGGCCTGGATAACCTGTGCGACGCATTGAGATGCATTGAATTCGAATGTGATTTCAGAAACAATTCGAATATCAGAAACGGCGTCTGCGGTGTCAAGGAAGCTACGCAGACCCTGAAAAGAGGACTGTGTCAGCTGCAGCATTGCTGCTTATGTGATGCAATAGAAATTATTCAATGCGGGCTGCAGGAACTTGATGAGAGCCTTTGCGAATTAGTCAAAGGAATAGAAGATATCCGAGACGAAAGAGAACACCGGAAAAGGGGCAGATGCTGCTAAATTCCTATAATGCGTCACCCTCCATAAATAATGTTATCAGCCGTCGCCGAACCTTATCGGCGCGGCTGATTTTCTGCCATATGTTGGAAAAACCCGTTGGCTAACAATGTTCCGGTGTTTTCCGCCTGATCAAGGAGCCTGGTAAATATATCGATATTCATCTCATAGTCTTGTGCCAGAAAACTGGAGGATTCTTCAATGGTGCTACGCAGATTTGTGTAAAGAATGTCTCTCAGTTCATCTCTGCTCCACAAGGGACTGACCGAAGATAAGAAATCGGCTCTATCATCTGCATTTTGGTAAAGAGCTACCGTAGCCATGTTCAATTCATCAACATTGTTTTCGATCATAGCGTTAACAAAATCGCGAATGAGGTATATGTATGTATAGAATAAATCAAGATATGCGTCAGTATCAAAGTCCGGAAAATACCTTGATAGAGTTGTAACATATGTAACAGGTACCTGCAGCAGCCGGTTAAGCGCTTCCTCAGCATCTCCTGTACCTGTATATACCCGCACCATATAATTTCTGATCCAAATAATCAGTTCAAACCAAAAAGTCATAAGGATATAAATATCCTCAATCTGCTCACGGGTTAAGCAGGGGGTGGAATTCAGGCTAGGGTTAGCATTGGTGCCTTCGGTCAGCCCCCCGGATGTGATATAATCAAAGACTCCTTCAGCAAAGGTATCACCCATCCTGTTTGTAAGCTCATTTAAAAGGTCATACAATTCCATATTTCTTGTAAAATCCCCCGAAACCATTGCATTGGCCGTTTCCAGGGTATATTCAATATAAGAATTGAAAAGATTCCTATAATCTGGCGCACTCCAGTATGGATTAATTGATTCCAAAAAGACAGAACGGTCTGCAACGTTTTGATATAAGCGCTTGACTGACTCATTGACCGCTTGAATATCCCCTGCTATCTGAGCATCGATGAGCTGATGGAAGATGATGGCATATTGGCTGAGCAATTGACTGTATTCTTCTGAGTAGCGGCGTCCAAATACCAAATGAAGCATATCTCCAATATCTATAGTTTCGCGATATAGACGTTCGAACAGCGCCTCGGAAGTGCCGACGCCAAAATATCTGCTCGAAAGATATGCTCTGGTCCAAGTAGTCAATCGCCTATAATATATCCTTGAATTAAAAATTAAACTCATCTGAGCGTAAGTGATGCAATTTGGATTAAAATCGGGCATAAAAACACCTCTCTGTATTATTATTAATACATATATATTAAGAGAGTGCCTGCCCCATGATTAAATACAGGAAACTACCATAAACCCATATATATGAAGTGAAAAGAGTTAATTCTTTAATATACCGCTTATGAAGATTTGAACAAGATTGCCGTCAAACTGTGTCCCGGAGTGCTTTCGAAGCTCATCAAAGGCTTCTTCACGAGTCTTTCTATTATCCGTGTTACAGTAATTGGTCATTTGGTCGTAAGCATCGGCCAAACCTATTATCTTCGATTGAAGAGGGATCTCATGGCCGCTTATACCCCGTGGATAACCCTGACCGTCGATCCTTTCATGGTGATAGAGAACATATTCCGCAATAGCTGCAAACTCAGAGACAGATTTTAATATTCTATAACCGATTTCTGTGTGATGTTTAACTTCAGCCCACTCGGCGTCCAAAAAAGGTTCTTTTTTGTTCAGTAGCCGCAAGTCTATGCCAATTTTCCCAATGTCATGAAGAAGACCGGCTGTCTTGAGTATGCTGATTTCTGAGGTATTCATGTCTAGAGATTTCCCCATCATTTCGCAGAGGTTAGCCACTCTTTCGCTGTGCAGATGTTCCTGGTTACTCTTTTCATATAATGCCTTGGTGATAACCTTGATTGTTTCACTTCGCATGCTCGTGCCTTCAGAAAGCTTGTTTCTGTACATTTGATCCTCAGCCTGTATGAAAATGGAGCTTATTTCGTCAGACATTTTTCCTCTTGTAGCCAAACCGAAGGATATCGAGCATGAAATACAATTTACTCGCTTGTACGAGATATTAGAATTGATACTCTCGATAATAATCTCCGCATCGGCATAGGTTGTATTTGGTAGAAGAAGGACAAACTCATCCCCGCCA
>CAZTXG010000072.1:0-2494 GCA_964617335.1 uncultured Oscillospiraceae bacterium
CTTCAAAGTCGTTATTTGCAATACATTTTTTATCGGTCAGACGCCCGCTTATGCCGGCACCCGCAAAGCCAAGCTGCAGGTATTGAGCAAAGTTTTCCTCAGTAACCCCCCCCGTTGCAACCAGAGGAACATGGTTTATGGGTGCCATAATATCTCTGATATACTGGAAACCCAAAGTGGTGGCAGGAAAAAGCTTGACATAATCAGCACCGCAGTCCCAGGCGGCCAAAATTTCAGAAGGGGTCATGGCGCCGGGGATGGAGAGCAGCTCTTGATGCTTAGTTTCCTTAACCACCAGCGGATTAAAGTTGGGGGAGATTATGTATTGGGCTCCCGCCTGTTTAGCGGCCTTTACCTGTTCGGCATTGAGAACCGTGCCGGCTCCGAAGAACATCTCATTGCCGAAGCGCTGCTTTAGGGCGGCAATGGAACCGCAGGTTTTATCTATACAATCGGGGTCATTCTGGTCAAAGGTGATTTCCATCAAATCCAGACCGCCTTTATGCAAGGATTCCGCTAAATTTAACAGTGCGTCTCCATAGGTTTTCCGGCAGATTACAATTACACCTTGCTGCTTAAGCAATGAATTAAAACTCATGATTAAAACCTCCTGTAAAATAATTATGGGACAGGCCTAGCGGCAGGCCGTGTCTGTTTTCTACTTGACAACGGGGATATGGATACACATAATAGGGTGAAAAAGGAGGGGGACTTATGAAATACGGTTGTTTTGGATCTCTGTCAGATTTGCCGGATATTGCAGCGGCCGGCTTTTCAAGCGTGGAGTTGGGAATCGATGAAATCGATGAACTGTCAGAAGAAGAGCTTGAAAAGCTGTCGGAATTTTTGACTGCCCATCAGATGGATTGCAAGATTTTTTCCCGCATTATGCCCTTGAACCTGTCGATTTTATCTGAGGAATTCGACCAAAGCTATTGGCTGAATCGCTATGCTGTTTTAGCCCGCAAAACAGCAAGGCTGGGGGCCGAAGCCTGGGTGTTCGGCTGCGGCAAGCCCCGCTCTCTGGGAAAAGGCCCCGATAGGGAAGGGCGGGCCGCTAAAATAGATGAATTTATCAGCAAGACAGCCGAGGTTTTGGGCAGAGAGGGGCTTATGCTGATTATAGAACCTCTGGGACCTGCCTATTCCGACTATTTACAGACCATTGAAGAAGTGCAGGCCTGTGTCCGGCGCCTTAGCAGCGGAAACCTGTCGGCTATGTGCGACCTGCGGCATATGGCGGCAACGGGAGAACCACTTTCTAATATCTCCAAATTTGCCGGTTATATAGCCCATGCCCACATAGACTATCCCTTGGGGAGCAAGCGTTTTTTCCCCAAAGAAAACGATGGCTTTGACTATCGTCCTTATTTGCAGGCCTTGAGAGACATTGGATACCGGGGGCTTCTTACAGTGGAAGCTGTGCATTTTAAATCCTTGGCAGAAGAGGGACGGGACTCTCTTTTTTACTTGCAGACCCTTTAGCTTGTAATCGATTACAAAAAGTATACAAAACAAACTTAATCCTGTCAATTGTTATTTTACATCTTTATTTAAATAACTAGCATATGTCTATTGCCTCTAGTAATTTAATGTTTTATTTAGGGTTTTTTCATAATATTGCATAAAACATTATATGCAACATTCCGGATTGACAAAAGCTTGTTGTTTCGATAATATTAATTTGTAATCGATTACAAACCTGCTGTGGCATATTTCAAAACAATTTTTTAGGAATTTTAAGGAGGACGCGATGAAAAGGATAGTGGCATTGACACTGACACTGGTGCTGGTCTTTGGCCTGATGGCAGGCTGTTCCCAAAAAACTAGTGAATTCCCGGGTACCCAAAGCATCACCGTCATCATCCCAAAGGCGGCCGGCGGGGGTACCGACGTGGCAGCGCGCGGCTTAATGGAGGTCATGACCGAGCAGTCCGGCACGAAATTCAACATTGTGAACAAGCCTGACGGCGGCGGTATCACCGGAATGGTGGAGCTTTCCAATGCCAAGGCAGACGGCTATACCCTGGGCGCTGTTACAGTTGAGCTGGCGATGTTTCCTCATCAGGGCAAAACAGAGCTGACCTATGAAGACTTTGATGTTATCGGCGCGATTATTGCTTCAATTCCCGGCATTGTGGTTCCTGCGGACGCACCTTATGATACCGTGGGAGAGTTTGTAGATTATGCAAGAGAAAATCCCGGTGAATTATCGGCGGGCAACTCCGGCGCAGGTGCCATCTGGCATTTGGCAGCTGTGAGCTTTGAGCGTGAATTTGATTTGTCATTAACCCATGTGCCTTATCCCAATGGCACAGCAGATATCATTGCGGCCCTGGCCGGCGGGCATATAGACTGTGCGTTTATTGACACTGCGGCTATTTCCGGACAGTTGGATGCCGGACAGCTTAAGGTTTTGGGAATTCTGGATAGTGAGCGCATGGAAATCCGGCCCGACATTCCGACCTGTAAAGAGCAGGGATATGACATTGTA
>CAZTXG010000073.1:0-2426 GCA_964617335.1 uncultured Oscillospiraceae bacterium
CTCCAAAAGAAATATCTAAACAGAAAAACAATTGTTAAGAGGGTAATGGGTTTATTATGTGTCGCTGCTTATTGGCTACACTATATTATAGTTCAGCCTGACTTATTGTCGGCGCTTACGTATTGTAGATATCCAGCTTTCTAAAGCTTCAATGTCTTGCTTAAGTTCAGAAGGATCAGGAATCTCAGCACGAGCTGCCGGCGCTTGATCGTGGCCAGTTAACCACTTGGAGCACTTTGTCATGGCAATTTCTACTGTTTTGCAATCATCTTCAGTAATATCTGCAATCTTAAGAATCTGTTGTGTTTGCACACTTGGTCTAAAGCGTTCAACTATGCCTCCAAGAAGAACTTCTTCAATGGCACGTTCCCATGCTTCTCTCAAATGTCCATATATTAAACTGGCCTCACGTTCATATGCCGCTAAGTGGCCGTCTCGATTAAGTTTCTCCGCCTCTTGCAGACATCTTTTCAAAAACCCAATTCTGCTTGAGGCCTTTTGTGCTACCCAGGGAAGTTCTTCTGTGCAAACTCCAGCACCTATAGAAAGTTGGCGGATATGCTGATCTATTTGCGCGACACATTGCTCGGCAGAGAACTGTTTAAGCAATAGAAGAAAAACAATGTCGTGTGTAAATACTATAACTTGTCGTCTTTTTGCTTCTTCTACCAAACGACGTGCAACACCCTCTCGCCATCTATAATCCAGCGAAGATACAGGATCATCAAATATAATACCAGATGATTCATCAGCCGTGCTAAGTTCCGCAAAAAATGCCGCTATAGAAAGACAGCGTTGCTCTCCTTCGCTTACTACTTTCGGTAATTCTACCCCTGGTGCCCTAGTTAATAATAGCTTGTGATAGAGGATACCTTCCGCCCCGCCAGCCTCTCTTAATTCAACCTCAATGTGTCGAAAAGAAAGGTTCTGCAATTCATCCTTAAAACTTTTTTTGAGCTTGTCAGTGACAACCGTACGCGTAACTGTTGAACTTTTAAGTGTGATTGCCTGCGTTTTTGCATCGTCTATGCACATTCTATAAGCAGCTATTTTCTTTTTCCGTTCAATTTCATCCAGTACAAGCCTTTCATGCTGTGCTAATAGTTTTCTAGCACGTAATTCTTGAGCTTCAACCAGCAGTTGTTCTTTTGCTTCATGCGCCGATTCTCCGCGTAATGTCTCAATTCGCTTTTCTAACTGTACTACAAGTTCTTCAGCTTTACTTGCAGCAAAAACTAAAGCAGGGCAGGCAGTATCAATATCTGTACCAGAATCTAGTGAATTAACAATGGACTTTCGACGTCTTTCATTGTTCTCAAGAGCAGCGCTCATATGATCTGACAAAGCACTATGCTCAATACTCAACTCTGTAAGTGTTTCTTTAGTAGGGTCGTCCTTTATTTTAAGATCAGCAATTGTTTTGTACAATTGCTCAAAAGCACCTTTTCTTTCTCGAAGCTGTCGCTCGGCAGTTGAAACCACGAAAGATTCAAGCTGCTTCAACCTGTGAATGGTTTGATGATCTAGCTCCTGTTGACATAATACACAGCGTGCATTATTTTCTACAGCTGGAAACTGTTGATCTGGATAAGGAAGCTCCTGAGAAAAGCGACGAGCTGACTCCCAGAGCTTAGTCCACAACTCTGAGCCTGTTCCTTTAAGAATATCCTCGCGAAAGGTAACTGCTCGCAATCTAGCAGCTTCTTCGCTTTTCTGGGAAACATCTCTTTGTGCATTAAACACAGACGCAATAGCCTCTGGTGATAATATTTTTTCGATTTTTTTAAGATGCTGCACCAAAGAGCGGGTGCGTTCTAAATGTAATTCTAGTTGTTTGATTAATTTTTTTGTATCATTAGCTTGCAAATCAACAAGCGATTTTTCTATCAGTTCAAGCCGCGTGTTTTCTTCTGGTGAAAGATGTGCAAGTGCATGCACCTTTTCAGGGTTAGTTAAAGAAGTAATCCCTGAAAGCAGCTTTGAAACGGCGGTTCCTTCAGGGAATTGAGGTTGTACCGCTGATAATGGACTTGACGCTAAGGAGTTTTGCTCGGTATCTAATTTCAAACGAACTGCTTTGCACGCTTGAACAAGTTTATCGAATAAGTCAAGACCGAAAGGACGAAAAGCAACATCAGTCTTTTCAGTCAAATAAACAGCAGCGCACTGAGTATCAAATACACTTACACGAGAAATAAAATCATCTTCTCCTTGCCCAGACCATTCTCGCACATTTTCTTCCGTGCCAACTTTGTATTTAATTGCAACAACAGGTGCGGGGGGTGCGCTACCCGATACAACATTACCAAGTATTTTCTCACGTCCCCGTGTGCGACACGCACTCTTAAGAATGCGAATATATCCGGTTTTTCCTGCTGCATTATCTCCATAGACAATTGTGAGATTAGGCGCAAACTTTAGTGTTT
>CAZTXG010000074.1:0-2393 GCA_964617335.1 uncultured Oscillospiraceae bacterium
CAGAGGCCATTGAGAAATTGGCGGAGCTCCAAGCCAAGACCGCCCGGGTGATAAGGCAGGATCAGGAAATAGATATCCCCATAGAACAGGTTGAATTAGGCGATATAGTAATCGTACGGCCCGGCGAAAAAGTGCCGGTGGATGGTAAAATCATAGAAGGTAATTCGGCCTTGGATGAATCGATGCTTACCGGAGAAAGCCTGCCCGTTGACAAAAAAGCCGGAGACCTGGTTTTTGGTGCTACCATTAATAAATTTGGGGTATTTAAGTTAGAAGCAACCCGAATCGGGAGAGATACCGCCTTGGCGCAGATTATTAAAATGGTAGAAGATGCCCAAGGAACTAAAGCCCCTATTCAAAAGATTGCCGACCAGGTAGCTGGAGTGTTTGTGCCGATAGTTTTAGTTATAGCGGTAGTGACTTTTGCTATCTGGTACCTTACCGGAGCAGGCGTGAATAAAGCTCTGATCAGCGCAGTGGCTGTTCTGGTAATAGCCTGTCCCTGTGCATTAGGATTGGCAACTCCTACTGCCATAATGGTTGGTACTGGAAAAGGCGCTGAAAACGGTATCCTTATCAAAGGCGGCGAATATCTGGAATTAGCTTATAAACTCGATACGGTTGTTTTGGATAAAACCGGAACTATTACCAAAGGGGAGCCGAAAGTGACTGATGTGGTCAGATTGGGCTCATTAGACGAAGATGCTATACTGAAAATAGCGGCTCAGGCTGAGAAGAGCTCAGAACATCCTTTGGGAGCAGCTATTTATGCCAAGGGCCAACAAGTTTGGGGAAGCATTGCAGATGCCGATAGTTTTGAGGCTATTCCCGGACGAGGTGTGAAAGCGGTCATAAATGCACAGGAAATCTACTTGGGTACCAGAAAGCTGATGAGGGAACAGGGCATCGCCCTAGATGCCATTGAGAATTCAATAACCAACCTTGAGGATCAAGGAAAAACGGCTATGCTTATGGCTGTAAATGGTAGGTTGGAATCCATTCTGGCAGTTGCGGATACCCTAAAGGAGACCTCACGGGAAGCCATTGCCGATTTACAGAATATGGGGATAGAGGTTTATATGATAACCGGCGACAATCGCAGGACTGCTGATGCTATTGCCAGTCAAGTGGGCATCAGTACAGTATTTGCCGAAGTGCTGCCTGAAAACAAGGCACAAGCGATCGAAAAACTTCAAGCCCAAGGCAAAAAAGTCGGAATGGTAGGCGATGGCATAAATGATGCCCCGGCACTGGCCACGGCTGATATTGGTATGGCCATGGGAACCGGGACTGATGTGGCCATGGAAGCCGCTGATATAACCTTGATGCGGGGCGATTTGCGGACTATCCCTGCTGCTATCCGTTTGTCACGCCAGACCATGCGGAAAATTAAGCAAAACCTGTTCTGGGCTTTTTTCTATAACACAATTGGAATTCCCATTGCAGCCGCGGGCTGGTTGAGTCCCATTATTGCCGGTGCTGCTATGGCCTTGAGCTCAGTATCGGTGGTAACCAATTCTCTTAGCTTAAAAAGGTATGATCCTATGCAAATGAAGGCTTCTAAGTAACACAGGTTGGCTGAAAGCTGCCCCGAGCCCGACTAATGGGGCAGATCACATGCAAAATAATCTATAAAGGAGAGGTTATTATGGCAAACCAAACCAGCGCACTTAAAGTAGAAGGAATGTCGTGTATGCACTGCGTCAATGCAGTAAAGACCTCGGTAAGTTCCTTACCCGGTATAAGTAAGGTAGATATTGATCTGGCTGAGAAAACGGTTGCAGTTGTATATGATACAGATAAGGTTAATATTGAAAAGATCAAAGATAAGATTGAAGATGCCGGTTACGAAGTTGTGAGAGATGGAAATGGATGAGAATAGGCTGAAATTTGATACCCTGCAGGTTCACGCCGGCCAGCAGGCGGATCCAACTACCGGTTCCCGGGCCGTACCCATTTACCAGACTACTTCTTACGTGTTCAAAAATGCTCAGCACGCCGCTGATTTATTTGCACTTAAAGAGGCGGGGAATATATATACGCGCATGATGAATCCTACTACCGATGTCTTGGAAAAGAGGATGGCGGCCCTGGAAGGAGGCGTAGGCGGCTTGGCCACAGCATCTGGTTCAGCGGCCATTACCTATGCCATACTTAATATTGCTGTAGCTGGTGACGAAATAGTTTCCGCCAGCACCCTTTACGGTGGTACCTATACCTTATTTGCATCTACGTTTCCAAACTTCGGTATCAGGACGCACTTTGTTGATTCGGATGATCCGTAAAACTTTAGACGGGCCATTACCCCTCAGACTAATGCTTTATATATAGTGACAATAGGAAATCCGGGCATTAACTTGATTGATATCAAAGCAGTTGCTGATATTGCTCAT
>CAZTXG010000075.1:0-2292 GCA_964617335.1 uncultured Oscillospiraceae bacterium
TACTTAAACTATGAAAGATTAAAGCTTGAAGAATACCGGTATAAAACACTTACTCATATAGATGGAAGCGGGACCATAGACATGAATCTTAAACGTCCACTGCTTGCGGTTTTTGAGCGCAGGTCGAAAGATGGCTATGTCAGCGCCATGTGTGAGTTGCCGGATATGGACTGGTACGATGTACAAAATTTCTCTATGCAAGAGATTGGTGCTTTTACAAGCATTCTGCGAGACGAGGAAGATGAGATGTATGACTTCTGGGATAAAAAATACAGGGGAGAGCTTATCTAAATCATATAAATAATATAAATAGGTATCTGAATGAGATAAATTTAAAATTGAAATGAAAAAGAGAGGGACTATCAGCCTTATGCCGATAATCCCTCTTTTTTACTGCATAAGAATTTATTATAAACTTCCGCAGCCACGCATAACCCTGTATGATTGCCTTTACCTATTATGCCCCCTATGTAGCATGCCTACAAAATTTATTGTAAAGCTTAAAATCCATCCTTATACATTATATATAGCATCTGCAGACTTTGTTGCAAAGCCCAAAGAAACGGGAGAATTCACCTTTACGATATGGAAGAACTTTGATATATTAAACGCAAGTATTTGGTAATCTTTGAGTCCTGGAGGTTTCAGATGTCTTCAAAAAACAATGCAGCCAACCTGCCTAATCAAATAAATCGCCCGAATGAAGAAATCTTGCGCACATTTCTTGCCCATGAGGGAATTTCCCCTGCTGCAACGATTATCCGCCTGGCATGGGATTGTGGATTGCGCAGGGTAGAGATTCCCTTGGTGCGCTGGACACAACTTGACCTTGAAAAACGGGAGCTCTCTCTGCCAGATAGAATTATTCCAGTACCGGAAGAAACAGCATCCTACCTAGGCGCTTTAGCCGAAGAAGGGAATAATTCAGAATATGTGCTGGTTTCACGTCGGGGAATTTCCCCTTTAAGTGAGGAAAGCGTGTCTATGATAACCAGACGAGCGATGAATTCAATCGGCTTGACTGAAGTTAAGCTATCCGATTTGCGCTCTGACTATATATTGCGCCAGCTGGAGGAAAATGAATGGGAGCTTGTTTCCTATATTGCCGGAGTGGACCAACACTCCTTGCGTGAGGGCTATCTTCCATACATTAATAAAAAGGACTTACGATACAAGCGGGAGGCGGAAAGAAGTGCCGAACTGATGAAGCAGCTTCATCATTACATGGACGAGAAGGGCAGGGAAACGTCAGGACTGGCCCTTAGGCTAATCTGTGAGCTGGGCATTGCCCCATCCTCTTTACCTGAATTGTGCTGGGATATGGTTGATTGGGCAAATTCCCAAATTCTATTTGACGAAAAAAGTTTCTCTATGAGCCGCAAGACCTATTTGCTGCTAGAGGAATACAAAACAAAGGCTCCGCCGGAAGAGCCCAACATTTTTCTCACTGAAACAACGCAAAAGCCAATGGATTATCCCTACCTGCAGCGCATTATTTCTAAAGGCTTAGTTAGAAATGGACTGCTGGACATTCAGCTGCAAAAGCTGCACCATTGGTTTTGGCTGGAAAAACACGAGGAAGGTCAGGTTTGTGAAACAAAAGCTCCAAAGTGGCTTCTGGAAAGGCAGCAGCTTGAAGCTAAGGCAGAAAAACTGAAAGCTTATTTAAAAATACACCGCTCCATAGATGTGCGTACTTTGAAAGACAAACTGGAGCTGTCGGAAAAAGATGCTGCCCATCTGCTGCGCTTTTGCATTGAAGAAGGGGAAATCATCCTCATAGGACGAAAATATATGCTCGCAGGCTCTGCTGTACCTAAGGAACAGCAGCATGAGACCATTTTAAATTACGTCCAAAAAAATCAGCCCGTAACCCGCAAAGAATTGACAGAATTGCTGGGGCTGGCGGATAACAGACAGATTGTAACAATATTAAAGCCCCTGCTCGACTCAGGAAAACTGGTCAGAGCAGGACGAAACCAATATTACCTGCCTGATAAGACTCAGGAAAAGGGTTGATATTTACTTAAGCTTAGGCGAATCACAACAAAAAGGAATATACTGGAAGTATTACGGTTATGTAACAAAAGCAAAAAACTATTGCATGGAAATGGTTCTTATGTTAACATAACCATGCATTAGGGTTGGCATGATTATCCAATGCTTCGTAGGTTTGCCAATTTATTTCCCACTTAGTGGTACTGCCGTTTGATGGTTGGCCTTGGATATCCAAATCATCAAGCGTTTGTACATATAAAAGGCCCCTAAAAAGGGGTACTACTTAAAGGAGGA
>CAZTXG010000076.1:0-2202 GCA_964617335.1 uncultured Oscillospiraceae bacterium
AACCTTGACCGGCTTTACCTACGAGTCCGGAGCCGCCGATGAAGCCGATCTCCTCCGCCAGCTTGATGAAATAGGCGGGGGAAACGGGGCCCAGCTTGCTGTTGTTCCAGCGGATCAGGGCCTCCACCCTCCTTTGACCATCGCCTTTCAGGCTGAGCTTGGGCTGATAGACCAGGTAAAACTCCTTGTTTTTAACGGCGTTGAGAAGCATGGGGATCATAGTGGCCTGGGCCTTGCTCTGCCTGTCCATGTCATCGTTGTATACGCACAGCGCGTCATCATCGGTGGTCTGCTCCAGGGCAATGCCCATTTTTTTGATCAGCTCGTCCGGGTCGACCGCATTGAGTGGAAAGCTGACGATGCCGCCGCTGATCAGCAGGACGACGTGCACCCCGTCCACCGCGTAGGGCTCCAGCGTTTTTTCCAGAAACTGCTTGCTGGTCTCATAGGCTGCATCCACCCGCGTATCGGGCAGCAGCACGGCAAACTCATTGGCATAAATCGAATAGACCATCCCGCCGGATATCTTTTCCAGATCGCTCAGGGCCATCTTCATGGCGCTGAGGCCGATGTCATAGCTGATATTCTGCACGATGCTGTTGATGTTTTTGGCCTTGAAAGAGACCAGTGAAAAGTTCTGCTTCTTGTCGATGAGGTCCACCAGATCGGCTCGCAGCTTGTTCATGTTGGGCAGCCCGGTCATAAAGTTGACGTAAGAGCGCTCGACCTCTGTCTTTCTGTAGTGATTGACGCGCTGAAACAGCAGGGAACAGATAACGCCGATAATAATGAAAAAGGCCATCCGGAACAGCCAGTTATAGGGCATCTGCGTCAGGCTCAGCTCGACATTCCTGGCCATCCAAGGCCCCAGCGCGATGCCGCCGAGCGCCGAAAAGATGATCGTGGCATTTGTGCTGAAGTAGTAGGCGGCCAGGATGATGGGGATGTACATCATATGGGGGAATGCCGAATCGGTGCCGCCCATCATATGGACAAAGACGGCTATCTCAGCGATCAAAAACAGTATGACCAATACCAGGATCACATCGCGCATAGTTGTGCGCATCTCACGCTTCGGCTTACCCGTCTGCATGCGGCTACCCCCCAGTGTCACCAGTCGATGTATAAGAAGATGAACAGACCTCTCCCCTATAGAAGGTATCCACTCAGGCGGGCTTCAAGCACCTTTTTTGAAAAGTACTTGAATGAATATGCGTATATATGCATATACATAAAACAAACTGAAATCACCCCGACCCCTTGTCTAATAAGGAAAGCAATGCTATAATATCCGAGCGCCAATCAAGGCGATACGGGGCATTAGCACAGTTGGTAGCGCGCTACATTCGCATTGTAGAGGTCAGGAGTTCGAATCTCCTATGCTCCACCAAAAAATCCTTTGAGAGATCAAGGGATTTTTATTGTGGGCTAAAACGCACAATAAAAAGGCCGGAAGGATTCGGGCTTCATTCAAGCGGATGACCAGGCTTGCTACCGGGCTTCTATGATGTTACACTCTAAATACGGGCTTGACCATTACAAAAATTCTGTTGACAAGCCATTTGTGTCTGAAATTTAATAAAACATAATAAGCGACGATGAGGGAATATAAAAGGAAACGAACAAGAGAGCAGGAGCACTATCTTAGCTGTCACAATACTGATAAGTGGCGGTTAAGAGTAATTGTGTAAGTTAAGTGCTGATAAAGAATCTAACCGTGTCAGACAATGAATAAATGCCCGGACATGGCCTTACAACCCGAACAGCCGGAAAGGAGACTTCAAATGCCGATACTCAATGCCGTCATGGTGCCGCACCCGCCGCTGATCATCCCGGAGGTAGGCCGCGGGGTAGAGAAAAAGATACAGTCAACCATCAAAGCCTGCCGGAAGGCCGCCGCGCTGGTCGCGGCCGCCAGGCCGGATACGGTCGTGATTACGACACCGCACAGCACCCTGTACGCGGACTGGTTCCACATCTCCCCCGGAGAAAGCGCCTCCGGCAGCTTCGCGGGGTTTGGGGCCGCGGATGTCGGGATCAGCGTCCGGTATGACACGGCATTTGTGGAAGCGCTCAGCCGCAGGGCGCGTGAGCAGGGCGTTCCCGCCGGTACGCAGGGGCAAAAAAGCAAGAAACTGGACCACGCGACAATGATCCCGCTGATTTTTCTGAGAGAGGCCCTGGGAGAGGAGAATATGCCGG
>CAZTXG010000077.1:0-2145 GCA_964617335.1 uncultured Oscillospiraceae bacterium
GGCGCCATAGCCAAGTGGTAAGGCAGTGGACTGCAAATCCGCGATTCCCCAGTTCAAATCTGGGTGGCGCCTCCAAAGCAAGAGCAAAAGCTCTTGCTTTTTCTTTAGATTTTTTTACTAATGTTCTTTCTTGTTTTTTAAAACTACTTGCAATTAAGCGCTTTTTTGGGTATAATTCTTATATAAAGTAAATGGAGGTATGTGCCTTGTACCAGATTACAAAAGATTCACTTCTTATCGAGGTTTTGGAAAATGCACCACAGACAGTGCCTTTCTTTAACGCCATAGGTATGCATTGCCTTAGCTGTGTCATGGTAAACGACGAAACCATCGAGCAGGCCTGCGCTGCACATGGTTTTGACGTTGATGACTTCGTCGCACAGGTAAACGACTATCTCGAGCAGCAGTACGAATTAGAAAACTCCTAATTTTTCTATGAAACCAAAGCGCCGTCTCCCTGATGCGAGGCGGCGTTTTCCCATATTCGGAGATAAAAAGATGATACAAACAGCACTTTCAAAAAGGCTTTCAGCAATTGCCCTTTTAATACCGGAATCCGGCGGTGTTGCCGACGTTGGCACAGACCACGGACATATTCCTGTTTGGCTTTTTCAAAAGGGCCATAAAGGTAAAATTTTTGCCAGTGATATAAACTCCGGCCCGCTGGATAAGGCCCGTGCCTATGCCCGTTACCATGATGCTTTCGGGGATATTTATTTTATTCTTTGTGACGGGCTTGAAGACATTCCCCCTAAAGAAGTTAAAACTGTTGTCATTGCCGGCATGGGGGGCGAAACCATAGCAGGAATTCTTTCCGCCGCCCCATGGACAAGGCAGGGAGGAAGGTACCTTATTTTACAGCCTATGACAAAGTCCGAGGAGCTGCGGCTTTGGCTTTTTGAAAACGGATACAAGGTTTTATCTGAGCAGCTTGTTGATGACGGGAAGATTTATGAAATCCTAACGGCCTGCGGCGGTGCTGATTTGCCCTATACTGCTGCCGAGCTTTTAACAGGGCATACAGACTTGATTAAATCAGACAGGCTATACCCAAAGCAGCTGGGGCTGCTTATTTCAAAGCTTGACAGGGCCTGTAAGGGGCTGAAATCCTCCTCAAAGGAGAATGATAAGGAGCGCTTAAAAGAGCTTCAGGAGACTTTAAGGCAGCTTTACGAGATGAACATATTTACAGGAGGCAATTATGGCAAAGGTTAAAGATATAGAAGCCTATTTTCAAAAGCTTATCCCCGAAGAAATGAAAATGGACTTTGATAATGTGGGTCTTTTGGCAGGCTGCGGAGATGATGAAGTTAAAAAGGTTATTGTAGCTCTTGATGCCTGCGGCAGAGTTATAGATGAGGCAATTGAAAAAAATGCCCAGCTTATTTTAACTCATCACCCCTTGTTTTTTGAAACCAAGGCCGTTAATGACAATAGCACCGAGGGGAAAAACATTATAAAGCTTATAAAAAACGGCATTGCCGCAATTTGCCTGCACACAAACCTTGACGCTGTGGACGGGGGAGTTAACGATGCCCTAGCCGCAGCCGCCGGTGTGAAGGTTCAAGGCAGGCTGGATAACTTCACCATGGCAGACGGCAGAGAATACGGCATCGGGCGCTATGGCTATCTTCATAAGCCCATGTCTATGTCTGAATATCTGCCTTTTATTAAAGAGTCCTTGGACAGCTTCGGCCTTCGCTATTATGACGCCGGCCGCCCCGTACACAAGCTTGCCCTTTGCGGAGGCTCAGGGGATAACTATATCGAACAGGCTGCCCTATTAGGCTGTGACACCCTTCTTACCTCCGATATAAAGCACCATCGTTTTCTGGAGGCCGAAGCCCGCGGGATAAATCTTATAGACGGCGGCCACTTCTCCACGGAAAATGTTGTTATACCCCCCTTGGCAGATATGCTGAAAAAGGGCTTTCCTGAAATTGAAGTGCTTGTTTCAGAGTCATCGGAACAGCTTGCAAGGTTTTTTTAGGGTTTGAAAAGCATTAAAACAGCTCCGGCTTTGCGAATATCAAAGCCGGAGCTGTTTTTATGTTTATGGAAGTTTTAGCGGAAACTTATTGCTTCAACTGTGCTGGAAAGGTTAAATTGAAAGGCTATTCTCCATTAAAAGGCAGGGCAAAATCA
>CAZTXG010000078.1:0-2095 GCA_964617335.1 uncultured Oscillospiraceae bacterium
CTGTTTGGTCAATAATCCCCAATTGTAACAATCCCGCCCGGCGCATGGCCCGGGCCCACCCAATACGGTACAATGCCGGCAGAGCGCAATATGCGAATCTGCCGGTGTTTTTTGCATAGATGAAAGATTTAACCGACACCTTGCGTCTAACAGAGTGAACGTGGAGTAAAAATGACGCGTTGTGACGAGTTTGAGAGGGAAAGCCCTGACCTGCGCCTGGAGCGCATGATGACACAGTATGGCGACGGCCTGCTGAGGTTGTGCTTCATGATGTTGTCTGACCGGGCACTGGCCGAGGACGCAGTGCAGGAGGCGTTTTTACGGGCGTATCAGGCACTGGACCACTTCCGCGGCGACAGCAGCGAGTATACCTGGCTGACCAGCATTGCCCTCAACTGCTGCCGCAGTCTGCGGCGCAAGGCGTGGTTTCGCCGGGTGGATTTGGGCGTGCCGCTGGAAAATATCCCTGCCCCCGGAAATGTGAGCGACCTGGCTGACGACACTGTGCTGACCGCTGTGATGCACCTGGCGCCGCGCTACCGCGAGCCTATGCTTCTGCACTATTACCAGGGCATGCTTGTCAAGGAGATAGCGGCGCTGCTGCAGGTGCCCGAATCCACCGTCTCCGCACGTCTGCGCCGTGCTCGTATAAAGCTGAAGGAAGACCTGAAGGAGTGGTATTTTGATGAGTAGGCCATTTCGCCATATCGCCGATGAACGGTTGGCCGACCTGCGCATGGATGAGCGGCTTAAGCAGGCTGTGCGTGCACGGGCAGCCGTTGGCCGCCGTCGTCTCGTCCGCCGCAGGACGCTTCGTTTGGCGGTGGTCATGCTGCTTTTGCTGATGACGGCGACGGCCTTTGCCCTTACACGGGGGTTTGGCTTGTTTGAGTTAATGGGCACCGTCATGCCGCACTTTTCTCAGGTGCGTCCGGAGGCGGAGGAATTGGTGCGGCGCGATTTGTCCTCCTTCAGTTTTCCGCATGTAGATGTGGCGGTGCGTGAAGCCGCCTATGATGGACGTTATCTGCGCGTTGCCTATTCGGTGATTGACCGTGCTGCCACCGCCCCTCTGGAGGAGCCGGGCACCGACCTGACCAGCGATCGCGAGGAAATATTCCGCTTTGTCGCTGCACAGCAGGACGACATCAGGTGGACCACCCTGGATTGGGCGGAGGTGGGGGGCGAGCATGTTAATCCGTTGGGGATGTCTTTCAGTGTAGCGGGCCCAAACAACGGCGAAGCCATCACCTGGGTCCAGTTTGATGTACGCGGCCTGAGTTTGCCCGATACCTTCACCGTGCGACTGCCTCTGCGGGGCGCGGATACCCCACATGAGTTGGATTTCACCATGGACAAGGGTGACATGCGGCATGTGTATCGCCTGGTCCCGCCGCCGGATAAGCGGATAGGCAACTACATCATCAGCATTCAGGAGGTCATCATCAGCCCCATTCGTACCTATATCACGGCCCACCTGATTGTGGATCCCGGCGTTCCTCCGCAGAAAATATGGGAAATTGCCGACCGCTGGATGAGCAGTGCCACTTTGGCGGATGAGGATGGCGGCAACCCTCAGCGGTGGACAGATACGGGTGCCGGTGCCGTGGACAACATGGACTGGGTGCGCATCAGTTTACCGGATGGTCAATTTGACTTTGAAGACCGCATCGTGGATCCGACCAAGCCTGTCACCATGCAGGCCATCCCCGAATACGCCCCGCCCGATGAATACCCCAAGGCATTCCGGTTTGGCCACAGCAAGCAGGACTTCATCCTCATTCCGTTTGTCAAGCTGGAGGAGCCGCCGGTTTGATGTACTGCGCATATGTCGGCCAACCGAAAGGAGCCCTGTATGAAACCTGATGCACGCTGTGGTCCTCCTGCAATGGCTGCTGAGGCAATGCTGCCCACGGCAGTCAACGCCCAGAGCGGAGAAATCATCGGCCCCAACAGCACCGACACGCGCATCCTGTATGCCCCGCATGTGATGGATTGGAGAAAGTGAACGTGAATACCATGAGACGCCTGATTGCCCTGATGCTGGTCTGTCTGACGATGCTGCCCATACAGGCCGAATTTGTGGTGGTGGCAC
>CAZTXG010000079.1:0-2094 GCA_964617335.1 uncultured Oscillospiraceae bacterium
AACGGTTACCTGTATGTGGCGTAGCCGACTGCGGGCTACATTCCTGTCAAACCGAGACGAATTAGAAGCGGGCAATGAACCTACAATTACCCACAAAAACCGGCTATGACATATACAGATTGTTAGGGCACGTTTTTTTAATCATGATTTACTATTTCTTGAATTTCATATAGCCAACCAATTAATTCTCCACCAGGGTCAATTTCGGTTAAAAGCTCATTTGTCATAAGTTTAGTTGCTGAGCCATTTATAACTCTTTTTGCTTTTGATTCTTTTTCTTTTCGTTTTTCTTCGTCTAAATCCTCCCAAGAGTGCGGGCTTCCTGATACAGAGTGAACTATTTGAGCAACTTCAACAGGGACATCGTCAAATGGCTGAAAATTATTTGGAATTGCAATTACAGTCCCATTTGCCGAGTAAGCTTGTTCAATTGCAGTTTTATGAATATAATTTTCTAATTCTTTTTTATTCGTGCAACGAGCGCTGCAATTTTCTCTCGCATTGACTTCATCTATTTGAGCTTGATATGCTGCTTGTGCAGGTGGGGCATTATCTCTGTCATAAAGATGGAACTCTGGACGATTAAGTGCTTCAAGTCTTGATGTCCAGAGTGCTAAAGTTGAACCACCTAAAGGAAAGAATAAAATTTTTCCATCAAGTTCTAGCTTTTCTAAATCAGGCACTCCCAAACCATCTGATGCAAGTTTTTTAGAAATGTTATGTAGGAAAATGATATCATTTTTCCCTTCAACGCCAATAAAAAGTTTTACAGAATTGTCTGGCAACACGCCTAATGATTTTGCAAAAACTGCGTTATTTTCAGCACCTCCGTTTAAAATTGTACGTGTGCTATCTTCATTTACTCGAATATACCTTAAACATTCATCTGGAAGCCCACGAGCAAGCATTGGAGTATGGGTGCTAATAATTACTTGATGTTCCAAGCTGAGCTCAGTTAACGCTTTTAATAGTAATCTTTGATTGTTTGGATGTTGACTTGTTTCTGGTTCTTCAATTCCATAAATTATATTTGTTCTTCCAGTCTCTGTCGCCTGATTTTCTGCTTTTGCACGGAAGAAATTCAGTAATATCAAACGTTTGACACCACTTCCTCTTTTATTAATGGGAATCCCTTCGTCTCCTGTGATACTCGCTTTAAAAAGATTAGCCCAAGAAGGTTTAGAAAATTGAGGATTTAATTCACTTGCCAGACTTGGGTCCATTTCTCTTAGTTTTTCAAGCGTAGCATCTGCAATCTTTTTTACTTCTTCTTCAACGTAATTGAAAATAGCATTTAACTCTTCTTCTTTTGCTTTAATTGCTTCTTTTACTGCTGATTTTAATGGGTCTTGAGCTTCGGGGTCTTGGTCTGTACTTGCTCTATCCGATTTGAATAGTGCAAATACCGGAAGTTGAGTTTTTAATGAATCCCAAACTTTTTTACCATTTTCTTCATTTAAAGGAATTAGTCTTTCAGTAGGATTTAAGTTTCCTAAATGGTTGCGAATAGCAGAGCGTAACTGCATATTTATATTCTGGTCTACTCCTTCAAGGTTTACGCCTAATTGATTTGCTCTTGCTCGTAATTGAGGTCTTTTAAGTAAAAGTAGGTCTGACGCATTCTCTATTGATGGATGGTTTGCAAATGCAGAAATATCTGTGCATTTAGGACTTTGAAGCTGACCACTGTATTTTTTGTGAATTTCGAGCCTCCCTTCATTATTCAATAAGTATTCGTCAGCCAAGTTTGTCGGTACTGTGTCATCAATTATTGCTTGGTCTGAAACTAATTCAAATTCTCCAATTATTGTCAAGTCTGCACCATTCCCATTCTTTGAAGCATCATCTTTATCAGGATTTGAATCATTTAGAAAAATGTCAAGTGCATCCATGATAGTAGATTTGCCTGCATCATTTCTGCCGACTAATGCTGTAATATCATTAAAATCGATGCTGATTTCTTCTTGATAGCAACGAAAATTTCGTATTCGTATTCGTTTTAGTTTCATTGTCTGTTGGTTTTTTTTAAAATGTGCCCTAACGGTTTTCAGCTATACGCAGGCAGGGATTTTAACCACTGAACTTCCTACGAAG
>CAZTXG010000080.1:0-2036 GCA_964617335.1 uncultured Oscillospiraceae bacterium
TTCGCTGTGTCGAAACCAAAAGGTTGTTCAATGTGATTTTGAAAGCATGAAAACTACTTTCAAGTCGCTTAATCATGAGCGTTTTCATGATTCCTGCAAGCGATTTAGAAATCAAAACTGCTTGGTCGTAATAAGCATCCTGAAGCTCTTCATTCAAAAATCGAATAGCTTGATAGCGGAAATAGCTGATTTTATCTTCATCAGTTAAATAAAAAACGGTGTGATAAAATAGTTTGCTGAGTTTTGTGTCTAGATTATATTCGACCGTTTTTAATGGGGCTATTTCAGGGAAGATGATTCCTTGTTCCTTTAAATCGTCTATGTATTTTGGGTAATTGGTTAAATCCCTTCGGGTTCTGCGCACTGTAATTTGTGAAATTACCTTTTCCCTTATCGTGTTGTATATCTCCCTAATCTGATTAATGTTTGGTTCATCATCCCGCATTAATTCTCGATATTCTCGAATAATGGGGCCAAAGAATGATTGAAGGTTCGTAACAGGAAGTGTGCTTCTGCGGGCATCTTGAAAAAGCAACAATTGATAGTACAAGTCCTGCGGACGGTTATTCAAAGGCGTGGCAGAAATCAGAATGATTTTTTTGTTTTTGCCTTTTACCAAACCTTCCCCGTTACGTGGAGCTTTGCAGATTCTTTGAAGAAGTCCGAAGCTTTGGGAGGTATGATTTCTGTATTTATGGGCTTCATCCACTAAAATCAAATCGTAATCTTCTTTTGCCCAATAATTTAAATCTTCTCCATTTACAATTTTCTCAAGGCGTCCGTTAGTAATAAACTTTGTATGACGGTCTATACCAAACATCCTAAATGTGGTCTTCCAGTTCTTTTCCAAAGCAGGAGGGTACACAACGAGGATTTTTGTATTCAGTGAACCATTTGCAATTAAGAATCTTTTGGCAATCATTGAAGCAACAATTGTTTTTCCTAATCCAACTACATCAGCCAAAAAGAATCCGTTATGCTCCATAAGCATTTGAAAGCCTTGGTTAACCGCATCTACCTGATAGCTTAACTTTTTGTAGGTTTTGGGTAAATCTCCAACCGTATCAGGGTCGTAATCAATGTTATTCCCAAAATATTCAATAAGCAGTTTAAGATAAATTTCAAATGGTGTGAATGACTGTCCAATATGAGTTTTCTTTTTGAAGTCTTGAATGTCGGCAGGCAAAATGGTAGTTGATTGTTCCCACAACTTTTGAAATTCAGTTTTGGTGAATTCAACATCATCATAATCCTTTAAGGCAATATTCAACTCATAGTTTGGTGATTTCTTAATTCCCAGACCAGCTTCTGTAAGGTTTGAAGAACCCATAATTACCCAGCCATCCGTATGTTCTGAATGATTTTGAGGTAGGAATAAATAAAACTTGGCATGAATAGCTTTGGAATTGTGCGCTCTGACTTGAATTCTTCCATCAATGACATCTTGAATAAAATCTAAAATACCTTCTTCAACTTCCTGTGAATACTTGGCTTCCTTTAAGTCTTGAATGAACCAGTTGAGAAACTCTTCCTTAGTCTTTTGTTCGTCCCCAAAATATAACAGCCCTTTCTTTTGGGCGTCTGCAAACATTTGGTCAACATTAATACCAACCAATATTTTAATGTCTTTTATTTCCTTGAGATAAGGTTGCAAAGCAAAATACCCTGATGAACGGAAATAGCCTACGACAGCATGAAAGGCGTAAACATCTTTCATGTTCTCCAAAATACCTTTGAACTTTTGAAAGATTGTTTTCTCTTCAGTATTTGTAAAAAACTTAGTGCTCATAATTTCTTCAATACGTTTTTAAGTCCATCAGCCAAAAATTCCAAGTCACCGAGTTCACTTAAAACTGTCGATTGAATAAATTCTATTTGCATTTCTTTGTCTTGAATTTCCAGAGTCTTTGCCAAAGTTGGTAGCATTTCTTTTGTTGCCACTCGTTCACTTCTTTCAATCTTACTTAGAATCGAAGTGTCAATGTCGAGTTCGGCTGCTACCTTTCTAAGAGGAAGTCCCAGTTGTTCTCGTCTGT
>CAZTXG010000081.1:0-2009 GCA_964617335.1 uncultured Oscillospiraceae bacterium
AGCCGGTACCTGCCAACCCGGTCATGAAAGGGGACTATGCCGAGTTCCCGCTCAGCAGCGGCTTCTCCTTGGAATCCGGCAGTGAATTTAAGTTAATGAGTGGAGACATCCTTGTCGGCCATGTCAAAATCATCACTGAAGTGGATGAGCATGGGGTCAAGCAAGTTAGAGCGCGCGTGGACTTTGACGGGGATGATGATGTCTTCAACGGGGAGTTGCACACCGTTTCCTGCTATTTTAACGCAAAATTTTCTTATGACAGCAGCGGGAGCGGCGGCGGAACAGGCGAAGACACCGTCAGTATCCTGAACAAGGAGTACACGGTGGTCATCCCCCCGGGGGAGATCACTTACCGCGTACTCAAGCGCGGCGAGGTGAACCTTGCGGATGGCACCATCACCTGGACCGCCACGGTGAACGCCGTTCAAGGCGGCACTCCCATTGATTTGGGCGGCTATATCTTTGAGGATGATCTGATCGGCGCAGGTGTCTACGAAACGGGCACTTTTGCGGTAGGCGACGCATCCCAGACACCGACTTATGAGGAAGACAAGCTGACCTACACCTTCCCCGCCGGAGTCGGGCCAAAGACCATCACCTATCAAACCAAAATCCCTGATGAGAAGTATTACGCCTTTGGCGAGCAGACCCTCACCAACAGGGCCGCCCTGAAGGACAGCGATGAACGCGAGTTGAAGTCTGATGAAGCCACAGTCACCTTTGACCCGGGCTGGATCGTAAAATCCGGCGCGTCCAATGAAACGCCCGGTGGCGTTTATAATCCGAAAGACCGCACCATCACCTGGACGATCGATATCACCAACCCCAATCCAAACGTTCCCATGACGGGCGTGAAGGTCACCGACGCCCTGCCCGCAGGGCTTACATTTGCCAGCGCGACCGTCGCCTACGATACAGGCACGGGCTTGGGAGCCGATGAGCCCATCACCCCCACCGGGGATGTATACGACCTTAATACCGTTCGTAATGCTGCGCAGCTGGTCATTGTCGCCGAGGTGCCGGATGACCCCTACACCGTTGGCGTCACCACCTACACCAACAGCGCCAGCGTCTCCTGGGACGGATTGCCAGTGGGAATTGACGGCATCGGCACCGGCGGCGTGGGCGTGGGCGTGGGCTTTGTGCCCATCAGCAAGTCCGGCACGGCGAATACGGCTACTGGCTTAGTCACCTGGACCGTCAATGTGGACACCAGGGGGCAGAATATCCCTGACCTTAAAGTCTATGACCTCCTGGTCTATGGGGATGACGCAAACGTTCTTCCTGCATCCTTGCCCGGCGAGATTGCCTTAAGCGACCTCACCCCCCGCTTCAACCAGCGCTATGCTGGCTGGGGTTCCGGAAGCGCGGGGCTTAGCAATGCTGTTATCCCGGTGACGAATGGCGGCACGCGAGTTGCCGATCTGATTGAAGTCACCGGGCTTGCCAACAACGCGGTGAACACCTTCACCTTCACAAGCCAGATCCTTGACCCGGACATTCTTGCCGGAAATGACATAAATACAGTGTCCAACACCGCCACCCTGTTTAGCGGCAGCACCCGGCTGAACGCGGCCACCGCCCGCGTGCCCTATGACGGCACCTCGCTTAAAAAGAGCATGCTGAGCCGAGGTGCGGCTTTAGCTCCCATAAATCCCAACGGCGTCACCACCAACCTGGCCGAAGGCTTCAACTACCAGGACAAGACCGTGGTGTTCCGCCTGAGTGTCAACGTCAATGGCATGGATTTAACCAACTTGGAGAACGCTGGCGGCCAAAAATCCGGGACAATCACCATCACGGATACCTTGCCAGCGGGCTGGGTGTATGCGGAGTTCACCGATGGCGGTTTCTATAAACTGCTGGCTGGAACAACGGATGTAACTGCTTCCGGCGTGATCACCGCCGGTTCACCCGTCAGTCCTTTGCCCACCAGTTTTACTGCCAGTGTTTCCGGCTCCACTGCCACCTTCTCCTTTACGGAGCTAAAAGACCGCTACGTCATCCTC
>CAZTXG010000082.1:0-1994 GCA_964617335.1 uncultured Oscillospiraceae bacterium
GACAGAGGAGAGAAAAAAGAGCATAGCTGGACACTCAAAACTATAAAAGGGGGACTTAAATCTTGGATTACCGGAAACTATTCGATTGCAGCATACCGGGCGAATCAGTCTCGGCATGGAGGGCGGAAGGGAAAAAGGCACTGGGTGTTGTTTGCTGCCATGTGCCGCATGAAATAATACACGCTGCGAATATACTCCCCGTGAGACTAAGAGCCACAGGCTGCGAGGATTACGCCGAGGGCGAAGTGTGGATGTCAAGCTTTAGCTGCAGCTTTGCAAAATCCATACTACAGTTTTTTATCGAAGGACGCTATGACTTAGACGGGCTTATATGCTCAGATGGTTGTATGCAGGCTGTTAGAATCTATGACAACTGGAAATGGATTTCAGAAAAGCCTGAGGCTAAAAAACAGTTTAACTATGAAATCGGCGTTCCCAGAAAAAGCAGCCCCACTACAAAGCAGTTTTATAAGGAAGAACTTTTTGACCTTATATCCGAAATGGAGAAGCAAAGCGGAGAAAAAGTTACAGACGAAAAGCTCATAGAATCCATAGAGCTGTATAACGAATCGAGAAGGCTTGTTAAAAAGGTTTTAGAGCTTCAGAAGGAAAAGCATCCTGTTTTAACAGGAGCGGAAGCTTTAAGTCTTATGATTTCCTCATCGAATATGCCTGTTGAGGAATATATAGAGCTTTTAAAGGCCTTCCTTGCCGACGTGCCTAACAGAAAGCCCATTACAGATTACAGGGCAAGGCTTATGCTTATAGGCAGCGCCATGGACGACCCCAGTTGGGTTAAGATCATTGAGGACAAGGGAGGTCTATTCGTGGCCGACACCCTGTGTCACGGAACAATGTATTTCGGCAATGAGATGGAATACGACAAGTCGGATCTTGTGGGTTCCATAGCAGATTACTACCTAAACCGTCTGGTCTGTCCCAGAATGATAGATAACAGAGATGAACTCCACGAATATATTCTTAATACAGCCAAGGAATATCAGGTGGACGGCCTTGTGTATCAGAAAATGCAAAACTGCGAGTGCTGGGGCGGTGAAAACGTATTTCTTGAAGGTGAGTTGAAAGAAGTTGGCATACCCCTTTTAAACCTTGACCGTGAGCAGAAAATGGCAAACGTCGGCCAGCTTGAAGTGCGTGCCGAGGCCTTTGTTGAAATGATAGAGAAGGAGGGCTAGAAATGGCTTATATTGATCACGCCCCAAAAGTTTTAAGCGGTGAGATGAGCACCATGGACTTTATTTGCAACACAGTGGAAAGCAAGCTGGAGTATGCCATGGGAAAAAATCCGGATAGCGGATGGATATACGACCTTCAGGTGGCGACCTGGTGTTCAATACGCGACGCAAAGAAAAATGGGAAAAAGGTTATAGCCTTCGGCGGGCCTGTGCCTGTTGACCTTATCTATGCCTTTGGCTGCCAGCCTTATTATCTTGACCAGCTTCCCTTAAGTCTTGCCCCCACCACCGCCGTTGCCTCAAAATACATAGACCTTTGCGAGCGCTACACAAACCAGAGTATGTGTGCTTTGGATAAGATAGAGCTGGGAGTGCTTTTGGCAGACGAATACGGAATAACACCGGATGCTTTTGTCTATTCCACAGTTCCCTGCGACTCCTCACGCATAGCCTATCCCAATATGCAAAAGATTTGGAATGTTCCCACCTTCACCATAGACACCCCCTTTAGGCGGGATGAGCGGGGAATTAGATATCTTGAACAGCAGACCTTAGAATTCATAGAATTCATGGAAGAGCTTACCGGAGCAAAGCTAGACTGGGATAAATTCAAGGAGTCTATGGAAGTTGCCAACAAGACAAATGAGCTTCTTGTAAAATGTGCTGACCTTAGAAAGCACACACCCTGCCCCCTGCCGGGAACTATTTGCATCTCCAATGCCTGCATGAGCGGCCAGGCGGCAGACCCCGCCATGGTGGATTTCCTTGAAAAGCAACTGGAAACCGGTCAGATGATTA
>CAZTXG010000083.1:0-1992 GCA_964617335.1 uncultured Oscillospiraceae bacterium
TGGTCCATATTCTTTTCACGTGTTCCGTAGTATGAAACCTTTATCACATAGTCCTCACTGCTTTTATTAAAGCTGTTTACTATGTGGGCAATATCGGAGGAGCTTGCGTCAGTAGCCAGAATCAGCTCTGTTCGCCCATCGTCATCAGAAGGCTTACTATTATCAGCATCCCCAGCGGAATTTCCGCAAGCTGTTAAATTGGCAAGGAAAGATAAAAGTAATATTCCCAAAACAAATCTTTTCATAATTGCCCTCACAGTATCCTTCCTTTCAGCTTGAGCTGCACCTTCATGGCTGGACTTTAAAGTAAAAACCTGTAATAATAGTATTGTAACAGCATTAAAATTTCTTGTCCAGCCGCGGGAAGAACCGGCGGATAATCTTTGAAAGGTAAGGGAAGCTCTCCCGTAAAATAGAAACATGATTGAAAAAAAGCAAAGACGGCCTATGTTCAGAGTATCAGCTACCCATTACCTTAAACTTAGCTACCGCATTGTTCTTTTTCTCGCCGCTTTAGCTCTTTATATTTATAATCCGGCAAGCATCGCCTTTGGCAATGATGAAAGTCGGCATTTTATACTTAAAATTATTTGGCTTGCTTATTCTGCTGATATGGTTTTAAGCTTTTTTCCCACAAGTTATGAGAGCATAGGCTGTCAAAAACAATTTGCCAAAAACTTCTCCCCAAGTATTCAATTAAAAGAGCCAAAGTCCCAAAAACGACAGAGGGATAAATCTGCCTTAATGGTTGCTGCTGCATGGGTTGTTTTTATTGCCGTTATTGGAGCCCTATATTTTTTTAAGCTCATTGATGGGGGCATACTCCTGCTTATTTCCCTTGTATTTTCCTTTTGTGATATGACGTGCATTATGTTTTTTTGTCCCTTTCAAGCCCTGTTTATGAAAAATAAATGCTGCATAAGCTGCCGTATTTATAACTGGGGTTATGTTATGATGTTCTCTCCGCTTATATTTATAAAAAGTCTGTATACATGGAGTTTAGTTTTCCTCTCCCTTGGGGTGCTGTTTAAATGGGAAATCACATACCAACGTCATCCGGAGCGCTTTTCTGAGGCAACAAACGACAATCTTTGCTGCGCAAACTGTGAGGAAAAGCTTTGCAGGCACAAAAATTTTCTGGAGCAATTGCTGAAAGGGCGAAAAGCTAAGCTTTCATAAGAAGTATTTTGACGGGCATTTTAATTGCTGAAAAAATTCGACATAAAAGTCCCCTTGTCCACAGCTGTGGACAAGGGGAGTTTTCTAAAGTTTATCTAAAAATAGCTTTTTTCAATAATATTATATTGCCATATGAAAACAAATACGTTAAACTTTACTAAAATAACTGTTAAGGAGAAAGCTATGAAAAAATTATCCAAAACCTTAGTGTCAATATGCCTAGTAGCTGTTTTTCTCTCTCTTACTCTAACACCGGCATCTGCCAGTATTGCCTCAGGGGAAATTAACTACGTAGCCTTCGGGGATTCCATTGCCGCAGGTGTTCGCGGCGGAATCCGTGAACCTGGCTCTGACTATGGCTATTCCGATGAAATTGCCGCCATGCTAAAGGCAGCAGGGGTGCTTTCAAGCTTTAATGAGGATTTCTGCACCTCAGGCATGACCGCAAAGCTTCTGGCGGAAAACACAGCCGCCCTTAAAGACAAGAATTCCAGCTCCTATAAACTGGTGGCTAATGCCGATATTGCCACCCTCTCTGTTGGTGCAAATGACCTTTTAGCTCCCTTGTATGATTACATTAGCACCATAGATAATATTCAAAGTGCGGATATCACAAAGGTTAAGGAAGCTCTCACCGCCGTTTCAAACAAAATTTATGACGGGGTAACAGCCCCCCAGCTTAAGGCAAATCTGGAGACGGTTCTCCAAAATATCATTGCTGCAAAGGGTGATATTGTAATATATGTAATGGGTTATTATAATCCTCTGCCCACTGTGTCGGCAGCCCTTGGCCTTGATATGAATACTCCTTTA
>CAZTXG010000084.1:0-1960 GCA_964617335.1 uncultured Oscillospiraceae bacterium
ACAATCAGTATTCGACGTTGTTTTTCCGCCCACTTCTGACTTAATAGAATACCTGCTTCGATGGTTTTGCCCAAACCTACTTCGTCCGCCAATATAGCCCCTTTGGAAAACGGAGACTTAAACGCAAACAAAGCGGCCTCAATCTGGTGAGGGTTGAGTTCCACCTTTGCATCCAATAACGAAAGCCCAAATCGCTCTGAGGATTCGAAATTTGTACGCTTCAACAACTCGAATGCGTAGTATTTAACGTGATAAGGGGTAATCATATTCTCTTCAATTATGTCTAACGACCAAGGTATTTTTGAGCATTTATCATCTTTATTTCATGATTTTTACTAACTTTTTCAATAGCTGAAAAAAAATCTTCAATATCATGGATCTCAAACCATTCTTTTACGATTCTGTTACTTGATAGAATGGAATGAAGTTCTCTTTCAACTACAACAGGATAATCTGTGAGTAGAAAAAAATGCAAATCCACAGCAAAAGGATTATTCGTCATAAATTCTTTCAATCTCCTTTGGATATTCTTCGTAAATCCAATCTTGTAATGATTAGTCCCCCTAATGTTTACCAAATAAACACCGGACCTATCCACTAAATTGGATACGATCAAATCAGAGCAGGAACCTCCTTCATAAAACACTCGCCCGTTTCTTCTTACAATATATGGAGGAGACTTCTCGATAAATTCAAAACCCAATGACTTTAATAGATCTAATGATGGCCAATATCCCTCGCCTAGAATATCATTCTCCCCTCCCCGGAATTTCCGTTCTAATTCACATGGAATCTCACAAATAAGTTCAGCCTTCGCATTACCATTATTTAACCCTTCATTGTTTTCATGACATTTCGCAGCAATTTTTTTTGAAGGAGCAACAATAAACCAATTTTCAGGATCTTTGGAGGTAACCCAATATAGATTTGCGTACACAGTAGTTGTTTTATTCATTCACCCCCCAAAAATTGTCCGACTATCGGGGTGAATCATAATTTATTGGCATTTATGAGTTGTTCGACTTCTTCTTTTCGTCCCCGACGGGTGGCATAGCGTAAGAGTTTGTTTTTATTTACGTTGTGCCTTTCAAAAATCGTTGTATAAACATAGTTTATTTCCGAGCCTTGTAAAAATGAAAATTCCACATCACCCACTATATCTACCAGCACTTTTTCTATGCTCGGGGTATTTATACCCTCCACCAATTGCAATGGCGATTCAGATATTAACGGACGAATGATAATGGCATCGTTGGTGCTTATGTATCGTTCCATGTCGGTGAGCGAAGGCATTAGAAAAACCCTTTTATTGCTATCGGAATTTAAAAGATTAAAAACAGATTCAGCCACCTCGCGTTCTACATCAACAAACAAAAGATTCAGGTTTGGAATGTGGTGCATGTATGGCATTAGGGTTGAAGCAGACCAAAGGCAATAATCAACAAAAGGAAATTGTGTTTTAATTTGCTGATTAATTTGCCTTATCTCTTCGGAGCATACAACCGAAAAATCATTTCTTGCATCGTCAGCCAATTTATAAACCCCCCTTTCAACGCGAACCAATTGTCCCGTTTTAATAAGACGGTTCAGCTGTTCAGAAAATGTTCCGGGTGAACCAATGTGATCTTCACTCTTCAGATTGGCGATCAATGCTTTTCGGGTGAACACCTTGCGTTTAAACGCGAAATTTAATATGTCGTTCGTTGTAACCATATAGCATAATAGAAAAACAAATATATCACATATTTGGCAATAAGCAACCTTTACTGCCAAATATGTGATAAAATGTTCAAATATTTTTTCATCACGATGCTTGACTCACGCATCCATTATAGATGAAAAAAAGCCGCTGTAAACATCGGGTTTACAGCGGCTTCGCCAAATCTATTATTCCTTCTTTGTGGGAATTACTTCACTTCTTCAAAATCCACATCGGTTACGTTGTCGTCACCCGATTTGG
>CAZTXG010000085.1:0-1742 GCA_964617335.1 uncultured Oscillospiraceae bacterium
AATCATATAGCCGGAGCCTGCCGTCAGCTCAACACAGTCGGCACCGGCCTTCTTTGCCCGCGAAGCCGCCTGACCCGCTCTTTTATGTACAGTTTTTATCTCCTCCACCGTCATTGGACGGGGGGTGTCAAAAGAGATTTTTGAAGGCACGGCAGAGGCGGAGAGAATGTCATCATCCCCTTCCACAAAGCAGGCCATACCGTAACGTCCGGTTTGCAGAAGCTGCACACCAAGCTTTGCCCCTCGGGCGTGCATCCCCTCGGCAAGCTCGGCAAAACCCGTAATAAAGCGGTCGTCATCTAGGCGAAGCATGGAGTCATAGCCTATATAGTTGTCGGAGGCAACCCCGCCGACAATCGCCAGGGCGATGCCACCTTCCGCACGGCGCCAGTAAAACTCCTTAATTCGTTCGTTGACCATGCCCTCCTCGGCATAAACCAGATGGATGGCTGTCATAACTACACGGTTTTTAAGCTCCATGCCATTGATGGTGATTGGCGAGAGCAGCCGCTCAAATTTCATTTTCAAGGCCCCCTTTTAAAATAATTCATAAAAATAATTGATTTGATGGTATTTTCTTTACAATATCACACAATTATGATATCGTAAAATACATAATCTTATATCACGTTATGCATATATGTAATAGTAAATAGGAGGGCTGGGCATCGATGAACGCCAAACAGCTTTTATTTTTTAAACAGACCGTTGAACTTGGAAGTATGACCCGTGCAGCGGAGGAGCTGCTTGTTTCCCAGCCGTATCTTAGCAGGATTATCGCCGGGCTTGAGGTGGAACTGGGTGTCGAGCTGTTTGACCGCAGGTGGCGGCGCTTATCGCTGAATATCTATGGCGAAGCTCTTTATAGGCACGTGGTAAACATTTTTAATGAGGCCGAGGACGCTGTGCGGGAGATTCAGGATTTAAAAAAACAGGAGGCCGCAACATTAAAGCTTGCCACCAATGTCTCAACCTATATGTGCGGTCTGTTGGCCCTGCTGTCAGACACCAATCCGGACATCAAAATCAGCCAATATTCAGCACCCTGGGGTAAGATGAAAGAAATGCTCCTTGAAGGCAAAGTGGATTTTGCCATTTCTGTCCCGCCTCAGGAAAGCTGCCCAGAACTTATGTCTGTAGAGCTGCGATTAGAACCGGGAGCTGTGATCTATCCCCCCGGACACTGGCTGGAAAATTATGAGGAAGTGGATTTTAACGATATTCGGAACGAGGCCTTTATAAGCGGCTCCCGGGGCTACGGTACCCGTGATATTGCCGATGATTATATGGCTGTAAATAACATCCGCCCGAACATCCTCATTGAGACACCGGACTCAATCTCGGTTTTTAAACACGTGGCCAGCGGACTTGGGGTGGCCTTTATGCCATATTCCCAGGCCTTAGCCGACCCTCTTTTTTGCAACTGCCATGTTAGGCTTAAAGGCCCCGTCTATGGCAAGGTTGGCCTCTGCTGGCGCAAGGGCAAATATATAAGCCGTGCCGGAAGGCTGTTTATCGAAACCTCAAAAGAATACTTCAGAAATCTGCCCGACCCATGCTAAACCAAGCAAGGACTGTAAAAAATTGATTTCCTGCCGACTGTTTGGGCGGCACTTCCTGTTATAACTACATGCTTATGATAAATCCTTCTTTATATAATCAGATGCTTTAGTCAAATTTGAAAAGCCTGTAATCTTATTTAAAATTATGTTATAATATCCGCAATGCGGATATCATACAGA
>CAZTXG010000086.1:0-1722 GCA_964617335.1 uncultured Oscillospiraceae bacterium
GTACCGGTCCGCCTGATCGGGCCTGAAGCCTACAATGTCCAGCAGCCGACGAGCCGCCTCCGCCGCCTCCCCTTTGCTCTTCACTGTGCGATGAAAGAGCATGGGCTCCATGATGATGTCCCCTATCCTCTGCCGGGGGTTGAGGGAGGCGTAGGGATCCTGGAAGATCATCTGCATCTTTTTGCGGACGGGCATCATCTGGGCGGGGGAGTGGGTTGTAATGTCCTCCCCGTCGAAGACTATCCTGCCCGACTTCGGCTCAAGAAGCCGCACTACGGTGCGGGCGGTGGTGGATTTGCCGCAGCCCGACTCCCCCACGAGGCTGAACACCTCCCCCCGGCCAATCCGGAAGGAGACGCCGTTTACTGCCCGGACTGTCCTGGGGGGCCTGCCTGCGAGCCTGTCCAGGAAGCCCCGCCTGCCGGCAAAGGACTGAACCAGGTCCGTTACTTCAAGGATATAATCCCGTCCCTCACTACGCACTCCCGTCCCCTCCTTTCCCGTTCAAAACAGGGTAGTGGCACCGTACCCGCCTGTCCGCCCCCATCTCTCTCATGGCAGGGGGCTCTTTGCGGCACAGCCCGTCGGCGGCGGGACACCGGGGGGCGAAGGCGCACCCTGCAGGGAGGTCGAAGAGGCTGGGGGCCATGCCGGGAATCTGGGGCAGCCGGGGGGTCCTCTCTCCCGCCATGCGGGGTATGGACCGCAGCAGCCCCCTGGTGTAGTGATGAAGAGGGGCTTTTATCAGCCGCTCCGTGGGGCCCTCCTCCACTATGCGGCCGCAGTACATGACCGCCACCCTATGGGTGATCTCCGACACCACGGCCAGGTCGTGAGTGATGAGGATGAGGGCGGAGCCGAAGCGCTTCACCAGGTTCTCCATTAGGGCCAGGATCTGGGCCTGAACCGTCACGTCCAGGGCGGTGGTGGGCTCGTCGGCAATGATGAGGCCCGGATTGGCGGCCAAAGCGATGGCGATGACCACTCTCTGGCGCATCCCCCCGGAGAACTGGTGGGGGTAGCTGTCCAGCCGCTCGGCGGGGTTGGGTATACCCACCTCGTCAAGGAGCTCCACGGCCCTTTTTTTCCGCTCCCCCGCCCCTAGCCTTGTATGGAGGGCCAGCATCTCGTCGATCTGCCGCCCCACCGTGTGAAGGGGGTTGAGGGAGGTCATGGGGTCCTGGAAGATCATGGAGATCTCCTTGCCCCGGATGGCCCTCATCTCCTCCTCGGTCTTTTCAAGGAGATTCTCCCCCCGGAAGATCACTTCCCCGGCGGAGATCCGCCCCGGAGGGTCTATCAGGCCCAGCAGGGAGAAGCCGGTGACGGACTTTCCTCCCCCCGACTCGCCCACTATGCCCACGATCTCCCCCTCCTTCAGGGTGAAGTCCACCCCGTCCACGGCCTTTACCGTTCCCCGGAAGAGCTCAAAGACTGTGTGCAGATTCTTTACCTCAAGCAGATACTCGCTCATGGCCGCACCTACTTCAGCCGGGGGTTGAACTCGTCCCGGAGGAAGTCCCCCAGGAGGTTTATTCCGAAGACCAGCAGCATGATGAAGGTCCCGGGAAAGACGGAGGACCACCACAGGCCGCTGAACAGCACGTCGTAGCCGTTTTTCACAAGCAAACCCAGGGAGGGCCTGGTGACGGGGACCCCCACCCCCAGGTAGCTCAGGGTGGCCTCGGTTAGGATCACCGTGCCCACATGAATGGTGGCGAT
>CAZTXG010000087.1:0-1714 GCA_964617335.1 uncultured Oscillospiraceae bacterium
GCGCAATCATTCCGTCTGGGCTGCTCATCATATCAGGCGGGCAATGATGATGCTCTGGTCATCGGTGGAACCACGTCTTTGAGCCAAGGTCGCGATGTGTTTGCAGGCCCTGCTTAAGTCACTTCTGCTACTTTCCAGTGCCTCCTCCATTTCATCAACCGTAAGGAAATCGTGGATGCCATCTGAAGTCAGCAGCAGGGCAGTGTATTTATGTGGCGTTATCTCGGTCTTCTTGAGATTAAGCATGGATGTGTGCCCGCCGCCAAAGCAGCTTGTGATGACATTCTTCTGGTTCGAAAGCACTGCTTCCATCGTGCTCATCTGCCCAGAGGCCAGCATCTGCTGCACCAAGGTGTCGTCAACTGTCAGCTGCTGTAAGTAGGTTTCCTTCAGCAGACCATAAACCCGGGTATTGCCTGCATGATAAATGATTGTCTGGTGCTCTTGAAAACAAACGCAGGCCAATGTGGTGGCCATGCTTTCCAAAGCAGGGCTCTTTAGCGATGCATGAACCAACTCAGCATTGATCTGTTCAAGGGCCTCTGAATCCACTGTAGTGGCTTTACTTAATGCGTCTGCAACAAACTGCGATGCGACTGCGCCTGATTTGTTGCCGCCAACCCCGTCAGCGACGGCAAGCATTCCCATCGAGCATGCACATTCCAGTGTACCTTCCACCAGGATTTCAGCCCCAACCACCACCCTGTCCTCGTTTTCCTGATGGTGAGGGCCTTTGCAGGTCAGTGCATAGATCATCATGTTGCTGTCCTGCTAACCCTGCATTTCAGAGCGGGTGGCAATGCATTCAAATCGATGGCTTCAATCTCCACCACTGCGTTGCTTAGGACTTCATGATCAAACAGAAACCTTGACAATGGGTTAATCAGAACACTTTCCACGATGTTTCCAATGCCCCGCCCGCCATTAGCCAGGTTGGCCAGGGCTTGCTGATACAGGGTCTCTGAAGCTATTTCTGACAAGGTAAGCTCGATCTGTTTGTCGGTGGCCAGACTTCGCATTATTTTCCCAACCTGAGCGTCAAGAATCAACTTGGCGACTTCCGGGCGAATGTAGTCAAAGACCACAATGTTTTCCCCAATCCGGTTCAGGATTTCAGGCCGCCCCAAATCCAGTTTGAAGTAATCCTCCACTGACTTGCGAACACGGTCTGACATTTCCAGGTAGGACATCCCACTGTTCACATTGGCTGTGCGCTGACCAGCTTCATCCAGTGTATAGATGCCCAGATTGCTGGTGAAGATAATGACCGTCTCAGAAAAATATACTGTGTTGCCCTGTCCATCCGTCATCCGCCCGTCTTCCAATATTTGAAGGAACTTGTCGAAGATGGAAGGGTGTGCCTTTTCTATTTCATCAAACAGGAGAATGGAGAAGGGGTTGCTTTTTACTGCATTCGTCAACTGCCCGCCTGTCTCATACCCGACATAGCCTGGCGGTGCACCCAGCAGCTTTTGGTCACTGTGGCTCTGCCCAAACTCGCTCATATCAAAGCGAATGCAGCGGTTTTCGTCACCAAATAAAATCTCAGCCAAGGTTTTTGCGGTCTCGGTCTTGCCTGTTCCAGTGGGTCCGGCGAAGAAGAGCACACCCTTTGGCTTGGCATGAGAGGAACTTTGCAGGCCCGCCAACCCAGTCATCGCTCGCTTGATAACATCCAGGGTTTTGGTCAGGGCATAGTCCTGCCCTTTTACTC
>CAZTXG010000088.1:0-1646 GCA_964617335.1 uncultured Oscillospiraceae bacterium
GAGTAAGTGTTTTATACCGGTATTCTTCAAGCTTTAATCTTTCATAGTTTAAGTACCGCTGTCCGTCTGTGTGCAGAAGATATTCTCTTTCGTCTTCTGTATCATAGCAAATGACCGGTGTGTTTGTTTTCTTTACTCTACGAACCTTTACAAGCCTTGGATTTAGAAAATTGTTTTGAATCATATTCTCTTACTTTGAACATTGGGCTTGCTTGCTGACTTGACAGTAAGGGGATTTGTTGGGTAGCAACCACCTGACTTAGATATAGATTTATTGCCGTGGACGTATTCATTCCGTTGCGGTAAAACAAATCTCCCGCCGCTTCTCTTAAATACTCATCAACTTCTGCAACAAGAAGTACTTTTTCGGACATGGTATTTCCGCCTTTCTCTAATGATTTTCTTCCTTTGAGGAATGGGGCAAAAGCCGAATCTCCGGCTCAGGTGCCTCCAGAAGAATATTTTCAGCCTCTCGTTGTGCCTTTATAAGCATCTCGGTGGCAGCTTTCAAGGTATCAATAACATTGGCTTGGGCGCTGGCGAGCTTTAGGTACATCTTATGATAATCCGACAAAGGGTGTCTTCTCCTTTCTTTGTATGGCTGTACATGTTACTGTTTAAATAATATCGTTTATGAAAAGATAAGTCAAGTTATGTATATTCAATAAGCAGATAAATATTCCTTCTTACTGTGTACAATACTACACAGAGGTGAGGTACATGGCTAATATGGAAGACTATCAATACTTGGAGGAATTTGCGGCTCGCTTAACTGCTTTGCGTGAGCAGAAGGGTGTGTCGGCTCGTGAAATGTCACTGGACATCGGACAGGGACACAGCTTTATTCATGGCATTGAATCAAAGCGGCACTTTCCTAAAATGCTCCACTTTTTCTATATTTGTGAATATCTCGGAATCTCCCCACGGGACTTTTTCGATGATGCCAGTGAAGCGCCCAAGCTTGACAATGAGCTGTTTGCAGAGATACAAAAGCTAGACAGGAAATCGAAGGAGTATTACCTAAACCTAATTCGGGAGACAAATAATCGCCCTCGGTAGACCAAGCCAAAAATCACGCAGCACCCACGTTTATCGCACCACAAAATAAACCCAAGGCAGTCAAGCGTAGCTTTGCTTGATTGCCTTGCTTGCCATCCCGCAGAAATAGCGGCATGGGTCAAGGTCGGGCGAAAGCCCGCAAAGTTTAACCTTGACTCGTGCCGCTTTTTCTGCCCTCCGAAGGAGGAAAATCGAGAAAATTTTATGTTTTCCGCCATTTTCGTTATAAATTTTCCAGAGAATGCATATATAGAGTTAAGCCCACATTAAAAGCTTGAAAATCAGGCTTTGCTATCATTAAAAATAAAAATTGAAAGGAAGGTGCAAGAGGATAAAATTAGGGGCACTCTGTTTGGCGGGGTGCGGAAAGCGGTTGAGGTTTTTGGCCGCATAAGGAGTGTAAAGATTAGGGGTGCAATCTCTCGGTGGGCCCAAGGGATTGCCATAAATTTTAAGGAGATGGCAAAGGAGCCGCAGGTCGGTTTCTTCGCTGCATCGCAGACCCCAGCATTATCCGTCGATGACGTAGGTGAGCTACAAACACCGTAAAAAAGGGTAGCTGTCTTAACACACTCCTGCATAGTGAA
>CAZTXG010000089.1:0-1615 GCA_964617335.1 uncultured Oscillospiraceae bacterium
GCATTTCTAAGGATCCTGTTACAGGTGAGCTCTGGGGTCTCCTTACGGATGCGTCTTCCCTGGTTACCATGGAACCTGTTTATTCTGAAGACCAGCAGCTGGGCGCCCTTCGCTACTTCCAGGAGCAGATGTCAGGTTGGGGTTACACTTCAATGATGAGCATAGCCCCCCACTCGGTAGACCTGTCAAATTACAAGGCTCTGGAGGATTCGGGGGAATTGAACCTCCGGGTCAATGTCGCTGCCCTGTGTGATGAAAAAGGTGAATACCAGGATGCCCTCTCTGAGGCCATAGCCCTCAGAGACTACTTCAGCGGTTCAGAGCTTATAAAAGCAAGCACAATTAAGTTCTTTGTAGACGGAGTTGTTGAGGGAATGACCGGCTATCTGATGGAGCCCTATGCCCCTGGAGCAGGACTGGATCCCGATTACAGAAGCGTACTCTATTATGACCCGGAAGATCTTAAAGAGTACTTTAGCGAAACCATTGCCAATGATTTTCAGATCCACGTCCACTCAATAGGCGACGCGGCAACAATGGAAACCGTTAATGCTATGGAATATGCCATTGGACAAAACCCCGATAAGGATATGAGAAATGTCATCACCCACCTGCAACTGGTTCGAAATGAAGATAAAATCAGAATGGGAGAACTGGGCATAATCGGAGCCACTCAGCCATACTGGCATCTTCAAGAGCCTGACTGGTACGAATACGTCGACGAGCTTGTTCTCGGATCGGACAGAGCATGGACCGAATACCCCGTGAAGAGCTTAGCCGATAACGGTGTCAGATTGACATTCTCGGGCGATCATCCTGTTTCCCCGGTAAACAACCCCTTCTGGGCAATTGAAGTTGCTGTGACGAGAAACATCAATAATGCCGAATATTATGGCGTCGATGACATTACTGACATAGATGATCCCACCTGGCTACTGAATCCGGATGAAAGGATTTCTATAGCTCAGGCTGTGGAAGCCTATACTATCAACGGGGCATATCAGCTATTCAGGGATGATCTTGTCGGCTCCATTAGTGTCGGCAAGATAGCAGATCTGATTATAATCGGCGATGATATCATTAATATCGACCCAATAGACTTAGACGGAATTGAAGTATTAGCAACCTTATTAGGCGGCAATATCGTTTATGGAAAGCTGGATTAGACAAGGATAACACACAAAACACAAAGGGGGCGGTTCACCGTCCCCTTATCATTTGTTAACAGTTATTCTCACAATTTCTCAATCTCATAATCCCCTACAGGCATTCTCTCAATTTCTCAATCACATAATCCACGTCTTCCCTGCTGACATCCACATTTGTAACAAAACGCCACTCTCCGTCCTCTGTACCGGAAATCTTAATACCGTTCTTAAAGAAATGGTCTATGAGTTTTTGCTCTTCAACTACCTCGGGTCCCATTTCAAAGAAAACCATGTCAATGTCCAGGCGGTCTTCCTTCACGTTGACTCTCGGAATCTGTGAAAGGCGGTCGGCCATATAGGCCGCATTTTCGTGGTCTACATGCAGGCGCTTAGTCATCTTCTCAAGGGCAATTATGCCGGCAGCGGCTAATATACCCGCCTGGCGCATACCTCCACCCATTAGCTTT
>CAZTXG010000090.1:0-1604 GCA_964617335.1 uncultured Oscillospiraceae bacterium
AAGAAAAGCAAATAGTAAAAGTATAATCTAAAGGTGCAATAAATGATGACCATATACATGGTCAGCCAAGCATTAGTTTTGACCTGTCCGATTAAGTAATAATTCGGGCGGTTAAAGCAAAAAAAGAGACCGCTGCAAGGGAGGTTTCCCCTGTAGCGGTCTTTTTTGATTTTACGCAATCTCATTAGCAAAGCGGTTGCTGCCGTCATAGCGGCAAAGATTGATTTCCACCTGAGGGCAGCTGTGTTATGCTAACAGTCTGATCTTTGTTGTTTGGGGCATTTGCAAGAAAGCTTATATCTGTGGTATTATTTTTAAAAAGCATTCTAAGGGAGAGAAAATGGTTTACGACAATATCAGTTCTGCGGTTTTTTTAAGCCGCCCCAACCGCTTTATAGCAAATGTCCTCATAGATGGCAGACCTTTTATCGCCCATGTGAAAAACACCGGACGCTGCAGGGAGCTTCTTATTAGCGGAGCTTCGGTTATCGTTCAGAAGGCAAAAGGGCAGGGGCGAAAAACAGACTATGACCTGATTGCTGTTTACAAAGGTGAGCGCCTTATAAATATTGATTCCCAAGCTCCAAACAAGGTTTTTTACCAGTGGCTTAAAGGTGGCGGACTGGGGGAGGTGCCAAGTTTAATCAAGGCCGAGCAGCGTTTTGGGGATTCCCGCTTTGATTTTTACCTTGAAAGGGGCAGCAGGCGGGCCTTTGCCGAGGTGAAGGGCGTAACCCTTGAGGAAAATGGCCTTGCCCGCTTTCCAGATGCCCCCACGGAAAGGGGAGTTAAGCATTTGCACGGGCTTATGGATTGCCTTAAAAAGGGCTATGAGGCCTATGCTGTTTTTATTATTCAGATGGATAAGGTTCACCTCTTTGAGCCGAACCGACTTACCCATCCGGAATTTGCCGATACCTTGATACAGGCGGAAAAAGCCGGAGTCAGGCTTTTGGCACTGGACTGTGAGGTTAAAGAAGATAATATCAGCGCCCAAAATCCCGTGCCCATACACCTTTGCTGACTTTCGAGCCGGCTTGTTTTGGGACAAGAAAAAGAGCAGGCTGTGATTTAAGTCGCAGCTTGCTCTTTTTATATGGTATACCGCTGAGAGCTTAGTCTAAAAACACCAAAGATTGCAGGGGTTTATAATAAAGCTTTTCCCCAAACCTTCAAAATCAAGGAATGCCCCGCAAACCTTATCTTTTAGCCTTTGGTGCCAGGTGAATGCTCTGTCCAATAGCGTCTTCCGCCGCCTCCCAAATCCCTTCCATATAGGTGGGGTGGGGGTGGATAACCCTTGCCATCTGCTCCCTTGTAAGTCCGTTTGAAATGGCCATGGAAATTTCGCCAACAATGTCTGTTGCCCTATCGCACATAAGCTGGGCACCTATGACACGCCTGTCGGCGCTGTTAAAAAGAAGTTTTATAAAGCTTCGCTCCTGAGCGGTGATAACAGATTTTGAGTTGCCGCCCATGATGTATTTTCCGGAAAATGTGTCTATGCCGGCTTCTTTGGCCTCCTGTGCAGTCATGCCCACAGAGGCAATTTCCGGACTTGTGTAAACACAGGCGGGCACAGTTTTTAAATCCACGGGCATTTC
>CAZTXG010000091.1:0-1569 GCA_964617335.1 uncultured Oscillospiraceae bacterium
CACTAACAGGCTGAAACCATTATACTGGTTGGCTTGCCCATGTAGATTGCGTATATATTCTTCTGCATCAAGATCGCTTTCCAGGTATTCCTTTACCAGCCTACCTCGTGAAGGGGCCTGGGGGTTGAGGTACAGAGGATCACGATAATTGGTTAATGAGGCAAAACGTCCTGTACGGGTAATCCCCAGCCAGGTACCGCCCTCATTCTGATCCCTGCCCGCCAGGATTAAAGGATTGTCCGACCAAAAATCAGCCGGTGAGGTAGGACGATTAAAAAATTCATCCCGGTTTTGCGCCACTACCAATTTGTAGCGGGGATGACAGTCGTAGGCAAAAAGTATTAGACACATGCTATTAACCTCGCAGTATATTCTATTTATATTAAACACAATTACGCAAATCTTAGTTAATGTCAAGTCCTAACCCCTACTATACAAAAAGCCCCGTTCTATCAGGGCTTTCCAACAGAATCAGGGCCATTCGGATTTCTTGAATTGGAGCGGGAAAAGGGGTTCGAACCCTCGACACCCGGCTTGGGAAGCCGGTGCTCTGCCACTGAGCTACTCCCGCTCGTCATTTGCTGACAGAGATATTTTATAACATATTTCACAGTTTAGTCAAATAACCTTCTCTCTTATTTCCCCAAAGTAATTTTACGCTAACTCTCTCTTGTTGGCAATTAAACCCTTTTTAAAGTGCTCTTTTCTGACTCTAAGAATAATTTTTGTTTAATTATTAAAGCTATTCTCAAGTGACTTTGAAAGGAGCCAATGCCATGAGAGTATTGTGGAAGGGCGCGGTTAGTTTTGGTCTGGTTAATATTCCCGTCAGTATGTATGTAGCCACCGAAAATAAGGACATAAAGTTCAATTACCTGCACAGAGAATGCATGTCACCCATCAAATATAAAAAATTTTGCTCTCGCTGTGAGAAAGAAGTCAGCGGCGATGATATTGTGAGGGGATATGAGTATCAAAAGGGAAATTATGTGATAATTAACCCCGAAGATTTTGAACGCATTCCTCAGGAAAACACTAAAACGGTGGACATTCTTGATTTTGTAAGCTTGTCTCAAGTTGATCCAGTTTATTTTGACAAAACCTATTATCTGGAACCGTCCCCAGGCGGTGAAAAGGCGTACAGTTTGATCGTCACGGCAATGGAGAAAACCGGGAAAATCGCCATTGCCAAGGTCTTTATTCGCACTAAACAGTCTTTGGCCGCCATTCGGGTAAAGGATGATGTGCTGGTGATGGAGACTATTTTCTACCCCGATGAAATACGCTCCCCAGTTTCCCTTAATAAAGGATTGGATCCCGCTAAACTCCATGAAAACGAGATAAAAATGGCGGTTAACCTGATAGAAAACCTGTCCACCGATTTTGACCCTGCCAGTTACCATGATGATTACCGACAAGCCTTGTGGGAGATGATCGAAGCGCGTATCGCCGGTCAGGAAATTGTTACGCCAGTAGCGGCTGCCGATCAAGGCAATGTGGTGGATTTAATGGAGGCTCTGAAGGCCAGCGTTAAATTAGCTGAGAAAAACCGCCCCGACGCAACCAAAA
>CAZTXG010000092.1:0-1528 GCA_964617335.1 uncultured Oscillospiraceae bacterium
CAAACAGAACCTATCGACTGCGGAAACAAAATCATTCATGGTGATAACCTTGAAGCCCTGAAAAGCTTGTTGCCTGAATATGAAGGAAAGGTAAAGTGCATATACATTGACCCTCCATACAACACTGGTAACGAAAGTTGGGTGTATAACGATAATGTAAACCATCCAAAAATAAAAAAATGGTTGGGAGAAGTGGTAGGTAAAGAAAGTGAAGACCTGACTCGTCACGACAAGTGGTTATGTATGATGTATCCTCGGTTGAAACTTCTGCATAAACTATTGACCAACGATGGTGCTATTTTTATCAGTATTGATGAAAATGAGATTATGCACTTACAACATTTATGCTCTGAAATATTTGGTGTATCAAATTACGTTGCTACTTTAACTGTAATAGTCAAACCAGAAGGTAGACGATATGGTTTTTTTGCAAAAACACATGAATATATTTTAGTTTTCAGTAAGAATAAATCTGAATTGCAACTAAATGAAATTCAAACTGAAGGAGCAGAGTATAAATATTTTGACAATAATGGCGGTTTCAATTTAAAAGGTTTAAGAAACAGAAATGTGAAATCATTCAATTCAACTAATCGCCCAAATCTTCGTTATCCTTTTTACGTTAATTCTGAAAATCCAGATAGCAATGATTTATTTGAAGTAAGTATAGAGCCAAAAAAAGGTTGGCTTGAAGTTTTTGCAAGTACTGTTGATGGTCTAGAAAGTGTATGGAGATGGGGAATAGAAAAATCTATGAAGCAAAAAAATGATCTAGTTGCAAGATTAGGTGCTGATGGGGAAATTAGAATCTTCCAAAAAGAAAGAAGATTAACTCAAACAGCGAAAACCACTTGGGATAATAAAGACTTTCATTCTATAACTGGCACTAGAGAATTGACAAATATTTTAGGAAAATCTGTTTTTGAATTTCCTAAACCTGAAATGTTAATAAGGCAAATATTAAATATTGGAACGAATAAAAATAGGAAAGATATTGTTTTGGACTCCTTTGCAGGTTCTGGAACAACTGCTCATGCTGTTTTAAATCTTAATAAAAAAGATGGTGGTAATCGAAAATTTATTTTGCTTGAAATGGAAGATTATGCCAATGATATTACTGCTGAAAGAGTAAAGAGAGCTTCTAAAGGTTATGGAACAAACAAAGATATAGTTGAAGGTACAGGCGGTTCATTCGATTATTATGAATTGGGATTACCCCTATTTGACAAAGATCAAAACTTGAATGAGAAAGTAGCATTGGAAAAGATAAAAGAATATATCTGGTTTTCCGAAACAAGAACATCTTACATAGAACCCAATGCTGAAAAACACTTTTTAGGCAAAAAAGATGAATCAGTTTACTACTTCTTATATGAGAAAGACAGATTGACAACATTGGATTATGACTCGTTGGAGCTGGTGCAAACAAAAGGTGAGCAGTATATCATATATGCAGATAATTGTCTTTTACCTAAAGAGTTTATGGCAAAGAAGAATATTATCTTCAAGAAAATACCACGGGATATAA
>CAZTXG010000093.1:0-1525 GCA_964617335.1 uncultured Oscillospiraceae bacterium
CGTTTATATCGGCTGACTCAATGTAGCTGAGAAGCCCATCGATGTCGGGCACTTTATCGTCCCCGCTGCAAAAGCTACTTATCGGGACAAGGTTTAGTCCGCAAACCTTCAACTCGTCTATCGCGGATATATACTGCCCATCGCTGATGAACAGGAAATACGGAGTCTTGACTGTGGAAGTCAGATAGCTTTTTACCGAGTCAATTTGCATTTATTCTCAACCTCCATTTGTCAATATTTCAATTCCTACTGTAATGCTGCCTTTGACCAGTCTCTTCAGGTACTGCTTCAACTGGGTATCGTCCATTTCATCAATTTTCAAGAGAACCTTGTCGCTGCCTCCGGCGTTATATTCGGCGTCGGCAAGCTGTTCAATCTTTGTTCTGACACTGGGATTATCACGCCAGGCATAAACATCTATCGAGAGATGGTCAAGAGCATCCCTGACTTTATCGATGTCAGGAAGCAGTGTACTGTACACCCCAACAACGTCGCGCTTGAATGCTGCATTGCGCTTCTCGTCGTCCGAAAGAACATCAAATAGCGCGGTCGATTCCAAGAATGCAAGAGCGGCTTTGATTTCTGAATCTGTACCCCAGTTGCGGTTAAGGGTATCGAACGCTTTCTTTGCCCGCTCAAACTCCGCTTCGGGCACGCAACACAGAATGGGCGTCCTATAGCGGCTTGACCAGTCACGAGGGTTTTTCGTTCCCGTCTTGTCTTTCCACAAGCGGAAAAGCTGTGACTTCAACTGATTCTTGCGAAATTCCTCAGCGGCTTCTTTTACTTTAATGTTGCAATCGGTTTTCGGCAACTCAAACAGACCCGTCCCGATATTAGTCTTCACAACGGCGATCTCATCGGCACTGAGGTCTTCAAGATAGGCTTCATAGACCTCGGCAAAGACACATCTGTCGTTATTTAGCAGTTCCCTGATTTCCGCACCGTGTACCACCAACTCAGAATGAAGGGCTTTTAATTGGTCGGGAAGGATATCCTCCTGCTTGTAGATTTTCAGGAGCGCATTAAGAATCTTTACCAAGGTGGGATATTTTGCCCGTAGAGCTTCACATGAGATGCCGATGAATTTCAGCCGCTCACGCCACTCTTTGTATGCCTCATTCAATGAATGAGCGAGAGTGTTCAGGATAGCGTTACTCTCCTTGACCACGCCATACTCAGTCAGAAGTTTTCGAATTTCATCCTCACCGGTCTGCCTATCCCATAAGCACGAATGTTTCACACCGAACAAGCGTCGAATATCAGTAAGGACATTATTCTCTGCCCCAATAGCAGTTGCGAGTTCCATAATTTTGCCACCTTCAAAAGAATGCAGGTACTCGCGCATGCCTTTTTGGCAATTCTCGCTTGTGATTAGGGCAAATAGGCTTTCGGAAAGCGAAGGCTTGACGGATGCAATCTTGCCGATTTCAACTGCCTTTTTGTGGGCCTCATTTCCTTCTTTTTGAACGAGTTCAATGTACTTCTGGATTATATAAAAGATACCGACGGTGTCTACTTCTTC